>NZ_JBMPOZ010000013.1:0-174243 GCF_049340385.1 Undibacterium sp. Ji83W | reverse complement strand
AAACCTGCAATGCTCATTATCGGCGCTATGATGAGAAAACTAGTCCATGTCGCTTTGGGTGTATTGAAATCCGGAAAACCATTCGATGCTAGCTTGCATTTGGCTTGACAGGAATAACAGTATCTACGCATACTGACTCGCCGTATTTCCTTGGCAGTTAATATGCACAGGAAAAAAATCGAAAAGAATAACAGGCAATAATATTGAATCAACCAAGCCAGCTCGGAAAACAGTTGCATTTGCCCGGATTGCGCTACAGCCAGCAACACCCCTGAGATGATGACCAGCATGTCGGCATATTTGCGAAAATCACTCCCTGCAGCGATAAAGCGCCGCATCGTCCAAAAATAAATCACGCCGACGCAGATCGCCACCGCTGCAAAGTAGATGGGAATGCGGGCTACTGTTAAGCTCAGTAAAAATATGACCGTTGAAATAAGCATCACTGGCATTGCTCTCTTTAACACTAGCAAACCATAAGCTTCAGTAGAAATTTTCATTTTTGATTGATTCATGAGCCTTACTCACCTGCTGCAGCCAGCCTGTTATGCCTGAACCACTCAGCAAAACCCTGGTCTTCGAGTGCATAGATACCACGAGACTCTTTCCAGACCAGGTTCTTTTCACGCAAGCCATCGATGGCAGTTTGCACTGTCGCTTTTGATAGCTTTTTGGTTTCCGTGATGTCCATGTACGCTGCCATGGATTCATCAGAAAATGGTATCCAATGCTCGCCTTTGCTGATGAGTACGCTGAGCACGGCTTTCTGTATTGCTGTCAGCGCGTCGAACTCGCTGGCGAATTCTTCCCACAGGCGGTTATTGATTTTGCGGGCGCCGTCTTCCAGTATCTCTGACAGGCTTTGTGCCTGGCCGTCGAGGGCGATGTGGGCGATCAGGTCGCGCAGCATCTCTGGTCTGTGTCCCAGCAACTGAAATGCGGCCCAGACACTTTCTGCACGCAGCTTGTTGCCCCTGGCCAAGTTGCCATTCGCCCATTTGGTGAAGGCATCCGTGTATAACTTGTTGAGCAAGGGGAAAGCCGTAATGCTGGAACCAAAGAAAGGCTGGGTGCGGTTCAGCACCAGGTGAGCGAGCTTGTCGCGGTTGGAACCAGTGAATACCAGCATCAGCGCAGGCAACTCGGCACTCAGGTTAAGCGTGTCGCGTGCAGACTTGAGTGCGAACATGGCATTCAAGCCGGCTGGGGTGCTCAGTGCATGCTGGGCTTCATCAACGATCAGCACAATAGGTTTTTTGACCTGGTGGCTGAGTTCAGCAATCACATCTGACAGCGTGACATTGTCTGGCAAACCCGGCTGGCTGATATCTATTGTCAGCGTACCCAGCACATTGACCTTGGAGAGGCCCACAGCCTTGGCGGCCTTGCTGATGATACCTATGGTATCGGCCAGATGTTTTTTGATGGCCTCGGTAATGATCAGCGCCGGGTCGCGTTCTTTGTTGGCCCACAAGTCCACATACACGGGTAGCCAGCCACGCTGGCTGATCTCTGGTACCAGATCCTCCCGCAAGAAAGTACTCTTGCCAACACGCCTTGGTGCAGCCAGGAACAAGCCTGATCGTGCATCGCTCAGACCCTTGCCTTGCAACCTGTTGCAAAGCTCTTGCGCCAGTTCAGGGCGGCGAAAAGTAAAGGAAGTACTCATGGGCTGATGACCTTATTTTTCTCTATTATGCTTTATTATGTCCAGATACATAAATTATGTATTCAAGCATAATAAAGCATAAATTGTTCTAAGTTCAAGATATTTTTGCAGTCATAGTAATGCCAAAAACAGGCAGACCATGCCACATCCGGTTTGACGGATGCGCTATATAAACGGTGTACTTGTTACAGCTTCAAGCATCAATCATGTCTCAAAGGAACAAACAAGTTCCGGCGCAAGCGCACGCAGGTAACTGCGGGCATCAAAGACCGCACCTGGCGCATGCGCCCCACTACGCTCTTTCACTTCACCCTGCAAAATCCGCTGCACTGCCTCGCATATCAGCGGTGCAGTAAAACCATAGATATCACGCCCCTGCGCTGCCAGCTTGCGTGTTACTCCATCTTTAGTTGCAATGACCTCGACCAGAAAAACCTGGGCGGACTTGCCGCTTTCGTCAGCCGCTGCGGGTGGCGGCGTCAATGGGTCTCGTATGTCCTTGAGGGCAGAAAGATTCAGATAGGTATGCAATTGCACTATCTTGAGATGCTGCGTCATCAGAATCACTTCTGAAAATGGCACTTCAATGGCATCCAGACGCCCGAAGGGTTGAGCATAGTCCCAGGCAATTTCAGCCGCAGGCAGTGTCATGGGTAGCAGCTTGCCGTCACTGACCACCAGGCGATGCGCAGTATTGCGCGCACCCGTGATGCGCGTGCCCTCGGTCGGATGCCAGCTATCCAGTGCAATGCCTATGCGGATGTCGTCAACAGCATCCCATTCGCCGATGACAGCGGTAGCCAGCAAGTCAGCAAGACCACCGTAAAACCCCATGGCAGGGAGAATCAGCACGCCCGCTTCGCGTGCCGGGCTGTCAAATTTATTCAAGGTGTCGTGGGCGCTCATCTGTTCTGCGCTGACATCCAGATAATGCACACCATTGCGCACAGCAGCTGCAGCAAGCTGGTCGGCAGTTTCCAGGAAGGGGCCAGCGCAATTGATCAGGGCGACCACACCGTGCAAGGCATGGTCGAGTGCTGCGTTATTGTCTATGGAAACGCACCTGGTCTGGATGCCTCGCTCTACAAAGCCAGCAGCAGCCAGCTTGCCGCTATCGCGGGCCAGGGCTACTGGCACCATGCCGCGTCGTATAAGTTCATCCACCACAAAGCGCCCTGTATGTCCGGTGGCACCAAAAACAGCAACTTTATTTAGCGAGGCATTCATAGTTTGACTCCATTTTATTATTACATCAATACGATACAGACCGGTATGTTTTATAAGATACATACAGGTCTGTAGCATGTCAAGCAATTATGCTATAATTTTTTTCCATGAATACTTCAAAGACCGCTAACGCATCTGCTACCCCAGAGGTAAAGGAGCGCATACTTGAAACAGCATCCCGGCTTTTCTATAGCCAGGGCGTAAGAGCGGTGGGCGTGGATTTGGTGGCTGAGCAAGCTGATGTGGCAAAAACCAGCATCTATCGTCATTTCGGTACCAAAGATGATCTCATTGCCGCTTTTTTGCAGCGCGAAGACGAAGACTTCTGGCAATGCTGGGGGGATGTTCACAATCGCCATGCAGATGATGCTGCCGCCGAACTTGATGCGCATTTCCAGTGGATAGGTGAAAGGGTGGCACGCCCCAACTACCGCGGTTGCCCGCAAATCAATGTCGCGGCTGAATTTCCTGACCAGGATCACCCTGCCCGCAAGGTCGCATACAAGCATAAACATGAACTGCGGCACAGACTCAAAGATATCGCCGTGCGCCTGGACGCAAAACGCCCCGATGAGCTGGCTGGCCAATTGGCGGTGCTGATCAACGGTGCCTTTGTCAGCTCGCAGATGTTTTTTGATGGTGAAGCCACGGCACTATTGACAGTAACGGCACATGCACTGCTTGCAGCGGCTA
Organism: Undibacterium sp. Ji83W; assembly: GCF_049340385.1. Classification (NCBI taxonomy): domain Bacteria; kingdom Pseudomonadati; phylum Pseudomonadota; class Betaproteobacteria; order Burkholderiales; family Oxalobacteraceae; genus Undibacterium; species Undibacterium sp. Ji83W. The sequence goes on along the minus strand of NZ_JBMPOZ010000013.1, from coordinate 170,654 downwards.
AAGCGTAAAGCCTGGAAAATATCTGGACATGTGCATTGCAGACGACATGAACCCGACACACAATTCGCCCACACAAGCTGCGATAAAGACTTACCAGAATTTTTATCAGCACTGGATGCAAAACGCCGGGCTGGAAATGTCAGCCCTGCCGGATGCAACCAGCAAATTGCAGGCAGTTGCGCAGCCGCTGCCACTTGCTCTGATAGCCTACTATCATTGCGCTGGCACCAGCCCCATCAACACCGCATATAACGAACTCTTGTTACCCGGAGATTTATATGTGGAGCAAGAACACCTGATCTTCATGCATGAAAACCAGGGCGTTGTCGATTGGGGCATACATCTGCAAGACCTGGATCAAGATGATCCCATCGTCTGGCAAAGAAATAATGATGACGGGGCATGGTACGCAGAAGATCATCATCTCAGCAGTTTCTTGATGGCTTGCTGGTATTGGGCAGAATTTGGCGAAGATAAGACTGAGGATTTTTTTAAACTCGGATAACGCATACTGTAGGGTGCGCCATGCGCACCATCAATGGGCATCGTTGGCCACAGCTACTAATACAACGGTGCGCACGGCGCACCCTACAAAAATTACGCTGACTCATTATCTCACTGTCTCATCATCCATCATCTTGCATCAAATGAAAAAAATACTGCCTACCGTACTCGCACTCGATCTTGAAGGTACCCTGATCTCCAACGCCATGAGCCAGATTCCACGCCCTGGCTTGCATGAATTCTTGACACGCTGCGCTGTACTTTTCCCGCGCCTGGTCATGTTCACGACAGTAAGCGAAGACAAATTCAGGCAAATCGCCCGCTTGCTGGTGGAAGAAGGCATGGCACCGGACTGGTTTGCCGGTATCGAATATGTGAACTGGCAAGGCGAAACCAAGAATCTGGAATTTGTACCTGATGCGGCAGTCAGCGATATTATCCTGGTTGATGACTTTGAAATCTATGTCCATCCTGGCCAGGCCACGCAATGGATGCAGATAGAGTATTTTGATTATCCCTACTCTGAAGACGATAGGGGTTTATTTACTATGCTGGAAAAACTGGAAATGCTGATCAGTGACTCAATATAACAAATCATTCAACACCACCATTATTCTTTAGGACTTATCAGATCTACACGGGATATTCGCTTCACCAGCTAATTCATGCTTCACATAAAAGAAGCTCTCATACAACAGTGACTGTCCTTTTGCGCGCCAACTGATATAGCGACTGGTCGGCGTGGCGGCAGAAATGGCATTGATGTGCAATTCATCGGCCATCGTCATCGCCCGCTTCATGTGCAAAGGATCACTGACTATCATTACCTTGTGGAGTTGATGCGCCTGCATGAGCTTGCAAGCCTGTACCAGGTTTTGATAGGTATTTGTTGATACCTCTTCTATCAATATCTTTTCTGCGGGAATACCCTGGCCAAGCGCATACTGACGGGCTGCGGCAGATTCTGACAGTATGTCACCCTCACTCAAGCCGCCGGTGAAGATGAGATAATCCACCTGGCCATTTTTGTATAACCGTATGCCATGTTTGATGCGTTCTGCAAATACTGGCGATGGCTTGTCTTTCCAGACCGATGCTCCCAGAACTATCGCTGCATCAGCCCTGATTTTTTCAGGCCTGGGATTTTTCTGGTCGAGCAGTGCTGGATATAAAGCGATGCTCAGCATGGTCCAGACAAACCCTGCCAGCAAGATGGCCAATACCAGCAGCAGAATATATTTAATGCGGAAGTAGCGTCGCACGTCAGAAAAATGAAGCTTCACGCTGGCCTACTGCTTTCTTAACACGCGCCAGGGCTTGCTGGTCTTGGGATCGACGGGTACACGTTTTTCATTACTCGCATAATCGTCTTCAAATATTAACCAGGCATCACCGCGCTTGACCAGGTACCAGAATGGCAGCTTGCGCCCCTCAACGCGTAGCGGGGTGCCATACAAATCCAGTTCAGACAAATCGCGTGACAAACTGGCTTTGGCCAGTTTGCCATCTATGCTGAGTTTGCCACCTTGAAAGCACCATTGCTCTTTTTCTTCGCTAGCAAAGCAGCCTTGTATGATGCGCGCCAGATACAGGTCAGCCTCGTTCCGATCAAGTTTTCCCAGGCGTTGATACGGGCCTTGCTCCATCCTGTTTTTGCCGTCCGCCAGTAGCCAGATTTTATCGCCTTGCTGACGCAGGCAATATTCAGTCTCGTCACCTTCATGCCATGCCAGGTTTTGTTTGATCAGGCCGTCCTTGATGATCAGGGCAACTTGCTGGCTGTCGGTGGCTGTCATGGCACCAGTCCAATTACCATGGATTTTCAACAGTTTCAGGAAATGACTGCTACTCCAGTAACCATCCAGCTTGTGCAAGACGGCATCGCCAGTGCAGACTTTGCCGGATGCAGCCATGGCGGTGGAAGCAGATAACATCAACAAGGCGGCAGCCAGTTTGATACAGGTGGTATGCATGGTAAGCGAATTCATTTCATCTCATTGAGATACTTTATCCAGAGTTCAAAATAACGTTTCAACTCTGCCCTGCGCTGATGTGTATCAGCATGATGCATCAAGAAATCTACCTGATTCTGCAGCTTGTCGGCCATCAGCATCTTGCGCACTTCAGGAAGTATCCAGCCTACATACAAGGCAAGATCAGCCATGTCCCATGCATCAGTATGTGGCTTGCATAAATAGGCGTTGGCAGCACGGCGATATTCCATGACCAGCATCATCACCTCTGCTTGAAAGGCTGACGCCATGGGTGCGTAAACAGCCAGCTCCTGATCTGCCTGGAACAGAGGATGGATGCAAAATGCCTTCAAGGCATCCAGGCTGGCGTTAAGACGGATCATGATTTGCAGACCGTCATCGATATGCTTGATCAGTAATTCCTGGCTGCGTCCGGCACGGCGATCACCGTACACTTTGCTGATCTCCTGATACTCTCTGGTTTCTGCGATTGCCTGCCTGACGACCATGTTCTTTCCTGTTTTTGCTACATGTATTCAACAATTTTAACAGAATGAATAGCCAGGCAGAGACCATCGCCCGTTTCACTTACTCCGCTTTTTTAAGCAAATTGGTCGTCATTGAAATATCAAAGTCTTGCTGTTTATCCGGCGTCTCTTTTTGCAATCTTGCCTTCTGGTTCAAGCCTGCGACGAGTTTGGGTTTGGCTATCACCTCATCACCTTTCTTGACTACCATGTCGATAGTTACAGCATCTTTGTACTGATCTGCAGGTGCAGGAACTAGCGTGAAAGTGAAATTCCAAATGCCGCCTTGTCCATCCAGGCGTCTGACGACACTTGTGGGGTAACCAGGGATAATAGTTAAATCATGGTTTGTCTTTTCTCCACCCAGGTCGACGGTCATTGAAACTTTGTACCTGTCGGAACTAACTCCATCCTCAATAGCTTCGGTGCCTTTCACTTTTGTTTCCATAGTCAGGGTACTGACAGGTGTTGCTGCCCATGCACTATAGGCGCTTACACCACACAGGCAACTCAATACCACATAGGCGCTGATACGCTTCAATTTGCCGGGACTATTCTGTTGCAATTGCATGATTCTCTCCTTTAAGGGATGACGGGAAGGCCAATGACAGGCCAGGGCACTGGGGGTAACACTTAACTGTGTCTTCAGCATGGCTTCAGCATAGACGCGCCTGGCTTGCGGCTCTTGCGCAATCACGCTGGCATCGCAGGCAAGTTCCTGATCGAGACGAAAACATCTGGCGGCAACATGCACGAATGGGTTAAACCAGAACAGGCATTGCAGCAGCGCGAACAAGGTATTGGCGATGACATCGCCACGGCGTTTATGCACCAGTTCGTGGAGAATGATAAGTGCCTGTTCTGCGGCGCTATAGCGTTCAAAAAAATCAGCGGGCACTATGATTTTTGGCCTGAAACAGCCTGCCAAAGCAGGTCCAGTATCCACATCGCTGGCCAGATATATGCCATCAGCCCTGGTGAGTTTGCCCAGCCTGCGCAAGAAATGCAGATGCTGCATCCCAAACAGTGCCAGCATGGCCAGGCTACCGATCAGCCATGCACTGACAAGGATTACTGGCCAAACACTGGCTGACTGAATTTCCAGCAAAGTTGTACCGCCAATGAGTTGATTTACAGGCGTATTCAAATCTACTGTCATGTCCAGATATTGATGATGCGGGAAAAACATCGCAATCAAGCTCAATGGCAAGATGGCCCAAAGCTGATAGCCGATACCGGCACCCACCAGTTTGCGCAAGGGCTGCCTGATCAGCAGGATAAGAACAATAAGGCTGCTGATGACCAGGCAGACCAGCAAGCCTGTCTGCAAAAGAATATTACTCATCACCCAGCTCCTTGATCAGGCGTTTCAGCTCAGCGATATCCTGTTTGGATAATTTCTTTTGTTCGCTGAAGTGCGCTACCAGCGGTGCAATACGGCCATTGAACATGCGGTCGAGAAAGCCCTTGCTCTCTGACATCAGCCATTGTTCGCGCTTGAGTATGGGGGAATATAAAAAGCGCCTGCCATCCTTCTCGGCGGCTATTGCCCCCTTTTTGAGCAGACGGTTTAGCAGGGTTTTGACGGTGGCTTCTTGCCAGTCTTGTTGCTGCGCCAGAGCAGCGCTGACTTCTTCGGCTGCCTGTGGATGTTGTTTCCACAGGGTTTCCATGACTAGCGATTCTGCCTCGCTGATGGCGATGTTTTTCATTATTGGCTCCAGACATAATTTAAGCTTCAATCATTTACACATGTAATCGATGAGGAATGATTACATGCGTAATCAATGAAGTCAACAAAATAATTCATGTAATTTTTACGTGAGCAAGCGCTTGATTTTTATCATTCACCTGAAAACTGCGCTTGCATGCTTTGATATTGCCTTGCATAATTGGCCTTACCAATTTTGCACTGGTCAACCAAGCACTGATTAGGGATGTATATGAAGCGAATACCAGGAATGATGAACCAGCTAGTAGCTGCCTGCCTGTTGCTGTCCAGTCTGAGTGCACACACCCACGCCGCTGATGCTGGCAGTGGCAAGGCGCAATACCAAAATCCCATCATTCATGCCGATTATTCAGATCCCGATGTAATACGCGTTGGCAATCGCTATTACATGACGGCATCCAGCTTCAATAGCGCCCCTGGCCTGCCACTGCTGGAATCAGCAGACATGGTGCACTGGCAATTAACAGGCCATGCCCTGCCCCAGCAATTACCATTGGCGGATTTTGCCAGGCCACAGCACGGCAAGGGCGTGTGGGCACCCTGCCTGCGCTATCACGATAATCGTTTCTGGATTTTTTATCCTGATCCGGATCAGGGCATCTACGTGATGACTGCGGAAAAATTCAGCGGCCCATGGACTGCGCCACATTTGCTGCTGGCAGGCAAAGGCATCATTGACCCTACACCATTGTGGGATGATGATGGCAAGGCTTATCTCTTGCATGCCTGGGCCAAGAGCCGGGCCGGCATCAATAATGTGCTGAGCCTGCGCCGCATGAACAATGAGGCGACGCAATTGCTGGATACTGAAGGCAAGGTCGTCATCGATGGCAACAAGCTGCCTAACTACAAGACGCTGGAAGGACCAAAGATCTACAAACATCAGGGTTATTACTATGTATTCGCCCCTGCGGGTGGTGTTGAAGAAGGCTGGCAATCGGTATTCCGTTCGCGCAATATCGAAGGCCCGTATGAAGACAAGATCGTCATGGCGCAAGGCAAGTCGTCCACCAATGGCCCGCACCAGGGGGCCTGGGTACAGACCCCGCAAGGTACAGACTGGTTTTATCACTTCCAGGACAAGCGCGCCTATGGCCGTATCGTGCACCTGCAACCCATGCAATGGAAAGATGGCTGGCCCGTCATCGGTGACGATACCAACTACGCTGGCACAGGCGAACCGGTACTCAGCCACGCCATGCCAGTACCAGGCAAATTCCCATCAGTACAACCAGCGAGCACGGATGAATTCAAGAGCAACAAACTGGGCCTGCAATGGCAGTGGAATGCCAACTGGAAACCTGCATGGTTTTCACTGACAGCCAGGCCACAGCACCTGCGCCTGCTGACACAATCTGACGCCAGCTATGCCGAACGCAAAAACCTGTGGGATGTGCCTTCGCTGTTATTGCAAAAACTGCCTGCCGAACAATTCACGGTAGATACCAAACTGGATGTCAGTCATCTGAAAGACGGCAGCAGCGCTGGCCTGGTCATGTATGGCTTTAACTATGCCTGGCTGGGTGTACGCCAGCAAGACAAGGAAAAACAATTGCTCTTGTCCACTTGCGACAAGACAGAATCGAAATGCGAAGAAATCACCCGTGCCAGCCTGCCATTGAACAGCAGCATCGTGTACTTGCGCATGGTGGTACAGGCAGGTGGTAAAACCCGTTTCTATTACAGTACGGATAATCGACATTTCACGGTAATTGGTGACATCTTTACCGCCACCATGGGGCGCTGGGTTGGCGCGCAGATGGGCTTGTTCAGCGTACGGTCAGGTGCTCCATCTGCAGTTGGGGATGATTACGTGGATGTGGATTATTTCAGAGTGACGATAAATAATTAATCGCCAAAATCAAAACGCCCCGGTTTGGGTTTGGGTTTGGGTTTGGGTTTGGGTTTGGGTTTTTGCCGTTGTTTTTGCCGTTGCTTTTGACTTTTGCAATTCCCATGTGTCGACGCCGTTTGTGCAGTACAGAAAATGGAAAAAGAAGGACCGCTATTTGAGGTGTAGCAGGGGTTTCGTGCAGCATGCTGCACGCCTGCGTAACGGCATGCGCTTGCAAGCGCATGTTCCTAAAGCAAGGCCGCAGGCGAGTTTCGGGCCTTCCCATTTTTTGTACTGCACAAACGGGAACCCCGCAGGGGCGACGACGCCTGGGTCGCCTTTCTTTGAATACGTTCTTTGGCGACGCAAAGAAAGTATTTCGGCTGCCGGGCCGAGACCCGGCTTGGTTCGACGAAGCGCAATCGTTTTAATCAAAGTACAGCAAAACAACCAGCGCCACTAGAACGCCAGCCCGGTAGCCTCCTGCCAAAAGCACGCAGGAATGACGTTACCAAGATGACGGATTAATTTACAAGCCTGGCTCCGATGACAGCCAGCCAACAAAACTACGTATCAAACTCTCCCTCTTGATGCCCGTCAACGACAATTCCTTGTCCTGGCACAAATATATCCCCGCCCAATTTCAGAAAACCCCCGATATTGGGTTAAAGTTGCTCCTGTATGCAGCGCAAATCTCAGCAGCGTGCCAAAATAGAAAGAGATGCAGTCGGGTAAAGTCAATTCCCTGTATGCTGACATCCGATAACAGAGACAAATCACCGTAAAACGAATTCATCATGCGTATTTTGCTAGCAGAAGACGATAGTGTCCTGGCCGACGGTCTGACCCGTTCGCTCAGGCAATCCGGCTATGCCACTGACTGTGTCAATGACGGGGAAGCGGCTGATACTGCGCTGACCACCCAGGATTTTGATTTGCTGATCCTCGACCTGGGCCTGCCCAAATTGAGTGGGCCAGAAGTCTTGCGTCGCCTGCGGGCGCGTAATTCGCGTTTGCCGGTCTTGATTTTGACAGCGGCAGATTCTGTCGAACAAAGGGTCAAGGGCCTGGATCTGGGAGCCGATGATTACATGGCCAAACCCTTTGCCCTGTCCGAACTGGAAGCGCGTGTGCGGGCGCTGACACGACGTGGTGCTGGTGGCGGGCCGACAGTGATCAAGCATGGGCCACTGACGTATGACCAGGTCGGGCGCATCGCCTATATCCATGAACAGATGCTGGATTTGTCAGCACGTGAACTGGGCTTGCTGGAAGTACTGTTGCAGCGTACCGGGCGGCTGGTATCGAAAGAACAGTTGGTCGATCACCTGTGCGAATGGGGTGAAGAAGTCAGCAACAATGCCATTGAAGTGTATGTACACCGCTTGCGCAAAAAAATAGAAATTGATGGTGTGCGCATCGCTACTGTGCGCGGACTGGGTTATTGCCTGGAAAAATTCTTTGTTCCAGTGGTACCTGTAGCGCCAGCGGCAACGACTGCAAACCCCGCAAACCCTGAACAAAAATGAGTCAACAGCCAGGCAGTGCCGACAGCGACGCAACAGCGCCTGACAGCACGGCAGGCAAGCAGCCTGAAGAAAAAGTTCAGCGCTCATTGTTTGGTGAGATCCTTGACTGGATGCTTGCCCCACTCTTGCTCTTATGGCCGATGAGCATTGCCATTACTTATCTGGTGGCCAAGTCGATTGCCAACCAGCCGTTTGACCGGGCACTGGAAGACAATGTGCTGGTGCTGTCGCAGCAAGTCAAAGAAGTAGACGGCAAAGTCATCACCCAGCTAAGTAACCCGGCACGCGATATTTTGCGTGCTGATGATCTCGACAATATCTATTTCCAGATAAAAATAGGCAAGGACCAGGTGATAGACGGTGACCGTGATTTGCCCATGCCTGTGGATGAAGAAAGGCCGCCAATCGGCACCGTGCAATTCAGAAATGCGGTCTTGCGTGGCATCGACATACGCATTGCCTACAGTTATATCGATCTCAACAAAACTGGTAAGCGCAGCCCCGATAAATATCAGCACCAAGACCCGCACCTGGCGCTGGTGCAGGTAGCCGAGACGCTGGAAAAACGCGCCCTGCTGGCGAATGAAATCATCAAGGGTGTGATCCTGCCCCAATTCATCATCTTGCCTATTGCCCTGGCACTGGTCTGGTTTGCCCTGACCCGTGGCTTGTCCCCATTGGTGGAACTGCAGCAAAGAATACGCGCACGCAGGCCAGATGATCTTAGCCCCATCGATTCGCGCCATGTGCCGGAAGAAATCACGCCCCTGGTTAAATCACTCAATGAAATGCTGGAGCGACTGGCGCAAACCATCGCCATCCAGAAACGCTTTATCGCCGATGCTGCGCACCAGATGAAGACACCCCTGGCTGGTATGCGCATGCAGTCAGAACTGGCCTTGCGCCAGACTGACCAGAAAGAGATACATCAATCATTGACGCAACTGGCCACCAGTTCAGAAGCAGCCACGCACCTGGTCAACCAGTTGCTGACACTGGCCCGCGCAGAAAACCTGGCACCGGCCAATCAACCACGTGAACAGATAGACTTGAACATATTGGCACGCAATGTGATGCAAGACTGGATACAGGCTTCCTTCAGTAAAAAAATAGACCTGGGGTTTGAGCAGGATAAAAATGCCGTACTGATTTTTGGCAGCCCGCTGATGCTGCGCGAAATGCTCAGCAACCTGATCGACAATGCCTTGCGCTACACCCCGCAAGACCATAGCGTGACGGTGCGAGTGCGCATAGACTACGACCAGGCACTGGCAATACTGGAAGTGGAAGACAATGGCCCCGGCATACCAAAGGCAGAAAGAGAGCGCGTGTTTGAACGCTTTTACCGCATACTGGGCACTAATGTGCAGGGTAGTGGCCTGGGTCTGGCCATCGTGCGTGAAATCGCCAGCCAGCATGACGCCAGGATAGACATACTCGACAATCCACAACCGCAAGACCCGGCTTATGCTGGCTGCGTATTCCGCATTTCTTTCCAGCTAAATCCTTTTGATGAGCTTGCCATGGAGGATTTGTCATGAACAATGCACCTGAGTTGGCTGGCAGTGTCAGCAAACAATACTGGCGTCATACCAAAAGACTGACAGTGAGCCTGCTCTGTTGCTGGGGTGCGCTGTGTTTCAGTATGCTGTTCTTTGCACGTGAATTGTCGACCCTGGTTTTTTTTGGCTGGCCATTTTCTTTCTACATGGCAGCGCAAGGCCTGACGCTGAGCTTTGTCCTGATACTGGCCATCTATTCTTTAGGCATGCGCTGGATAAGCCGCAAGCAGACAGGGAGCTGATCACATGCCACAAAAACGCTTTACCCAAAAACTGACGGTGTACTACCTGTGGTACACCCTGCTGTTTTTCATCTTCCTGATCAGCCTGGCGATACTGGAAAAAGAAGGTGTGCCACGCGTCTGGATAGGTTATCTGTTCATGTTCGCCACCATCGTGCTGTATGCAGGCATAGGTGTGGTCAGCCGCACCTCAGATATCAGCGAATACTATGTCGCAGGGCGACGCGTACCGGCCGTCTTCAATGGTATGGCAACCGCTGCAGACTGGATGTCTGCAGCCAGCTTTTTAAGCCTGGCGGGTGGTCTGTATTTACAAGGCTTTGACGGTCTTGCCTACATCATAGGCTGGACCGGTGGCTTTTGCCTGGTGGCCATGCTGATTGCACCCTATCTGCGCAAGTTTGGTCAATACACGATTCCTGATTTTTTGGGCGCACGCTTTGCCGGCGCACCAGAGAATAATGCAGTCAGGATATTGGCCGTCATTGCCACCGTCTTCATCTCTTTCATTTATGTGGTGGCACAAATTTATGGCGTGGGCCTGATCACTTCTCGCTTCACTGGCGTGGATTTTTCTGTTGGCATCTTCCTGGGCCTGGCCAGCATATTGGTATGTTCTTTCCTTGGCGGCATGCGTGCGGTGACCTGGACCCAGGTGGCACAATACATCATTATCATCATCGCGTTTTTGATTCCTGTGGCATGGTTGTCTGTCAAACATACCAATAACCCGATTGCGCCACTGTCGTATGGTTCAGTATTGCCTGAGCTGGTCAACAAGGAAAAAAGTTTTGAGTCAGATCCAAGAGAAAAAGAAGTCCGGGCAATTTACCGCCAGCGTGCCGACGAGTTGCAAAAGAAAATACAGCAATTGCCACTATCATGGGAAGAAGGCCGTTTTGAATTGCAGCAAAAGCTGGAAGAATTAAAGTCAGGTAATGCCTCGCTGCTGGATATCAAAGCCGCCAGCCGGGTGCTGGCGAATTATCCCAAAACGCCGCAAGAGGCACAAAACCGCTGGAACGACATACGCAATAACTACCTGAGTAAATCGCAACCCGGCTTCTCCAAGTACACACCCTACGCTGCCAAAGACAAGAATGAGTCGGACAACAAGCGCAATAATTTCATGGCACTGGTACTGTGCCTGATGATGGGCACCGCAGCCCTGCCCCATGTGCTGGTGCGTTATTACACCACGCCCTCGGTCAAGGAAAGCCGCGATTCAGTATTCTGGTCGCTGTTCTTTATCATGCTGCTCTACATCACGATCCCGGCGCTGGCGATACTGGTCAAGTACGATATTTATAATTCCCTGGTCGGCACAGAATTCTCCAAGCTACCTGCCTGGGTCACTTATTGGGCAAACATAGACCGCAATAATCCTCTGGTAAATATCACCGACATCAACCATGACGGCATAGTCCAGTTGGCCGAGATCGTGCTGGATGGTGATATCGTAGTCCTGGCTACACCAGAGATTGCCGGGCTGCCTTACGTGGTATCGGCCCTGGTGGCCGCTGGCGGCCTGGCGGCAGCGCTTTCCACCGCTGACGGCTTGCTGCTGACAATTTCCAATTCACTGTCGCACGACATCTATTACAAAATCATAGACCCGCAAGCTTCCACGCAAAAACGGGTGACCATATCCAAGTTATTATTACTAGTAGTGGCGCTGGTGGCGGCCTACGTGGCTTCACTCAAGCCTGCCGATATCTTGTCACTGGTGGGTGCCGCGTTTTCAGTCGCAGCATCAGCTTTGTTCCCCTGCCTGGTGCTGGGCATATTCTGGAAGCGAGCCAACCGCCAGGGAGCCATCTGCGGCATGATCACCGGCTTTGTGGTTTGCGTGTTTTACATGTTGTCTACCCACCCCTTATTCGGCGGCAACCCTGCTAACCAGTGGTTCAACATCGCCCCTATATCCGCAGGTGTATTCGGCGTACCGGCAGGTTTTATTACCATGCTGGTGGTGAGCTTTTTTACACCTAAGCCGGATCAGAAGACACTCGAACTGGTGGATTTTATACGGCAACCGTGAGAACAGGGAATGCTTGGCGATGGGAGAAAACAGATCATGTAGTGCGCCGCATGCAAACGATGCGCACGGCACAGATTATTTTTCCGGCATGCAATGCCTCCACACGGCGCAACAAGAATTATCGGTTTCAAAAAATATTTATCGAATTAGGTTTGCCGACTCCGATACAATACCTGGGTTGCGATATATATTCTAATCCAGATACATTTCGATCATTATCATCACCATCTTGAATACAACAATGAGAAAAATTACACCTCTAATTTCTGCCTTGGCTTTCTTGCTGTCAGCTTGCGTTGGCGCACCCAAAGTTGATTTTGCAAACATTGATAGTACGTGTGCGCAGCAATGCTCGGCCAATCACACGACTTGTATGAGCGGCTTCAAGCTGTTTCCTTTGGCGAATGAAGCATCTTGCAAGACAGCGATGGAAACCTGCGCGCAAGCCTGCCCGTCGAAGATGGAAGCAGCAAATTCTGCCAAGGCAAAACTTGCACCGGTATCGACTGCTGATAAACTGAAAGAAATTGATGCGCTTCTTAAGGATGGATTGATCAGCAAAACTGAATACGAAGCAAAGAGACAGGAAATTCTCAAGGCGATGTAAACCAGGTCAGGGATTGGGAAAGTGCTTAATGTAGGGCGCATTACAATGCGCCCTACGTCACGGTTCCCTTGGACATGTATCTGTTAATCATCATCCACCCGCATGCTTAGCGAGTTGGAAGAACACTTGGTAATGTTTTTCGAAATTGAGCTGGCGTTTCCCCAAAACGTTTACGAAATATCTTCCCCAAATAACTGACATCTGCAATCCCTGCCTCATCTGCAATTGTGGCAAGGCTGTGATCAGAATTCAGCAGACGCCATTTCACATGCTCCAGACGTACTTCGTTCCAGTAATTTTTCGCAGTCATGCCGTGGCTGGCCAGAAACAGGCGATCCAGTTGCCGCCTGCTGATTCCAACCATGCTGGCAAGTTCATCTGTCGTTTTGCTGGAGCTGAGCAGGCTGCGCATCAGGGCTATGGCGCGACCTGTGTGGCGGCCAGTGGTTACCTCAATATCCAGTGAACGCAGTTGATGGCCGCTGCTGCGCGCCTCATCGACCAGCATGTCAGCCAGTCCTTTCAGGGCGCGGGTGCGACCACAGACGCGTGCCAGTATTTCTACGGCAAGATCTATCGCTGCCGTGCCACCGGCACATGAAATGCGGTCACCATCAAAACAATACATCTGGTCGCTCACGACTTCTATGCGAGGGAATGAAGCGCGAAATTCTGCTTCATGCCGCCAGTGCAGTGCGACCTTGCGGCCAGACAGCAAGCCACAGGCTGCCAGCAGAAAACATGCGTTGTCGATACAAACCAGCTTCACTCCATGCCCTGCCGCCTTGCGCAGAATGTTTTTATAGCGTGGTGCCAGTGCCTGTGTCGCCTTGGCATTTCTCCCGCCAAATGCCACCAGATAATCAAAATCAGCATAATTAATTTCTGCAGGTGTGATCTGGACTTGTATATCAATTCCGCTGCTTGATTTGATACTGCCAGCATCAAGGCCCAGGACATGCCATGTGCAATACCGCTGGCGGCTATAGTCTGCTTCGTCTGCGGTAAAACGCAACTTGTCCAGAAATCCACCAAAAGGCAGTAGTGCAAATTCTGGTAATGGCATTAACAGTATGCGTATGTCTGCCACGGTGGTTTCAGTCTGCATATCAATGTCCAGAATTTATCTATAAACGTCTAAATCATACCATTGAAGAGTCATCGATTTCTTTAGACTATGTCGAAAGAACTGGAGGAAGCACATGGCTTTGCACACCTGGATTATTTACGCTATTGCGGTATTGGGGTTATCGATTACGCCGGGACCTAATGGTTTGCTCGCCATGACGCATGGGGCATTGTATGGGGTAAAGAAAGCAGTATGGACAGTGACAGGTGGCGTCATAGGCTTTACCTGCCTGATTGCCTTGTCCATGTTTGGCCTGGGTGCCTTGTTGCAAGCCTCGTCACATGCTTTGCTGGTATTGAAAATAGCGGGAGGAATTTACCTGGTGTGGCTGGGGATACAATTATGGCGAGCACCTGCGCTTCGTCTTACGCTCAACAGCAGTACAGAAGCGCCGCATGGCCTCAACCTGTTCCGCATTGGTTTGTTGACTGCTATCGCAAACCCAAAGGTGCTGTTATTTTACGGTGCTTTCCTGCCGCAGTTTATTGACATGCAGCAGCCATTGTTCCCACAGTTCGTGATCATGACCGCGACATTTGCCATCATGGAATTTGTGGTCGAATATCTTTTGGCAAGGCTGGCACATCAGATCCGCCCCTGGCTAGAACGTGGTGAGAAACGTTTCAATCGTGCTTGCGGGACGCTGTTTGTCTTTATTGGCGCGGCCTTGCCACTGGTGAAGTAAGGCCGAGCGCCCCACAAACTGACTATCCAAAGACCAGGTCATAAGGGCGGAACTGCATGCCGAAAAACCTGGCCAAATGTCTCTCATTTCACCAACTCAGTCAGCAAGCACAGACTGCAAAGACACGGGCTTGCTGGCCTGCGCCATGGGGAACAACCACCAGCGCTTGCCGGTTTGCGGTTCAGCGATATCAACCTCTTCACCCATCTGCGGCGTACTGATACGCACATCATGCTGTTTGGCCAGCGCGACGATGCGCTCAAACGGCTCGAACCAGCTATGCAGGGACAAATCAAAAGTACCGTTATGGATGGGCAGCATGGTCTTGCCACGTAAATCGATGTGTGCCTGCAGCGATTGCTCTGGCTGCATGTGGACGTCAGGCCACATCTTGTTATAGGCACCGGTTTCTATCATGGTCAGATCAAAGGGACCGTATTTGTCGCCTATCTCTTTAAAGCCCTTGAAGTAACCAGTGTCACCACTGAAAAAGATTTTCAGTTCAGGCGTCAGTATGCTCCACGATGCCCACAAGGTCTGGTCACGGTCATGCAAGCCACGGCCAGAAAAATGCTGGGCAGGCGTGGCGACAAACTGCGTGCCATTGATCCAGGTACTTTGCCACCAGCCAAGTTGCTGGATTTTGTCTGCATCTATACCCCATTTGATGAGGCGATCACCAACACCTGTCGGCGTCAGGATATGCTCAGTCTTTTTCGCCAATTGCAGGATAGCGGCGTAATCAAGGTGATCATAATGATCATGCGAAAGGATGATGCCCTTGAGAGGCGGCAGGTCCGCAATGCTGATCGGTGGCTGGTGAAAGCGCTTGGGGCCCATCCACTGGAATGGAGACGCACGTTCAGAAAATACCGGGTCAGTCAGCCAGAATTCACCTTGCAATTTCATCAGCATGGTCGAATGACCAAGGCGGTAGAGGCTATTGTCTGGCGCGGCCATCAACTGCTCTTTCGTCAATTCAAATACGGGAATACTGCCACCAGGCACCGTGTCCTTAGGCTTGTCGAAGAAGAACTTCCACATGATTTTCAGGTTGCCCAAGAAACCGGGCTCGCGCATCTCCTTGTCATTGACAAAACCACCTGCTGAAGTGGGCGCTTGCATATCAGTCTGAGCTGCAGGCACAACAGTAGATATAACTACAGGCAAATTCTGGGTATTGCCGGGGTAAGAAACATAGGCCATGATGATCAACACTCCTGTCATGAAGAGACTGAATACAAACCGCGAAAGTCGGGGCATAGGGTTATAAACTGCATACAAAACTGATTACTGCGTTGAAGTACTGTGCAGCATTATTACACTACACAGTGTAGTTTCTAATTCTGAAAAAGTAAACTACTTAGTGTAAAATTCTTTTATCGCAGCCAGACAGGCTCAACCAGCACATCAGATAATAAAATTACAAAATGTCAGAACCCGTACGCCAGACCGACCGCAAGCGCGAAGCCATATTGCAGGCAGCTATCCATGAATTCCGCCTCAATGGTTTCGATGCAACCAGCATGGACAAGATCGCCGCCACAGCCATCGTCTCCAAACGCACGGTGTACAACCACTTCCCTAGTAAAGACGATTTGTTCGCCGCAATATTGTTAAAATTGTGGCAAAGCGCAGTTTCTCAGGATGATTTTCGCTATCAGGCCGATAAAAACCTGCGCGAGCAGCTGGAAACTTTCCTTGGCAACAAGATGCGCCTGATGTCCGACACCAATTTCATCGACCTCGTCCGCGTCGCCGTCGCCGCCACCATCCACACCCCGGACCGCGCCCGTGACATGGTCGAACGCATGAGCAAGCGCGAAGAAGGCATCGTCGCCTGGATCAGGGCGGCACAGGCCGATGGCAAGTTAAAAGCTGGTGACCCCTATTTCATGGGCGACATGCTGCAAGGACAACTCAAGTCCCTGGCTTTCTGGCCGCAGGTGGCGATGGGACAGCCTATGCTGGAAGAGTCGCAGCAAAAGGTATTGATAGCACTGACGGCGGGGATGTTTTTGGGGTATTACGGGGTGGCTTGATGCAAGGAACAACCGCCTGTGCAGAAACGTAGGCCCGATTAGCTGTGCGTGATCGGACGCATGTAAATCGCTGCTGACAATTCAATAAAACATCATATCAAGCTAAGACAAATGCATTTTTTTGAGCTTGCGTTTAGCGATGTGAGGTACTTATCTGACTTTATATTATTATTTTGATGCAACATTCGTACGATTACGCGTCGCATCTACTGGTTAAATATCTCATATGAAATTAATCAAACAACTCATCGTCTGTCCGATATTTTTCTTTACCTTATCCGCCTGCGATTCGCATATGAGGGTATCTGGAAAAGTCGTGGATGAGAATGGAGCACCCGTTGAAGGAGCAAAGGTATGGCTGATCTTTGTAAATTGGGTTAGTGATTCTGTAACTGACAAAAACGGAGAATTCTTCAATGCAAGAACGCATGGCGGCAGTCAAAATGTCAGCTTGCTCGTCTCAAAAGAAGGTAAGCAGTTGTACTATGAATCGCTAGACAGCGACAAATCAAAAGTGAACAAAACCATAGTCTTAATCAAAGGAAAGCAAGACATCCTAAATACACCTGATCACAAACCTTAGGTAGGTACATAACTGCAAGCTCATTGTGCGTCCTCAAGCGACCATCAAAGTAGGCCCGATTAGCTGCGCATGATCGGGCGCATGTAAATCACTGCTGACAATTCAATAAAACATCATATCAAGCTAAGACAAATGCATTTTTTTGAGCTTGCGTGTAGCGATGTGAGGTACTTATCTGACTTTATATTATTATTTTGATGCACAACATGCGTACGATTACGCGTCGCTAATCGTACCTACTGGCTGAACTTGAGTATCCAATCAGAAGCGCAACGTGCTTGCCATTATTTTTATTTACACGGGCTTCGAACTGCTTTAGTCAGCAATAGTACAAATGCGTATGCGGTTACCCGTCAACACACTTATTCCATTGAATCAAAGTCCGGCGGCCAATATTCTCTTGTTGGTGGGCGCACTGAAAAGCGAGTACCTAAGCGCGTCTCATATTGATTCAGAATGAATGCATGCGCAATCAGGCGAGCAAGGAATTGCTCCAGAAAATCAGTAACACTGTCGGCAACCGGTGTTATGGCAGGTTCATCACCAGGAATATAGTAGAGCCTGCAGCCATCTTTATTTTGGCGAAAACAAAGAAAGTCCGTACCATTGTATTGAAATATTGGCACAAGTGATTTACACTCTTCTCCTAGGCAAGCAGATTCAAGAGATATTTGCAGTTCTTCCACACAGTTCTCAATCAAATTCAGCTCAAGCCATACCCAACCACCAAAAATCCCGTCCTCTTGGCTACATCCATCTGCCAATCCATAAAGTTCGCGTATGGAATCAGGCAATTGTATTTGTGTTTCTTGTTCAAACTTCTCAATCTTTTCTGCGCTTGCTGCACTGTTCAATCGCCCTGGCAGGTCAGGATGAAGTAGTACAAGCGCCAGTTTAACCGCTGCAAAGGTCTGTTCTAATTTTCTCATTATGTATGTTGTTAGCTCAAGAGTTCAGGTAATCATGCGGATGATTTGACTACTATTTTAAAGGGGCTCTAACAGCCTGTCCTACTGAATTCCTGAAATGATTTTGAGATCAGGAACACGTCATTTTTTCATTCTGTATTTTCCAACACCGCCAACATCGCCCTCAACCCCTCATTCAAACGCTTCAAATCCCCAGCGTTCAAACCTGACATGATGCGTCTCTCATTCTCTACGTGAGCAACCACCGCACGGTCTACCAGGTCTTTGCCGACGTCCGTCAATTGCACCAGCATGCTGCGGGCGTCGTCGGGGTTTTGCAGGCGTAGTATCCAGCCGCTGGCTTCGAGTTTTTGCAATCGATGGGTCATGGTGCCTGAGGTAACCATGAGTTTGGAGAACAGGTCGGTCGGGCTCATGCAGAAGGTGGCGCTGGAGCGTCGCAATGTGGCCAGCATGTCGAATTCCCAGGCGCTCATGCCGAAGCTGTTGAAGGTAGCCTCAAGTTCGCGCCCCAGCAGGTCACTGCAACGGCGCAGGCGGCCTATGTTTTCCATGGGGCTGCAATCGAGGTCTGGCCTGGCATTGCGCCACTGTTCCATGATCTTGTCGACTGCATCCATCGTCTTTTCCCCCATCTCGCTCACTCCCTGATTATTTATTCTTTGCAAGTTTCCATTATATGCGCTGTCTCTGACGATTCAGGCATTTGGCTGCTGCGGCTCTCGTTCACACCTTGAAAGGCCACACGACACATGTGGAATTTATCTTGATATCAAGACAGTTTGTGATACCATTATTTATCTTGAACTCAAGACATTATCATGAAAACCGCAAATACCCCTCCCAGCCTCGCCCGCCTCAGCTTTTGGCTGGATACTTTACTGACCGCCCTGGCACCTGCTATCTGGGGTTCGACTTATATCGTCACTACGCAATTCTTGCCGCCAGACCGCCCATTTACTGCCGCCCTGCTGCGCTGCCTGCCCAGCGGGATTTTGCTGGTGCTGTTTTGCAAGCGTCTGCCTTTATCACGCGAATGGGGTCGTTTGCTGGTCTTGGCTGCTTTAAACATAGGGTTCTTCCAGGCGTTGTTATTCATTGCGGCTTACCGCCTGCCGGGTGGCATGGCAGCTGTGATTGGCTCCATACAGCCTTTGCTGATCATGTCTATGGTCTGGTTAATGGATAGACGCAGGCCAGCAACAGTGGCGATCACAGCCAGTGTCTTTGCGGTACTGGGCATGGCGGCTTTGCTGCTGTCGGCGACTGCAGTCATGGATGCCGTGGGCCTGGCTGCCGCTGCCGCAGGAGCGATTTGCATGGCGGGCGGCACGTATTTATCACGACGCTGGCAAAGCAGTTTGCCGGTATTGGCTTTCACTGGCTGGCAACTGCTATTGGGTGGTTTGATCCTGCTGCCTTTGAGCCTGTTGATGGATGCCCCGCTGCCTGCACTGAACCTGACGCAAATATTGGCTTATGCCTACCTGTCCATCGTCGGCGCCTTGCTGGCCTACAGTCTGTGGTTTCGCGGCATAGCGCGGTTATCGCCAGTTGCAGTGTCTTCACTCGGTTTGTTAAGCCCCATCACTGCCGTCATCCTGGGCTGGATAGTACTGGACCAAAGCATGCGGGGACTCTCGCTGGCAGGTTTATTGATCGTCCTGGCCAGTGTCATCGTCGTGCAAAAAAGCATGCGTAGCCAGGCCTGAATTTTTATCACCCACACCTTCGTCAAGGAAAACAAAATGCACGCATCCATACAAGAAATTATTGAATCCCGCGTCTCTGCGAATAACTATGACAGCAGCCGCAAACTTAGCCACACCGAGATCAGCGAACTGGTGCGACTGGCGACGCTGGCACCCTCTGCCTATAACTTCCAAAACTGGAAATTTTTGGCTGTCGTCAGCGACGAGGCCAAGCAACGTTTGCAGGCGACAGCGTTTAATCAGCAAAAAGTCAGCGATGCTGCCGTGACTTTCATTATTTGCGGCACGCTCAATGCCCACACGCAACTGGAACCCGCTTTGCGCCCCGCTGTTGATGCCGGGATCATCGATGACAAGATGCTGACCACCTGGGTAGGCATGGCAGAACAGAGCCACACTAATAATGCGGTGCTGCAAAGGGATGAAGCCTTGCGCTCAGCTTCACTGGCAGCAATGACGCTGATGCTGGCTGCACAGGGCATGGGGCTGGCATCATGCGCCATGAGTGGCTTTGATGCAGATGCGGTGTCACGTGAGTTTGATTTGCACGAAACAGAAATCCCGGTCATGCTGATCACGGTGGGCTATGCAGCGGCAGGCAACTGGCCACAAAAACCGCGCAAGCAGGTGCACGAAGTGATGCAACTGGTCTGAGAGCCAGTTCTGGGAGCTTACCAGGGCAGCGTCTCACCTGCATAGGTATAAAACTCGCCCGATTGTGCAGGCTGCATGCTGTTGATCACAGCCAGCATTTCACTGGCTGCCTGCGTTACAGGGCGGCCTATGCTGGCACCGCGAAAGGGTTGTGACAATGCAGTGTTGACCGTGCCGGGGTGGAGGGCAAATAAAACTGCATTTGGCTGGGTACGTTTGAGTTCTATGGCTGCAGTCTTGATCATCATATTCAACGCTGCCTTGGATGCGCGATAGCTATACCAGCCACCCAATCGATTATCTTGTATACTACCGACCTTGGCAGATAGCATGGCCATGACACCACGTTGTTTGTCGAGCAGGGGTGAGAAGTGACGCAAAAGCACGGCCGGACCAAAGGTATTGACGAGAAAAGTCGCCTGCATTTGTGCATACTGCAAATCGGCCAGTTTTTTCTCTGGCATGAAATCTCCAGTATGCAGCAGGCCGGTGGCGTTGATGATGAGATGAAAAGGACCGCGCTGTTTCATTACAGAAGCCGCTTCAGCGATGCTGTCTTCATGGGCAAAGTCCAGTGCTGGCTGGCTTTGGCGATGCAGGCATTCAACGACAGCGCAATTACTTTGCTCACGCAATACTCCGACAAACGCTGCACCTATGCCGCCAGATGCACCGATGACAAGCGCCCTGAAATCCTGCGGGAAAGAACTTAGTAGCAGATCTGGCATCACAGCCACCCTTGCTTCCACAATGTCGTGTCAGCCAGTTCCCGCCAGGCGATCTTGCGTTTGGCCTTGGTATACACGGCTTCAAGCTCTACAAATTCTACCTGGGCATTAATGACGACCTGCCCTTCTTGCAGCTCAGGCATATAGACTTTACTGACCAGAAAATGCTTTTGTTTGGCAACGACCTGCACCGCAGTCCATTTGGATAGCATGAGCTTGTTTGGCTGAATGGGATTCATTTTCTGGCTTTCAAATGCAAGGTACTAAGTACAAGGTAGTAAATAAAAGGTACTTACAGCTCATCCAGTCTGGCGCGTATATCTGTAGCCCTGTCGCGCAAAGCCTGCAAGACATCTTTATCCATTTTCCTGAGTTGCGGGTACACCATGCCTATGCGCGGGTTGCTGGATAATTTGTCTTCGTTACGGGCAAAAAAGTCCCAGTACAGGGCATTGTAGGGGCAAGCACTATCACCTGTGCGTTGCTTTTTATCGTAGTGGCAGCCCTTGCAGTAATCGCTCATCTTGTCGATATAGGCAGCGGCTGACACATAAGGCTTGGTCGCCAGCTTGCCTCCATCAGCAAACTGGCTCATGCCGAGAGTGTTGGGTAGTTCTACCCATTCAAATGCATCGATATAAATACCCAGATACCAGCGATGTACCTGTTGTGGCTGCAAGCCAGCCAGCAAGGCAAAATTACCTATGACCATCAGTCTTTGTATGTGGTGGGCGTGGGCATGTTCCAGTGATTGCGTGATGGCGCTGGAGAGGCAGCGCATTTTTGTTTTACCGGTCCAGAACCATGCTGGCAATTCTGCCTCATGCGCAAAGAAATTATGTTCTTCATAGCCGGGCATTTGCGCCCAGTAGATGCCGCGTACATATTCGCGCCAACCAAGTATCTGCCGTATGTAGCCTTCTACCGCTGGCAATGCGGCATGACCTGCCCAGAGTGCCGCCTCAACCTTGCTGACCACTTCTTGTGGTCGCAGCATTTTGACATTCAGGGCAAAAGAAATCAGCGAGTGAAACAAGCGCCATGACTTGCTGCTCATGGCATCCTGGAATTCGCCAAAATGCGGCAAGGCATGCTGGATGAAGGCGTCAAGTTGCGCCAGTGCTTCTGCCCGGTTCAGCGGCCAGGAAAAATTAGCCGCATTTGCCTCGCCAAAACTATTGATGCCTGCCTGTTGTATGGTTTTCCACAAGGCTGAATGATCATGCCGTGGCCGGAAGTCTGCAGGTTCCCAGGGTATGCCTGGCCAGGCTTTGCGATTGTCGTGATCATAATTCCATTGCCCGCCGACTGGTTTGTTGGCCTCTTCCAGCAAGACCTGGTGCTTGACGCGCATGTGGCGATAGAAATTTTCCATCAGCCATTTCTTGCGACCTTCAAACAAGATGGCGGCTTCATCACGGCGGGTAAAAAAATGTTCACTGCTGCGCATGCAGCAGTTGATCTTGCTGGCGTCGCTGTAAGCTGCAAGTTGTGCATCAAGCCTGAATTCGTCAGGCTCCTGGTATTCAAACTGGCTAGCCTCATAGTGTGCCAGCAGCCAGTCAAGATTGCCTGTTAGTGATTGCGTATTGTCGGCATCATCTATCGCCAGGTAATGCAGGCGATGGCCAGCAGCCCGGAGTTGCGCAGCCAGTTCACGCATGGCGGCAAAGATGGCGATAATTTTTTGCGCATGATGGAGGACGTAATCTGTCTCCTGCCGGATTTCCATCATGACGTAAATTACATCGTCAGATGTTTGGCTAAACCAGCTATGCGCAGGATTGAGCTGATCACCCAGGATCAGACGCAAAGTCGTCGCGGCTGTAGTGGGGGTATTGGGTGCGGTGGGTGCAGTGGATTGCATGGCGTATTCCAATTTGGTAGTAGCGTTCAAGCCTCAGGCTTGCTATTACCATTGCTGCGGCAACGCTGGGAGCAATACTTGACCTCGTCCCAGACTTTTTCCCATTTCTTGCGCCAGTTGAAAGGCAGGCCGCAAGTCTGGCAAAGCTTGCTGGGCAAGTCTGATTTTTTTCGCATTTTCATTTGGATAGCCTCAGCAAGAAGATACCTTGATCATGCAAATGTACAGATGGTTGCATTATGCAGCCATCTGTACTGCTTACCGCTTATTTTGCCACTTCATCATAACGCGCCAGGCTGGATTCCAGGTGCGGGGCCAGTTCGTCAGCAGAACTGACCGTCATACCCAACTCGCTGAGCAAACCGTCACGCAAGCCATATACCCAGCCATGTACGGTGACTGGCTGGCCACGGTCCCAGGCATCTTGCACGATGGTGGTCTGGCACAGGTTGACAACTTGTTCTATGACATTCAATTCGCACAGGCGTTCGCTTTGTTGTTGCAAAGACAGGGCTTCACCCAGGTATTTTTCATGCTTTTGATGCACGTCCTGCACATGGCGCAACCAGTTGTCAGCCAGGCCGACACGGCGTTTGGTCAATGCAGCATGTACACCAGAGCAACCATAATGGCCGCAGATAATGATATGTTTGACTTGCAGCACTTCTATCGCGAATTGCAATACCGACAGGCAATTCAGGTCAGAGTGAACAACGACATTGGCGATATTACGGTGGACGAATAATTCACCAGGCAAGAGACCCAGTAATTCATTCGCTGGAACGCGGCTGTCAGAGCAACCTATCCATAAGTATTCAGGGCTTTGCTGTGCTGCCAGTTTCTTGAAGAAATCAGCATCCTTTGCCGTAATGGCAGCAGCCCAATTGCGGTTGTTTTCAAATAATTGCTGTGGAGTCAATCCAGTATTGCTTGTTGCGTTCATGCTCTCGCCCATTTATTTTAGACAGGCGAGATTCTAACCGTATTGGCGATTGCCTGCATAATATATCCTGACATGGTCGATCTGACATGAGCAAAATTATCATATTGCGTAGTAAGTCTGTATAAGCAATACTTGATAGAAATAAACATCTGGAAATAAACATCCAACAGCGGATATGGAGCATCAGGCATGATCACGGGCACGTATGGCAAGACGGTGATGACCTGGCTGAGCGCATTCAGCATTTTTTGCCTCAGCGTAAACAGTCATGCCCAGACGCCGCAAGAAAGCATACGCATTGCCACTTTTGGCCAGGGCGGCCCCATGGAAAAAGCAGCAGCCGCGTATTTGACTGAGAATTATAAAAAGCTGGGCGTACAAGTAGAGTTCGTCAACCTGCCTGGTAACCGTGCCTTGCAGGAATCGAATAGCGGGCGCCTGGATGGCGAACTCATGCGCAAGGCGGGTTTGAGTGTGGAATATCCCAACCTCTTGCAAATCATGGCACCGCTGGCGACCACCAATACCGTGGCATTTGCACTGGATAAAAATATAGATCTCGATAAAGGCTGGGAAAGCCTGCGTGCACACACGTTTTCATATGAAACTGGCACCAAGATCATAGAGCAACATACCCTGGGCTTTACTACCGGCCATGCCGAGCACAATATCAAGGCAGCATTCCGGCAAATGCTGAACAAACGGGTAGAACTGATCATCATTGATGAACAAGCCGGTTTGCAACTGGTGAAGGAAATGGGACTGGAAGGCACTGTACATATGCTGACACCGCCTATCAGCACCATCCCGCTTTACCATTACCTGCATAAAAAACATACGGATCTGGCAAACAGGCTGGAAGCCTTGTTACGCAAGAATCATTAGAACTCATTTCATAAATAGGGATGAGATGCGTTTGCCTCATAACGTGGGGGTGGCCAATGGTAAAACTATGGACGAGGCAGTCAATAGCGGTGATGCAGTCCAGCGCGCGTTATGAGGCAAACCCTCCGGGAACTGACGATTTGGGCGCATTGCTGCGCTTAGTATGCCACCCCTCCCTTGCTAAGGCACCAGCCTTAGCTGCGCGTCACGCCTTGCACTGCATCCCAAATCGTCTTGTTCGCACTCACCCCTATTTATGAAATGAGTTCTAATCCAGACTGGCACGCTGCTTTTGTAAAAAACGCCGTACCGCAGCATCCGGTTCCAGCCCTATCGCAACATCATAAGCCTGACGTGCTTGCGCCCATTCACCTGCACTCTTCAACAAATACGCGCGTGCGGCCCAGTAAGCCTGGTAGTTTTGCAAGCGAGGCTGTGCCTGCACTGTAGGCAGTATCCGCAAAGCAGCTTGCGGGCCGGCAGTCTCTGCCACGGCAATAGCATGATTAATCGCGACCACAGGTGAATCGGTGATACGCATCAACTGCGCATAGAGGCGTACTATGGCTGGCCAATCAGTCTGGCCGCTGATGCGCCTTGCCACATGGGCAGATTGTATGGCGGCTTCCAACTGGTAGCGCCCGGCTTGTTGCAAGGCACTTGCGCGCCTCAGGATTTTTTCAGCGACATGGATGAGTTTGCCATCCCATAAGCTGGTGTCTTGCTGGGCCAGCGGCACATAGTCACCACTGGCATCACGCCGCGCTGGCCGTCGCGATTCTGTGTACAGCATGAGTGCCAGCAAACCCAGGGACTCGGCCTCATCAGGTTTGAGGGCGGCCAATAAATCGGCCAGCCATATCGCTTCATCTGCGAGATTGGGCCTTTTCCCTTCTGTGCTAATAGTATCAGCCCAGCCTGCGGTATAAATGGCATAGATGGCGTCGGTGATGGCATCCAGTCTTTCACCGATGACGCTCTGGTCGGGTATCAACAAGGGAATACCGGAATCACGTATCTTGGCTTTCGCCCGCACCAGCCTTTGCGCCATGGTGGCAGGCGACACCAGAAAGGCCGAGGCAATTGCCGCCGCATCCAAGCCAAGGATAGTTTGCAAAATCAGCGGCGCACGCATGCTGGTATCTATGGCTGGATGCGCGCAGGCAAACATCAGGGCAAGGCGCTGATCGGGGATGGTCACACTTTCTGCACTGTCCATTTCCTCCATCAACTCATCACTGAGCAAGAGCAAATCCGGCAAGGCTGCTGCCTGGGTTTGCCGCTGGCGTGCACCATCTATCATCGCGCGCCTGGCCACGGTTAATAACCAGGCTTCAGGTTTGGCCGGTATGCCGCTTTGCGGCCAGTGTAGTAAGGCACTTTCAAAAGCGGTAGACAGGGCATCTTCTGCCCAGGCCACGTCGTGAGAACGTGCAGACAAAATGGCGACCAGACGCCCATAGCTATTACGGGCGGCGGTCTCTGTTGCCTTTGCTGTTGCGGCTACACTGACAATGCTCGCAATGCTTGCTAGACTGCTGCCGTGCATTCGTCGCCAGACATTTTTTCTGTAGGCCAGATCGGTCTGACTTCGATAGAACCATAAGCTGCACCGGGGCAACGCGCCGCCCAGTGCAAGGCAGCATCCAGGTCGGCCACATCGATGATGTAAAAACCACCCAGTTGCTCCTTGGCCTCGGCATAAGGGCCATCCAGCACCGTGGTCTTGCCTTCACGCACGCGCACCGTGGTTGCCTTGGTCGACTCACGCAAACGCTCGCCAGATACCAGGGCACCAGCCTGTATCAGCGCCTCAGTATAGGCACCATAGGCAGCAATCATCTGCACCATGTCGGCATCCGGGATTTGTTGCTCTTCGGCTTCATTTGCTGCGATCAATAACATGTATTGCATGACTTTCTCCTCTTCAACATATAACGGGCAGGATGCGCCGTCATGACAATGACGTTTGGGATACAGACAAATCGACAAAGCGCTAAAAATATTTTATAGGCTTAATCAGGTAACAATACAAGCAATACAAGTAACGACGCCAGGAAATATGCAGGAAGCTTTTTCTACCCACGCCCGGGTATCAACAGCCCTCTTTGCACCGCTGGACGCCCGACAAACTCAGCCAGGGCACGTTGTACATGCGGGAAATCATTGATACCCACCAGATCGCCTGCTTCATAGAAACCGATGAGGTTGCGTATCCATGGGAAGGTCGCGATATCGGCGATGGTATAGGTATCGCCCATGATCCATTTGCGGTCGGCCAGGCGTTCATTGACTACCCCCAGCAGGCGCTTGGATTCTGCCACATAGCGGTCACGCGGGCGTTTGTCTTCATAGGCCTTGCCTGCGAATTTATTGAAAAAACCCAATTGTCCGAACATGGGGCCTATGCCACCCATCTGGAACATCAGCCATTGTATGCATTCATAACGCTCTGCTGCATCAGTGGGGATGCACAGTCCGGTTTTGTCAGCCAGATACAGCAGGATGGCACCGGATTCAAACAGGGCCAGTGGTTTGTTGCCCGGGCCTTGCGGGTCGATGATGGCAGGAATTTTATTATTCGGGTTCAGCGACAAGAATTCTGGCGACATCTGGTCATTGGTCTCAAAATTGACCAGATGCGGCTCATATGGCAGGCCGGTTTCTTCCAGCATGATGGAGACTTTCACTCCATTCGGTGTCGGCAACGAATACAGTTGCAGGCGTTCAGGATGCCGTGCAGGCCATTTTTTGTTGATTGGGAAATTGCTGATGACAGAGCTGGACATGTTGTTTCCTTCCTGGTTGATCTGATAGCGGCCTTTCAGGCGCAGAAACCAGATGCTAATCCATTTATGAATTTTCTGCGCAAGGCCGC
This sequence comes from Undibacterium sp. Ji83W, assembly GCF_049340385.1. NCBI lineage: Bacteria > Pseudomonadati > Pseudomonadota > Betaproteobacteria > Burkholderiales > Oxalobacteraceae > Undibacterium > Undibacterium sp. Ji83W. The sequence continues at coordinate 143,068 of NZ_JBMPOZ010000013.1, read as the reverse complement.
GATATCTATGATGGCAAGTGCGCAGCATTTGGGCTAAGCTGCACGACTTGTGCCGTAATCCAATTATTTGCCCCATGCTCAGGACCATTTTTATACGACTGCTGTTTGTTATCGCATTGATCGCCATAACCCTGGGACTGGCACGCTACTTGAGCAAAAGCAGCAGCAATATTGCGCCTGAAGACCTGCTGGCGAAAGCGGGCGTGATCAACAAGCCCGCTCCTACCTCCTTTGACTGGCAAGCCGAGCTGGATGTGTATGCAGGCTTGCCTGATGTCGACAGCAGTTATTTCTCTGATCCTTATGCGGTCGCTATAGACAAGCAGGGTAATATTTTTGTCAGCGATGCTGGTGAGCATAACCAGATCATGAAGATAAGTGTTGATGGTGCAGTCGTGCCCTATGCCGGTTCTGTTGAAGGTTTTGCCGACGGCAAGGCTGATCTGGCCGCCTTCAATACACCGTCTGGCATTGTGCTGGATGGCAAGGGCAATTTGCTGGTGGCTGATACCGGCAATCACGCGATACGCAGCATCAGCCACGAAGGCATGGTGACAACAGTAGCAGGCAATGGCAAACCCGGCTATCGTGATGGTGCGGGTGCTGAGGCACAATTCAATGGCCCGGTAGGCATAGCCGTGGATGCGGCTGGCAATGTCTACGTGGCCGATACCTACAATGACCGCATACGCAAGATCAGCCCTGATGGTCAGGTCAGCACAATCGCCGGTGGCAATGGATCTGGTTATCTGGATGGCGAGGCGGCCGCTGCGCTGTTTGATACGCCAACAGGACTGGCAATCAATAGCAAGGGCGACATCCTCATCGCCGACAGCAAGAACGACACCATACGCAGGCTGAGCAAGGATGGACAAGTCACCACCGTAGCCCGCGCTCTGGATGATGAAGAGAAACCCCTGATGCGCCGTCCGCTGAGTATCGTTGCCACCTATGACGATCATTTGTACATAGGCGAAGGCGGCAAGGGGCGCATCATACAAATTTCTCCCACAGGTGAAATGCGTGGCGTGACTGGAGTAGGTATCAATTTTGAAGCAGGGGATGAAAAGGCCATACGCTTCTTGCAGCCTACAGGCATAGCGCTGAATGACAAAGGTGGTCTGCTGGTCAGCGATTCCGCCCGCCTGCAATTGGTGAACCTGCATGCCAAAGGCATGCCTGACAGCATGGCCGGACAAAAACCGGTAGCGCCAGCCCATATGCAGGAAATAAAGAATACCCGCCTTGATGATGAAATCAAATCCTACCCCTGGCCCATCAAACCACAAAAGTCGCCGCATGAAGTAGTTGGTACCATGGGTGAAGTACGGGGCAATTATGATGGCGAAAGCCGTGATCATTTTCACGGTGGCCTCGATGTGCAGGCAAACATGGGCACGACCGTGTATGCCATCGCCAATGAAAAAGTGCGCGGCACCAGCAGTAGCTGGGGCTACAATGGCCTCAGCGAGGGCATCAAGCTTGACAGCATGGCTTATATCCACATGAAGGTGGGACGCACCGCCAAAGATGCGCTGATCGATGAAGACAAATTCCAGCTACAGACGCTGGCAGATGGCAAACCCTATGCAGTGCGTGTCAGGCGCGGCACCCGCTTCAAGACTGGCGAAGCACTGGGCAGCATCAATCGCATGTTCCATGTGCATCTGGAACACAATCACGCTGGCTTGAAAATCAACCCCTTGAAATTGAACTTCCCTGGCCTGGTCGATACCGTTGCACCACAAATAGAAGACATCACGATCGTTGATGGCAGTGGCAAGGAGATCAAAGAAAAACAAAAAGGCCGTCTGCTTTTGTCCAGCCAGGTCAAAGACTACGGTATCGTCGTTGATGCCTATGACCAGGTCGACGGCAACGCCAAGCGCCGCCGTTTGGGCCTGTACCAACTGGGCTATCAACTCCTGTACACCGATGGCAGCCCTGTGCCGGGTTATGAAAACCCGCGCATGACCATGGAATTCAACGCCCTGCCACCTGACCGTGAAATGGTCAAATTATTGTATGCAGAAGAAAGCGGCATCACGGTGCATGGTGCAAAGAAAACCCGTTTTTTGTACATGGCCAGCAATACGGTCAAGGATGGTATTGCGAAAAAAGGCAGCTGGGATGTCAGCAAACTCGCGCCTGGTAATTATGTCTTGCGCATTCATGCGGCGGATTTTGCGGGGAATGTGGCGAAGAGTAATCGGGATTTGGGGTTCAGGGTAGAGTAAGGCCAAACTTGTTTCAATGAGCCCTGCTTTTGAGAATGCGATTTTCACGCATGCTAAAATAACGACAGTACTTATGGCACTTAGCCAGCACACCATTTACCTGAACAATTTGTATCCGTATGAAATTCTACAAGTCCTTGCTCAAGCTGATCAATAACAAATCCCTGACATTCAGCATCAACTTGATCTGTGTTTCACTATTGTCGGCTTACACACCGCCCAGGTGTTGATCCCCCTCGCGCAAGTCAGAATGATTACTCACTTAGCCCGTTCGCTGCTTGTCTTTTTTCTGATTCAACAAGCTTGCCCTGTGTTTGCAGAAATTGTTCCAGAATCAGCTGGACATGGTCTGGTTTCGTTCGGTGGCTATCAAACGAAACAAACAAAATCACTGGCAGATCTCCCCCAGCCCGTAGTAGCGCGATTGACCGGGCATCTTAAAAACCGCCTGGGTGAAACACAATACGCTCATTTGAAATTTGTCGATGCTCAGTTGCTGGAAGCAGATTTTAAAAACGAACATGTAAAAGTTCCGGCCTATATATTGCAGTTCGATTTTGAATTACCTGGAACGCCTAAAGTCATTTTCCCTGCTGAAATCTGGCTCCGCTCTGATGCGAGTGTGCTCAGGGAAATCAACCTTCCTGCTTATGCCAGTTCACCTGACAAGCAAGTGTTCCATGCATTTAAAGAATTCATCCCGCTGATCGCCAAAAGAGGTTTCCTCGAAAAAAACATGGCTTACATCATCGAACACGATGAAGATAGTGGCCTCCTCAAGAAGGGCATGTTTGAAAGAAACATGACTGTCAGGCTTGAATACAATGAGAAATTTGATGCCTTGATCTGGACATTCATCAAGACCTTATCGGATGATGGCTATACCGCAGAGATGAAATCCATTGTGGTCAATGCTCACTCAGGACAAATCATACGTACCAAGAAGTCGCATACGTTTCGTTGAACTGAGGTGCCAGGCCCGGCACCTCTTGCATAGATTATCAACCCGCCACACCCAGTATCACACTGGAAGCCTTGAACAATCCTGTCACCGTACCACCTACGACCAGGCCCATGCTGGTCGCGCTTTCATTGGTGATGATCGCGGCCAGAGTCGCGCCGCCTGGCAATTCGACCACCACTTCAGTATTGACGGCACCAGGCAAAATGCGGCTGATATTGCCTGTGAGCTGGTTGCGGGCTGAGAGCCTGGCTTTGCGGTCTTCTTCCATGAGGATGATGGAAGAAGCTTTGATGAGTGCAAAGGCTTCTGCGCCAATTTGCAAACCCAGCTCCAGCGTACTCTCATGGGTGATGATGGCGACTATCTTTTGGCCGCCGACTATTTCGAGTTCTATTTCGTCATTGATGGCACCCGGTTTGACCTGGCTGACCTTGCCGAGGAACTGGTTGCGTGCACTGGTTTTCATATTCATTTTCCTGATCAATAGAAAATCGTCGGCAATGCCCTCGGCTTGCCTGTCTAGCTGGGCGATGAAGTCGCGGTGTTCTTTTTCTATGATCCTGAAATTGCTGACCAGTTGTTCACCGCGCCTGGTCAGCCTTGTACCACCACCACCCTTGCCACCTGTCAGACGTTCCACCAGGGGTTCGCCCGCGAGATTGTTCATGGTGTCGATAGCATCCCAGGCGGCTTTATAGCTCATCTTGACGGCCTTGGCGGCCTGGGTGATGGAACCGCTTTCGGCAAGCTGGGCCAACAGGGCGATGCGGCTTTGACCGCCAAGATTTTCTCCATCGACGGTCATCCAGACTGAGCCTTGCAGGGTAATTTCTTTATTCTTTGCATTCATCTGCTGCAGTCCTCATTAGCTTTCATGCTGCATATTTTGTGCTTTCGACGAGTCTACCATCCTGCAAGTTCAGCACTTGCTCACCAAACACCTGGGCATCTTCTGCATCGTGGGTGATCAGTATCATGGGGATATTCAATTGTCTTTGCAGACTGTCGAGTTCCTTGCGCATGCTGATGCGCAAGGGCTGATCGAGAGCAGCAAAAGGTTCATCGAGCAATAAGGCACGCGGCTCGGCAATCAGCGCGCGTGCCAGCGCGGTTCTCTGCTTTTGCCCACCCGATAATTCATGCGGCATTTGCCTGGCCAGCGCTTTTATGTGCAGGGCTTCGAGCCAGTAATCGACCTTTTCATCCTGTACTCTGGCGGATGGATTACGCCAGCCATGGGCCAGACCAAAGGCGATGTTCTGCGCTACGTTCAGATGCGGGAACAGGGCATAGTCCTGGAACAGGTAAGCCAGCTGACGGCGCTGTGGCGGCAGGTTGATACGCGCAGTATGGTCAAACAAGGTATTGCCTGCCACATGGATATAACCAGTATCGGGTGTCATCAAGCCAGCAATAGCCTTCAGTACCAGGCTTTTACCCGCGCCAGATGGGCCGAGTATGACGAGGCGCTGGCTATCGCTGCGGACGACAACATCAAGCTCGAAACTGCGCTGGCCGGATCGCAGGGTCTTGTGTATGTGCAGGTCAAATTGCATTTTATTTGCTCATATTCAAAGGCGTCACATGCGATTCGCTATGCGGCCAGGTGCGAGCTTGCCAGCAAGCAGCAGCACCGCAATACAGACTGCCGAAGTCAGCAAGACCAGGGTATTGGCGACATCGTCCTGCCCTGCCTGCACTGCCTCATAGACGGCAATCGACAAAGTCTGGGTCTTGCCTGGTATGCTGCCAGCCACCATCAGGGTGGCACCAAACTCACCGAGGGCGCGCGCAAAGGCCAGCAAGACACCCGCCAAGATACCTCGCCATGCCAGCGGCAAAGTCACGCGAAAAAAAACGGCCATTTCAGAAACACCCAAAACCCTGGCCGCCTGCTCCAGTTGACCGTCTACCGCTTCAAAAGCCGCCCGTGCTGGTTTAAATACCAGCGGAAAGGCAACGATGGCCGCCGCAATGACCGCACCCTGCCAGGTAAAAATGAAGCTGAAGCCAAAATGATCTTGCAGCCACGCACCGAGTGCGCTACGTCGCCCCAGCAAGACCAGCAAATAATAACCCAGCACAGTCGGTGGCATGACCATGGGCAAGGTCAATAGAGTGTCGAGCAAGTCACGGCCAGGGAAGCGCTTGCGGGCCAGCAAATAGCCCACGCCTATACCCAAAATCAAATTCAGCAGCGTGGCCCAGCCCGCAACTTTCAATGACAATAGCAGGGCTGTCCATGCCGGATTCATCTGTGACCTTAAAAGCTTTTACGGCTTCTGGAAACCGTACTTGGTCAGGATAGCCTGACTTTGCGGCAAGAACAGAAAGGCGATAAAGCGTTTGGCTTCTTCAGCATTAGTGCTCGCCTTGATCTTGGCGACGGGGTAAGTGATAGGCATGTCCAGCGCTACGTCCATGACGACTTTGACCTTGTCTTTCATGATGGCAGCATCGGTGGCATATACAAAGCCACTCTCTACTTCGCCACGGGCAACATAGTCCAGCGACTGGCGCACATTCTGGGTATAGATGGCTTTGGCTTCCAGCGCAGGCCAGAGCTTGGCTGCCGTCAGTGCATGCTGGGTATAACGCCCGACTGGTACGCTGGCAGGGTTGCCGATGGCAATGCGCTTGACGCCAGCCTGGTTCAAATCTTCCAGACGCTTGATGGACAAGATGCTGTCTACCGGCGCAATCAGCACCAGGGTATTTTTAACGAAATCACGGCGGTCTGCAGCGACGACCAGGCCCTGCTTTTGTGCTTCATCCATGCTTTCCTGATCTGCCGAGGCAAATACATCCACTGGTGCACCTTTGGCAATTTGCTGCAGCAGCGCACCGGACGCACCAAAGTTCAGCGACACCTTGGCTTCAGGATATTGTGTCTGATAATTTTGCGCGATTTCCTTGAAGGCATTGGTCAGGCTGGCAGCGGCAGAGACTGTCACTTCTGCGGCAAGGCTTGAAGCTGAGATTGTGCAGAGAGCAATACTGGCAATAAGTTTGCCAAGAGTCTTGATTTGCATACGATATCCAGGAGAGAGGGAGATAAGTAGAATAAAGACCGTAATATACACTTATATATAGCGACTGAGAAATAAGCAGGTTTGAATACTTGATATGCGCTATGAAAATACCCGCTTCCCGGTATTTCTGCGCAAAAGAATCATGTAATTTTTACAGGAGTGAACAATTAAAAATGCATAGGTCTGCACCTACCTGAGCCTAAGCTATCATTAGTTCCAATCCATTATCAATTGCATAGCTTATTCCATCCATCAGTTCATTTATGCGCTGAAAAAAATCTTCAGGTACACCTACTCTGGGGTCGCCATCAGTCCAATATTTTTCTAATTGCTCTACTTCATTTCTAAAAAGAACTAAATTATCAGAAGAGAGTATCAATCCTTGTTCAAAATCTGCGTTTTCTGTCAATGTAGAAATAATTGGTAAATTTAATTTGCGCCCGACAGATTCCCAGTAAATATCAATAGTCCCTGCTGTTCCTAAGAAAAAATCAAGTATTGGTTCATCAGATGGAGAATCACCAAAAATAAATATGTTGTATGCCATTTTTTGATAGTCTTTATCTGGAAAACTTGGATCAGGTCTTACACTGCAACATACTTAAGCAGTTCATTGTCTCTGATGTTTATACATAGTGAACCCAAAAAACAGCGCCTTCTTCCATAACATACGTACCTGAGCGATACGGCTGGAAAATTCCTACGTTATCGTCAGCACATTTTTCCTCTAGCTACGATTAGTGCTTACGTAATCGTACGCATGGCTAACCATTACCCGTCATAATGAATTAAAGATAGCATCAGATATTCACGCAGCTCATTTTGGGATGGATAAAGAGCGGTCAGGGAGAAGCTGAGACCATTTGTTATTTGCGGCTCATCATGCGTACGATTACGTTTCACTAATCGTACCTACATGGGCTGAATACCTGAGACGGCAGCAGAAAAAATTATGAGAATTGCCCCTTTGCATTATCCAACTCAGCTATCAAGTCGTCTGCGCTTATCCTGACATCATCCAAATTTGCTATATTTCCCCATGACTCGTCATAAGCTATCTCAGCAACGAAGATGGGCAAACCAAGTTTTTCAAGCCCATTAATCAGCAGCCTGATATTTCGATCTATCTCCACATGATCATTTAAAAATAATTCTGCTATATAGAATGAGCCTGCTTTACCAGTAGCAAGCTTTTTCTCTATCGATATTAAAGCAATACCTGTCACTTCCCTTATTAACTTAACAGCATTAATATTGTGACATGGTTCGGCAACTGCAATTGATATCTTGGACATAAATATTCCTGGAACGTTTTAAAACCGGAGTAGTTGTTCAAGCACTCCATGACAATGAAGCAAACGAGTGGTACAGGCGTAAAAAAACGCAAGGACTCGCATCCCTGCGCTTTTCTTTTTTACCGAAGCTGACAAATCAACGACCGCGTGTATCTTCTTCAGCCAGCATGGCTTTCTTGAGGCTGCGATCTACCGGGGATTCTCCCAGCCAGATACGCAGCAAGGCATTGTAGAAACCGAGGTCCGGATAAGGATCGCCCATTTTCTTGCCATTCAGTGAAACGACGGTGCCTACACCAGGTATCCAGTCATTGGTCATGACATCACCTTTTTTGAGTTCAGGCACGGAGGCAAACAATTCACCGAAACGGATGAATTGCGAAGTCATTTTGGACTTTTCTGCCTTGTCGGTATTTTGTTGAATGCCGGACATGAAGCCACGACCGAATTCTTCATTGCTGAGGTCGCGCAACATGACGATAGTCACACGGCGTGGCCCGGCTGATGCCAGTACTTCTGGTACTGTGGTCTTTTTCTCTTTCAAATACAGTCCCGCTGCATAGACTTTGAAAATGGCCTTGTAGCGTATGCCTGCGCCATTGAGCTTGAGCTCTGTGCCGCCTACTTGTACGCTTTCATCAAATTTAACACCAGCAACTTCTGTGGCACCAGCCTGTACACTTATACACATAGCCAGCGCCAGACCTGCCAGGCGCATTACTGTTTTGTTCAATCGCATTTGTCTCCCCTTTATTTTAATACCACTTGTAAACTACTCGCCATCGCTTTGGGATACGATAATCGCGACTCTAGCTTACCTGAATTTCAACTTTTGGGCTGTCGGCTTTTTGTAGCATGTGGCGGCTGCTGATAAAGCGATCAAATTCATCTATGGGAATAGGCTTGCAGAACAGATAGCCTTGATAGGCCTGGCAACCGGCTTGCAGTAAAAATTCTCTCTGCTGTTCGGTTTCCACACCTTCGGCAATGACATTCAAATCCAGGCTGGCACCCAGGCTGATGATGGTGCGGACGATGTTCGCATTATTCACATCATCCGGCAGGTTGTGCACAAAACTGCGGTCTATCTTGAGCTGTGTTAGCGGCAAACGTTGCAGGTAAGAAAGAGATGAATAGCCAGTGCCAAAATCATCCATGGAAAATCCCACACCCAGTTTTTTGATGGCATGCATTTTTTCTATGACGATGGTGACGTCTTCGAGCACCACGCTTTCAGTCAGTTCCAGTTTCAACAAAACCGGGTTGGTATTAGTCTCATGCAAAATGCGTTTCACATCATCCACAAAACCCGGATGACGGAACTGGCGCGCGCTGACATTCACCGCCAGTTGCATGCCGGATTTGACCGGGTCGTCAGCCCAGATGGCGATTTGCTTGCAGGCGGTTTCCAGCACCCATAGCCCTATCGGTAAAATAAGACCAGTTTCTTCTGCCAGCGGAATAAAGTCCAAAGGAGATACCAGTCCGCGGTTGGGGTGGTGCCAGCGCAATAAAACTTCCGCACCAATTGGGTCGCCCAGGGCGCTGACTTGCAGTTGATAATGCAAGACAAACTGATCATGCATGAGAGCATGACGCAAGTCGGTTTCCATTGCGGTGCGGAACTCCAGCGCTGCCTGCATGCTGGGGTCAAAGAAACGCACACTGTTTTTACCCAATGCCTTGGCCTGGTACATGGCCATGTCGGCACGGCGCAATAATTCATCAATACCGACCGCCTCGGCCCCAAACATGGTGATACCTATGCTGCCTGAACTTTCATAATCGATATGACCAAGATTAATGGTCTGGCTCAGGGTCAGGCGGATTTTTTCTGCGACGGTTTCAGCCAGGCTGGCGGCATATTGCAGCTCTTCATGCAGGCCTTCGAGCAAGACCACAAATTCGTCGCCACCAGTGCGCGAGACCGTATCATCGGCTCTTACGCAGGCATGGATGCGCTTGCCTATCTGGGTCAACAGCAAGTCGCCCATATTGTGACCCTGGGTATCATTCAGGGTTTTGAAGTTATCCAGGTCTATCATCAAAATCGCACCATAACGCAGATGCCTGCGGCTCAGCGACAAGGCGCGCGCCAGCCTGTCCAGCAAAAGACGGCGATTCGGCAAACTGGTGAGCGGATCAAAAAAAGCCAGTTGATGAATTTTTTCTTCTGATACTTTATGCTCGGTAATGTCATTGAAAGAGCCGACATAATTACTGACCTTGCCATCTTCATCCAGCACGGCAGAAATCACCAATCTTTCCGAGTAGATTTCACCATTCTTGCGACGGTTCCACAATTCACCTTGCCAGCGATGATTGCGGCGTATTTCCTCCCACATCTGGCTGTAGAAAGACTCATCATGGCGACCAGATTGCATCAATCGCGTACCCTGCCCTATCGCTTCGCTGGCTTCGTAACCAGTGATGCGGGTAAACGCCTTGTTGACGCGCAAGATAATGAGATTGGCATCGGTGATCAGGATGCCTTCTTCAGTTTCAAAGGCCATGGCAGCGATTTCCAGCTCTTTGTCAGCCAGTTTTTTGTCGGTGATGTCGCGCAACAAGGCAACGTATTGCTGTAATTTGGCTTGCTGGTCGTAGACGGGAGTGAGCAATAACTCCAGCCACAGTAACTGCCCATTTTCACCCGGCCTGCTGTATTCCAGTGTCAGTGGTTTCTGCTCTTCATTATGCTGCGCCAACATGCTGGCAACGGCAGGCGCAAATAAATCACCGAGTTTTTTTTCATGCAAGGCATCTTGTGGATACCCACTCAAATGGCAGGCGGCCTGGTTGACATAGTTGATGTGGCCATCGCTGGTAGCGATCATCACGCCTTGTGAAGTAGCGCTCAGGGCTTCATTGCGCAAACGCAGCAGAGCTTCGCTTTCGCGCAATTCTTCTGCATTCAGTTCACGCTGCCGGCGTTTGATGGTCGATTGATAGCTGAGCATCCAGGCCATCAGGCAGACGATGAGACCAAAAACTTCGATGAATCTCGATAATCGGGTGGTGCCCTGCCAGCCGCCATGCGGCAATGCGGCCAGCTCCCAGCTACCGCCTGGCAGTATGATGCTCTGCCTGACCGCATCGCCAGTAAACAAACTGCCGTCACCCAGAAACACTTCTCCTTTGCTGCCCTTGGCATCACGGCCACGTATGGACAGGTTGATTTCATTTTGCATCTGGGCGACGCCGGCCTGTTCCAGCAACTGATCATAATTGACCACCATTGCAATCGAACCAAGGAATTCATCGCGGTTTTCATGTTGATAGACTGGGATGCGCACCACCAGTCCGACCCCTCCCTGCACCAGAGTCAGTGGCCCGGCAATTTGTATGGTGTGCTCTTCTATCATGCGTTGATAAACTGGCCATTGCTTGGGTAACTGGCGATAATCGGCACCGAGGATTTTTTCATTCCCTTTATAAGGGTAGACATAGCTGGCTACCGTGCCTTTGACGAGCACCAGATTGCGGATACTGGGATTGGCGCTGGCCACTTCAGCCGCCAGCACTTTGAATTCCTGCTCAGATAAATCCGGCTTGGTGGCGAAGGTGACAGCCAGTACGCGGGCGGCAGAAATATTTGAAGTCATGCCAGTACCCAGCTTGGTACGCAAGACCACCAGTTTTTCTATGATGTCGACTTTTTGCTTCTGGATGGCCAGTTCGCGCTCATTATTGTCGATGGCCCACAAACCTAGGAACACAATCAGAGCTACACCCAGAGCAAAAAGCTTGGGATATCTGGATGACAAGCCTATATATGATTTATCCATCAAGGCGGTATGAGTCCTGAAAACAGGTTTGAATGAACTGTTTTTTTATTTTTTGCTGCTGGCCTCTGGTTAGTCTCTGGTTTATTTTTTAACTCAGGAGCAACAGTATTCTGCTCTTATCATAGTAGCAGAATGCCATATCAGTGACAGGCAGAATTGCTGCACTGATATGCAAGAAATGGTTTCGCGGTGTGCCAGCAACAAAAAGCCTGCCTAAAACAAGTTTTGGGCAGGCTTTTGGAATGTTTTGCAGGTCTTTTTACAAAACTATTGGTGCTGATCAGATCTATTCGAAGAACTTCTTGACCTTGTCCATCCAGGTTTTGCTTTGCGGATTGTGCTTGGGGCCACCTTCTACGGTCAGCTTTTCAAAATCACGCAAAAGTTCTTTTTGCTTTTCTGTCAGCTTCACCGGTGTTTCGATGACAACATGACAGAACAAATCACCCGCATAACCAGAACGCACACCCTTCACGCCCTTGCTGCGCAGGCGGAAAGTCTTGCCGGATTGCGTACCTTCAGGCACGGTGAAAGAAGCCTTGCCACTCAGGGTTGGCACTTCGATGTCGCCACCCAGTGCTGCCTTGACAAAGGAAATCGGGATTTCGCAATGCAGGTCATCACCATCACGCTGGAATACCGGATGCTGCTTGATATGGATTTCCACATACAAGTCACCTGGCGGGCCGCCATTCACGCCTGGTTCACCATTTCCAGATGAACGGATGCGCATGCCGTCATCAATACCGGCAGGGATTTTGACTTCCAGTGTCTTGTTACGTTTGATGCGGCCAACGCCAGAACAGGTCGGGCATGGGTCGGGAATCATCTTGCCTGTGCCATGACATTTAGGACAAGCCTGCTGTATGCTGAACAAACCTTGCTGCATGCGCACCTGGCCATGGCCACCGCAAGTAGTACAGGTGACTGGCGAAGTGCCGGGTTTGGCACCGGAGCCGTGACAGGTATCGCAAGAGTCCCAGCTAGGTACGCGGATGGTGGTATCAAAACCGTTGGCCGCCTGTTCCAGCGAGATTTCCAGGTTATAGCGCAAGTCGGCACCGCGATATATTTGCGGGCCTGCATTGCGACGGCCACCGCCAAAAATATCACCAAAAATATCGCCAAAGGCGTCAGCAAAACCACCTGCACCGCCACCACCGCCGCCACCCATATTCGGGTCGACACCGGCGTGACCGTAACGGTCATAGGCATCGCGCTTCTGGCTGTCGGAAAGCATCTCGTAAGCCTCTTTGGCTTCCTTGAATTTTTCTTCCGCGACCTTGTTATCCGGATTGCGGTCCGGATGGTACTTCATCGCCATTTTGCGATAGGCCTTTTTGATTTCGTCTTCGGTGGCGTTTTTGCCTAGCCCAAGAATCTCGTAAAAATCACGCTTCGCCATCTCTTGTTAACCTCAGTATTGTTCTTGAACTTAAGTCTAGGACTTAAGCATCAAACTTAAGCGCAAACGCCGGGCAGGCACCGCAAAGCGAGCCACCCGGCGCGTCATGACGGGCAAGCCCGTCACACTAGTATTACTTGCTGTCTTTGACTTCTTTGAAGTCAGCGTCAACTACATCATCATCTTTAGGTTTGGCATCTGCACCGGCAGCGCCTGCACCACCAGCAGCTGCGCCTGCAGCAGCCTGTTGTGCCTGCATGTCGGCGTAGACTTTTTCACCCAGCTTTTGAGATGCTGTGGACAATGCGCCCAGCTTGGTATCGATCTCAGCCTTGTCACCGGATTTCAATACATCTTCCAGTTCCTTGATGGCGGCTTCGATTTTCTCTTTTTCGCCAGCTTCCAGTTTCTCGCCATGTTCAGCCAGCGCTTTTTTGGTGGAGTGCACCAAAGCGTCGCCCTGATTGCGGGACTCAGCCAATTCCTTGACCTTTTTGTCTTCTTCCGCGTTCAGTTCAGCGTCTTTCACCATTTTCTGGATTTCATCTTCGGTCAAACCAGAGTTTGCCTTGATGGTGATCTTGTTTTCCTTGCCTGTGGCTTTGTCTTTTGCACCTACGTGCAAAATACCATTAGCGTCGATATCAAAAGTCACTTCAATCTGTGGCGTGCCACGGGCTGATGGTGGAATACCTTCCAGGTTGAATTCGCCCAGGCCTTTATTGCCGGCAGCGATTTCACGTTCACCCTGGTACACCTTGATGGTTACCGCAGGCTGGTTGTCGTCTGCAGTAGAGAATACCTGGCTGAACTTGGTCGGGATAGTCGTGTTCTTCTGGATCATCTTGGTCATGACGCCGCCCAAGGTTTCGATACCCAGGGACAAAGGTGTCACGTCCAGCAACAACAGATCTTTACGGTCACCAGACAAAACGGAACCTTGAATCGCTGCACCAACGGCAACGGCTTCATCAGGGTTCACGTCTTTACGTGGTTCTTTGCCGAAGAATTCTTTGACAATTTCCTGCACCTTAGGCATACGTGTCATACCACCGACGAGGATGATGTCATCGATGTCTGTGGTTTTCACGCCTGCATCCTTGATCGCCATGCGGCAAGGATCGATGGTTTTCTGGATCAGTTCTTCTACCAGGGCTTCCAGCTTGGCACGTGTGATTTTCAGGTTCAAATGCACAGGTGCGCCGTTTGCCATGGCGATGTAAGGCTCGTTGATCTCGGTTTGTTGCGAGCTCGACAATTCGATTTTTGCACGTTCGGCAGAAGCCTTGATACGTTGCAAAGCGATAGGATCTTTGGACAGGTCCAGGCCATTGATCTTTTTGAATTCATCAATGATGTAATCGATGATGCGTTGATCGAAATCTTCACCGCCGAGGAAAGTATCGCCGTTTGTCGACAATACTTCGAATTGCATTTCGCCATCTACGTCAGCGATTTCAATGATGGAAACGTCGAAAGTACCGCCACCCAGGTCATACACAGCAATCTTGCGATCGCCTTTTTCTTTTTTGTCCAGACCAAAGGCCAGCGCAGCAGCTGTTGGCTCATTGATGATACGTTTGACATCCAGACCGGCGATACGGCCCGCATCTTTGGTTGCCTGACGTTGTGCATCGTTAAAGTAAGCAGGAACAGTGATGACTGCCTCTGTCACTTCTTCACCGAGGTAGTCCTCAGCAGTTTTTTTCATTTTGCGCAAAACTTCAGCAGAAATTTGCGGTGGAGCCAGACGCTTGTCGCGCACGGATACCCATGCATCGCCATTGTCTGCTTTGGAAATGGTGTAAGGCATCAGACCGATGTCTTTTTGCACTTCTTTTTCTTCGAACTTGCGACCGATCAAGCGTTTTACCGCGAACAGTGTGTTCTTGGGATTTGTAACAGCCTGGCGTTTGGCGGATGCGCCAACCAGGATTTCGCCGTCTTCTTGATACGCAATGATGGAAGGCGTAGTACGCGCACCTTCTGCATTTTCGATCACTTTTGGCTGGCCGCCTTCCATGATAGCAACGCAAGAATTGGTTGTACCCAAATCAATACCAATCATTTTTCCCATGATAATTCCCTCAGAATGTAGATTTTTTTGTCAATGTTGGTGAATCAGTCTGCTTTATTTTTGAATTAGCAGAATCTGATTCGTCTGTTTCGGATATATGGTAAAAAACACGCTTTTCAAGCCATTTTTGCGTGTTTTTTTACGTTTTTCTTACTTTCCTTGCGCTACTGTCACTAAAGCCGGACGCAATAAACGGTCGGCAATGGTATAACCTTTTTGCAATACAGTCACGACTGTATTGGCCTCTTGCTCAGCAGGCACCATGGAGATGGCCTGATGCTTCATGGGATCAAGCTTGTCGCCTTGCACAGGACTGACTTCATTCAAACGATTCTTTTCAAAAGCAGCACTAAGTTGCTTCAATGTCATTTCCACGCCTTCTTTCAGCGCTTCTATGGATGGTGTATCAATCTTCAGGGCCATTTCCAGGCTGTCCTTGACTGGCACCATGGCTTCGGCAAAGCCTTCAATCGCAAACTTGTGTGCCTTGCTGATATCTTCCTGAGCGCGGCGGCGGATGTTTTCACCCTCAGCCTTGGCACGCATGAAAGAATCTTGCAACTCTTGCACTTTCGCTTCGAGCTTGGCAATCACTTGCTCGGCAGTATCTTGTGCAGGTGCTGCAGCCTGGGCAGCTTCTGGTGCAGATGTCTGCACTGTTTCACCTTGAACAACACCATCCAATTGAACTTCCGGCGCGGCTTCTTTTATTTCTACCTTTTCCGCTTGCTGGTTTTCTTGCTCTTGCATACTTACTCTCCCGATCAAAAACATACATTACCCCTGCATTTGGGGATATACCCTTACGATTTCAAGGCTTTATCTTGAAATTTTCCTGAACTTCTCTTATTTGCCCCGACCTGCTCCAACATTGGGGTTATCCAGCCCTATGCAAGCTCTCTCAAACTCTATCTCAAGCTACATTTGATGTACAAATAAACACATTTCGTAACAAAGTAAGAACAATTCATTACTGGAATATGCTGCGGCGCATCCTAAAATGATGAGTAAGAAATATCTTCATTGGAGGTATAAGCATGAAACTCTCACTCATCTCCCTGCTCTTGCTGGCCTACACCGTCGCCACTGTCGCCTGGATCTGCCTGTCCCAGACAAATCCTCTTGCTTCATAGCTGATACGGCATACCAGCATTTCAATAGTGGCAAGTTTATAAACTCGCCAGCAGCTTTGCCGTCTGCTACTTCTATAAAACAATTGCCAAAACATATTAAATAAACGCATAGATTAGTAGTCCCCTTCAACGAAAACAGCCTCATCTCAAGTAAAATCGCCTGTTGCAAGCAATTCAGCAGATTTCAGCGATTATTAGAGGAGTGAGGCATGATTTTTGTCACGGGAGGTGCGGGTTTCATCGGTGCCAATTTTGTTCTGGACTGGCTGGCCCAGTCGGATGAGTCTGTCCTCAATTACGACAAACTGACCTACGCTGGTAATTTGAACAATCTGACCAGTCTCAACAATGATGCGCGTCATGTGTTTGTCAAAGGTGACATCATAGACAGCGCACATCTGTGCGGCTTGTTTTTCGAATATCAACCAAGAGCGATCGTCCATTTCGCAGCAGAAAGCCATGTAGACCGCTCCATCCTTGGTCCGGCCGCCTTTGTCACGACCAATGTAAATGGTACCTTCAACCTGCTGGAGGCGGCGCGCACTTACTGGCAAAGCCTGGAAGGCGAAGACAAGGCCAACTTCCGCTTCCTGCATATTTCCACGGACGAAGTGTATGGCACCCTGGCGGCAGACGATGCCGCGTTCACCGAAACCACGGCCTATGCACCGAACAGCCCTTACTCTGCGACCAAGGCTGCATCCGATCATCTGGTGCGTGCATATCACCATACTTATGGTTTACCGGTACTGACGACCAATTGCTCAAACAATTACGGCCCCTACCATTTCCCTGAAAAATTGATCCCGCTGATGATCGCCAATGCCCGTGCCGGCAAAGACTTGCCAGTTTATGGCGATGGCTTGCAGGTGCGTGACTGGCTGTACGTGAAAGACCATTGCGCGGCAATCCGCCGGGTACTGGAAGCTGGCAAACCCGGTGAAACCTATAACGTCGGTGGCTGGAATGAGCAAACCAATTTAAGTGTGGTACATACCCTGTGTGCATTGCTGGACGAGTTGCAACCCAAGGCAGAAGGCAGTTACAAAGACCAGATCAAACACGTCACTGACAGACCCGGGCATGACCGCCGTTATGCGATCGATGCCAGGAAAATAGAAAAAGAACTGGGCTGGAAACCAGAAGAGACTTTCACTACCGGCCTTAAAAAAACCGTGGAATGGTATCTCGCCAATGATGACTGGACCAGGCAGGTACAGTCAGGCGATTACCTGAATTGGGTCGCTTTGCAATATGAAGATGATGAAGATGGGGACGTGGTATGAGTGGTGGTAGCGATGTGAATAATAGTATGGCCAATACGTCTGCACGCAAGGGCATCATCCTGGCGGGTGGTTCAGGCACGCGTCTGTATCCGGTGACCCAGGCCATTTCCAAGCAGTTGCTGCCGGTGTATGACAAGCCCATGATTTATTACCCGCTGACATCGTTGATGCTGGCGGGGATACGTGACATCCTCATCATTTCCACGCCACAGGATACGCCGCGCTTTGCCGAGTTGCTGGGCAATGGCAATCAATGGGGCATACAACTGAGTTATGCAGTCCAGCCTTCACCTGATGGATTGGCGCAAGCCTTTATCATAGGCAAGGATTTTGTCGGCAATGCCAATACCGCCCTTATCCTGGGTGACAATATTTATTATGGCCATGATTTTGAACCGCAATTGCGCCAGGCTGATGCGCAACAAAGCGGTGCAACCGTGTTTGCCTACCATGTGCAAGATCCTGAGCGCTATGGTGTTGTTGAATTCAATGAGCAACGCCAGGCCATCAGCATAGAAGAGAAACCGAAACATCCAAAATCCAATTACGCCGTCACTGGCCTGTATTTCTATGACAACCAGGTCTGTGATATCGCTGCCAGTATCAAGCCGTCTGCACGTGGCGAACTGGAAATCACAGATGTCAACAATGAATACCTGAAGCACGGCATCCTGAATGTAGAGCTGATGGGCAGGGGCATGGCCTGGCTGGATACTGGCACCCATGAATCACTGCTGGAAGCCGGGCAATTCATCGCCACCATAGAAAAACGTCAAGGCCTGAAAGTTGCCTGCCCAGAAGAAATTGCCTACCGCCGCCATTACATCAGTGACGCCGACCTCGAAAAACTCGCGCAACCGCTGAAGAAAAATGAGTATGGCCAGTATCTGTTGAAATTATTGGACAAGAAAGCGTATTGATAGATGAAAGTTTTACGATGAAAGTGGTAGAGACCAGCCTGCCCGGCGTTCTGATACTGGAACCCCGTGTCTTTGGCGATGACCGTGGCTTTTTCTATGAAAGCTTCAACGCCCGCACTTTTGCTGAACTCACTGGCTTGGATGTCAATTTTGTGCAAGACAATCATTCCAAATCGGCCAGGAACGTCTTGCGCGGACTGCATTACCAGATACAGCAAAGCCAGGGCAAACTGGTGCGTGTCATTGCCGGTGAAGTCTTTGATGTAGTCGTTGACATGCGCAAGTCTTCGCCGACTTTTGGCAAGTCAGAGGCTGTCATCCTGTCTGGAGAAAACAAGCGCCAGTTATGGATACCGGCGGGCTTTGCTCATGGTTTCCTGGTCACCAGTGATAGCGCAGAATTTTTGTACAAGACCACCGATTACTGGGCACCTGAACATGAGCGCTGCCTGCTGTGGAACGACCCTGTACTGGACATCAACTGGCCCTTGCAGGATGCCCCACTGTTATCTGGCAAAGACCAGTTGGGCAAACCCCTGGCAGATGCCGAGGTCTTTGCATGAGGATATTATTGACAGGCACGAGTGGGCAATTGGGCCATGCTCTCTTGCCACGCTTGCCTGCAACAGCAATAGTGCATGCGCCGCAAAGAGCAGAACTGGATTTGAGCAATGCCACACAATTGCGCCAGTGCATCACTGACTTCAAGCCTGACCTGATCATCAATCCTGCTGCTTATACAGCGGTAGATTTGGCTGAGAGCGACGAAGACACAGTCCATGCCATTAATACCCTGGCCCCTGCCATCCTGGCAGAAGAAGCGCGCAAGCTCGGCGCAGGCCTGATCCATTATTCAACGGATTATGTTTTTGCTGGTGACAAAAAAGATGCTGAAGGTAACTGGTTGCCTTATGTAGAAAACGATGCCACAGCACCTCTGAATTTGTATGGCTGGACCAAACTGGCAGGTGAAGAGGCCATTATCGCCAGTGGCTGCCAGCATCTGATCTTGCGTACCAGTTGGGTGTATTCAAACTTTGGCAAGAATTTTTTCCTGACCATGTTGAAGCTGGCGCGTGAACGCGATCAATTGCGTGTCGTCAATGACCAGTGGGGTACACCCAATTCGGCTGACTGGCTGGCTACAACTACTTGCGAGATACTGGCACAATTGCAGCAATCCAAAGATGCGATGAGCTGGTGGCAGGAATTGGGTGGCGTCTATCATCTGAGTGTCACAGGCGCGACCAACTGGTTTGACTTTGCTACCGCCATCATAGAACTGGCAGACCAGCAAAACAAACTCGGCAAGTTTGCACCGCAGATCAGCGGCATACCAGCCAGTGAATATCCTGTGCCAGCGCGCCGCCCTCACAACTCTTTATTGAGTACTGGGAAATTGCAGGCTGCTTTTGGATTGTCCATACCGGACTGGCGCATCCCCCTGGATGCGTGCATGCAAAGCGTGCAAGCGCCTGCTTTTGCATCACCCCACACAACAACTCAAGCTCAAGGTCAGACCACGTGAAACTGCAAATGATACCTATGCGCGTGCTCGGTGATGAGCGCGGCAGCCTGGTTGCCGTCGAGGCCAACCAGGACATCCCTTTTCCCATTGCCAGGGTCTACTATATTTTCGGCACACTTGAAGGTGTAGAGCGCGGATTTCATGCGCACAAGACTTTGCAGCAGGTGGCAGTCGCCGTGCGCGGTTCCTGTACCATGGTGTTTGATGACGGCAAGGAACGCTTAGAACTGGAACTCGATTCCCCGGCAAAGGGTGTCTACATAGGCACTGGCATCTGGCATGAAATGAAAAATTTCACCGAAGATTGCGTCTTGCTGGTGTTTGCTGACCAGCACTATGACGAGGCAGATTATTTGCGCAAGTATGATGAGTTTTTGAAGTTCATAGAAACCACTTGAATTAGTAAACCACAAAAAAACCTCTCACCACAGAGGCACAGAGGAAGGAATAAACTTTTGCAAAAGTTTATCGTTGCGCAAGCAAGCGACATGTCGCTTGAATTCCTTGCTTCACCACAGAGAATCAAGAGAAAATCTATATGAGTTCACTCAGTAGTCTTCATTCTTTAGACGAATGGATAATATGAAACCTATACCTTATCTGGAACTCAAGCCTCAGCATCAGGATTTGCGTGCGGAGTTGAATCAGGCTTTTAATGAAGTATTGGATAGCGGCTGGTTTATCCAGGGCAAGCAACTGGACGCGTTTGAAGCTGAGTATGCGGCTTATTGCGGCAGCCAGCATTGCGTTGGTGTCGGCAATGGCATGGATGCCCTGCACCTGATCTTGCGTGCCTATGGCATAGGCGAAGGTGATGAAGTCATCGTGCCTTCCAATACTTACATCGCCAGTTGGCTGGCGGTGTCGTATGCGGGTGCGACGCCGGTTGCGGTGGAACCGGATCTGCCTACTTACAATATCGATCCTGCAAAAATCGCGGCGGCTATTACTCCAAAAACCAAGGCCATCATGGTCGTACATCTGTATGGGCAGTTGGCGGATATGGACCCGATTATCGCCATCGCACGTGAGCATGGCTTGAAAGTCATAGAAGATGCAGCACAGTCGCATGGCGCAACATATAAAGGGCGTGTCTCTGGCGGCCTGGGTGATGCCGCTGCCCACAGTTTTTATCCCGGCAAGAACCTCGGTGCCCTGGGCGATGCGGGCGGCGTCACCACCAATGATGCAGAACTGGCCAAGCAATTAAAAGTCTTGCGCAATTATGGTTCGCAAATCAAATACCACAATGAAGTCAAGGGCTATAACTCGCGCCTTGATGAATTACAGGCTGCGCTGTTAAGGGTAAAACTGAGCAGACTCGATGACTGGAATGTGCAGCGTCGTGCACTGGCGCAGCAATATCATGAAGGCTTGAAAGACTTGCCTGGCCTGGTCATTCCCTTTGTGCCAGAATGGTCTGAGCCAGTCTGGCATATTTATGCTGTGCGCCATGCCAAGCGTGATGCACTGCAAAAACACTTGCAAGACGCTGGCATAGGCAGCCTGGTGCATTACCCTATCCCGCCGCACCTGCAACCGGCTTATGCTGAATTGCAACTGGGTGTGGGCAGCTTCCCGCTATCTGAACAAATCCATGCAGAAGAACTGAGCCTGCCGCTCGACCCTTATATTGCAACAGAAGATGTCAGCCGTGTCATCGCTGCCGTGCGCGATTTCGTCCTGCAAGCTGCCTCAGTTTCTTGACAATGACACTGGTACGCACCAGCCTGTTAAATGCAATTGCAGTCATGGTCAGAATGCTGACCATGCTGGGCCTCAATAAATTGCTGGCAGTGTATGTGGGTCCAGGTGGCTATGCAGTCATAGGGCAATTCCAGAATGCTGTGACCATGATTTTGTCATTTGCCAGTGGTGCGATTTCCACAGGTGTGACCAAGTACACGGCTGAGCATGGCGATGACGTCATTGCTCAGCAAAAGGTCTGGGCCAGCGCAGCACGTATCTCGCTTTACTGCTCACTGGCCGCTTCGGCTGTCATTGCCGTATTTCACCAGCAACTGGCGGTGCTGCTATTAAAAGATGCGCAGTATGGCAGTGTGTTTTTATGGCTGGCAGCCAGCCTGGTACTGTTTGTGTTGAATACCTTGCTGCTGGCTATCCTGAATGGAAAAAAAGCGGTTGCCGCTTATGTAGCTGCCAATATTGCGACCAGCATAGTCACCCTGCTGGCGACCTGGTTGCTGGCCAGCGTCTGGGGCCTGTATGGCGCACTGGTGGCGCTGGCGGTAAATCAATCTTTCGTGGCCATCATCACACTCGCGCTATGTCTGCGCAGCACATGGTTTAGCTTTGGCATGTTGTTTGCCAGTGCCGATCGTGCCATGCTGCGCAAACTGGGCGCGTATGCGTTGATGGCAATAGTCACGGCCACGGTCGTGCCGCTGAGCCAGATGCTGATACGCAATCATCTGGTGCAAGACTTTGGCTGGCAAGAGGCTGGTTATTGGCAGGCGGTGACACGCATCAGTGATATTTACCTCATGCTGATCACTACCACGCTGACGGTGTATTACCTGCCGCGCCTGGCAGAAATCAAGGCAGCCGCAGAACTGAAAAAAGAAATCGCCCGCGTATATCGCTTCGTTTTACCTTTGACTGCACTGGGTGCCGTCATGGTCTATCTCTTGCGCGACCTCATGTTGTGGCTGGTATTCACAGAAGAATTTCGCCCCATGTTGCAGCTTCTGGCCTGGCAACTGGTGGGCGACTTTATCAAGATAGGCAGTTGGGTGCTAGGCTTTGTCATGCTGGGCCGGGCGCTCACGAAACCGTACGTGATTACTGAGATAGTCTTCAGCCTGTCGCTGGTAGCCCTGACTTATCTGCTAACACCAGCATTTGGCTTGCAGGGTGCGGTCATTGCTTTTTGCATTAATTATGTATTGTATTGGGCATGTATCGCCTGGATTTTGAAAAAATATGCCTACCGCTGAACGCCCCCTCAAGCTCGCCAAGTTCATACAAAAATCCACAGACCGTGTGTTGGCAGCGGGCGAACTGGATAGTTGCGTACGGCGTGCCCGCGCCTTGGGCGAACTGCTATGGAAAAACAACCTGGGTCAGTATGCTCTGCCTGAGCTGGAACAAGCTTTGCTACAACGCTACCAGCATTTGTTCAAGCTGCCTGAGCAACAGGCAATCAAGGCAACTTATCTGCATGTGCTGAGCCAGGCTTACACCAGTAGCGGTCATACCCGCGTGGTAGAACACCTGATCGCCAGCCAGGCTTTGCAGGATTCTGCGGTATTGGTGACAGAAAAAGCACCACCTGCTACCTGGGAGAAGCTGAGTACACCCGGCCATCCCTGCATCTGCCTGCCCAAATACAGCGACAGGCAAGAAAAGATACAGGCACTGCTGAATCATTTTGCACAATACAAGATTCTAGTGCTGCACATCCACCCGTATGACATCGACGCTGTCATCGCGGCGGGATTATCCAGACAATTGTGCGGCACCCGCATCCATATGTACAATCATGCCGACCATGTATTCTCTTATGGGCATGGCATGGCAGATGTGGTGCTGGAACTCAGTTATTTTGGCTGGGAACTCAGCAAACTGCGTGGCACGCATGAAAAATGCGTGTTTGCCGGTATCCCGTTAAAGTTGCCGGACACCACTGCCGAACGCGTAGAAAATGCCACGGGCCATATCGCCAGTGCTGGCTCGGCCTATAAATACAAGCCAGGTGGCGAGTATTCCTTCCCAGACTTTGCAGTACGCCTGCAAGCCAGGACAGGCCGCAAACTGATGCTGATAGGCCCCAACCTGAAAACCAACTGGTGGTGGTGGAAGCCTGCGCGGCAAATGGGCAAGCAAGCGATTTTCCACCAGCGCATGGCTTATGAGGATTATCTGGTCTGCATGCGCGACGCCAGCATGTATGTAGACAGCTTCCCACTGACCGGTGGCACGGCCTTCCCGGAAATGGTGGTCAAGGGCTTGCCTTGCTTTGGCATATTGACCGGGGCGCATGGTTATTCCCCGGCGGATCAACTCAAATCAGGCAGTCAGGATACCTTGCTTGATGACATGAGCTATTATTTGCAGCAAACCCGGCAGCCAGCGCAACAGAAAACGCAGCAACAACGCACTGGCATAGACCAGGCTGCGATACTGCTAGAAATCAGGGAAGCGCACGATATAGAACAAGTAGCAAGACGTATCAGCAAGGCAGAAACAGCGAATGCGCAAGAAAAACAACCACCATGGTTAAATCCGGCACCTATAAATTGTGATTTCTATGAGAAAATCTGGTACACAAGAAAATTGTTCACGCCGCCCATCCATAACTTCCCTGACTGGAAATTGGGCGTATTATTTTTAAAGTATTGGATACAAAGTCGCCAGCTTGGTCGCCGGGCTTAGTTGCCCACTTAATTGCCAGCTTAGTTGTCGGCTCAGTTACTAGACCTAATGCAGCATCACTTAGCAAACTATGATACATGTCGCAATCGTCAGTCACGGCCATGAAGATCTGCTTATTGCAAGCGGCATGGGTGGCTTGCGCGATGCCGCTGCGAACATGCACGTGTGGATCAAGGATAACCACCCTTCTCCGGCGTTAAAGGCCTATTGCCTGCAACATGGCGTCTCTTACATAGACGATAAACCCGGCCTGGGTTTTGGTGAAAACAATAATTACCTGTTTGACCTGATCAGCAGCAGCATAGGTTTTGCTGAAGGTGACAGTTTTATCGTCATGAACCCTGACATCACTATCAGTGCTGACACCATCGTCACGCTTGTTGAGAATATGCAGCGCGACGCTTTTCCGGTCGCGACTATCAATCTCTACCGCGACGACCAGCATCTGTATGTGGATGCGAATGTACGCCGCTTCCCGAATGTGATTTCATTATTGCGCATGGTGGCAGTACGGTCCTTGTCCGAACCCTACGACAAGAAAACCATGACAGAAACCTGCCATGTAGATTGGGCTTCTGGTGCCTTCCTGGCGTTTGATGCGTCGCACTATAGCGCGCTGCAAGGCTTTGATACCCGTTATTTCATGTATTTTGAAGATGTGGATATCTGTTACCGTTCCAAGCAATTGCTGGGCAAGGGCATACGCTTCTATCCACAACTCGACGCCACCCATACAGCCGCGCATAAAAACCGCAACCTGGTATCACGCCACGCCAGCTGGTTTTTCCGCAGCTTCCTGAAATTCCTCTCGCGCCGCTATTTTGTATATGACAGACGGTCGAATTTGCCTGCTGCCAAATAAAGTATGAAGCAGCAAATCTTGTTGACCGGTGCCAGCGGCTTTGTCGGCCAGGCTATTGCGCGGGCCTGCCTGGCGACTGATGCAAGCCTGATTTGCCCGAGCCGTCGCCCTTTGGGCTGGCAAGACGCCGACATGATCAATCCCCTTGTCAGCGATATGACGGCTGATACAGACTGGTCTGCGCATCTGCAAGGTGCCGATATCGTCATCCATAGCGCAGCGCGGGTACATGTCATGCAAGAGACTGCCAGCGACCCTTTGGCACAGTTCCGTGCTGTGAATGTAGACGCCAGCCTGCAACTGGCGCGCCAGGCGGCCGCAGCAAGTGTAAAGCAATTTATTTACCTGAGTTCAGTCAAGGTGAATGGTGAAGCGACCGAGCCAGGCCATCCGTTTACTGCAGATGACACGCCCAAGCCGCAAGACGCCTATGGCATTTCCAAGCAAGAAGCAGAGCAGGCTTTGCTGCAGCTGGCGAGTGAAACCGGCATGGCAGTCACCATCATCCGCCCGCCGCTAGTCTATGGACCGGGTGTCAAAGCCAATTTTTTGAGCATGTTACGCATGGTGCGTCGCGGCCTGCCTTTGCCACTGGGCAGCATCCATAACCAACGCAGCTTTGTGTACCTGGGCAATCTGGTCGATCTTGTCCTGCATTGCCGTTTGCATGAAGCAGCACGTAATCAGGTATTTTTGGTATCTGACGGCAGGGATTTATCGACTACAGAATTATTGCACCTGTGCGCGCAGGCTTTGCAAGTCAAATCCCGCTTGCTCCCTTTCCCGGCGGGCGTGCTGACACTTGCTGCCAGCATACTGGGCAAAAAAAATGTCGCTGACCGTTTATGCCAGTCACTGCAAGTCGATATCAGCAAGACCAGGAAGCAGCTGGCCTGGTCACCACCTTATACTGTAGAACAAGGCTTGCAAGCGACTGCCGCAGCCATACCTGTTGAATGAAGAACATGTTGAAACGCCTTTTTGATCTCGCCCTTGCACTGACGGCCAGTCTTTTTCTGATCATCCCTTTGATCATCGTCGCCATCTGCGTCAGGTTGACCTCTCGCGGGCCTATTGTTTACTGGTCAGACCGGGTCGGGCGCAATAATGCCATCTTCAAGATGCCCAAGTTCCGCAGCATGCTGATTGATACTCCAGCAGTTGCCACTCATCTGCTGAGCAATCCTGATCAATACCTGACGCCCATCGGTTCTTTCCTGCGCAAATCCAGCCTGGATGAATTGCCGCAATTGTGGAGCATACTCTGTGGTGACATGAGCTTTGTGGGACCACGCCCTGCCCTGTACAATCAAGATGACCTGATCGCCCTGCGCACAGAAAAGCAAGTGCATACTATCCCACCTGGCTTGACAGGCTGGGCACAAATCAATGGCAGGGATGAATTACCTATTCCTGTCAAAGTAGATCTGGATGCGTATTACCTGCAGCATCAATCCTTCATGCTGGATATCCGCATCTTGTTCCTGACCTTCTACAAGGTGGTGCGCCGTGATGGTGTTACACATTAATAAGGCTGCGCTATCATGATGCAATCCCTGCTCAATCTGCCACGTCTGCAAAAACAGGTGATTGCTGCCCTGGCTGATGCTGTCTGCCTGCCAATGATGTTTATCCTGGCGATCTGGCTGCGTTATGAAACCTTTAATGTCAGCCTGTTCAATCATTACTTCTGGCTCATAGTTTCTTCTTCCCTGATAGCCATACCGGTATTCATACGCATAGGTTTATATCGTGCCGTGATTCGTTTCATCGACCAGAAAATCATCAGCGTAGTCGTCTTTGGCGTCACCCTGTCGGTGCTGTTCATGGCATTTGTTGCGGTGATGCTGCATATCACGCCATTGTCGCGCGCAGTGTTTGGCTTTTTCTGGGCAGGCTCCATCCTGTATGTGGGCGCCAGCCGTTTCCTGGCCAGGGCCTGGCTGTTACAGGCCGACATGGCTGAAAACGCCACCCGCATTGCCATCTATGGTGCGGGCAAGGCAGGCGCACAGCTCGCAACAGCACTGCGTGCTGGTGGTGAATATGTGTGCGCCGCCTTCATCGACGACAACAAGTCTGTGCAAGGCTCGACCATAGGCGGCGTCAAGGTATTTGCACCTGAGCTATTGAAGGACCTGGCCGACCGCCACGACATACGCGAAATCCTGCTGGCAATGCCCAGCATCAGCAAGACCAGGCAAAAGCAGATACTTGATCAGCTTGAGCCGCTGAAACTGAAGATCAAAGTCACGCCATCGATACAAAGCCTGGTCAACGGCGAATTGCGCGTGCAGGACATACGCGAAGTCGAGATAGAAGATTTGCTGGGCCGCGATCAGGTCGAACCCGATGCCCGCCTGCTGAGTATCTGCATCACTGGCAAGCGCGTCATGGTCACCGGGGCTGGTGGCTCCATAGGTTCTGAGCTATGCCGCCAAATTTTGCGCCAGCGCCCGGCTAAACTGGTCTTGCTGGAAATGTCGGAATACGCCCTGTATGCCATAGAACAGGAATTGACTGGCCTGCGCCAGCAATTGAAGCTGGATGTAGAGATATTACCTTTCCTCGGTTCCATACTCGACAGCGCCAAGCTGGACCGCATCTTCACCACCTGCGAAGTAGAAACCCTGTACCACGCTGCTGCCTACAAGCATGTGCCGCTGGTAGAGCATAATCCGGCTGAAGGCATACGTAATAATGTATTTGGTACGCTCTCGGTGGCACAAGCCGCCATGGCTGCCAGGGTCAAGAATTTTGTGTTGATTTCTACCGACAAGGCAGTGCGCCCGACCAATGTCATGGGTGCGACCAAGCGCCTGGCAGAGCTGATCTTGCAAGCCTGTTCACGCCGCCAGCAACACACCCGTTTTTGCATGGTGCGCTTTGGTAATGTACTGGGATCATCCGGCTCGGTTGTGCCTTTGTTCCGCAAGCAGATCATGGCAGGTGGCCCCATCACCCTGACCCATCCCGAGATCACCCGCTACTTCATGACCATACCTGAAGCCGCGCAACTGGTCTTGCAGGCCGGGGCCATGGGCGAAGGTGGCGATGTGTTTGTACTCGACATGGGCGAACCGGTACGTATCATTGACCTGGCACGCCGCATGGTGCATCTGAGTGGCCTGGAAGTGAAAAGCGAAAGCACGCCAGATGGCACGATAGAAATCCAGCATGTCGGCTTGCGCCCTGGCGAAAAACTCTATGAAGAATTGCTGATAGGCGACAATGTTGAAGGCACCTCCCACCCGCTGATCATGCGCGCGCAAGAAAATGAGTTGCCATGGGATCAACTGAATGCCCTGTTGCAGGAATTAAATACCGCCTGCACCGCCTTTGATTATGCGCAAATCCGCGCCCTGCTGCTGCAAATAGTGGCAGAATATGAACCACAATGCGGTATTGAAGACCTGATCTGGCAAGCCCAGCAAGTTGGCTCTGAAGAGCAGGCCAAAGAAGCCAACACGGGCCTGCTCCACTGAATCTTTTTAATATAGAAAAATAATCATGTCCCTACTCTCCCCCAGCATATTCAAAGCCTACGACATACGCGGCATCATCGATAAAACCCTGGATGCCGAAGTTGCCCACCTGATAGGCCAGGCCTTTGGCAGTGCCGCCATCGCCAAAGGTGAGAAAACCGTAGTCATAGGCCGCGATGGCCGCTTGTCCGGCCCGGACCTCATCACTGCACTGGCCAAGGGTTTGCAAGATACGGGCGTCGATGTCATCGACCTCGGCGTGGTTGTTACCCCCATGGTGTACTTTGGCACCAATGTATTGGGTGCGACATCCGGCATCATGGTCACCGGCAGCCACAACCCGCCGGACTACAATGGTTTCAAAATGGTGCTGGCAGGCGAAGCAATTTATGGCGATGCCATACAGGCGCTGTACCAGACCATCCTGAACAAGGATTTCAAACAAGGCAGTGGCAGCTACCGTACGCATGACATCAAGGCGACTTATCTTGAGCGCATCATCGGCGACGTTAAAGTTGCCCGCCCACTGAAAATTGCTGTCGATTGCGGCAATGGCGTAGCTGGTGCTTTTGCTGGTGAGTTGTATCGCGGCATGGGTTGTGAAGTCATAGAACTGTTTTGTGAAGTCGATGGCACTTTCCCTAACCACCACCCTGACCCTGCCCACCCTGAAAACCTGCAAGACCTGATACACTGCCTGCAAACCACGGATGCAGAAATAGGCCTGGCATTTGATGGCGATGGTGACCGTCTAGGTGTCGTTACCAAGGATGGCCAGATCATCTACCCTGACCGCCAGCTCATGCTGTTTGCCGAAGACGTATTGACACGCAACCCCGGCGCGCAGATTTTGTATGACGTCAAATGCACACGCCATATCGCACCCTGGGTCAAGGCACGCGGCGGTGTCCCGCTGATGTGGAAAACCGGCCATTCCCTGGTCAAGGCCAAGCTGCGCGAAACCGGCTCACCTCTCGGTGGTGAAATGAGCGGCCACGTCTTTTTCAAAGACCGCTGGTATGGTTTTGACGATGGCCTGTATGCTGGCGCACGCCTGCTGGAACTCGTCAGCCGCGTAGCCGACATGACAGCCACACTGAACAACTTGCCGCAATCTACCTCAACACCAGAACTGCAACTGCAACTGGCCGAAGGCGAAAACTTCAAGATCATCGCTGCCATGCAAGCGAACCCCAGCTTCCCTGGCTCAGACGAAATCATCACCATCGACGGCCTGCGCGTTGAATACCCTGACGGTTTCGGCCTGGCCCGTTCATCCAACACCACCCCCGTCATCGTCATGCGTTTTGAAGCAGAAAACCCGGAAGCACTGGCACGCATACAGGGTGCGATGAAACAGGCTGTGCTGGCTGTGAAGCCAGATGCGAAATTACCGTATTAATTTATATAAACCTGCAAGCTCACCACAGAGGCACGGAGACACAGAGGGGCACAGAGAAAAACTAAAGACGTGAAGAGTGCTTAGCAAACACTTTCACTCCAAAAGATTTTCTCTTGTTTTTCTCTGTGTCTCAGTGTCTCTGTGGTGAGATTTTCGGTCTTACTACTATCGTGAAAATTCTGCTTGTTCGTGTCTCGTCGCTGGGCGATGTTTTGCATAATATGCCCATCGTGGATGACTTGCGTCGCCAGTTCCCGCAGGCGCGCATAGACTGGGTGGTGGAAGAAGCCTATGTGCAACTTGTGCGCCTCAATCCCGGCGTAGACCAGGTCTTCCCCTTCGCCCTGCGCCGCTGGCGCAAGAGCCTGGGGCAGGCGGCAACGCGACATGAGATCAAGAATTTCTTTCGCCAATTACGGCAAGAACAATATGACCTGGTACTTGATACCCAGGGCTTACTCAAAACCGGCATCATCATGGGCCTGGCAAAAACCGTCAAAGGTGGCAAAAAAGTCGGCCTCGCTAATGGCACTGAGGGTTCGGGTTATGAAGGCATTTCCAGAATCTTCCACGACATCAGCGTACCAGTAGACACGCGCACCCACGCCGTCTTGCGCGGGCGCCTGGTTGCTGCTGCCGCTGGTGGATATACCGTCAATACACCTGCCAGCTTTGGCTTGCAGGCGCCGGATATACCCCCTGATCAATGTGCATGGTTGCCGGCTACGCCGTATGCAGTGTTCTTTCATGGCACCGCAGGTGCGGCAAAAAAATGGCCGCGTGAGAACTGGCAAGCTATTGCCGCCGAATTAAAAAAATACGAATTACCGATATTGCTACCGTGGGGCAGCGCTGCTGAAAAAGCCGAGGCTGAAGCCATGGCTGCCGTCATGCCTAATGCGACTGTCCTGCCTGCACTATCCATGCAGGTAGCAACTCTGCTGGCGCAAAAAGCACGCCTTGCCATCGGTGTCGATACCGGCCTGACGCATATCGCCGCAGCTTATGAAACCCCAACCATAGAAATCTATTGCGCGTCACCGCGCTGGAAGACTGAGGGTAACTGGTCAGACAGGATTATTAATCTTGGGGATAACGGGGAGCCTGCGACAGTTGAAGAAGTTCGCGATGCGATTAGCGTATTAATGAGAGCAACGGGAACATAGCAGTATTAACGATTAAGAATAAAGCCGTGCCGTTAGTAACGTCATTCCAGCGTGCTTTTGGCTGGAATCCAGCGGCGTTCTTAGCACTTCAAATGGAGTATTAATTTCAGAATTGTACTTCACAAACTCGCTTTTCAAATACCTTCGTAAGTCATTTACTCATTTTTATGCAAATAGATCAGATTGCATTGCTCCTGATCATCCCGAATGCCCTTATGCTACTTTACGGTTTAAGTGGTGTTTTCAGGCACGATTCAGGTAATATTGTGGCAGCATGCTGCCTTGCCATCAGTTTGACGATGCTGGCTTTGGTCGTCTCTGTCACCCTGACTTATTCCTGGGCACCAGCCAAAGAACTCAAGGATGATTACTTTGCGGCATATTTACCAGTCTCCGTCTTCACCCTGATTTTCATTCAGCATATTTGGAGAAGAAAGCCCGCTTTATGGCAAATACTTCTTGCAATATTCTTCAGTGCCATCATCTTTTGTATCATGGCCCCTTATGCCGCAATATTGACGGCATGTGCTTGTGGTGACTGTCTGTAAAAGCAACACAGACATCTTCATCATCGTCAGCAGATAAATAGCTGATGATGCCACAGTGAGTAACTCAAATTTGACAGGCAAATACAAATGAATTCGATCAACATAATCGCCCCCTACAAATACCGCGACAGTTGGGTATTTGATGATGAACGCGTAGGCCTGCTGCAAGAGCCTTTCGTGTGCGGCGCAGACACAATGATAGACAAGGTAGTTGCCACAATTCCTGACCCGGAATCAGGTTTTATCATGCTTTTCTCTGCGATCGCCTTCCCTGGCCACCAGATAAAACTCTCCTGGAGCAGGGAGGACTGTGACGGCAACTGGTATTTTTCAGAACAATTGGATATGGAAGGATGGCTATGCCCTGCTTTGTTTGAATATTTTGATGAAGCACCGAAAGAAATTTATGTGCAGGTCAAGGCAAGGAATAATCCCGTTATCAAACCTGTTTAAATCAAATCAGGCAAACAAACTAGTGCCTGGCAAATTTACCTTGATGCCGCAAAAGCACGGGTCTAATAAGAGGGCTGATAGAGAACATATAGTCAGGATTTTCAAGATCGGCTTCAGGCATATCAACACTGGACCAGTACCAGACAAGATAAATATGTATCTGTATATCTTGTTCAAGCAAGTCCAGAAAATGCTTCCAGCTTGCACTATTCAAAAATGCCTTGCCTTCATCCAGTGCGTCCCAAAATGACTGAAAAAGCATAGCCATCAGCGTGAATTTTTCATCTGCACTCAACTCGCCGCTATCATAGGCAGCAAGAAATTCATCTATCCTGTTTGCATCAGTAGCTTCATATTCCCAATCCTGCATATTTCTTTTGAAACGTCTTGCCAGAGCGTCGATAGCGGCTCTAGTGGGAAAGCGGTAAGATGATTGCGGTCTGCGAACATGCTCGCTTTAAACATCTTTACCGAAAAATACACTCGCCAATGATGCTGGACAATTAATTTGACCGCAGCGGCAAGAGGCGCAAGGAAATATATGATGACCGGTTTCTTTTGTTATTCATGCCTGGCTTGAATTTGCAAGAGTTGACAAGCTTCATACTCTCTTCGTCTAATTTGGGGGCAATTGACCATTCAAGATTGGTTTTATCTATAGTGCCATCCACGTTCAGGCGAACGCCTATCACGATACCACGTCCAGGTTCATCGTCTTTTGCAAAACTGACAAACTCGGATTTGATGCAAGTATCAACCAGCACTTCTGGTCTTTTTTCAGGTTGGTCTTCAAGATTCCACATGAAGGTAAATTTAACGCGATTTTTTCCTGCCTCAACGCTTTCATAGACTTTGCACCCTATCAGAGCCATCAAAACAGCGTCATCCAAAACCCGCCAGCCACTGCTACGGGATACTTCAGCCATCATCACACGCCCGGCAGAATTTATACCGAGCTCAAGCACCGTTTTACCGTCTATCCCGGAGAGCGCTATGCCTCGCGAATATTCAGGTGTTTTGCAGCGATCAAACGGAGAGGCTTTTACTGGAGCAATTCCCTGAACCTGACCAGATTTTTCATTGTTCGTGTCGGCCTTTGATTCAGCCTGCGGCTGGGCATTTGCTATTCCATAATGTACATTGAACAGTGTCAGTAAAACGAAACCGGAAGCAGAGATTTTATTTTTGAGCATTTTTTTAAAAATATCAGATCAAGACCAGGCAAGGCCAACAAAGTCCTCAAATTAACTTTGAGATCAAATCTCCAGCTTGGCAAACGACTTGACCAAATCATCCAGCGATTTCAACTGCGCCAGGAAAGGTTCCAGCTTATCCAGCGGCAAGGCACTGGGACCATCACATTTAGCCTGCGCCGGGTCAGGATGTGCTTCGAGGAACAGGCCTGCCAGGCCAGTTGCCATGCCAGCGCGGGCCAGTTCGACGATTTGTTCACGGCGGCCACCTGAGGCTGCTGCGCCAGCTTCACGTTGTTGCAGGGCGTGGGTGACGTCGAAGATGACAGGCAGGTTGTTCGTCACTTTTTTCATGACAGCAAAACCGAGCATATCGACCACCAGGTTATCGTAGCCAAAGCAAGTGCCTCGGTCGCAGAGTATCAATTGATCGTTGCCTGCTTCCCTGAATTTTTCGACGATGTTCTGTACTTGTGAAGGGCTCAAAAATTGCGGCTTCTTGATGTTGATGACACGGCCCGTTTTGGCGAGTGCGACCACGAGGTCAGTCTGGCGTGCCAGAAAGGCAGGCAGTTGCAGGACATCGACCACTTCTGCCACTTGCGCTGCTTGCCATGTCTCGTGCACGTCGGTGATCAGGGGAATGCCAAATTCTGCCTTGATGGCTTCGAATATCTTCAAGCCTTCTTCCAGGCCTGGGCCACGGTAAGAATGGATGGAAGAACGGTTGGCCTTATCAAAGCTGGCCTTGAAGACATAAGGGATGCCCAGCTTGCTGGTGACGCGCACGTATTCTTCGGCGACGCGCAAGGCCATGTCTTTGGATTCGAGTACATTCATGCCACCGAACAGGACGAAGGGGCTTTGGTTGCTGGCTTGAATTTGTGGGGTGATGGCGACGGTAGTCAAGATGATTCCAGTTCTTAAAATAATGTATAGGCTTCTGAATATGCTCAGGATACCCAGCGCAGATAGTCTTGCCACTGCGGATCAAATTCGCTGCTGATATCAAACTCCAGCGGAGCAAAGTTTTGTGCCAGTTTATGTGCCTTGGCCAAGGCAGTTTCTATATCGCTGACATGCCAGTTCATGCTGCGCACATTGCCATGCAGGGTGATCTGGCTGGTGATGCCTTCCTGGGTTTGCGCGAGCAGGGTTTCGAGCTGGTCTTCAAACTCGCGTGCGGCTTCCAGGTCATCTTTATGATCCAGCACCACATCGACCTGCACGCGCCACAACATGTCTGCCCTGCCTACCAGCGCCATGGCAGATTCATTGCGTTGTACCAGCAGCTTGTCGTCGGGGTCGGTATTGCTGACGAGCTCAAAACCTGTCCATTCATTCTCACCTGTGGGGAACAGGGCAGTATGCTTGAGTTCATCACGCCAGAAGTTATCCAGCACTGGCGGGAAAGCGGCCAGGCTGACGGTGGCCTGTTCAGGCGCATCGTCCATGAACTCTACCGGGCCTATCTTGATGGCGAAATCATATTCGCCGATGGCATGGTCAAGCAGGATGAAGGACATATGCCTTGCGTGGTCCAGCATGTCTTGCGGTATCGCTTTGGCAAACCACAATTGCAAACCCACCCTGCCCGCATCAGCATAATGCCCGACCAGGACATCAGCCGGGCTGAGGCTGAAATTATCCATGGACATGCCAAAATCGCCCATTTCTGTGCGCGCCCGGAAGGCAATCACATGCTGAAACATGGCCAGTTTGGGCGCAGATTGCGTGAGTGTCATGACATCCTGGAAATGCTCGGTAGCACCGTGCGCAGTGATGATCAAGTCATACACGCCGCCGTCCATTTTGCCTTGCAACTCTGCTGCCAGGTTGGGGAAGTGGGGTTGCAGTAATGCATTGATGGCCTCCATTGCATCGCGGGCTTCCATTTTCTGCAATTGTGGCTGTGCATTTGCCAGTGCTTGCCAAAAGATATCTGTGCTCATCTATTCATTTCCAAGATGGATGGGTGGTTCAACATGTCCTTGCATGTTGTTTAAGAAGCATAGGATATCATTTTATGGGGGTGGTTTTGTAGAAGTGCAAAGCAGCTTATTCAGCTTTGTTCACTTTTCAAGCAGTATGGTTAGCAACGAACGCCACTAGGCTCCTGCCTGCGCAGGAGCGACGATTTTAGAGTCTTGCCTATATCAAATTACTCAGTCTGCAACGTCAAAGAACTTGCATTAGAGACAAATAATTACAAAATTGAGGGGATTTCGTCCCTTGTTGATAAAAAAAACACATCCTCTGCTGTGTATTAACCTCCAGCAAGACATACACTCCTGCACACCGTTTTCAGGTATATTCCCACCTCTTCGCCCACACTCCCAAGCTTGATGTCCGCTCACCGTAAAAATCTTGATGGTTTTGCCATATCCCTGATGCTTGTACTCTGCTTGTGCTGGGGTTTGCAGCAGGTGGCGGTTAAATTGGCAGCACCAGTAATTGGTGCCAGCATGCAGCTGGGTTTGCGTTCCGGGCTGGCGGCGCTGTTAGTGCTGTTGTTGATACTTGTTAAAAAGATTCCATTTTCCCTGCGGGACAAGCATGTTTTACCCGGCATTGCGGCAGGTGTCCTGTTTGCCATAGAATTTTTATGCATATCGCTGGGTTTGAAATACACCACAGCTTCGCATATGTCGGTGTTTTTATATACTGCACCTATTTTTACTGTACTGGGCCTGCACTGGCTGATCCCGGCTGAGCGTTTGCAATCAACACAGTGGCTAGGTATCTTGTCGGCCTTTGCGGGCGTGGCAATCGCCTTCTCAGGCGCCTTCAGCAGTAGCCAGCGTGATGTGGCTGATATGCTCATCGGTGACAGCTTTGGGGTGGCGGCAGCCGTGTTGTGGGCAGCGACGACGATTACCATACGCAAATCCAGCCTGTCTGAAGCCGAACCAACAACCACGCTGTTTTACCAGTTGGTGGTGGCTGCGGTGATCTTGCTGGCTTTTGTGTTCCTGCGTGGTGAGAGCCTGCCCACGCAATGGAATGCGACCAGTATCGTCAGCCTGGTTTTCCAGACGGTGGTGATTGCCTTTGCCAGTTACCTGACCTGGTTCTGGCTGATGCGGCGTTATCTGGCATCACGTCTTTCCGTATTTTCTTTCCTGACACCCTTGTTCGGCGTGGCCGCTGGTGTCATTCTTATGCACGATCCCATTAGCCCGCGTTTTGCGCTGGGTGCCGTACTGGTGTGTGGTGGTATTGTATTGGTGAATTTCCGTCGGACATAAAGCATGCGTCTTATTTACTCCCTGGTATGGGGTCTGTCCCTGCCGTTTGCCCTGTTCCGCCTCTGGTGGCGTGGCCGCCTTGAGCCTGGCTATCGCCAGCATATAGGCGAGCGCCTGGGTTTTTATCCAGCGAATACAACTCTTGCCAGCATGCCGACGATCTGGGTGCATGCCGTCTCTGCCGGTGAAACCCGTGCGGCTGAGCCACTGATACGCGCCCTGCTGGCACGTTGCCCTGAACACCGTATCTTGCTGACGCACATGACCGCCACAGGACGTGAAACGGGCGACAAGCTGTTCGCCGATGTAGGCCCGCGTCTGCAACAGGCATTTTTACCGTATGACATCAACTGGATGATAGTGCGCTTCTTGCGTCATTTTTCTCCGCAGTTGTGCATACTGATAGAAACGGAAGTCTGGCCCAACCTGATCGCCCAGTGCGCAGCAAAGGCTATACCTGTGACACTGGTGAATGCCCGCCTGTCAGAAAAATCCCTGCGCAAGGCTCAGCGCCTGGCTTCGCTGATACTGCCTGCGGCACGTGCCATCAGCAGTGTGGCTGCGCAGTCAAATCCTGATGCCTTGCGTCTGCATGAACTGGGTATAGACCAGCCAGGCGTGACCGGCAATATGAAGTTTGATGTGACGCCGCCACCTCTGATGGCAGAACGCGGCGCGGCCCTGCGCCGCAGTTTTGGCGAACGCCAGGTAATCTTGTGTGCCAGCACCCGCGATGGCGAAGAAGAACTGATACTGCAAGCCTTTGTCGAGCAAGTGCCTTTGTTGCAAACCAACCCGTTACTGATCATCACGCCACGCCACCCGCAACGCTTTGACCATGTTGCCAGCCTGCTGGAATCGCATGGCATCAAATACCTGCGCCGCTCCAGCCTGAATCATGAAGAGATCGCCCACATAGGCGAAGACATACGGGTTGTACTGGGTGACAGCATGGGTGAGATGTATATGTATTATGCGGCTTGCGACATCGCCTTTGTTGGCGGTAGCCTTGTGCCGCTGGGCGGCCATAACCTGATCGAAGCCTGTGCCATGGGCAAGCCTGTGCTGACAGGCACGCATACCTTCAATTTTTCTGAAATCACTGACCAGGCTATTGCCAGCGGCGCGGCTTTCCGTGTTGATGGTGCACTGAGCCTGTTCCGCCAGGCTCACGCCTTGCTGACAGATAAAAAGCAATGCCAGCGCATGGGCGTAGCGGCCCATGCCTTCTTTTTGCAGCATCAGGGCGCGACTGCGCGCACCATGCAGATGCTGGAGAAATATCTATAAGGTGCTGTCTGCAGGAGCCACACTGTCGAGTATCTGCAAGGCGATTTCAAAGTCAAACACTTGCAGCGACTGTACAAACTCTTCAGCCTGCGTCCCCAGCACCCTGCGCATGCTGAGCTGATGGGTATTGAAATAATCGAGCGCCTCGCTGTCTGACTCTTCCAGATACTGGCGCAGTGTGGCAAATAGCTGGGCTGTTTCTGCTACTTCTGCAGCATCAGCATCCTTGGCTGCGGCTTTATGTGCCTCTTCATTTGCTTTCTCATTTGCTTCCTTAGTCGCTTGTTCCTGCAAAGCCTGCTTCAATGCATTGATCAGCTCGGCACTGGCGGCAGTGAATTTTTGTATCAGCGCCTCGTTCTCTTGTGACTTTTCAATTGCCAGTTCCAACTCTGTTGATACCGCCGCCAGCGTGGTCGCACCGATGTTGCCTGCGGCTCCGCGCATGGTGTGAGCTTCGCGCTCGGCAGTGCCACGGTCGCCCTTCTCCAGCGCCAGCCTGATCTTGTCTGGCGTGGATGCAGCACTGTCGACAAAGATTTGCAGCAGACGCAGGTAGAGGTCAAGATTTTGCCCGCAACGGCGCAAGGCTGGCGCGACATCGACACCGGGTATGGTCAGATCATGAACAACAACTTCTGGCTTCGCTGGTTCAGCTTTGATTGCCGCTGCGGGAGGTTTAGCTGAAGCAGGCGCAACTGCAGCAGGCGGCTGTATGCCTGCGCTGGCTGGTAGATCAGTTTGGTAACCAGGCATGCGACGACCACACCAGCGGCTCAGGGTTTCAAAGAAACTGTCCGGGTCTATCGGTTTGGCAATATGGTCATTCATGCCAGTGTCCAGGCAGCGTTGCCGCTCTTCATTCATGGCGTGAGCCGTCATGGCGATGATGGGCAAGTCCAGCCATTCGGGGTAAGAACGAATGACGGTGGTGGCGGCATAACCATCCATCTCAGGCATTTGCAAATCCATGAGCACGATGTCATAAGGGTTGCCACGATTGAGCTTGTCGATGGCAATGCGGCCATTGTCGGCCACTTCAACAATAATGCCTGCCTCAGTCATCAGTTCTGCAGCGATTTGCTGGTTGATGTGATTGTCTTCCACCAGCAAGACACGCAAGCCTTCAAAGCGGCAGTCGTTGTGCGTCTCGGTTGCGGTGCTGACCGGTGCTTCACGCGATGAAGCGCTAATGCGCAGCAATATCTCCAGCAAGCCCGCCATGCCTGTGGGCTTGGACAGATAAGCAAGCGGTGCATGGGTCCTGGCCTGCATGGTGGTTTCATCAAAACTCATGGTGGTCAGCATGATGACTTGCGGTGTCTCCTTGCCCATGCTGGCGGCAATGGCATTCATGGTGGCGGCACCATCCATGTCTGGCATATGGGCATCAAGCAAGAGCAGATCATACGGGTGACCAAGTACCCTGGCTTCGCTCAGCATATGCAGTGCCAGTTTGCCGCTGTTGGCAGCATTCACAGTCAGGCCCAGTTGCTGCCCCAGTTTTTGCAAATGCAGGCGTGCCACGTCATGGTCATCCACCACCAGCAACTTCAGGTTTTGTACTTGCGCAGGCAAGATGATTTGTGGTGCCGGGCTGGCAAAAGCGAACCAGGAAGTGAATTGGAAATTACTGCCTTTGCCTACCTGGCTTTCCACCCAGATAGAACCGCCCATGAGTTCAACCAGATGCCGCGATATCGTCAGGCCCAGGCCCGTGCCGCCATATTTGCGCGTGGTGGAACTATCCGCCTGCGTAAAGGCCTGGAACAGGTTTTCTTGCTGCTCTTCTGTCATGCCGACACCAGTATCTTGCACACTGAATTGCAATTGCACCTTGTCGACTTCAGCCTGCACCTGCTTGACCAGGATGATGACCGAGCCCCGGTCGGTAAACTTGATGGCGTTATTGACCAGGTTGGTAATGATCTGCCCCAGGCGCAAAGGGTCACCGCGCATGCTGTGGGGAACATGGGTGTCGATATCAAATACCAGCTCTATATCTTTTTCTGCGACATTATGGCTGACGATGGTGGCAACATCGTCGATGACATCGGCCAGTACAAATTCGGCAGATTCTATATCCAGCTTGCCCGCTTCTATCTTGGAAAAATCCAGGATGTCATTCACTACACCAAGCAAAGAAGTACCGGCGCTATGGATTTTATCGATGTAGTCGCGCTGCTTCAAAGTGAGGCGGGTTTTCTTGGCCAGGTGGGATAAACCGATAATGGCATTCATAGGCGTGCGGATTTCATGGCTCATGTTCGCCAGGAAATAAGACTTGGCAACAGTGGCCTGCTCTGCCTGTTCCTTGGCTTCGCGCAGTTCGTCTTTTTGCAGATAGGTTTCGGTTTCATCGATCCAGAAACCATTCCATATCCAGTCACCATTGACACGCTTGGGTGCCACGGTTTGTGAACGCAACCAGCGCACCTTGCCATCCACCATTACGCGCTGGTGGAAATTGCTGGAGGTGCGGTTATCGACAGCCCGGTTCAGGCTGGTCTCGGCAACTTCCCTGTCTTCAGGTAGCGTGGTGCGCCAGCGGGCGTCTTTGTCAGCCAGCAAGTCTGCTGCCGGCACACCCATGACGTTTTTGACATTCTCGCTGACGTAGGCGTATTCTCTTTGGCCATCTGGTCTTTCACGATACTGGTAGACCGACAGCGGCAAGACATCGGTGAGGTCTGTCAGGCGTTTGCGCTCACGGTCAGCCTCGGCAGTTCTTTGCCTGACCAGTTCTTCCAGCAGAATTTGCTGGTCAGAGAAGCGGCTGACACGCCAGCGATACACCAGATAAATAAGTCCCAGCAAGATCAGGCTGACGATAATCCTGAACCACCACTCCATCCAGAATGGCGGGGTGATAGTGATCAGCAGGCTGGCGCCTTGATCATTCCATTCACCATCCTTGGTAGCGGCGCGAGTTCTGAAGACATATTCGCCTGCGCCCAGATTGGTGTAGTTGGCGGCGCGGTGGGCGCCATCGATTTGCACCCAGTCTTCATCAAAGCCATCGAGCTTATAGGCGTAGCGATAATGCTGAGGATCAGAATAATTCAGTGCCGCAAATTCTATCGACACGACGCTGTGTTTGTAAGACAGGGTAATAGATTTGGCATCAGAAATATTGCCATCCATTTTCACACCTGCGGGTAATTTGCCACCGCGCACAGACTGGTTGAAAATCTGGAAATCCGTAATCGTCGTGACCGGCTTGGCATTATTGTCGCGTATGGCTTTGGGATAAAACCAGGCCATGCCCTGAAAGCCACCAAAGTACAAGGCACCATCGGCATCACGATGGCTGGCACCGACCGTGAAAGTGCCATCGACCAGACCATCATCGGCAGTATATTTCTTCAGCGTTTTCCTGTCTGGCCCCAGCTTGTACAAGCCACCATCGGTGCTGATCCAAAGATTGCCCGCCTCATCTTCAGCAAAGCCTGCGGTCGCATCATTGCCCAGTGCACCGCCATAGCGGATGAAACTGACCTTGCCATCAGCACCCTGTACCATTTGATTCAGGCCACTGGCCGTGCCCACCCAGATCACCCCAGATTTATCTTCATACACCGCATACACACGGCTATGACTAAGGCTATCGGTATTATCCGGTTCATGCCGGTAGTGTTCGAAGCGGCCAGTACTGCGGTCCAGCTTGTCCAGCCCACCAAAGCTGCCTACCCAAAACTGGTCGCGATGATCAAACAAGATGGACACTACCCGGCCATGACTGAGGCTGTCGCTATCTTTGGGGTTGTGCATGTAACGCTTGAATTTGCTACCCTGCATGAGATTCAAACCGTCATCGCTGGCCACCCACAGATTACCTGCCTTGTCATAGGCCAGCGAATGCACGATATTGGAACTGATGCTATCTGGCTGCTTGGGATCATTCTGGAAATGCTGGGCATGTTCAGTCGTCGTATCAAACAGATTCAAACCATCTTGCGTACCTACCCAAAGCTTGCCTTCAGGTGCCAGTTTCAAGGCCCTGATCTTGCTGTTGCTCAGGCTGCCTGGCTGCTTTTCCTGGTGCTGGTAAGCACGTATCTGGCCGCTGGCCTTGTCCAGACGGTTCAAACCTTCGCCCGTACCTATCCACACCACACCATCCTTGCTGGTTATGGCTGACACGGTATTATTGCTCAGGGTCCTGGCCTCGCCGGGCAAATGCAGCAGACGCTCAAAGCCGCCGCTGGAAAGATTGGTGCGGCTGGCCCCACCCAGCCAGGTGCCTACCCATAAAGTGCCGGTACGGTCTTGCAATAAGCGGGTGACACGGTTGTCTGCCAGGCTATGCCTGTCACTGGCATGATGGCGGTATGAAGTGAACTTGTTGTCAGCAGCATTCCAGCGCTTGAGACCATCATCCGTACCTATCCAGATGACACCATCGCTGTCTTCCAGCAGGGAAGAAACAGGGCCGGGGTCCAAGCCTTCAGCCAGACCAAGACGCCGTTTTCTGGTACGTTCTTTAGACCAGATTTCCAGACCGGCAGCAGTGGCTATCCATAGATTGCCCTGCTTGTCGCTGAGTATGCTTTGTACATTATTGTGGCGTGGGTCTGGCTTGCCGTCGCTATCGAGACGGAAATTCTCAAAAGCAGCCTTGCCCCGGTACATGACGCTCAAACCGGCATTGGTGCCCGCCCATAAATTGCCGTCTTTATCCAGGCTCAGTGCACTGACCTGATCACTGGCAATACTGGCGGCATCCTTGTCATCATGGCGCAAAATCTGGAAACGGGCAGTATCAGGGTCAAAATGCGCCAGACCATCGCCCGTGGCCAGCCACAGACCAGAACTGCTGTCACTGATAATGGCTTGTATCTGGTTACCGCCGGAGCTGCGGATATCAGCCAGGTTGCGCTTATACCTGACCATGGTTTCGGTCGCCATGTCATATCTATGCAGGCCACCATTGCGCGTACCTACCCAGATCCTGTCCTTACCATCCTGATGCAGAGCCCAGACCCAGTTATCTGCCAGACTGTCGGGCCGGGCAGGATCATGGCGAAAAAATACCACCTTGGAACCATCATACCTGTGCAGGCCACCCTGGGTACCAAACCACATATAACCCTGGCGGTCTTGCAGCATGGATTGCACGGATTCATGCTGGAAGCCCTGGTCACGCCCGACTTGCTCAAAGCGCAGGCTTTGTACACTGGCCGCCATCACAGGCTGGCAAAATAGCACTGAAGTCAGCAAGAGCGCCAGACACAATATGCTGGCGCAGGTGAACAGAAACTGAGGATAAAGATATCGCTTAGCCAAACTGTCCTGCCTCATTATGTGCCCTCTGAATTTACCGGATTTTAGTGATTCAAGTATATGTTATTCAGTCATCAAGAAATCATCGATATCCCTGTCTTTCACAGAGTTTTTTACAGTTTGTAGGGAAATCGCGAAAAAGCGGCAATATTGGCAAGACTTACTGACATCAGACCAATATCGGAAACGATGAAGTAGCTATTTTGTTTGTAAAAACATATATCTGAATAACAAGTCCCATAACGAATTTTTTTGTAGATAAACATCTGGTAATGTCATACAAACATGCTTGCCATAAAGAATAACTTCAGGCATTTATATACAAAAATCCTGCATTAATCCTGTAGCTTCCATTAACCGCAAAATCCAGTAATTTTCATGAAAATTTCAGCTTGGTAATTTTGCTATGTATTGCTTTAAGGATTGCTCTTATCTAGATCCAGCTCAAGAAAAAATGTGGCAACGGGGTTTATAATGAATGCCATCAGACGCCAGGATGCCCGGTATTTAAGTGTCTTATTTTCAATAGAGCAATACTTGTAGAGCTTGTTTTTTACAATGGGAATATCCCCCTGCGTCTTCGCCTTTCTTAAAAAGCCCCGAACGGAATAAATCAGCCTGGTATTCGCCTTACTATTTATCCTGACTGGCGAGCTTTCGGAATCATCTCTGCAACAAGTAACAAAGAAAACTTTCTCACATGAACGCAAACGAAAAAATTTTAGGATTGACAGAAATGTCTCCTCAAGAAATCTCCCTTGATGTCTTGCTGGAAAAATACGCCAAAGGTGATGAAGTCACTATCCACGATGTGCAGTCTCGTGTTGCCAAAGCACTGGCCAGCGCAGAGCAGCCAGATTTCCAGGCATACTACGAAGAAAAATTCTTGTGGGCGCAAAAAAATGGTTTCGTGCCTGCAGGCCGCATCAACTCTGCCGCTGGCATGGATTTGCATGCGACCCTCATCAACTGCTTCGTACAACCGGTAGGTGACTCTGTTTCCAGTGCCACTGATGGCAAACCCGGCATTTATACTGCATTGGCAGATGCTGCAGAAACCATGCGTCGTGGTGGTGGTGTAGGCTATGATTTTTCTACCATACGCCCCAAGGACGCACTGGTGCGCGGCACCCGTTCACGCGCCTCCGGCCCGGTGTCTTTCATGCAGGTCTTCAATGCCTCCTGCTCGACAGTGGAATCTGCCGGTGCCCGTCGCGGCGCGCAGATGGGCGTCTTGCGTGGTGATCATCCTGACATCCTCGAATTCATCCGCTCCAAAGACCAGGGTGGTTTGACCAACTTCAATATCTCCATCGGCGTCACTGATGAATTCATGGAAGCAGTGGCCAAAGATACAGATTACTGCCTGGTACATAAAGCTGAACCTGGCGAAGACAAGAAAGAAGCCGGTGCCTGGCAGCGTGAAGATGGTTTGTGGGTGTATGAAACCGTACGTGCGCGTAATCTGTGGGATGAGGTCATGAAGTCGACCTACGACCATGCAGAACCGGGCATCCTGTTTTTGTCGCGCATGAATGCCGAGAATAATCTTTACTATTGCGAAAAGATTGAAGCCACCAATCCATGTGCAGAACAACCGCTGCCTGATTATGGCTGCTGCTGCCTGGGTTCCATCAACCTGACGCGCTTCATCAAGGGTGCATTCACTGATGCAGCCGAGTTTGACTTCTCTGCTTTTGAAGCAGTAGTGACTGTTGCCACACGCATGCTCGACAATGTGCTGGATGCCACGGCCTGGCCTTTGCCACAGCAAAAAGCCGAAGCCATGTCCAAGCGCCGCGTCGGCCTGGGCTT
Source organism: Undibacterium sp. Ji83W (assembly GCF_049340385.1). Classification (NCBI taxonomy): domain Bacteria; kingdom Pseudomonadati; phylum Pseudomonadota; class Betaproteobacteria; order Burkholderiales; family Oxalobacteraceae; genus Undibacterium; species Undibacterium sp. Ji83W. Next base: position 98,263 of record NZ_JBMPOZ010000013.1, on the reverse strand, counting down.
CCTTGGCCTGGGCAGCAGCCTGGTCATGCTGGGTCAGCGTTATGATTCTGATGCTGGCCGCGCATTCGCACAAAAAGTATCTGAAGTCATGCGCGATGCCGCCTACCTGGCATCGGCAGAACTGGCGAAAGAAAAAGGCCAGTTCCCTCTGTTCGACAGTACAAAATACCTGGCCGGTGCTTTCGCCAAACGCCTGCCTAAAAACGTACGCAATGCGATTTCCAAACATGGTTTGCGCAATTCTCATTTGTTGTCCATCGCCCCTACCGGCACCATCACCCTGGCCTTTGCTGACAATGCTTCTAACGGTATAGAACCGGCGTTCTCCTGGGTGTATAACCGCAAGAAACGCATGGCGGTTGGCGATGCCAAAGTCTATGAAGTGGCAGACCATGCATGGCGTTTGTATCGCCATCAGGGCAATGATGTGTCTGACGACAGCAAGCTGCCCAAGCAGTTTGTCACGGCCCTCAATATGTCAGCCAGCGATCACATGAAGATGTTGCAGGTCGTGCAGCCATACATTGACTCTGCGATTTCCAAAACTGTTAACGTACCGTCAGATTATCCTTACGAAGATTTCCAGAACCTGTACATGGATGCCTGGCGCGCTGGCCTCAAAGGCCTGGCGACTTACCGTCCGAATAGCATACTCGGCAGCGTTTTATCTGTCTCCACTGAAGCCGCACCAGAAGTCAAACAAACACCTGACGACGACCTGCTGCGCAAGCAATTTGATGGCCGCCCGTTTGGCGACCTGGAATCTGTCACTTCCAAAGTGCAGTACATGACTTACGAGGGCAAGAAAACTGTCTACCTGACGGTGAGCTTCATCCACATAGATGGCATGGTCGGTGGCGAGCGCGCGACTATCGAACGTCCATTTGAATTCTTCATGCCTGCTGGCCAAAAGAACGACGGCCAGCAATGGATATCAGCCAGCATGCGCTTGCTGTCAATGGCAGCACGCTCAGGCGGCTCCATCGCCAAGGCACTGGCAGACATGCGTGAAGTGGTGTGGGACAAGGGTACAGTACGCTGCGGCATGATCACCAAGGACGATGGCTCACAGGCACCGCTGTTCCATGAATCCGAAGTTGCCGCCATCGGTTACTCGCTGCAACGCATACTGATGAAACGGGGCTTCCTCGACGCCGCTGGCAACCAGATCCCTATCACCGTACTGGCAGAAAAGTTCAAACAAAGAAGCCACCACTATGGCATGGATGACCTCGCCTATGAAGGCGAAACCGCGCCTATCAGCTACATCCCTACTGGCAAAAAATGCCCGGATTGCGGTGCGCATGCCTTGCAAAAAATAGATGGCTGCAGCCGTTGTGTGTCCTGTGGTTATGTAGGGGCTTGCGGCTAACTTGCAGGCCAGATATCGGTAGCAACTTGTGGGTTACAGCATAAGCTGCGACTAATTTTTTTATACTTAAATAAACAATGCCAGTGAAATTCACTGGCATTGTTTTTAGTACCTCTTAAACAAAAAAAATGCGGCTAGTTCGAGATTGTGAATTTCGCGTATGGATTGATGTTACGGCGCAACTGAAAATCCTGCTTCGCCATCAAAATGCAGTGGTGTTTTGACTGAGTTAGATAATAAGGCCCCTCCCCCCATCTGTCCTCCACCTATCCGAACACACAAATCTTCTTTATAGACCCTGCCCAGATAACTTTTGACGTCAAGTGCACCAATACCGTGAACAAGCTGAATAATTGGCTCAGCTTTAATTGGTATGTGAACCTTGTATCGGTTCGCTTTGTGTCCAGTGCTACTGATGGCAGATGCTACAGAGTTCTCTCCGGAGTCAATGAACACGCCACCGCCCCATAATTCATAACCGGACTCTGCCTGCGAGCATGGAATTAACGAGAAATACAAATGGTGGGTAAATTCAGAGGCCAATTTAGGAATATCGTCCTCAGATTCAATATATAGAACGTAGTAAGGACCAAGCTGGTCGTCCTTTTCGGGTAAGTTCGGATATTCATGAACTTGACCACTCTCCGGTATCTTGTCTGTAGTCGAAAGCCCGGTTATCGAAATTGTGACATGCCTTGTGCAACTACAGAGAGATAAGAAAGTGATGATAATCACCCCCCATTGGGATACACGCAAAATTGTCATATTTACCTAGATATAGTAATACTTTTATACATCATGCGATTGACATTGATAGATATCGTAACGCGTGAGTACGGTCAGACATCGGCAAATGTTGACCGATGACGTGTCGCACGTCGAACAAAGTCTCATTTTTTGATTTCAAGCGCTTGATTTTAATTGTAAATATTTTTCGAACGTGTAAACCGTTAGGGAAAGTGAGGAAAGTCTCACGTTGGGACACTAATGGATTTACACAAGTTCTTTGTCAAGAACAGATTAATGCACTTTGCATTTTTTATCCGACAAGTATTTGTTGAATCCGCGACTCAAATAGTCGAGCATGTGAGTATCTGAGTTGCACTCTTAAACATCACTATTTTTAAAAAGGCGCTGTGCTATTGCCAACTTCATGCCGGTTCGCTCGTGAAAGCGAGATGCACGGATAAATGAGATCAGTCCGGGCATCATCATTACGCCACCGGCCAACGATGAGCTGAATGGCCCAGATAGCAGAATGGCTGCCGTACAGGCAGCCATTCTGAGGGTTCAAGATGTGCAACGTTACAGTCTGCTAGTGATGCGCGCCATGCCCACCGGTGGAGGCACCGCCATTACCATCCGGCAGCACGACCTTGACGTTTTGCATCATGCCCTGGTCTTCGTGATCGAGGATATGGCAATGCAACACGTATTCACCGATATAACGTTGATAGCGGGTACGGGTTTTGACGGTGTAGCCTGGCGTCGCCATGATGGTGTCTTTCCAGACTCCCTGCAAACCGGCGTATTGCCCGATTGTTGGCGCTTTAGTATCCTTCAGTGCGCTGACATCAACGCCGTTTTTGTCGGTGATACTGATAATCTGGTATGGATTGACGTGGATATGAAAAGGATGCTGCACACTTCTTTCGCCGTCCTTGGTCGGGTTATAGGATTTGATATGCCATTCTTGCACCTGGCCTAAAATCAGGGTCTGCTGGACCTCGCCTGGTTTATAGGGTGCGCCATTGACATCAAAGCTTGGTTTGTCACCACGGAAATCAATACCCAGCGTCAGCTCTACCGGCTTTTGAGGATCGGTGAGTTCAGATTCTGGAATCGCCTTGTGCGGCACAAACTTTGTCAGTTTCAGGCCATCTTTCAAATCCTTGATGATGGTATCGCGCACGCTTTTCGACAACAAGCCTGCTGCACGTACCAGTTCTTTGGTGACGAACTGGGTTTGATCGCCGCTGGTTTTATTGCCAACGGCATGGATCACAGTCATCACCTTGGCATTGTCTGGCAAGGACGAGATAGAACCGGTCGCACCAGAGTCACTATAGACGCAGTAATCACCTCTTTCCGGCAGGCTGAACAGGATGTCACTGCGATAGCCAGGTTGCAGGGTATTGGTAACCTTGGCGAAAGCGCTTGGTCGGGTCAGGCCGTCGGTTGCTACTTCAAATTGCAGAACGTCAATGCCATCACAGGCATTTTTTACTTCGGCTTGCAATGCCTCTGGCGTGGCGGCAGTTGGTGTCAGTTTGCTGACATCGCCAATTTTGCGGATACGCAAGGCAATAGGTTCGCGTACACCAGCATCAACCAGACGCCAGCGGTAGAGTTTGCCAGCTTCCATCACCAAAGGCTTGGCAGGGTTACGTGCGAAACCATTGATCAGGGTATGGCGGCCAGAAGTAGTCCAGGCACCGGGGGCAAATTGTGCAGCAAAATCCTGCACCAAACCAGTGTCCCCTTTCTTGCACAGCCAGGTGCCATCGGGATTGGTCTGTATCACGTCGATCTCTTTGCCCGGGTTCTTGGGGTCAGGTCCCTTGATGAAGCAGGCATAAGGAATCTGCTGCATCAGCATTACTTCGCCATAGTTGCCAGCTGCCGGTTTGAAGGGATTGAGCAAGGTATCGAGGTCACCATTGCTAAGCACGGTAGGTTGCCTGTCGCCTTTGACGATCAGGGCACCGGCCATGCCGCTACCAACTTGTATGGCAGTAGAGCCATGCACATGCGGGTGATACCAGAAAGTACCCGCCGGGTGATCCCCCGGCACATTGTATTCGTATTCAAAATTGACCTTGGGCTTGATCGCCAGCAGCACGTTGTCGCTATTGCCCGATGGTGAAATCCACAAGCCATGCGAATGCAGATTGGTGGTGTTGTAGCAATGTGGTGTATTGACATTGTCTTTTGCGACCAGCTCACAATCTGGTTCCTTGTCGAGACGGTTACTCAAATCAAAGCGCACGGTCTGCCCTGGTTTCATGACCACCGTAGGTGCAACAAAGTCAGGGCGGAATAAATTTGGCGCGCCAGAAACATTGCGTCCATATGAGCGCAACGAGACTTTGTCATATTCTCCTGTCGAAGGATTGTAGATAAATCCCGGTGTCATTTGTATAGGCAGGAAGTAACGAATTTCACGACCTGACCTTTCCACCATCTTGCGCTGCTCACCGCTCAGCAGGTTGGCAGCGGGCTTGATCAAGTCTGCCGCTACATCGCGGTCATCAATCTGGCTTGCCAGTGGTGGCGCTTGCGGTGCTTCTTTGACTTTGGCCTCTTGCGCCAGTACTGCATGACAAAACAGGCTGGCACCAGTCATGGCGGCAGTGCCCGCAAGGAGGCGTATTTGCTTCAAATGTATGTGCATAAAATGCTCTTGAAATTGATTGAAGGGATAAATGTTAACGATGAATTCTTGTAAGCAAGTCAATATATAAAGTTGACCACCAGTTTCTTTTTATGAAGCAATATTGCCAGGCTCAAATTACCTGCTTCTGGAGCACATGGTGTCGCCATGTCAACAAAAAGCCATTTTCTGGTCATTTATTTTTTGCCAACTCAGTTTATAAAACTGACATGCAACTTGCAACAAAGTTAAGCTGTTATAAGCATAAATTTGTTGTTTTTTCGATAAATTTTTCAATTAGTTTCAAATCCTGGTTTTTACAAGGCTTTGGAGACGATCTTCAGGATGGTTAGTGCTGTCGTATTCCATCGCACCTATAGCCTGGTATCAGAATTTCAGGAGATATGCGCAATGTGCATGTCAGACACATTGGCACAATGCGAGTCGGGAATCATCGTGTTTTATTAGAGTTGGACCACCCGGCCGGAAGTGATGTTGAAGCGCTGATTAACTCTGCTCGAGAGAGAGATTTTTGTTGGGTTTGGCGAAAACGATCATGGCTTGATTCACAATTATCAACCGACACAAACCAAACTGAAGATCAATGATTTTGAATAGGGACATAGGGTATTAATTCAAATAATGAGATATAGTGACAAAAGGGAAATTTTGACCTTACGCGCATTTCCTCTGAATTGCCAGGCACTTTCAACGCATAGATTGCATCATCGATTTTTTTGCTCGATTATCAAAGGAGTCTCATGAAGCTATCTCGTTCAATCATTGCTGCTGCATCACTGGCAGTATTCAGCATGACACCAGCCTTGCTGGCACATGCCAAGACACCACAGCAGCTCAGTGCAAAAATTGATGGGAAGTTATTTGAGAGTGATGATGATGGCATTACCTATCTGATACCGACCAAGGGTGTACTGAACCTGATCGCTTCGACCAAAGGTGCATCTGCCTATCCTCCACCCAAGACACTGACAGACCGCCTGAGTATTATCTGCAGGAATTTGGACGGCAAGCCGGTCAAGTATCTAGCAAAGGATTTTAGTAATAGCGGCTGCGAAGTCAAATTTATCAAGGGTGAAAGCAAGAAACCCTTTGGCGAACCGGTGGCTGAATACATTGTGCGTGATGGCAAGAACATGCTGGAGATTACTGCCGTCAATGGCAAGCTTATCGAAGGCAAGTTTTCTTTTGAGCTTAGGGATACAAAGACCAAGGCAGTGCTAACGATCACTGAAGGTACATTCAAGGCGGAAGACCGGCAACTGTGATTGCTGCTGAAAATCACCTTCACAGCCTGGATAGCTTAGAAATTGTTGCAAAATAAAGTAACTCGACAAGCTCAGCTTCTCCCCGATGATGCAGGCAGTACCTCAGGGAGTCACAAACAAATCAAGCTTAATTTTGCGATCGCCTCTTGATAGCTTACTTAACCAGTTCAGCTAGCTGCGGCTGGAAAGGTAAAACTGCCTTTCAAAATGACTCATGTCACTGAACTGCGTAAATTCGGGGTTACCTAATTCAATGATGGGCAGCTTTTTTTTCAGCTTGCTTACCATCACCTGGAAATTCTTTTGGTAAGTGCTTGCCTCGCAGCTACTGAACTGCTTCACGTAATAGCCACCCGTGCTATGAAATTCATAGCCGTCATGATTTGCCAGCCTGATGCCTGTCGCCACTGACAGGCGATTGCGCAGATCACTCAGCTTTTTGGCCTCGGTATCGTCTATGCATTTGAGCGGGATGGCGGTCGTGATTTTTTGCCTGGGGGAGTCATCAATGACGAAGCGTAGTGGCAGCGTGACGCCCAGATCAAACTGGCGCAGGCGTTCAGCCAGGTAGCGATGGCATTCTTCCAGTGGCGCATCGAGCGGTAAGCCATGCGGCCAGTTGCCAGGCCGCCTTGCCGCATCTACCACTCCTTCAAAAATCGTCACATGATATGAAGTAGGTGGTAGCCAGGTGATATTTGTTTTGCCTGTCTGGTCTTGTAACTGTTGCCAGGCGATCGCGACTTCGGTATATGTCGGGCTGGCAGGCGGCAGGTGGCAGATGATGGTATTGCCGGGGAAGAATTGTACTTCTCCTGCCGTGCCGAATTTTTTACCCGGCCCCGTATCTGCCGGTTTGCCGGAAGGGACGGGGAATACGCCTTCGCAGGCTTGTCCTTCAACGGCACCGACCCAGGCAGGTTTGAGCAGGCTGGCACTGACGGCACTGCCCAGTCCTAACAGTAAATGTCTTCTGCTGATTTGCATGTGATTTTCTCCGTATTGCCCATGACAGCATGCAAGGGGCAGCGCTGCCATGGGTTTTCAACTGATGTGGTTCGTGGTCTTACATGGCGTAGGTCAGGCCCAGGAATAGCGCACGACCATTGTCAAATTCTTGTTGTACCAATTGCTGTTGCAAGCCGGTGGTGCGGCCCGGATGTGCATTCAACAGATTTTTTGCCTGCATCACGATGCCCAGCCGTTTTGAATACGCATATTTGATCTGGCTGTCAAAGGTGCCAAAGGCTTTGTAATACACATCTTGCGCGGCATTGGTGGTGGACAGTGTGATCAGGGTTGGCCCGGTCCAGTTATAGCTGAGTTGTGCGCTGACATTGCCATTGCCCCACAACAGCGACGCATTGGCGATGGATTTTGCCGATTCCAGCAGTGCCGGCATTTGCCTTTGCGTTTTGTTTTGCATGGTGATGGAAGAAGGATTCATGTCCATGATCGTGTAATTCAAGCTGGCACCAAACTGATTGAAGGGAGCCGGCAGGCTGCTGAATTTTGTATTCACTAACTGTAGTTCCAACCCGGTGACGCTGGCATTGCCAACATTCTGCGCCTGCGTTGTATTACTTTGGTAAATGGTGCCGGCTATCGTCAGGTTTTCGGTACGGGTGAGCTTGGCAATTTCATTGTCGATGTCTTTTCGGAAAACACCGGCCGAGATCATGCTGGTGTTGGACGGATACCATTCCAGCGATGCATTGAAATTATTGGCCGTGCGCGCCACCAGGTTGGGGTTGGCCTGTGTGATGCTGATGGTGGTGCCGCTAACACTGTTGGAATTTTGTGCCAGATCAGCATAGGTGGGACGGCCCAGTGATTTGTTGTAGGCTGTTCTTAATTTGAGACTGTCGCTGAAATCATAGATCAGATTCAGCGACGGCAGGACTTTGGCATAGGACGAATGCGTTGCGCTGGGAGCAAAGACTGCAGTCTGGTTCAGCGGTGCAGGTACATAGGTGTCGATATCGAGTTTGGTTTCTTCATAGCGCAGGCCAGCCGTGGCTGACCAGTTTTTAGCGCGGTAGGCTACCATGGCATAGGCCGCATTAACATCTTCCTTGATGTTGAAGTCTTTTTGCGTACTGTTGGTGATCATGGTGGCGCTGGACAGAATGTATTTACCCGGATTGGCGTTCAGGTAAGCCTGGGCATTGGCAGGATCAGCCAAAAGCAGGGTCTGTCCGTTGCTGGTGTAAGGTGTGATCGCTACGGTGCTGGCACCTACTGCAGACAACGGGATGCTGACGCCGGTCGCCGGAATGTATTTCAATACTTCATCGAAGTTATAGTTTTGCGTCAGCTTCCTGGATTGCAGGCCTGTTTTGTAACCCCAGCCGGTAGAGCCTTCATCCAGGTTTTTTGAAAAACTGATTTTCGCGACGACTGAGCGATTTTTGCTTTGTTCGTCATTGCGTGTGTTTTCAGTCTGCGTAAAGTTTCTGGCATCTTGCAGATAAGCGCGGTTGACCGGTGTCAGCACGGGCATCTGGCCGGGTTGGTCGCTGTAGTTGTAGGCCAGGCTGGCAGAATTGGCGCTGACGAAGGTATACAACTGCGACTCTTGCCGGTAGCTGCCCAGCGCACTGTTGACGACTGCTTCAATCACGCTGTCTTTGGCTGGCATGTAGGCAAAACCGGCCTCTACATAACTGATGCGGCGGGTTTGCGTAAAGGCAGAATAATCAGTTTGTGATTGCCCCACACCGACGCTGCCATCAGTAGCGGAAATGATATTGACAGGAGAAGTCGCGGCAGTGGCATTTTGCAACCATTGCGAGCGACGGTCTTCGGTGTTGACATGTTCAAACGCACCTGCGGTCAAGTGGGCGCTCAGGTCTTCGCGATTATCAAAATCAAAGCGGGCGAACAGACTTTTTCGCTCGCGGTTATTGTCATAAGTCAGCCATCTTTCGCGATCAGGAAAAGCGATGCTGCCATCCACGCTGGCGGTGGTCTGGTTGATTTTGGCAGCATTTGTCTGGCTGCCTGTGGCCGGGAAATAACTATAGCTATCAAGCGAAGTCAGCAAGGACGACGATTGCCGTTTGTAATAACCGACTGACATCAGTACACCAAACTGGTTATTGCTTCCAAAGGTGTTGCTGATGGTCATTTCGGCTTGCCCGGAGGGTTTGGAGTCACTCTTTTCCAACGCCCGCCATTGCGAGACATCGGCCCGGCCAGAGACATGAAAGCCACGTTTATCCAGGCCGCTACGGGTCACCAGGTTGGTGGTGCCACCGATGGCATTGCCATCCATGTCTGCATTCAGGCTTTTGTAGATATTCACCTGTTTTGAAAATGAAGAAGGTAGCACGTCCAGCGACACTGTTCTTCTGGTGGTTTCTGTGCCCGGGAAGGTGATGCCATCGATGGTCAGGGAATTGTAATCAGGGTTCAGGCCACGCAAGGTCATGAACTGCGCCTCGCCCCGGCCATTGTTCAAGATCATCGACACCCCGGCTACTCGCTGCAGCGCCTCACCCAGACCAAAGTCAGGGATGGAACCAATTTCATCGGAAGAAATGCCGTCGGAAATAGTATTACCGTCACGCTTCTGGGAGATGGCTTTGTTCAGTGCCAATGCCTTGCCGGTGACGGTAATCGTGCTGACTTTATCATCTTCGGCAGTTTGTGGAGTTTGTGCATAGGCACTGCTGACCGCCAGGGCGATCAGGCTCAGGCCGCATAACTGCGGCAGCAGGCTAGGTTTACGCTGGGGATAGTAGCGACTGCTGGAATTGTGGCCATGATGAGAATACGGTGCTGGTTTCATTTGTCGTCCTCTTGGTTAGTTCGTCTGCCCAGAAAAATGGGTCAGCTCGTCCTTTTTTATTTTATTCACTTCCTGTGACTTAATTATTACACGAAACCTAAACCATGGATGATTTTGTGGTTTTTATGTGATTTTATATTTCATTGGCAATTTTCCAAGAGAACATTTGCATCTCAAGCCAGACAAATGCAAAGCAATGGCAAGATTGAGACCTATCCATATACATGCAGGTATATTTACTCAGCGTAAGTGATTTAATTTTTATATAATTAATTCAAACTGTACCGTGGTGCTGTTGCCGCAGGCAGGTCCCTATTGCGCTTTGCATCCAGATTGAATATGCCACTTCAAAATAATCCTCATTCCAACCTGCGGTTTCATAGCAAATTTTCGCGTGAAGTCCGTGAGCCTGTCACAGTGACTGCCAATGAAAGGCAGCTACTGGACCTGGTGCGCCGCAAGGTGGCGGTGACGCGGGCAGATCTGACCAGGGTGACCGGTCTGGCGGCGCAGTCCGTCATGCGACTGGTGGATGACCTCGCAGCGCGGGGTTTGCTGGTATTTACCGATGCCCTGCCCAGCAAGACCAGGGGCAAACCCAGTCCACAGATTGCCCTGGTGGCTGACTTTGCATTTTGCATAGGCGCCTCTATTGCTACCGATGAAATCAATCTGGTGTTGATCGATTTTGCTGGCAACCTGATCGGTCAATCCACCAAACGCATGACACCTGTCACGCGGCTGGAATTGTGCAGCTACTTGCGCATCGCCATAGACCAGTTGCTGGACCTGCACCCGATGGCGCGCAATCGTCTGTTTGGCGTAGGTGTAGGCATGACGGGTTTCTTTATCGGCCAGGGAGCCCGGCTGAACCCACCTGAACCTTTGGATGACCTGGCGCTTATCGATCTTGATCTGTTGCTGGAAAAAGAAATCGGCTATCCGGTCTGGCTGGACAATGACGGCAATGCCGCAGCCATAGGTGAAAGCCTGCTGGGCGTGGGCATGCACTGCCAGAATTTTGCCTATCTGTTTTTTAGTCATGGATTTGGCGGCGGTATTGTGTACCAGGGCCAGTGCATGCGCGGTGCCCATGGCAACGCCGGTGAATTTGCCGGTTTCTTGCCGGGACAGGGGCTGGAAAGACCTACCCTGGAAATGCTACGCCTGATGTGCAATGAAGATGGCCAGTCTTTCGCCACCATCCATGACATGCTGGAACAGCTTGAACCGGCCTGGCCTTGCGTAGACCGCTGGATAGACCGTTGTCTGCCAGCGCTGACGCTGGTGACATCTGCCATCGTCGGCATACTTGATACCGAACGCATTGTCCTGGGGGGACGTTTGCCAAAGATACTGGCGGAGCGCCTGATCGCCAGACTGGTCATCGACAATATCCCCCGACGTGGGGTGCAGCGCCCACAGGCGCTCATTGTCGCTTCAGAAATAAGTAGTGACGCAACAGCCATTGGTGCAGCGTCATTACCTTTGAAGCAGCATTTTTTCTTTTGACGTACTGATAATCTCTGTCACGAAACTGTCATGGCCATATTATTGCTGGCTGCTACCATGGGAACTGAATTTCTCCTCAGGTAAAAGAAAGCGCTGATGCCCGTAAAAACAATCCAACAGATGCACCAAAGCACTTTGCTGTTTGTGCTGGTGCTGCTACTTGGCTTGCATCCTGTGGCCAGCTATCTGTATTTACCAGCATTGCCATTGTTAAAAGTGCAGTTGGGTATCTCTGACGCCGAAGCGCAAATGACTTTGTCGATACTGGTCATCAGTTTTGGCTTTGGCCAGATTATCTGGGGGCCGGTAGCCGACAGGCTGGGGCGCAGGTGGGTCTTGTTGTTTGGCCTAGGCATGCTGCTGCTTGCCAGCTTGTTCGTTACGTTCACCAGCGAGCTTGGTGTGCTGCTGGTGGGCCGCGTTTTTCAGGGGCTGGGGATTGCCGCTGCCGGTGTCTGTGCACGTGCCATCGTGCGTGACTGTTTTCAGCCGGTGGATGGGATACGCATATTGTCGCTGTCTTTTTCCTGGCTGGGCCTGATTTCACTGACCGGCCCGCTGCTTGGTGCCAGCCTGATTTATGTCGGCGGCTTTCGTGCTGCGCTGGGTACGCTGATAGTCTGTAGTGCGCTGGCCTTAGTGTTCATTGCCATCAGACTGCCGGAAACCGCTCCGGCATCGGCTACCATGGATGTTGAAGACGCTGGAAAAACGAGCATTGCCGATATCCTGAAACAGTGCATGCGCCAGTTCCGGCAAATTTTGCAACACCCGCTGTTTTTAAGTTATGCAGCGCTGACGGCATTCAGTTATTCCGGCCATTATTTTTTCCTGTCGCTGTCTCCCTTTGTTTTTACTGACCTGTATGGGATGGATGCGCTGGATCTGGGTTATCTGTTTTCCTTCAGTTCCCTGGTACATCTTGCCGGTACATTTGCCTGCCGCAAATGGCTGGCTGAGCATGGCATACGCACGACCTTAAAAATCACGGGTTTGATTACGCTGATTGGGGGCGTCAGTATCGTCATGCTGAATCAGATGGGGTGGCAATCGATCTGGGCCATCCTGCTGCCGCAATCACTGTTCCTGTTTGCGCATGCCATACACCAGTCCTGCGGCCAATCGGCAGTGTCGGCACCGTTCAGCAAACTGGCGGCGACAGCATCTTCGCTATGTGGTTTCCTGATTACCGCAGTAGCCATCGTGCTGGGTGAAATCCTGAAAGTCACGTTACCAGCAGGCCGCGAAGGCATGGTCGAAGGTATAGGCATATGCGCACTGCTGACAACCGCTGTTGCCTGGACCTGGGTGCAGCGGTATGGTGATGTTGCACGGCAGGCAGATGCATGAATGTTTGCCTGGCCTGGTAAAAAAACAGTTCATGCATGCACGCATGCACGTATCCCCACGCCTGCAGGCCAGATTTCAGTGGCACGGAAACACGTTTGTAGTCTGATACTTCATATGCATCTGCAGCTGCCAATTCTTGCGCAGTGATTTCAAAAACAGTGCCGGACACTTCATCATCAAGATTGGTGCTGGACTGAACAATGGGGTGATGCGTTTTTCCACTGGTTGCAATCACTTCCGGATCGTCTATCGCAACGAGTGACTGCATGTAACCAAGTATGGAATCAGGGCGCCCTATAAGCTCACGTCCAAAATTGGCTAACTGCACGGCTTTGTCTGGTAGCGTGCCATACGAAAATAACAGTACCTCGGTATTTTTCGATAAAGTCATATCGCTTACTTCTTTACATAATCTTGATCCATACGAGATCAATGCGGAACAATGCAGATATTGAAAATGATCCTGTCAGGCCATCATTTTTAACAAATTCAGCATGCGGGCAAATGTTTTTCCATACGGCGGATACAGCAGGCTGATGCCATTTGACCTGCTTTGGTAAAAGACCGGCTTTTCCTTGCTGAGGCCACAGAATCCCCATTCGCCGTGGTAGGCTCCCATGCCGCTGGCACCGACACCGCCGAACGGTTGTGACTCCTGGCTGAGATGCCACAGGCAATCATTGATGGTCACATCGCCAGACACGGTTTGTTCTAGTACCAGGTCACGGTTGCCATTGTCGGTGCCGTACCAGTGCAGGGCTAGTGGTCGCTCCCGGTCGTTGATGAATTCTATCGCCTCTTTGACGTCGCCCTGATAAGTGACGATGGGTAGCAAGGGACCAAAAATTTCTTCCTGCATGATGCGCATGTCTGGTGTGGCATTCAAGACCAACACAGGGGCCTGCTTGCGTCAAATTTCAAGGGGATCAAGGTATAAATGCAGGAAGGACTACTCTACATATCAAGCGTAGAAATGGAAAACCGGCCAATATCAGCGGCATCAGCCAGTATCGGTTAAGCGATACTGGCTGATACTGGTTAATATTGGCCGTTTTTTAAGCAGTTTACTCAGATACCTTTGCGCACCAGCACCGGATCGGGCCTATATACCGCTGGCATGACACGCTTGAGGTTCTCGACCTTGGGCAAGTCATTGATCGCAATATATGGCTCGTTAGGATGCAGGGTCAGGTAATTCTGATGATAGGCCTCTGCCGGGAAAAAGCCTGTATCTGCTTCCAGGGTGGTCGCCAGTTTGCTGCGGAAAGCGTGCGAGGCATTCAGTTGGGTGATGTATTTTTCAGCCACATCGCGTTGCGTCGGCGTGGCTGGGAAAATCGCTGAACGGTATTGCGTGCCGCTGTCCGGGCCCTGGCGGTTCAACTGGGTAGGGTCATGGGCGACAGAGAAAAATATCTGCAGCAGCTTGCCATAACTGATCTGGGTGGGATCATAGGTCACCTGCACTGCTTCTGCATGACCGGTTGCGCCTGAACCTACCAGTTCATAATGCGCAGTTGCTGCCTTGCCACCGGCATAGCCCGAGACTGCATTGGTAACGCCACGCACATGCTGGAATACGCCCTGCACACCCCAGAAGCAGCCTCCGGCAAACACTGCTGTCTCTGTCTTGGCGCTACCTGCCGGTGCATCCACCACTGGCGCGGCTATGACTACTGCTGCTTCGCCAGCACGTACCTGGCCATTCAAAACCAGCGCTGCTGCGACACCACCTATGCCCAGTACCAGGGCTGTGAATCTGTTTGCTATTTTCATGTCGTACTCCTCGTAGAAAGAAAATCAACCAAAAGTAAAGGCGTAAGCCTCTACTCCCGGATCAAGAAACTCTATGCTGAAAGTGTGCCCGGCGACTTTGCCGGATTGCCGTACCAGTTGGTACAAGCGCTGACCAGTCACCGTGCCAGTACCGTCGGCGGCTATGTCGCTACCATGTGCAGCACCAGGCGCAGCGCCATCGATAGTGACGCGGAAACGCACAGGCTTGCCGTCTTTGCCTGGCCCCAGCACCAGATGCAGGTCGCGAGCCTGGAAGCGGTAAGTGATGCGCCCTCCCTTTTGCGTCAGGGCGGCATGCTCTTCCTGCACCTTCCAGTTACCTGCCAGACCCCATTGATTCAGCGTCAGTTGCGTTGGCAGGCTGTAATCGGCATTGCGGTTTTGCTGTACGCCACCAGCTGAAACAAAGTTTTGTACGCGGCTATAACCAAGATAAGTTTCTGGTGATTTGACCTGGCTATCATCCGCCGCCATTTGTGCACCAGCCGCACCCGTCTCGATGACGACATCATTGGCGACATTTTTCTGGCCTGCTTCTTCCAGCAATTGCTGTATCACCTGTTCAGATTGCACATATTCGCCTTCACCAAAATGATGGTGGCGTATGCGGCCAGCGGCATCGATGAAATAATGCGCAGGCCAGTACTTGTTGCCAAAGGCACGCCAGATTGCATAGTTGTTGTCGATGGCAACCGGGTAGCTGATACCCAGGTCGCGCACAGCCTTGCTGACATTGGCAGGGTCACGCTCAAACGCAAATTCAGGCGCGTGTACACCAATCACGACCAGGCCCTGGTCGCGGTATTTCTTGGCCCATGCCTGCACATACGGCAGACTGCGCAGACAGTTGATGCAAGAGTAGGTCCAGAAATCGACGAGCACGACCTTGCCTTTGAGCTCCTGCGCAGTCAGTGGTTTGGAATTGAGCCATTGTGTTGCACCATCCAATGGCGGCATATTTCCTTCTTCTGATAAAGCGCCTGCCGTAGCTGCATTGCTACCATGCGCAGACATCATGGCATTCGATGGTGCCATGGTGTTGGATGCCATTTGCTTGTTCGATGCCATCATGGCGTTGGACGCCATCATTGCATTCGAGGCCATCATTGCCCCCTGCTGCGGGGCAGCCTGTGCTGGTGCAGGATTGGCTTGTACATCTGGTGAATTTGACGCATAGCGGTCTATCAATTGCTGTTCCAGCCCAGAGGTGGCAACAGTGGACAACCGCGTCAGCAAACCAGTATCCAGACCCAGCGCAATCGCAGCAACACCGGCTATCATGGCAGCACCCAGGATACGGCGTATCCATTCCCCAGCACCCAGCGAGCGCTTCATCGCGGCAAATACCTTGCCACCTATCAGCAAGGCCACTGCCAATGAAGTCGCGGCACCGGCAGCGTAAGCCAGCAGCAAAAAAGTTGTCTGTGCACTGGCACCGTTGAGTGCAGCACCTGTCAACAGCAGACCCAGCACAGGCCCGGCACAGGGTGCCCATAACAGTCCGGTTGCCACACCCAGCAAGAGTGATGAACCTATACCACCACCATCCGCCTGCGCTGTGTTCGACAGGCGGTCACCCGCAGCCACCAGCGGCTTGGTGAGCTTGTCAGCCAGATGCGGGAACAATAGTGTCACTCCAAAAAAAGCCAGCAAGGCCATCGCCAGCCAACGGCCATATTGATTTGTCTGCAACACCCAGTTACCGCCCACCGCAGCCAGTGTGGCAACGGCAGCAAAGGTCAGCGCCATGCCCACCAACAGGGGCAAGCCACTGCGACGGAATGGCTGGCCGGTGCGGGCAAAGACAAAGGGCAGCACCGGCAGGATGCAGGGGCTGAGTATGGTCAACACACCACCAAGATAAGAAATAAGTATCAACAACATGTTTGCTTTCTGTATGCCGCTCAGGCTCAATCAGGCTTAATTACGCTTTACCCGGTGTGAATGTCATCGCCACGCCATTCATGCAATAACGCAGGCCAGTAGGACGCGGTCCGTCATCAAATACATGGCCGAGATGACCACCACAACGGCGGCATAGTACTTCTGTACGCAGCATGCCAAAGGTGGTGTCGGTCACATTGCTGACAGCGCGCTCCAGTGGCGCATAAAAACTGGGCCAGCCAGTGCCGCTGTCGAATTTGGTTTTCGACGAAAACAGCGGCAACTGACAGCCAGCGCAACTGAACTGGCCACTGCGGTGTTCATCATTGAGCGGGCTACTGAAGGCACGCTCGGTCGCGCCACGGCGCAAGACTTCATATTGCATGCCGGTCAGCAGGCGACGCCATTCGGCATCGGTGCGTTGAACTTCAAACACATTACCCACAGGGGCGGCTGACAACATGCGGCTCATGGCCAGCATGCTGCCAGCCAGTAGAAATTGACGTCGGTTTTGCATATATCCTCCTTGGTGTATGTACAGCATCTGCGCCACGGTTCTTATTGTGCGCCTCAAGCGCTGTCCAAGTCTTCACGTAAAGTTAAACGATTTGTGATACTTTTTACCCGTAAATCCTGCACAATGACAACATTCGGTCGGCGGGGAAAAGCGTGGATACAGCAAAAAATATATTGATTGTGGAAGATGACATGCCTATCGCCGACCTGCTGCGCCTGCACATGAAGGACGAGGGTTACCAGGTCACGCACTGCGCTGATGGCAAGCAGGGGCTGGCACAATTGCGTGCCGGGAAGTGGGATGCAATGATCCTCGACATCATGTTGCCCGGTGTCGATGGGCTGGAAATCTGCCGCCAGGCACGCGCGATGGAAAATTATGTTCCGATTATCATCATCAGCGCCCGCTCCAGCGAAGTGCACCGCATCCTGGGTCTTGAACTGGGTGCAGATGATTACCTGGCCAAACCTTTCTCGGTGCTGGAACTGGTGGCGCGCGTCAAGGCTATGCTGCGCCGTGCCGATGCGATGGACAAGAGCCGCCGCACTGAAGCCGGAGATGTGGCGATAGATGGCGTGGCCTTGTCGCCAGTGACACGGGTCGCCACTGCCGATGGCAAGTTGCTGGACCTGACCCCGCGTGAATTTGACTTGTTGTACTTCTTTGTACGCCACCCTGGCCAGGTCTATTCACGCCTGGATTTGCTCAACAAGGTCTGGGGTTATGAACATGAGGGGTATGAACATACCGTTAATACCCATATCAACCGCCTGCGCGCCAAGATAGAGAGCAACCCGGCAGAACCACACCGCATACTGACGGTATGGGGCAAAGGTTACCGCTATGCACTGCCAGGAGAGGCAACGTGAAGCTGACGCTGTCGCAGCGTTTGTCGCTGGTATTTTCCGTGTTGTTGCTGGCCAGTTGCGGTTTTTCTGCCTGGTTGCAGATACGCGCCAATGACATGCGCGAAATGGAAGTGGTGCAAGGCCTGTCACGCGGCCTGGCAGGCAGCATTGCAGTCAATGCACAATTGACGGGAACAGAAGAAATGGGGCCGGATTCTGTGCGTCGCCTGTTTGACCAGTTAATGACTGTCAACCCCAGTGTGGAAGTTTATCTGCTCGATGAGACCGGCAAGATCATCGGCAATGCGGCACCACCTGGACGTCTGAAGCGCCAGCAGGTTGATCTGGCACCCATACGTAAATTCCTTGATGGCCGCATGCTGCCCATACTTGGGGACGACCCGCGCAGTGAAAACAGACGCAAGGTATTCAGCGCGGCGGCATTGCGCAGTAACAGGCCTGAGGTGCATTACATCTACGTTATTTTGCAAGGCGAAGAGCATGACCGCTATGTTGTCCATGCGGGTATCAATGCCGTATTGCGTGTCACCCTGTTGTCGATGGCACTGGTGGCATTACTGACACTGGTAGCTGGCTGGGCCGCGCTGCGCTGGGTTACCCGACCTTTGCACAGGCTGGCAGACACCATGCGCCGTTTTGATACCCAGGCTGAACAGCCCGTCGTACCGCCAGCGTTAGCACAGGCTACCAACCAGCGAGATGAAATCGCGGTGCTGGAAACCAGCTTCGGGCAAATGGCGGCGCGCATCAATGAGCAATGGCATACATTGAAGCAGATGGATCATGACCGGCGCGAAGTGGTCGCCAATATCTCCCATGACTTGCGCACGCCGTTGACATCCATCCACGGTTACCTGGAAACCCTGGCTGCCAGAGATGCGACGCTGGATGCGACTGAGCGCCAGCGCTACCTGGCGATTGCGCTGGGCCAGAGCCGCAAGGTTGGCCGCCTGGCGCAGGCACTATTTGATCTCGCACGTCTCGAGCATGGCGGCGTAGCACCTGAACTGGAAACTTTCATTCTGAATGACCTGATACAGGATGTGTTCCAGAAATTTGAGCTACAGGCACAAACCGGCCAGGTCAGGCTGGAAGCAGAACTGGATGGCAATGCCATGGTCATGGCAGACCTCGGCATGATAGAGCGGGTGCTGACCAACCTGATCGACAATGCCATACGCCATACGCCGGCAGGCGGCGCGGTGACTGTGGCGGTAGCAAAACGCCTGCGGTCCGTGGAAATCTGCATACGTGATACCGGCCCGGGCATACCCATCGAATTGCTGGACAAACTGTTCAAGCGACCATTTGCACTCAGTGGTGAAGGTCACGGTGGTGGTGGGCTGGGCTTGCTGATCGTGCACCGCATATTGCAATTGCATCACAGCAGCATAGAGTTGCGTAGTGGTGTTGGAGCAGACAGCAGTGCAAGCAATGCGGGCGCTTGTTTTTGCTTTGAATTGCCGTTGGCAGCAAGCCCAGGTGGGGCCTGACTGATTTTACTTATCTGACCTATTTCCCCGCTTTTTTCTTCACCTGACTTGAGCGAGTAACTTGCGTTGAATTACGTGCCAGTTCAACGAAGGCTTTCAAATAATCGATATCGACATCGGCTTCGCGCGCGCCCAGAAATATCTGTTTGGCGATACCCTGGCGACCCAGGCGTACTGCCACTACATCCATTTTTTCTGCATACTCTTCTGCCAGCCAGCGCGGCAAGGCGGCAACGCCACGGCCACTTTCCACCATCTGCAACATGATGTCGGTAGTCTCTATGGTCTTGTGCCGCTGCGGGCTGATCCCGGCTGGCATCAGGAACTGGTTATAGATATCCAGCCGGTCTATCGCCACGGGATAAGTGATGAGCACTTCATCACCGAGCTGTGCCGGCTGCACATAGGCGACCTTGGCCAGCGCATGTTTGCGGCTGACGACCAGCACCTGCTCGTAATCAAATACAGGTTCAAAATGCAGGCCAGGTTTGTAGAGTGGATCAGGTGTCACCAGCAAATCTATCTCATAACCAAACAGGGCACCAATGCCGCCAAACTGGAATTTTTGTTTGACATCGACATCAACATCGGGCCAGCTTGCCAGATAAGGTGACACCACCTTCAACAGCCACTGGTAACAGGGATGACATTCCATGCCTATGCGCAAGGTGCCACGCTCACCGCAGGCGTACTGGCTCATGCGCTCTTCTGCCATTGCCAGTTGCGGCAGCACGCGGTTGGCGACTGCCAGCAGATATTCACCTGCCTGTGTCAGTCGCAGGCTGCGCCCTTCACGCAGCCAGATGTCAGTACCCAGATGTTGTTCAAGCTTCTTGATGGCATGACTAAGCGCTGACTGAGTCAGGAACAGGGCAGACGCTGCAGCAGTCAGCGAGCCCTGTTTTTCTACTTCCTGGATGATGGACAGATGTATGCGTTCTAGCATGATGTATGAACAAAACTAATCGAATAATGAGAAAACATCATTTTACTTCATGATTTGCTGACTATAGCATAGGCCTCATTCAATAATCTCAATGGAATGAAGACAACATCATGGTCACTACACATAATCTGGGCTTTCCCCGCATTGGTGCCAAACGCGAACTCAAGTTTGCGCTGGAATCTTACTGGAAAGGCGAATCTTCACGCGATGCACTGAAGGGTCTGGGTGCAGAACTGCGCCAGCGCCACTGGAGTCACCAGTCGGCACTGGACCTGACACCGGTTGGAGACTTTGCTTTTTACGACCAGATGCTGGACATGAGTTTCACGCTGGGCAATTTGCCTGAACGTGTCAGCGGTTTTCATGGCGATGTACTGGATAATTATTTCCGCGTTGCTCGTGGCCGTTCTGCCAAAGGGCTGGAAGACCACAGTGCCTGCTGTGGTGCAAATGGAGGTGGAAGCGATGGTGTCGCGGCTGGCGAAATGACCAAATGGTTTGACACCAATTATCACTATATCGTCCCAGAATTTACTGCCGACACAAAGTTTGTACTTGATGCTACACGCCTGCTGGAACAACTGGCAGAAGCCAAACGCCTGGGTGTGAAAGCCAAGCCTGTCATCATTGGCCCGGTCACTTACCTGTCCCTGGGTAAAGCCAAGGACGATACTGACAAGCTGGCCCTGCTGCCACGCCTGCTGCCAGTCTATGCAGAATTGCTGAACCAGCTTGCGGCACAGGGTGTTGAATGGGTACAAATCGATGAACCCATACTGGTCACTGAATTGACAACAGAATGGCAGGATGCGATCAAGACTGCATACACAACACTAGCCAGTCATACGACGGGCAAAGTCAAACTGCTGCTGGCAACTTACTTTGGTCAATTGCAAGACAACCTGGCGCTGACATGCCAGTTACCTGTACAAGGCCTGCATCTGGATGCCATCAATGCGCGTGCAGAAGTCAACGCTGTCGTTGAACAGTTGCCACAAGACCGCGTGTTGTCACTGGGTGTCATCAATGGCCGCAATATCTGGAAAACTGATCTCAATACCGTGCTGGAATGGCTTACGCCGGTATCAAAAACCTTGGGTGACCGTCTTTGGATAGCGCCTAGTTGTTCATTGCTGCATGTGCCAGTTGATCTGGACAGCGAACAAAAACTGGATGCCGATATCCGTTCATGGCTGGCTTTTGCAATCCAGAAGCTGGATGAACTCAAGGTATTGGCAACTGCCCTGAATCAGGGTAGCGCCGCCGTCAAAAATGAGCTGGAAGCCAACCAGGCAGCGATTGCCGCACGCCGCACCTCACCAAGGGTGAACAATGCTGCCGTCAAAGCCGCGGTTGCCGCCATTACTGCAGACATGGGACAACGCCAGAGCGCCTATGCGCAGCGCGCCAGCAAGCAAGCCACATTGCTGAAGCTGCCAGCGTATCCGACGACAACTATCGGTTCTTTCCCGCAGACGGCAGAAATCCGCCATGCACGCAGTGAATTCAAGGCGGGCAGACTGGACGAAGATGGCTATAAAGTCGCCATGCAGGCGGAGATTGCCCGCAGCGTGCGTGAACAGGAGGCACTGGGTCTGGACGTGCTGGTGCATGGCGAAGCCGAGCGCAATGATATGGTTGAATATTTTGGTGAGCAACTTGACGGCTATGCCTTCAGCCAGTTTGGCTGGGTACAGTCATATGGTTCACGTTGCGTGAAACCGCCCATCCTGTTCGGTGACATCGCCCGCCCCAAAGCCATGACGGTAGAATGGAGCCGTTATGCACAGTCCCTGACTGCAAAACCGATGAAGGGTATGCTGACTGGCCCGGTCACCATCTTGAACTGGTCCTTCGTGCGTGATGACCAGCCACGTTCTGTGTCTTGCTACCAGCTTGCCCTGGCAATTCGCGAAGAAGTGCTGGACCTGGAAAAAGCAGGCGTGCGCGTGATCCAGATTGATGAGGCAGCATTGCGTGAAGGCCTGCCACCGCGTAAAGCACAATGGCAGGAATACCTGGGCTGGGCAGTAGAATCTTTCCGCATCACGGCCAATGGTGCACAGGATGAAACCCAGATTCATACCCATATGTGCTATTCAGAATTCAATGACATCATTGAATCTATCGCTGGCATGGATGCTGACGTGATTACCATAGAAACTTCACGCTCTGACATGGAGTTGCTGGATGCATTCGATCACTTTAATTATCCTAACGAGATCGGCCCTGGCGTCTATGATATCCATTCGCCGAACATTCCGACACAGGCGCATATCGAGCAATTGATGAAGAAAGCTGCTGAACGTATCCCGGCTGAACGCCTGTGGGTCAATCCGGATTGCGGCTTGAAGACACGCGCATGGGAAGAAGTGATTCCTGCGCTGACCAATATGGTGGCAGCGGCTAAAGCCCTGCGTAGTGCGGCATAAAAACGGCGACATAAAAGCGCAGCATAACAGCGCTGCAAGACCCCTGTAACGCTACATAAGAATAAGGTTTTGGCATATGGCGGTTGGCATCACTCATTGCGTGACACCAACCGCCACCGTCGTGAAACCGACAGGGAAAGGATACAGATGGGCGTGAAATTCTATGGCAAGGAAGAACTGCTTTCGGGTTTGCCTGATTCTCATCTTCCTCAAGATCAGGAAGTCTGAATAAGATAAGATAGTAGTTTTCAAGCGGCGCATTTTGCATGGCTATTCAGGACACACTATTGAAAAAAAGAGCATGGATCAGGCTGCCATCGGGCAAGCACCTGGATCTGATCAACCCCGATCCCCAGGTCTGGCTGGATAGTGACCTGGCAGACAGATTGTCCCGCACTTACCGCTGGGGCGGCGAATCCTGCTGGGCAAGGCCGCTGTCAGTCGCGCAGCATAGCCTGAATGTATTGGCCCTGCGCAGTACCATGACAGACGCTGCCTTAAGCAACGGGGCAGCGCTGCGCGAACTCCTGCACGATGGCGAAGAAGGCTTGCTGGCCTTTGATTGCATTTCACCACTCAAGGCCGTATTGGGCGCACCTTTCAAGGCAGTCAGCGACAGGTTGACAGATGCCATCGTCCAGCGTTACCAACTGCCCGCCTGGAATGACATGGATTACCGCCTGCATAAACTCGCAGATGAACTGATCGCGGCCTCAGAGGCCGTGCATTGTGCCGGTTGGCCACGCAATGAAGTACTGGATGTACTGGAAATTAAACTCCCCATACTGGAAGAAGACCCATTGGCAGAAATTTATAGTAGTCAGCCATGGGAACCATGGGCACCGGATGTGGCCTGTAAACGGTTTTTAGAAAAACTGATTTCCCTGAACTCCCTGAATTCCTTGAACAATACTGCACTGTGAATATGAAAATCAATGCCGGAAAAATCCGGCATTGATACTGCACCATTCACTCCTGCCATATCTGATACTGCCACTTCACTTACTTGGGCATCAAGACCGTATCAATGACATTGATGACGCCATTCGATTGATACACATCATAGGTGCTGATGCTGGCGACATTGCCGCTTTCATCCTTGACGCTGATGTTATGCGGGCCATTCATCATGAACCACAATTTACCACCACTGGCTGTCGCCAGTTCTACGGGGCCACCCTGCTTTTTGATTTGGGCAGAAATACTCATGAAATCATGTTTACCTGGTACTACGTGGTAAGTCAGAATCTTGGTCAGTGTCGCCTTGTTTTCTGGCTTGACCAGGGTATCAACAGTACCTGCTGGCAGCTTGGCAAACGCGGCATTGGTTGGCGCAAACACGGTGAATGGGCCTTTGCCTTTTAAAGTATCGACCAGGCCTGCAGCCTTGACAGCGGCAACCAGTGTCGTGTGGTCGGCAGAATTGACAGCGTTATCAACGATGTCTTTGGATGGCAACATGCTTTGGCCACCCACCATGACATCAGCAGCGCTGGCGATAGATGTTGCAGCCATGGCGGCAGCGAAGACAAGAGCGTAGTTAAATTTGCGCATGATCATTTCCTTTTAAGATAAGTGCGAGTTCGCATCAAGTTCTACGGGATAAAAATCATATCGGTTTCAATTATTTTAAATAATCTTCATTTAAGCAATTTCCCCAATTTCAACCCTGTTTCGCACATACGCAAAAATCATCCTGCTACTCCTGACATCATTTGAAGAAAACATGTCGATATGAAGATGATAAAAAGCTTCATACCTGCAATAGATTCTTTACTGCCATATTGATGACATTAAAATATTCAAAAATTGTGAATCCATTCTTTTGTTTCCTGCGTATTAAGAATTGCTGGCGAATGAAGCAGCGTTCGTTCTCTGGAGCAAAGTAATGCAAATACCGCAAATGAATTCAGCACAAAAGAATACTAATGGAGCAATAATGCAAAAAACCAAGATAAACCGTGCACTGCTTTCCTGCTTTGGTTTTTTGCTGCTGCAAACCTTTCAAATAGCACGGGCTGATGAGTCAGAAAAAATCGCTACCGTCCAAGTCCTGGGTAATTACGATAATGCCGTTGGCACCAGCAATGCTGCCAGCCAGGGTTCGGTGACATCCAATCTTGTCAGCAACCGCCCTGCCCTGCGTACTGGTGAACTGCTGGAATTTGTACCCGGCATGATCGTCACCCAGCATAGCGGTGACGGCAAGGCCAACCAGTATTTTTTGCGCGGCTTTAATCTTGACCATGGCACTGACTTTGCCACTTTTGTTGATGGCATGCCAGTCAATATGCGTAGCCATGCACATGGCCAGGGTTATTCGGATTTGAATTTCCTGATCCCTGAACTGGTACAGCGCATTGATTACAAGAAGGGGACTTATTTTGCCGATGAAGGTGACTTTGCCTCTGCCGGTGCGGCACACCTTCGCCTGGCTGACAAGCTCGGTGCCGGCATCGCCAGCCTGTCGTTGGGAGGCTATGGCTATCAGCGGGCAGTGCTGGCGAATTCCGTGGCGCTGACGAATGGCAATTTGCTGTATGGCCTGGAGATCAATCGCAACGATGGCCCCTGGGTCAACCCAGAGAACGTGCGCAAGTACAGTGCCGTACTGCGTTATAGCCAGGGCAGCCATGACGATGGTTACAGCGTGACAGCCATGGCCTACAAGAATAACTGGAATTCCACGGACCAGGTACCCTTGCGTGCCGTGCAGTCTGGCCAGATCAGCCGCTTTGGTGCGCTTGACCCTACGGATGGTGGACAAAGTTCGCGTTACAGCCTGTCGTATGCCATGAAGAAGCGCAGTCAGGATGGTGTGTTTGAAATGGATGCCTATGCCGTGCAATCCAGTCTTGACCTGTTCAGCAATTTTACTTATTTCCTGGCTAACCCTGATACGGGTGACCAGTTCAGCCAAAGTGAAAGGCGCCAGATGCTGGGCATGAATATCAGTCAGACCTGGCTGCTGACTGTGGCTGATCTTGAAATGCGTAACAAGTTAGGTGTACAACTGCGCTACGATAAACTGTCGCCCGTCGGCATTTATAACACCATCGCACAGCAACGCATATCAACGATACGCGAAGACAGCGTGAAAGAAGCCAGCGCTGGTTTTTATGCAGAAAATTCCATACAGTGGCACCCCAAATTCCGCAGTATCGCCGGGCTGCGTTACGATGCCTATCGCTTTGATGTCACCAGCAGCATAGACGGCAATTCAGGCAAGGTTAGTGACCATATTGTCTCGCCCAAGTTGTCATTGATCTTTGGCCCATGGGACAAGACCGAATACTTCATCAATTATGGTAGCGGCTTTCACAGCAATGACGCGCGCGGCACCACGCAAACACGCTTGCCCGATGGCGGCATCTCCACACCGGTAACACCACTGGTAAAAACCAGAGGCGCAGAATTGGGGATACGCACAGAAATCATCCCCGGCCTGCAAAGCTCGCTGGCACTGTGGCGGCTGGATATTGCCTCTGAGCTCTTGTTCGTTGGTGATGCCGGTGAAACCGAACCCAGCCGTGCCAGCCGCCGTAGCGGCATAGAATGGAACAACCATTACATCGCGAGACCATGGCTGTTGTTTGATCTTGACCTGGCAGCATCGCGGGCGCGTTATACGCAAAATGATGTGGCGGGTAACTACATCCCCGGCTCTATCGACAAGGTGGCTTCTTTTGGCGTGACAGTGACTGACCTGGGTCGCTGGTATGGTGGCTTTGAACTGCGTTATTTTGGCCCACGTCCTTTAATTGAAGACAATAGCGTGCGCTCTTCATCGACCACGCTGGCCTATGCCCGCATGGGTTATCGTATCAATGCCAGGACCAAGCTGACGATGGATGTGTTCAACCTGTTCAACAAGCAGGCCAGCGACATTGATTATTATTACCAGTCACGCCTGCCGCGTGAAAGCATGGAAGGTGCCAACGACATTCATTTCCACCCGGTTGAGCCACGCTCTGTCAGGCTGACGCTGACGCATAATTTTTAATTGCGGCACAATACTGAAAAAGCACATGCATCATCGACGCGAGAACTGGCGATGCTTACATGTAATGCAAGAGTGCCTGAAGCCTTTAGCTCGATAAAAAGTCTTAGGTTAGCAACGCAGCAGTAAGCTGGTTCCCTCGTAAACAAAGTACGCTGTCGTACAGATGCGCGCATGCATTTTGGGGATAATCAATTCAGTTTGCATCACTGCTAATATTATTCTGGCTATGGTAGCAATGAAAACATGGCGGCTAACGGCTTATTATGGGATAGATCATGGGTGATCTGGTTATCAATCGCAAGGAAGGCCTGTATTGCGTGCCGGGTGATTTCTACATCGACCCCTGGCGCCCGGTACCGCGTGCCATCATCACTCATGCGCACTCTGACCATGCCAGGATAGGGAACGACCACTATCTGACGGCAGCGGCTGGCGTCGGCGTGATGAAATCAAGGCTGGGTGATATCAGCATAGAAGGGCTGGAATACGGCGAGCAGCGCGTACACAATGGCGTGACGATCTCCCTGCACCCTGCCGGACATGTGCTGGGTTCTGCCCAGGTCAGGATGGAATACAAGGGCGAAGTATGGGTGGCCTCTGGCGACTACAAGGTAGAGGCCGATGGCACCTGCGCCCCTTTTGAATCTGTCGCCTGCCATACCTTCATTACTGAATCCACCTTTGGCCTGCCTATCTACCGCTGGCAGGCTCAGCAAAGTATTTTTGATGACATCAATCAGTGGTGGCGCAATAATGCCGCGCAGGGCAGGACCAGCGTGCTGCTCTCTTATTCATTCGGCAAGGCACAGCGCATTTTGCATGGGCTCGATGCCAGCATAGGCAGCATTATCTGCCATGGCGCAGTCGAACCACTAAACCATGCTTACCGCGAAGCCGGCATACGCTTGCCAGCGACAAAAATGGTCAGCGATGTCAGCGACAAAAACGAACTCAAACAGTCGATCGTCATCGCCCCGCCTTCTGCTGGCAATTCCCCATGGATAAAACGCTTTGGCGATTTCAGCGATGCCTTTGCCAGCGGCTGGATGCAGTTGCGTGCCGCACGGCGCAGGCGTGGCGTGGACAGGGGCTTTGTCTTGTCTGATCATGCCGACTGGCCGGGCCTGATGCAGGCGATTAATGCGACAGGTGCATCACGCATTATTGTCACCCATGGATCGATACCCGTCATGGTGCGTTATTTGCAGCAACAAGGCTTGCAGGCGTCTGGCTTTGATACTGAATATGGGGATGAAGACGAAGCCGCTGCCACAGTAGCAACGGCAGCCATAGAAGAGCCAGAAAAATCCAAAGAAGGCGATCATGCGTGAATTCGCCCAGCTTTACGCCCAACTTGATGAAACCACATCCACCAACCGCAAGCTGGATGCGCTAAAAACTTATTTCAGCCAATCACCACCTGAGGATGCGGCATGGGCAGTGTACTTTCTGGCAGGCGGCAAACCACGCCAGGCTGTGCCCAGCAAACTGTTGCGGCAGTTTGCGATGGAATATGCCAATATCGAAGAATGGCTGTTTGAAGAATGCTATCAGGCTGTAGGCGACCTGTCGGAAACCATCGCCCACGTCTTGCCACCACCTGTACGGCAAGCGCACGTCGGCCTGGCAGACTGGATGCTGGAAAGAATCGCTCCTCTGCGTGGCGCGACACCAGAGGTGATACGCAGCGCCCTGTTTTCTTTTTGGGATGAACTGACCACACCTGAACGCTTTTTACTGGGAAAACTGATAGGCGGTGGCTTTCGTGTAGGGGTATCCAAACTACTGGTGACGCGTGCACTTGGCGATGTCGCCAAAGTCGATAACAAGCTGATCGCACAAAGGCTCATGGGCTGGACAGATGGCCGTGTGGCTCCAACAGCAGACGGCTTCATGAAACTGATAGCCCCCCAGTCAGACCAGGAACATAGGTTGCGTGGCGGCCAGCCTTACCCTTTTTTCCTGGCGCATCAGTTATCCGCTGCGCCAGAATCCCTGGGCGACATCACTAACTGGCAGGCAGAATGGAAATACGATGGCATACGTGCACAACTGCTGCGCCGTGACAACCAGACTTATCTGTGGTCGCGTGGTGAAGACCTGATTACTGAACGCTTCCCGGAAATAGCCGCCGTCCCCCTGCCAAATGGCACCGCCATTGATGGCGAAATCCTGGTGTGGACTGAAGACCGCCCTGCCCCGTTTGCTGATTTACAAAAACGCATAGGCCGCAAGAGCCTCACTACAAAACTCTTGTCCGAGCTGCCAGCGGTGCTGGTAGCCTACGATTTGCTGGAACTGGAACAGGCTGACTTGCGCCATCTGCCACAGCATGAACGACGTACCCTGTTGGAAAAATTGGTCACCAGCGTCAACGACCCCATGCTCAGGATTTCTCCCGTCTTGCAAAAACCTGATTGGCAAGACTTGACCCTGCTACGCCAGAACTCTCGTGCACTGGGTGTCGAGGGCATGATGCTCAAGGCAGTCAACGCCCAATATGGCGTGGGCCGCACCAAGGATGTGGGCACATGGTGGAAATGGAAGATCGATCCTTATTCCATCGATGCAGTACTCATCTACGCCCAGAGCGGCCATGGCCGCCGTGCGTCGCTATACACCGACTATACTTTCGCAGTGTGGGATGAAGATGGCGGAGGCAAGCGCATACTAGTGCCTTTTGCCAAAGCCTATTCCGGCCTGACGGATGCAGAAATCGCCCAGGTTGATGCCGTGATCCGCAAGACCACCATAGAGAAATTTGGCCCGGTACGCAGCGTAAAACCCAGCATGGTGTTTGAAATAGGCTTTGAAGGTATCTCGCTTTCCACGCGGCACAAGGCTGGCATTGCAGTACGTTTCCCACGTATACTGCGCCGACGTGAAGACAAGCAGATAGAAGAAGCCAATACACTGGATGACTTGAAAAATTTACTGGCTACTAGCAATGCGCATGAGCTTGGCAACTAAGGCAGTCAAAGACTGGTTTGCTGCAAAGGGATGGAAAACTTTTCCCTTCCAGCGCGAAGTCTGGAAAGCAGCGCATGACGGGCAGTCCGGCATTTTGCATGCGAGTACAGGCTCAGGTAAAACTTATGCCGTCTGGTTTGCTGCGTTGTTGCGGGCCATGGAAAGAAAGCAAAATAAAAAAAGCGCAGCAGGTCTCAGGGTGTTGTGGATCACGCCCATGCGGGCACTGGCAGCAGATACCTTGCGTGCCTTGCAAGAGCCCCTGACTGAGTTACCAGATGAGTTATTGCCACAATGGAGCATAGGCACACGCACCGGTGATACCGGCTCTGCCGAACGTGCGCGTCAGGCCAGGACTTTGCCTGCGACCCTGATCACCACACCAGAAAGCCTGTCGCTGATGTTGAGCAAGAACGATGCTCAGGCCCAGTTTGCTCAGCTTGACATGATCATCGTGGATGAGTGGCATGAACTGATGGGTAACAAACGTGGCGTACAAACCCAGCTGGCCATCGCCAGACTGAAGGCATGGAATCCGCAATTGCTGGTCTGGGGTTTGTCGGCAACCCTGGGCAACCTGGAACAGGCACGCGATGCCTTGCTGGGTGTCGGCAATGGCTTGCTGGTACAGGGCCAGACCCAGAAAAAGATCAAGGTCGATACGCTGATACCAGCGAACCCCTCACGCTTCCCCTGGGCCGGTCATCTGGGCCTGCAAATGCTGCCCGCGGTCGTCGCAGAAATTGACAAACATCAAAGTACCCTGGTATTTACCAATACCCGCTCGCATGCAGAAATCTGGTACCAGAACCTGCTGGAAGCGCGCCCCGACTGGGCAGGTGTCATCGCCCTGCATCATGGTTCACTGGACAAGCAAGTGCGTGACTGGGTAGAGCAGGGCCTGAAAGCGGGACAATTAAAAGCCGTGGTATGTACCTCCAGCCTGGACCTGGGCGTAGATTTCTTGCCGGTGGAACGGGTACTGCAAATCGGCAGCGCACGCGGCGTCGCCCGCCTGATGCAAAGAGCCGGGCGCAGTGGCCATGCACCAAGGCGCGTGTCACGGGTAACCCTGGTGCCCACGCATACGCTGGAATTGCTGGAAGCTGCAGGTGCCAAGCAGGCCGTCGCCCTGCGCCAGATAGAAGCGCGCCAGGTACCTGACAAGCCACTCGACGTGCTGGTGCAGCATGTGGTGACGGTGGCGCTGGGTGGCGGCTTTCGTTCACAAGACCTGTATGCAGAAGTCAGGGCGGCATATTCCTACCGCAATCTGAGCCTGGAAGAATGGCAATGGGTGCTCGATTTTGTCGCCCGCGGTGGCCAAAGCCTGATTGCCTATCCTGAATACCATAAAGTGGTGGCAGATGAAGGTGACATCTATCGTGTGCCAGATCCCGCCATAGGCCGCAGGCACCGCATGGGCATAGGCACTATCGTTTCTGAAGCATCGATCAGCGTTAAATTCATCAGCGGCAGCCGCATAGGGACGATAGAAGAATCCTTTATCTCGCGCTTGAAAAAGGGCGATCACTTTTTGTTTGGCGGCCGCATACTGGAATTTATCCGCGTCTATGAAATGACCGCCTATGTCAAACGTGCGGTAGGTAAAAAGGGAACGATACCGCGCTGGCAAGGCGGTAAAATGCCTTTGTCTTCAGAACTGGCCCATGCAGCGCTGGAGCAACTGCGTCTCGCCGCCAGGCAGGAATTTGATAGCCCTGAAATGAAAGCCCTGAAACCCTTGCTCGACATACAGCAACGCTGGTCTGCCTTGCCAACACCAGAAATACTCTTGATAGAAACCATGCAAAGCCGCGAAGGCTTTCACCTGTTCATGTATCCGTTTGAAGGGCGCGCCGTGCATGCAGGCCTGGCTGCACTATTGGCCTACCGCATGGCAAAGCACCAGGCCAATACTTTTTCCATAGGCTTTAATGATTATGGCTTTGAGTTGCTGGCACCGCAGTCCCCTGACTGGGCTTTATTGTTTAATGCAGGCTCAGGTAAAGAGATAGCTCTGTTCAGTACTGAGATGCTGCTGGAAGATGTCTTGCTGAGCTTGAATGCGACTGAACTCTCACAGCGACGCTTTCGCGAAATTGCCCGCATCGCCGGGCTGGTATTTCAGGGCTATCCTGGCCAGCCAAAATCCAACCGTCAGTTGCAGGCTTCATCGAGTTTATTTTTTGAAGTGTTCCGCAAACATGATGCTGGTAATCTGCTGCTGACCCAGGCCCAACGTGAGGTACTGGAGCAGGAACTGGAATTGACACGCCTGCGCCAGACCTTGCAGCAACTACAGAAAAAACAAATCGTCTTACGCGAAATCGTCAGGCCCACGCCATTTTCCTTCCCGCTCATGGTGGAACTGTTCCGCGAAAAACTTAGTACAGAAAAACTCTCGGACCGTATCGCGCGCATGGTGCGTGAGCTTGAAAAGGCAGCACAGTCATGATGGCACTGGAACTTGAAGTCGCAGGTGAAATGCTCATGCTGTTGCCACAAAAAGCCATGTACTGGCCCAGCAATTCAACGCTGATCATTGCTGACATTCACTTTGGCAAGGCTGCCACATTCCGTCGCCTCGGTGTGCCAGTACCGCATGGCACGACCGTACAAAATCTTGAACTGCTGGATGAATTGATGATGCTCTACCCTACCCAGCACATTGTTTTCTTGGGGGATTTCTTGCATGCGCCGAATATTTCAGCAGCCACACTGCAGAGCCTGCTCAACTGGCGCACTACCCATCCCGCACTTGAACTGACACTGGTACGTGGCAACCATGACTTGCGGGCTGGTGACCCACCACAGGAATTAGGTATCCATATCGTCAATGAACCTTTCCGTAGTGGTCCATTCGCCTTTTGCCATTATCCCGATGTTGAAAGCGATGGCTATGTGCTGGCCGGTCATGTGCACCCGTCTTTTCATTTATATGGACGGCGTGATTCACTGCGCTTGCCCTGCTTTGTCGTCGGTGAGCGGCGAACGATATTGCCAGCATTTGGCGCTTTTACGGGAACCGGTTCCATGTCCCCGCAAGCAGGAGAGCAGATATTTATCATTGCTGACGACAGGGTCATGAAAATCGGCAATTAAATTATTGCCTTGCTATCGGAGCATACTCCTACAAGATTTTCATTCATTTCTTACATCCCCTCCGCAAAACGAAGCGCAACATGGAGCCTGAACGCGAAGCATTTTATTAGTGGCAGGAACATAATCAAGCAGGAGTCAACATGGCACATGCAATATGGAAAGGTGCGATCAGCTTTGGTCTGGTCCATATCCCTGTGGAGCTTTTTTCGGCAGTGACCGACAATGCACTTGATCTGACCATGTTGGACAAGCGTGATTTTTCACCTATCGGTTTTCGCCGCTATAACAAAGCTAGCGGCAAGGAAGTCAAATGGGAAGAGATCGTCAAAGGCTATGAGTACAAGCCGGATGAATATGTCGTACTGTCAGATGAGGACTTGAAACAGGCCAATGTGCAAGCAACGCAGACTATCGATATCCAGTCTTTTGTTGATGCCAGTGAAGTGCCACTGACTTATTATGAACAGCCTTATTTTTTGGTCCCTGACCGGGGCGGCGACAAGGTATATGCCCTGCTCCGTGAAACTCTGCGCAAGGCAGACAAGGTGGCGATTGCCGAAGTTGTGATCCGCACAAAACAGCATCTGTGCGCCTTACTGACTATAGACGATGCGATAGTCCTTAATACCTTGCGTTACAGTGATGAAATACGCGATACAGGTGAATTGAAATTGCCAGCCAAAAGCGCAAAGACCGCTGGCATTTCCGACAAGGAAATTACCATGGCAATGTCACTGGTCGATGGCATGACAGAAAAATGGAACCCTGCGCAATACCACGATACTTATCGCGAAGATGTGCTGGCGCTGGTCAAGAAAAAAGTAAAGGCCAGACAAACCAAGACCATCACCATGCCTGACACAGAAACGGAAGAAAAACCGCGCAGTGCGCAGGTGTATGACCTGGTTGGTTTGCTGCAACAAAGTCTGGGCAAAAAACCTACCCCCAAAACTGCGGCCAAGAGCAGTACTAAAACCGCAAATGATAAGGCTGTCAAACCTGTATCTATCGGTAAAAAAGCAGCCGCAAGTTCTACCGCCGCCAACAAGAGTAAGGCAAAGCCCGCCGCCAAGACCAGCAAAGCTGCGCCAGCGAAAACCAGGGCTACTGTGCCCAAACAAAGGCGCAGTGCTTGATATCAGACAAATAGAAACCACGAAACAGGTGCGGCAAAATTTAACAGCCTGGCAGGTATTGAAAATACTGCCAGGCTGTTTAAATAATTGTTGCAACCTAATGCTGCAAATGCTTTTCCACTGCAACGGCACTGGTACCCACTTCCTGCACGGCAGTGACCAGTTCATCTTTGGTACAGTCAAATTTCCTGGTCCAGTAAGCGACCTCCCAGGGCTCACTCACGTTCACCCTTGAAGCATCTTGCGGACCACGGTTTTGCAGATTGTCGGCCATGTCAGCCTCCTTTATTTGTTGTTGACAGCAACACCCTGATCAAGGTGCGGGCTGGCCTTTTACCGCATTACGGTATTTAGCCTTGGCGGCCAGCTTCTTTTCTGCTTCTGCAATGACATTGGTACGCTTGATTTCGCGTTTTTCCTGCTTGCCACGGTGTTGCGCTTCGTCTTTGTTGCCTATGCGTTTTGTCATAACTTTCTCCTGATTAATCCAGATTAACAGTATGCGATGAATATTCAATGGTCCCGGACATCCAGAACAACAGGTGCCGTGAAATGCCAGAGTAGACAATGCCCTTGACCTTGTATGTAGGACGATGAACGAAGCAAATGTAGGATAGCTAGGCTTGTTCCTACACACTTGTAATCACCCGGCTGATAGTCCATCTATCTCCATGAATTTATGCTTGATGCCTATCACTTTGATTAGTGCAAACGGATCCCCACGGCAGAAAGTTCATCATGGCAAAACCAGACGCGCTGCAAAAATATAAATCCAAGCGCGATTTTTCCATCACATCCGAACCTGCGGAAGGTGGCACGCCTAACGAACAGGCGCGGACTTTTGTTATCCAGAAACACTGGGCCAGCAGCCTGCATTATGACTTTCGCATAGAGCTCGATGGCACGATGAAAAGCTGGGCCGTACCGCGCGGCCCAAGTTTTGACACGCATGACAAGCGCATGGCTGTACATGTCGAAGATCATCCCATTTCCTACAATACTTTTGAAGGCACTATCCCGGCCAGACAGTATGGCGCGGGCAAGGTCATCATTTGGGACAAGGGTTACTGGAAACCCCTGGGCGATGCACGACAAGGCTATGCAAATGGCAATCTGAAGTTTGAACTGTTTGGCCACAAGCTGCGTGGCAAATGGGCACTCATCAAAATGCGCAACGCCAAAGGCAAGCAGGAAGCCTGGCTGCTGATCAAGGAAAAAGATGAGTTTGCACGCCTTGCCAGTGAATTCAGCGTCATCGATGAACAGGCTGACAGTGTCAAGGCGCTGGGTATGCCGTCCATCGAAGACGACGAAGGCCAAGCAGATGCAGAAGACCCGGCAGAAGAATCAGAAAAACCCGTCAGCAGTAGCAGCGGACCACCTGCACTGGCAAAAGCAGCCAAGTTACCAACGGAACTTAAGCCGCAGCTTGCCACCCTGGTGAGCAGCGCCCCGGCGAATGTGGATGACTGGCTTTTTGAAATCAAGTTTGACGGTTACCGCCTGCTAAGTCGTGTAGAAAACAGTGAGATACAGCTATTCACCCGCAACCAGAATGACTGGACAAAAAAACTGCCGCGCCTGCACAAGGAATTGCTAGGCATGGATTTGCCCGATGGCTGGTATGACGGTGAAATCGTGGTACTCAATGATGACGGCAAGCCAGACTTTGGCGCGCTGCAACTGGCCTTTGATGACAACAATACCAGGGCCATCAGTTACTTCATCTTCGACTTGCCCTACTGTGCCGGTTACGATTTGCGTGAAGTGCCCTTGTGGGAAAGGCGTCAGGTGCTGGAACGCATCATGCAAAGGCAAAAATCTGAACTAGTACGCTTTAGCAGCATATTCGACCATGACCCTGGCGAGATTGTGGCGGCGGCTTGCCGGATGGGCCTGGAAGGCGTAATAGGAAAACTTAAATCATCGACTTATGTATCACGGCGCAGCGATGACTGGATCAAGCTGAAATGCGCACAGCGCCAGGAATTTGTCATTGGCGGCTTTACCGACCCGCAAGGTTCACGCATAGGTATAGGTTCTCTATTGCTCGGTGTATATGCTAAAGATGGCAAGCTGCACTATGCCGGCAACGTAGGCACTGGCTTCAATGACAAAAGCCTCAAAGCCTTGCGTAAACAGCTAGATGGTTTAGTGACAGAAAAACGTCCGTTTGATGGCGACACAGGCATAGACAGCAAATCACACTGGATCAGACCTGAACTGGTTGCCGAGGTCAGTTTTGGTGAGTGGACCAGTGCCGGACATATCCGGCACTCGGTATTTCAGGGATTGCGAACTGACAAACCCGCCAGTGCTATCGTGCGTGAGCAAGCGGTGAGCCCTGCTCATGCTGCGCCAGCAGATAAAACCCGTTCAGGCAAGTGGCAGAGAATCAGGAATGCAAAAAAACCGGAAAAAGAACAGCAAGAACAGTCAGCAGCAAAGATGGACTCCAATGCAGATGTGCATGAGACCCCGCCGGCAGACTTCAATATCACACATCCCGAACGCATCATGGATGAAGAAAGCGGCACCACCAAGCTGCAACTGGTACGTTACTATGCCCTGATCGCCCCCTTGATGATGGAACACCTGAAAGACCGGCCACTGGCACTGGTACGTGCCCCTGCTGGCGTCAGCGGTGAATTATTTTTCCAGAAGCACGCCGATACCCGCACCCTGCCTGGCGTCAGCCAGACCCGCGATAATTTACTGCCGGGCCACCCAGGTTTGCTGGTGATTAAAAAGCCGGAAGGCCTGATTTACTCAGCCCAATGGAATACCGTAGAAGTACACACCATGAATGCTACTGCGACCTCATTCGACAAACCAGACCGCATGGTGTTTGACCTTGATCCCGGCGAAGGTGTGGACTGGAAATCAGTGCAGGAAGCTGCCAGTTTGATGCAGGCCATGCTAACAGAACTCGAACTGCTGCCATTCTTGAAAACCAGCGGTGGCAAAGGCCTGCACGTCGTCGTGCCCATCAAGAAACGTTATGACTGGGACACTGTCAAAGATTTTTCTGAAGCCATCGTCACCCATATGGCCAATACCATACCCGAACGGTTTGTCGCCAAAAGCGGCCCTAAAAACCGTGTGGGGAAAATATTCATTGATTATCTGCGCAATGGCCTGGGTGCGACCACTGCCTGCGCCTGGTCAGCGCGTGCCAGACCGGGAATGGGCATATCCGTACCAGTCACGTGGGAGGAACTGGACAAACTGCATGGTGGCAATCACTGGACCGTACACACCGCGCATAAACGCCTGGATGTAGGAAACGACCCCTGGAAGGACTATGCAGGCTCAGCAAGATCGTTAACAGACAGCATGAAAAAACTGGGATTTAAACCTGCGCGTAAATAGTATAAATATTTTTCGCACTTGTTCGCTACTCATGTAATTCTTGAATGGCTAGTGACGGCAACGATGGGAGCAACCATGGCTGCCATAGCGCTCAGACTTGGAACGACATGTTCGCGCTCTTAAAATATCATTCATACAAGAATGAGCAGGTACTTCTCTTACAAGCCCTGCTACCACAGTCCGATGGCTGTAAGACAGGCTAGCAGCTAAGATGAATTTGCATACACGATAAGTGGAGGTTAAAGTGATTATTGTCAAAAGCGTAGGTAGGGGCATTTTGCGAGCGACCGTCCGTCTCGAAACGGTAGAATATGGAAATGGCTGGACAGTAGGCGTAGAAATCAACGGCATCATGGTGCATCATCCCGACAAGGACTTATACCTCACTGAACAGGAAGCGCTGATTGCTGGGGATCAAGTTGTTGATGCCATGGTGCCGACATTGCATTGATGATGAAAAAAACAGCGTACTCCTCGAAAGAAATACGCTGTGAAAACCAGAACTTGTTCTGGGAGGGTGGAAATTGCGGTAGAAGTTATTAGTCGGCTTTTGCCATGACTGCCTTGGAATTAATTGCAGATAATGTCACTGGAGCAGAACCACGTGCTTCCCAGCCACCACCTATGGCACGTATCAAACTCACTGCCGACCTGGCACGTGCGCCATCCAGTTGTGCGGCGATGCGCTGTTGCTGCAATACCGTGCGGTCAGCATCGATCACGTTCAGGTAACTGACCGAGCCTTCGCGGTATTGCACATGCGAGAGTTTGGCTGCCCGCTCTGCCGCCTGCACAGCATTGTCTTGTGCCTGGGTCTGGTCGCGCAGTATGCGTAAGTCAGCCAGGTTGTCTTCGACTTCCCTGAAGGCATTCAGCACGGTCTGGCGATAGTTGGCCACGTCTTCTTCATAAACTGCCCCTGCCCTGTCCACACTGGCCTGGCGGCGGCCACCATCAAACAGAGGCATGGACAACAAAGGCCCCAGCAAGAAGGTGCGGCTGCTCCAATTCAGCAAATCACCCAGGCTGGCTGACGCATAACCGGCAGAGCCTGTGATATCCAGCCGGGGGAAAAAGGCTGAGCGTGCGACACCAATGCGCGCATTGGCAGCGGCCATGCTGCGCTCTGCTGCGGCAATATCTGGGCGGCGTTCCAGCAAGTCTGATGGCAAACCTGCCGGGATATTGACAGCAATGCGCGACAAGGGCCTTGGCGAGAAATTGAATTCTACCGGTGTCTTGCCCAGCAAGACAGCCAGTGCATGTTCTGCCACCGCACGGCTGCGTGCCAAGCCCAGCGATTCTGATTGCGCCGTTGCCAGTTCTGCTTTGGCGCGTGCCAGATCGAGCTCGCTGATATCGCCCTCATTAAAACGGGTTTGCACCAGCTTCAGGGTTTTTGAGCGTAGTTCTACCGTGGCAGCATACAAGGCTTGTTCTGCATCCAGTTCACGCAGCAAAAAGTAGGCTTGCGCCACGTCGGCTTGCAAGGCCAGTTGCACGGACTGGAACAGGGCCTCATTTTTTTGCGTATCTGCCGTTGCCGCATCTATGCTGGACGCGACGCGGCCAAACAGATCCAGTTCATACGAGGCACCAAGCTGGGCATTGTAAGTCGTGCTGGTAGGCATCCTGATATTGTCAGGGAGCCCCTGGGACGCCGGTGCAGCACGCCCACGGTTGGCACCCAGGCCCGCATTCACTTGCGGGAACAGGCCAGCACGTGCATCTTGCCGCAAGGCACGTGATTGCTTCAAGCGTGCGGCAGCAGCTTTCAGGTTCTGGTTGGCTGCCATGGCCTGGCTTTCCATCTCGTTGAGACTATCGTCTGCAAAGATTTTCCACCAGTCACCACGGGCGACTTCTTCTGAAGGTTGTGCTTCTTTCCAGTTGCTCGAGTTGCTGCTTGCCTGCACTTCTTTATAGGCAGCGGGAGTTGTCACTTCCGCTTTCTGGTAAGTCGGTGCGACTGAACAGCCAGCCAGCACCAGCAATAACATCAACAGGGATGAAGCAGACTTCAGGGGTTTGATTGTATTCATCATCATGCTCTCTCAAACTTTAACAGTAGCGTGCTCATGAGTGTGGTCATGTGCAACTGCTGGCGCTTCATGCACCACCGCAGAATGCAGCTTGCGGCCACCTGCAAGAGTACGCAGCAATACATAAAACACCGGTGTCAGGAACAGGCCAAACAGGGTCACACCCAGCATGCCAAAGAACACTGCCACACCCATGGCATGACGCATCTCGGAACCTGGCCCGCTGGAAATCACCAGTGGCACCACACCCATGATGAAGGCGATGGAGGTCATCAGGATAGGACGCAGACGCAAGCGGCTGGCATCTATCGCGGCCTGCAAAGGCGTGCTGCCCTGCAGTTCAAGCTCCCGCGCAAATTCCACAATCAGAATCGCATTCTTGGCCGATAACCCCACCAGTACCATGAGACCGATCTGGGTGAAGATATTGTTATCACCACCTGTCAGCCAGACGCCGGTCAGGGCCGCCAGCAAACTCATGGGCACGATCATGATGACTGCCAGTGGCAAGGTCAGGCTTTCATACTGCGCCGCCAATACCAGGAAGACCAGCAAGACACTGATAGGGAATACCCAGACACCGGCATTACCAGCCAAAATCTGTTGGTAAGTCAGATCCGTCCATTCAAACTTGATACCGGCTGGCAGGGTCTTGGCAGCGATACGCTCTGCCGCAGCCTGCGCCTGGTTCGATGAATAACCGGGGGCCGGGCCACCGTTGATATCAGCCGCGGTGTAGCCGTTGTAACGCACCACCATCTCAGGACCAAAGCTTGGTGTGACTTTGACGAGAGAAGACAGTGGCACCATTTCACCAGCTGTATTGCGGGTTTTCAGTTGCAGGATATCTTCAGGCTTGGCACGATAAGGCGCATCTGCCTGGGCACGTACCTGATACACGCGGCCAAAACGGTTGAAGTCATTCACGTACAAAGAACCAAGATAAATCTGCATGGTGTCAAACACATCGGTCACAGGCACACCGAGTTGTTTGGCCTTGACGCGGTCGAGATTGACATCCAGTTGTGGCGCATTGATCTGGTAGCTGGAAAACATGGGTCCCAGTTCTGGTGCTGTTTTGGCGGCAGCAATAAAGGCCTGTGTTGCGGCATCCAGCTCAGCATAGCCGAGCGCGCCCTTGTCTTCTATCTGCATCTTGAAGCCGCCAACTGTACCCAGACCCATGACAGGTGGTGGCGGGAAGACAGCGATGAAAGCATCCTTGATGCCGAAATACTTCTGGTTCAGCTTGCCTGCAATCGCATTGGCAGAAAGCTCGGCACTGCGGCGTTCTTCAAACGGCTTCAGCGTCACAAAAACAATACCGGCGCTGGAGCTATTGGTAAAGCCGTTGATGGACAAGCCAGGGAAGGCAACTGCGCTTTCCACACCCGGTTCTTTCAAGGCAATAGCCGACATGTCGCGTATGACTTTTTCAGTACGGTCAAGCGTCGCACCGTTTGGCAATTGCGTGAAGCTGATCAGGTATTGCTTGTCTTGCCCAGGCACAAAACCACCCGGCACGATATAGGAAATACCCACGGCCGCTGCCAGCAATACTACATACACCACCATGCTGGATGCCTTGCGCGAGATAACACCAGCCACACCCTTGGAATACTTTTCTGAACCGCGATTAAACATGCGGTTGAATGCATCGAAAAAGCGGCCAAACAGGCGGTTCATGACTTTGGTCAGCCAGTCCGGTTTTTCATCATGGCCTTTGAGCAAAATCGCAGCCAGTGCTGGTGACAGGGTCAACGAGTTGAAAGCCGAGATCACAGTCGAAATCGCAATCGTCATCGCAAACTGTTTGTAGAACTGCCCGGTCAGACCTGTCATGAAGGCCAGTGGTACGAATACCGCAACCAGCGTCAGGGCAATCGCAATGATAGGGCCGCTGACTTCACGCATGGCGCGGTAAGTCGCTTCTTTCGGTGACAGGCCAGCCGAGATATTTCTTTCGACATTCTCTACCACTACAATCGCATCATCGACGACGATACCGATGGCCAGCACCATGCCAAACAGTGACAAGGCATTGATGGAATAGCCAAAGCCCAGCATCAGCGAAAAAGTACCAACGATGGAGACCGGCACGGCCAACAGCGGGATCAGCGAAGCACGCCAGGTTTGCAAAAACACGATGACCACCAGCACCACCAGCGCAATCGCTTCCAGCAAAGTCTCGACGACTGCATGGATGCTTGAACGCACGAATTGCGTTGGGTCATACACGATCTTGTATTGGACTGAGCTAGGGAAGTCTGCCGACAATTCTTTCATCGCTGCACGCACCTGGTCAGACACGTCCAGCGCATTCGCGCCAGGTGCCTGGAAGATAGGTATCGCGACGGCTGGTTTATTGTCGAGCAGGGAACGCAAGCCATATTCAGAAGCATCCAGTTCTATGCGCGCCACGTCCGCCAGGCGGGTGACTGCACCATCGGCAGAAGTCTTGAGTATGATCTCGGCAAATTCTGCTTCTGATTTCAAACGGCCTTGCGCATTCACATTGAATTGCAAAGGCGTGCCCGGCACATTCGGTGATGCACCGATGACACCCGCTGCCACCTGCACGTTTTGCTCGCGTATGGAGTTCACGACATCAGATGCAGTCAAGCCACGCTGTGCGACTTTTTGCGGGTCCAGCCAGACTCGCATGGCGTAATTGCCCGAGCCAAACAAGCCCACTTCACCGACACCCTTGATACGCGCCAGGCGGTCTTTGACATTCAACACTGCATAGTTGCGCAGGTAAGTCATGTCATAGCGGTCATCTGGTGAAATCAAATGCACGACCATGGTCAGCGCAGGTGAACTCTTGATCGTCGTCACACCCAGGCGTTGCACATCAGCAGGCAGGCGTGGCAAGGCTTGCGAGACACGGTTTTGCACCAGTTGCTGCGCCTTGTCGGGATCGACACCCAGCTTGAAGTTGACGGTCACCGTCAGGTTGCCGTCACT
Source organism: Undibacterium sp. Ji83W (assembly GCF_049340385.1). Lineage (NCBI taxonomy): Bacteria > Pseudomonadati > Pseudomonadota > Betaproteobacteria > Burkholderiales > Oxalobacteraceae > Undibacterium > Undibacterium sp. Ji83W. The sequence continues at coordinate 56,044 of NZ_JBMPOZ010000013.1, read as the reverse complement.
GTTTGCCTGTGACTGCATGTACAGCATGTTTTCCACGCCATTGATGGATTCTTCCAGAGGAGAAGCCACGGTTTCCGCAATCACCTTGGGGTTGGCACCGGGATATTGCGCCCGCACCACGACGGAAGGTGGAACTACCTCGGGATATTCCGAGATAGGTAACTGGAACATGGATAGCGCACCGGCCAGCAAGATAATTACCGACAGCACCCCGGCGAAGATGGGGCGGTCGATAAAGAATTTTGAGATATTCATGATATTTTTCTATCTGAGTCTATATTTGTGTACGCGATGATCAAGACTTGTTAGCAGCAGTTTTTTCTGCGGCAGCACTAGTATCAGGAGTTGCGGGAACAGCCGCGACTTTACTCATGGGCACCATGTTTGGTGTGATGGCATCACCTGGGCGTGTACGTTGCAGGCCATTGACGACGATGCGTTCACCGGCTTTCAAGCCAGATTCCACGATCAGCAAATCTTCCTGCCTGTTACCGAGGCGTACTTCGCGGTAAGCAGTGTGATTGTCCTTGTCGACTGCCAGCACGAAACGCTTGCTTTGATCGGTGCCTACGGCTTTTTCATCTATCATCAATGCCGCATGCGGTGCACCGCCACCGAGGCGTACACGGGCATACAGGCCGGGCAAGAGCAAGCCATCCTGGTTTTCAAACACGGCGCGTACACGTACGGTTCCTGAAGAAGTATCCACACGGTTATCGATGGAAACCACCTTGCCCTGACGCGAATAACCATCTTCATTCGCCAGACCCAGGAAGACTGGTACCTGGGTATTTTTGGCCTGCGCCGGGTTCACGTATTTCAGGAAACTTTGTTCATCCACATCAAACGATGCATACACTTGCGAGACGGATACCAGCGTACTCAAAGGCGGCGAGCTGGCACCGACTGCAATGACGTTGCCTACAGTGACCTCGGCACGCGAGATGCGGCCAGCAACCGGTGCGGTGATCTGGGTATATTCAAGATTGAGCCTGGCTGTTTTCAATGCTGCCTGCGCCGCCAGTACATTGGCCGCTGCTTCACGCGATGCATTTTGTTTTTCTTCAAAGTCACGGCGGGCAATGGCGTTTTCACCCAACAGTCTTTCACCGCGTGCCACGTCAGAACCGGTATAGGCTGCGCGTGCTTCGGCTGCTGCCAGTTGCGCCTGGAAGCGTGCTACTTCAGCCGCATACGGGCGCGGGTCTATGGTGAACAGCAAATCACCCTTTTTGACCAGGCTGCCATCCTTGAAATGCACTGCAGTCAGCGTGCCGCCAACCAGCGGGCGTATCTCAACTCTATCGACGGCTTCGAGCTTGCCTGAATAATTTTGCCAATCGACGATATTGCGGCTGACGACTTCTGCCACGTCGACACTAGTTGCCGGTGGAGCACCTTTGGGTGCAGCGTCACTGGCTTCGACTTTGATGGCGCCTATGGTGCCTGCAGCAGCGATCAACAGGACAATGGCAGTGCTGATGGCGATGGATTTACGGCTTGGTGTAGTGGATGTAGTGGATGTAGTGGAGCTAGTAGATTCAGACATGATATTCCTCGTGGATGTAGTATGTAAATTACTGAGTTCTTGAGAGTCTTTTGTTTTGTCAGACATTTTGTTTTTCCTCCAGGGATACGAAAGCAGATGTGTTCAAATCAGTAGGTGCACTCAAACGGCGGCGCAGGAAATCTGCCACTTCCACCAGCACGGGCTGATGCTCAGGCAGTGATGCATGCTTGATCCCGGCAAAGCGGGCGACCTGTACTGGCACGCCAACGGTGATCAGGGCTGCAGCATATTTTTCTGCTTCCACATGCAGGACATCATGTTCAGCAGTGGCGATAAAGGCGGGTGACAAACCACCGAGGCGGCTGGATTCCAGCGGCGCAGCATAGGGGTGCAGGCGCTGCAATGAGCGTGGCAAGTATTGGCCATAACAATGCGCACATTCTTGCGGAGTCAGGTCAGACTCCAATTTCTTGGCGTCACCCAGACGTGTCATGCTGGGGTCCAGCATCGGGCCTATCAATGCTTGCGCCAGTATCGGCGGGGCATTGCGGTCGCGTGCTATCAGCGTCAGGCAAGTTGCCAGATTGCCACCGGCATCGTCACCTGCTACTGCCAGACGGCTGGCGTCCGCCTTGATACTGACAGCGTTTTTGATGGCCCACAGCATGGCGGTGTAAGCATCTTCCGGCGCTGCCGGGAAAGGCTTGGCCGGTGCCAGTGAATAACCCACGGACAAGACAATGACATTGCTGTTGCGCGCAATGAAGCGTGCCGGTACATCGGCGTCATTCAAAGAGCCGCTGATGAAACCGCCACCGTGGAAATACAGCACCACCGGCAAAACCGCATTGCCCTGAGGACGATACAGGCGCACAGGAATGACGCCCAGCGGGCCAGGGATAAGGAAATTATCTATCTGCAAAGATAGCTCAGCCGTCTTTGTGGTCTTTTTTCTTTTCTTGACGGTGTTGCTGGGGTCGCCAGAAATATCGGAAATTGTTGCTGTTTCGTCCATCATATTGTCGCCAATCGCGCCAGAGCTTAGTGAATGGAGCGAATAGTAGGCGCGATGCGCTTCCGGATAAACGCCTATAATCGAACATGACTATTCCGCCAGGCCGACTAATCGAGCATCAAATTAGGTTTATACTTCGTTCAGACGAATAGTCCTTGACTATGCCAACCAGTTATTCAGGAGTACCGCGATGGACCGTTTCCAGGCAATGCAAGTCTTTACCCGCGTGGTAGACAGCAATAGTTTTACCCGCGCCGCCGACAACCTCGGCTTGCCGCGTACCACCGTCACGACCATCATCCAGAACCTGGAAAGCCTGTTACAGGTGCGCTTGCTGAACCGCACCACCCGCCGCCTGAGCCTGACGCCAGACGGCGCGGCCTACTATGAGCGCTGTGTGCGTATCCTGGCTGACGTGGACGAAACTGAATCCTCATTCCAGAACGTGGCGCGCGGCCCCAAGGGGCAACTTCGCATAGACGTGCCAACCTCGATAGGCAGGCTGATCCTGTTGCCGCAGGTCTGTGAGTTTTATTCGCGCTACCCTGACATCAAACTGGTCATGGGCATGGGTGACCGCATGGTCGACATGGTGCAGGAAGCGGTTGACTGCGTGATACGGGTTGGCGAGTTGCAGGATTCCAGCATGGTGGCCCGCCGCATAGGCACTTTCCAGAGCATCACTTGCGCTGCGCCAGATTATCTCGACACCCATGGTGAACCACAGACACTGGAAGACTTGCAGCACCACCAGGCTGTGCATTATTTTTCCAGCCGCACGGGCCGCAACCTTGACTGGGATTTTGTTGTCGATGGCAAGACCGTGGATGTCACGGTCAATGGCAAGATATCTGTCAATGATTCTGAAGCTTATATCGATTGCGCCGTCAAGGGTTTTGGTCTGATACAGGCGCCGCGCTTCATGCTGATGCCGCATCTGCAATCCGGCGCATTGCGTGAAGTATTGCCGCAATGGACACCGGCCCCCATGCCCATCTCGGTTGTCTACCTGGCCAACCGGCATTTGTCACCCAAGGTGCGCGCCTTTGTTGACTGGGTGGCAGAGCTGTTCCCGCGCTGCCCCTTGTTCAGCGGGCGCGATGCAGAATTACTCAACGGTATGGGTGAATGTATTTTCGCAGGCAAGCCAGACCAGCGCCCTGTCCACAATACGCTGCGCTCTGTCATCGAGCAAAAGAATATTGCTGAAAGTGTGTTTTAAACGCCAGCTTGCCTACACTAGTTGATTTCAAGCAATAGCAATTTAACAAAATTAAATTTACAACAAATAGTGTATTTCAATTAAATCATTTTCCGTTTGCCCGCTAAAGTCGTTAATAATTCATTACTAGCGAGCGTGCAAGATGATAGGCAACATTAAAGCTGATAATTATTCCCTCAGAAGCTTTGAGAATAATGAGCCTGCTTCTTCACCTACTACAGCGCCCGCAGACACGGTGAATATGAATGTCTCACGCTTAAGCGGCACGACCTACTCGCAACGTAATCATTACCTGCATATGAAGTTGCAAAACGATTTGAAAAAATCGGGTGCACCAGAATTGCAACTGAACTTGCCCAAAGGCTCATTGATCGCCTCTTGGAATGGCTACCTGAAAGAGCAGGCGGCGGGAAATCCTGTCAAAGCAACTGAGGCAGCAGCGTCTCCGCAGCGCAGTTCAGAGTCACTGAACGATATATTCAAGCAAGGCATGAAGGCAGGACGCAGTCATTCTCCTGTTGGTTCGATCCACAACTCGCTACACAAAGCGGATACAGACAAGCTGACACCCAGCCTAGAGCAAAAAACCCGTTCTGAAAGCAAGCGACCTGCAAGCAGCAATTCCATGCAACAGCAATTGCTCTCGCAGCTCAAGAGCAAAGAGCATGACTCTGTCTCAAGCACACAAAAAGCCCAGGCTGTTCCGGGACCTGTAATTGATCCGGTGACAGGTGCAATCAACCGGGAGAACCTGGCAAAAACAGTGCGCGCCCTGATACAGGAATTACCGCCGGTGCCCACCAGCCCGCTAGACTTGCGCGAAAAAAGAAGAACAAAGATAGTTGAGCAGCTTCATGCCGTCCTGGCTTTGGCCACCAGCAAAAATGGCTTGCCTGAAGATGAGCTGGGTTTAAAAATCCGCGAGAGCTTTTCGCAGGCAGCAAGCGACTCAAGAAAACTGGCGCGCAATCTGGCAGGCTCGACCATACAGCGCGCCCTGTTCAAACCTGAGCCTGAACTGGCATTGACTTATAGCTGCATGGGTGCCCTGCTCACCGAATTGAAGCGCATACACCTGACTGCAGCAGCCCCGGCAATTTTGGACAAGTATGCAGCGGTTGAAGCTAAAAACATGGAAAGCGCAGCACCGACGATAGATAAAGGCATTCCCGGTGCCAGCCTGGTAGTATCAAAAAGCATAGGAACCAAACATTCCTTCTTTGGCCTTGGTAATCTTGGTGGCAGCCTGCAAAAAACCAATGTCCTGAGCATTGATGAAGATGGTGATGCCAATTACTGGGAAATGCTGGGTGGGCATATCAAAGGTGGCTACGGTAATAAAATAAATGGCTGGGGTTACGATGCTAGCGGCAAAGTAAAAGCAGAATTTGGTACAAAATTCTTTGAAACAGCAAGCGCCGCCGAGATGGCAAAATTGATCGCGAACATGCACGCGAATCAATTGCTGAGCCAGCGCTCAGCTGGGCAAAGCGCTGAAGTACTGACCAAGGTCAAAGAAACCTACAATAAAATTGCCAAATTCGTGGTTGGCAGACGTTATGAAAGTGACGCCACAGAACCAACTTATCTGAATGATGCCAAGCTCGCCAAAGGTTACAACACCGCAAAATTGATGCACATTGCCGACGCGGCAGACTCTATGCTGGGACAAAAAAAGATAGCTGCATTGCTTGCAGCAGCCTATCCAAGTGCGACTCAACTGCTGAATAAAAGCCAGGCTGCCGGGGCTGTCGGGACTACTGATAAATTGCGCTCCCCCATCAACGCGTCTATCCCTGATTCAGTTGGGTATGCCAACAATAAAACCATGAGACCGGCAATCAATAGTGTGACTGCCACCCTGGCCGCAGGAATTGGAAAAAATCACAATGATGGCAAGTGGTCTGCAGTTGGTGGCAAGGCAGGGGGCGAGCTGACGGTCAAAAATCTGGCAATGCACATCAAGACAGCTGAGCCAGCGCACCGCTTGCTCGATCCAGTGCATCTGCATGATATGGCACAGACCATGGAAGTGCATCAGCGGCTTGAGAAACTGAACAGTCCACGACTGCATTTATATCATTCCCTGCGCGACATCATGGAACAGGGTGCGCCGGGTGCTACGAATAAATTACCAACGGAAGCCCAGCATTTTTATGGCAACACTGGCCAGGTTCCCAAACAATTCAAAACCACCATTACCACTCCTGATATTGAGAAATTGGCGGGATTGACGTCTGCACTTGAAGAAATGCACAAGATGTATGGCAACTACCTTGAAAATGCCAATCTTGTTTTAGCCAAGCCAGACCGTTTCCTGCCGCCTGAGCTAAGAAATGAATTCCAGGCAAAGAGAGAAAAAGCGTACAACGCAATAAATACGGAAATCTGGCAAAGTAAAAATCCGCAAGGCGTGCAAGGGGCGTTGAAAGATCCAGAGAAATTTGTCGCCGAGAGCTATGATGGGATTTCCCTGGCACTGGCATCTGCCGGTACACACCTGAGCTTGCTCAAGAGAGAAATCGCCAGGGAAGAGGCAAGCAATCCAAGCGCAGATCCGGCTGCAAGAGAGCGGAAAATTGCCGTGATCAGAGCTGCTGATCATGAGTACACAAAAATACGTGAACTCATGGATACCACCTTGCTACCTATCAAGCATGAGACCTTGTCAGAGCACATGCTGCTGAAAGAGCGTGCGCTTTGGCAAAGGCAGGACTACTCGGCAAAACTGACGGGATCTGGTGGTTCGAATTTCAATGTTTCAGATACCCTGCCCGCGCAAACCGACCAGACAAAAGAAGACGGCGCACATAATCCCAGTTTCACGACACAGGTAGGGAATATGTCCGTCTCGGTTGAAGCGAGAGTACAAAATGCTTCTTCGCAAATCAATTCCGGGCGACTGGGGCAATTCATCGTCCTGACGATCAGCGCCAATGCAGGCCAGCCTGTCACAGGCAAGCTGGCAGAAAAGGGCTTGATGCTGGCGCTGGAGAAGATGTATCCCGGCACATCATCCCAGGATTTAAGGTCCATGACAGACGAAGCCTGCCAACAATTGCGTGGCGTGCAAGGGGTAGTCGCAGATCAGGGGGCCGGTGCATCCATAGAATTGAAGCTGCACAGAATGCCAGAGGTAGGGTCCAGGGCGCGCTTTGAAATGCAGCGTATCCGTGGTCTGTCAAATACAGATAGCGGCATGAGCATTTCCGTTCCATTGATTGTGAGCAAGGCGGGTGTGACTTCTTTAAGCCTGAGCAATAAAGATTCAACTACCTCGGTAGTGAATGAAATTATTGGCCCGGACCTGAGTTACCTGATGCTGCGTTTTTCTGACTTGAAACAAATGCTGGACCTGGGGAAGAAGGACGATGCATCGCTGTCAGAGATGTTTGGTGCTAACCCACGGATCAAGAACCAGTATTTCGGCAACCCGGATTTATTCATCAAACTGATAGACAAACATCAGGAATATCAGTCTATCAGCAAGGCTGGGTATGATATTTCCACCATGGCCATGCCGAATGAATTCTTTTGGTATTTTGAACAGGAACCCTATAAGCGTGCGGCGACCATGGCAAACGAAGTGGCGCATTTTGCACCAGGGTCAAGCAAGAACAATAGCGACCCCTTTGCCAAGGCCCCTGAAAATCTGTTGACCCAGATACGCAACATGAACCTGCCTGACGGCGTCGATTGGGAAAAGGAAAAAGCTGTAATCAGCAAATTGTCTTCTGTAGAACAACGCCTGGCTTATTTTGAGAGCCCCAATGGACGCCATGTATTCAATCATTTCGTCAACATCATTGATGTCACCAAGCAAGTTAATAGCGCAGCAATGGTACATGCAGAACATCGCAAGGACGGCTTCAGTATCAAGATACCTCACGCTGAAATAGCAAAAGAAGTGACCGACACAATCACGCGCATGGATGCCAGGCGCTCAAGCGAGACAGGCCTGTTTGGCACGTTAAAGTCAACTGTCGCAGATATCAAACGGCCCGAGAGAAAGACCCTGCGCGAACTCAAGCCCGTCGAACTTGAAATCATTTCAAAGTACATGACAGTCTCTGACCGCGTCAGGGTTGAGGCATTCAAGGAACTGGCTAAACGCTCTGCCCTGATCAAAGCCGCTCCTTTGCAGAAAAAATCGGAAGTGCCAGGCTCATTTAAAACCATTGAAACCAGCAAGAACATTTCCAGTTTGCAGAAAAGCTTTATCAACGGCACACAGCAGGCGGAAACTGAAAAAGGTGCCAGCACTAGCGAAGCTTTGAAATCCCCATTTGATGCAAAAGGGGCGACGATAGCAGCGAAGAAAATCACTGCGATGCAGGGAACTGCTTTTGGCAATCCGGGTAATGACGCCAATAAACTGGTCGCTGGCAGTATTTTACCGACACCCAGATCACAGGCAGGTACAACATCAGACAACAGAGCCACGCAGGCAATCGCTGAAGAACGTGAGCGCATGGCAAAACTGATGCCCAAAGTCGAAAGCTGGATGAAGGCCAGGAATATAGCGATAGTGCCAAATAATGGTGATAGCCTGAATTGCCTGATCATTTCTTTACTGCAGCATGCCACCAGGGACTACACCTCACAACATACAGAGATGGCGACAAAATTACGCACTGCGTTACAGCAAAAATTCCCTGAAGTAGGTAGCCAGATGCTGTATTCAGACGACGTGCCTTTCCGGGCGCTGGTGAACCATATCAATAAAAAATTTGATGTCAGTATGAATGTCTTGATAGTCCAACCGCATGAAAGTGGCACACCGGTTGTATTACCCACTAATAAGACAGGGACAAACGATGTCGTTATCATCCAAAAAGCCGCACATTATGAAGCAATCACCATGGCATCTGGTGCAAACCTGCAAAGCAAATCTGATCTTTTGAATATTCCCAATGTGCCTAGTTCGAGGTTGAGCCAGATTTCTGACAGATTGACGGCAAAGACTGATTTGTCTCGCAAACTTTAGCAAAACGGGTTTCATTTACCCCCCCCAAAATCACTTGCTTTAGTACGCAACGCTAATCCGTCCATATTTTTGGCAGGATTAGCGTTGCGGGTATTTGCATTTTATCGATTCCCAATCAAATTTTTGCGCAAATCAGCTGGCGTCCCTTCTTCGGGCGCTACGCTCGCTTTCTTACCGCTACAATCTTTTACCATCTGCAAAACATCTTTCCTGAAAAAATACCTGGCCTATCATGTTCAAGCTTTGTCAGTTCATCGTTATGGTATTGACTGCATCCTTCAGTGGCCTGGCAGTGGCTGGTGTGGGAGCCCCCGTATCGATAGAAGCGATAGACAGTGTCTGGTCGGGGCACACTGTGCCGTTTGCTATCAGCACTGGCAAAGACAAGCTGTATCTGGCCTACTACGATGCCAACCGCCAATTGACAGTTGCGCAGCGCCCGCTGAATGCGCCCAGTCACTGGGTGTATCACAAGCTTGATACCTGGCTGGGTTGGGATAGCCATAATCTGATTGCGATGGCATTGGATTCCTCAGGTGCGCTGCATATTGCAGCCAATATGCATGTTGATCCTTTGACGATGTTTCGCTCGGATGCTGGTGGCGATGTCCGTAACTTGCGGCGGGTGCCGCTGATGGTCAACGCTGCACGTGAAAAAGCGATGACTTATCCTGTCTTCCTGAAGAACCAGCAGGGGCAATTGATATTCAAATACCGTGACGGCAGCAGTGGCCGGGGTAATGAGATTTATACGGTGTATGATGAAAAGTCACAAACCTGGGCAGCCTTGACGGACAGCCCGCTGGTCGATGGTGAAGGAAAACGTAATGCCTATTTCATGGGGCCAGTCAAAGGACAGGACGGCTATTTTCATATAGCCTGGGTATGGCGTGACTCACCAAGCGCAGAGAGCAACCATGATCTGTCGTATGCAAAAAGCCGTGACCTTGTGCATTGGGAACGTGCCGATGGCAGCGCCCTGAGCTTGCCTATACGCCTGAAACAGGCTGAGATTGTTGACCCTGTTCCCGCAGGTGGTGGCATGATCAATAATAATACTGTCATAGGTTTTGATGAAGATGGCCGGGTTATCATCACTTATCATAAATATGATGCTGCAGGAAATACGCAAATCTGGCTGGCGCGCTATGAAGACAAGCGCTGGAAGCTGCGGCAAATCAGTGCCTGGAGTAACTACCGCTGGGACTTCAAGGGTACGGGTTCACTGAATTCAGAAATCTTTGTGGAAGGAGCGCGACCTGGCAAACCCGGGCAATTGCAAGTTGCAGTGACACGTCTTGGACAAAGACTGGAATTAAGTGTGGATGCCAGCACACTGGAAGGCGTGACAGAAAAGCCTGTACCTGGCGTGGCAGACATGTTTTCCAGCTATCTGAAGCTCGCCCCTGGAATGCAGATCAATACAGTTGAAGCCAGCGATAGCAAAGGAAAGATATACAGGCTGGCATGGACAGCGCAGGCACCACACCGTGACCTGCCATTGACAGAGATACTACCGGCCACAGATTTAAAATTATTCGTTTTCAACCCTGAAAAACCCTGATGCAGAGAAAGCAAGCGATGAGAAAAAACATGGCGATGGCATTATTGATGCTGGCATATCTGATACCTCTGAATTTAGCCAGGGCACAAACCACTACGGCAACTGCAGCAATACCGGCCAGAACTGGCGCTATCGCCAGATCAGAAGTGCTGGCGCTGGCTGAGAAGGTGGCGGACTATCAACTGGTCACCATGGCAGCCGGATATTATCCAGCCAACGCCTCATCCGATACTCCAGATCCCAGGGGCTGGGTGCAGGCCGCGCTATTCATAGGTCTGTCTGACCTGGCAGAACGTAGTGACAAGCCTCGTTACCAGCAAGTCATATTCAGCAGGGCAGAAGCCAATAAATGGGAACTGGGCAAACGGCTCTATCATGCCGACGACCATGCGATAGGACAAGCTTATCTGTGGGCTGCGCGCCATGGCGCAGGTGACGCAGCATTGAAAAACATGCGCAGCAGCTTCGATAAAATACTGGCGAACCAGTCGGAAGTGAGCTTGCAATTTCAAAAAGACCCGGGTATCAATTGCCAGGTGCGCTGGTGCTGGTGTGACGCCCTGTTCATGGCACCTGCAGCCTGGCTGGAAATGTCTAAAGTAACAGGTGATGAACGTTATGCGACATTTGCAAAAAAAGAGTTTTGGGCAACGACTGAGTATTTGTATGACCAAAGCGAACACCTGTATTTTCGTGATTCGCGTTTCTTTGATCAGCGTGGCCCCAAAGGCGAAAAGATATTCTGGAGCCGTGGTAATGGCTGGGTATTTGGCGGGCTGGCACGCATAATACCTTTACTGTCACCGGCAGATCCAGATCGCCCAAAATTGGTGGCATTATTCAAAGACATGGCCGCCAGGCTAAAAGCCATACAAAAACCAGACGGCTACTGGGCACCTTCGCTACTGTCTGATCCGGCTACGGCCCTGCCTGAATCCAGTGGCACAGGCTTTTATGTGTATGGCCTGGCCTGGGGCGTCAAGGCTGGCATACTGGATCGTGCCAGCTATGAGCCTGCCATACGACGTGGCTGGAATGCGCTGACACAGGCTGTGCACCCCAGTGGCAAGCTGGGCTGGGTACAGCCAGTATCCGACAGACCAGACACTGGCAATTTTGAAGATACCCAGTTTTATGGCGTAGGTGCTTTCTTGCTGGCTGCAACGGCGGTTGCAGACTTGAATCTCAAGCCTGCACCTTGATTTTTGAAACTACCGTTTTGAAACTACCTTCTCGAAGCTACCTCTTCGGCTCCGCAATAATATTTCCTTCAAGCCCGGCTTTTTTGCCGGGTCCGCCTTCCACCAACACCGTCACTTGCGCTAGCCCTTCGAAGGCAGGCAAATCCACGCTAAGATCACTTGTGCTCACAGAGGTTTTTGATCCCAGCAATTTGCCATTCAACCATATCTCTGCCTTGCCGTTGATGCGTGAGAAAAGCAGGCGGGCTTTGCCGTTGCCGAGTTTTTTATCCAGCGTAAAATTGCTGCGGAACAGGTGAAAGTGATTGCCCTTGCCATCGCCACTTTTAGCTTCTACTTCTAGCATGGGTGGCTGGCCCCAGCTCCAGGTATTCATGTCATTGTCGGCCAATATCTGATTGGGATCAGGTCGAGTAGTAAATGCTGGTGAGATACGCCAGTTTTGCAGATATAGCATGGGCGCTTCACTAACTGCAGCGAAGGGAGTGCCCGCAGTTTTATGTACCGGTATGCGCACACTGGCTGCTGTCAAACCAGGTGCTGTAGCGGTAACCAGCAGTTCACCACTGCTGTCAAAGTGACTTTGTACGATGAGTTGTGCCAGGCCATTAAACAGCTTGCGTGTCTTGCCTTTTTCATCTTCGTGAGAATTCGGGTCACCATTGCCATGGCCTATGGACCGCCCTGCACCGGACACTTCAAAGCTGATCTGGCTGTTATCGACAGGGACGGCACGGCCCTGCGCATCCAGCGCACGCACGGTAATGGGCATGGCATCACGGCCATCACCTGCCAGTGATGCACGGTCAGGCAAGAGTTCCAATGCGACGGCCTTGCCTGTGGTTTCTACGCTGGTGCGTACGACTTCCTTGCCGCCTTTGTAGCCCAATGCTTCCAGCTTGCCAGCTTCATACGCGACCTGGAAAGTATTCATGCGGTAAGGATCAACTTGCTGTTCGCCCAGCTCACGGCCATTCAGTGTGAGTTTGACGCGCTCTACATTGGCCATGACCATGACGCGAATTTCCTTGCCTTCCTGGCCTTGCCAGTTCCAGTGGGGTGCGATGTGGATCAACGGTCTGTCCTTGATCCACTGTACCTGGTGCATGTAGTAAGCAGTTTTTGGGAAACCATTCATATCCATGATACCGAATACTGAACTCACCGATGGCCATTCATGTGGTGTCGGTTCACCACGATAATCAAAACCTGTCCAGACAAAGCCACCTGCCACATAGGGACGGCTGTCTATGGCTTGCCAGGCATCGCGGTGACTATTACCCCATTTGGCAAAGTCGTCGTCATAACTGGCGACGATATTCCTGCTTTTATCGGTCGTGAATTCACCACGTGTCATGAAGGCCGAGGTATCTTCTGCACTAGTGAATGGCTTGCCGGGATTAGCCTTGTGATAGCGGTCATAATCAGGCACCTGGTAATTGGCACCCAGTACGTCGACGGCATGTGAGACATTCAAGGCGGTAAAAAAGCCGCCATTCATCGCGGCAGTGACAGGGCGGGTATCATCCAGCGCCTTGACTGCCGCCGTCATGCGGCGTGCCATTTCATAACCGACTTCTGTGCCCTGTACCGGTTCTTCATTAAACACTGACCACAGGATGACACCAGGGTGATGTCGGTCACGCCGCACCATCCATTCCAGTTGCTTCATATAATCTGGTGAAGGATTGAAATTGCGGTTTTCATCCATCACCAGGAAGCCCATGCGGTCTACCATATCCAGCACTTCAGGTGCCGGTGCATTGTGGGAAAAACGTATGGCATTCACACCCAGTTCTTTCAGACGGCGCAGGCGGTATTCCCAGATGGAATCAGGCACGGCCACGCCGACACCGGCATGATCCTGATGCAGGCATACCCCCTGCAATTTCACATGCTGATCATTGAGGAAAAAACCTTGTCGGGCATCAAAGCGTATGCTGCGAAAGCCGGTTTTGAGGTTCACCTCATCGATTGCCTTGCCATCTTGCAGTATGGCCGTTTTAACACGGTACAGTGCTGGTTTATCCAGCGTCCAGCGTTGTGGCTGATTGATAGTTATGGGCAATTTGGCGATAGCCTGGCCAAGCACAGGCACACTGACAGACTGGGTCTTGCTGGCAACCACTTTGTCATCGGGACTAAAGACCGTGACTTCGACTTTGACATTAGCTGTCTGCTTGCCGCTGTTGTCCAGCGTCACCGCTACCGGTATTTGCCATTGCCTGTCATTGATTTGCTTTGGTGTAGCGTGCACACCGTCAGTCATGATGTGGACGGAATCGGATTTAAGTAACCATGCGTGGCGGTAGATGCCTGCGCCTTCATACCACCAGCCTTCCATCTGCTCTGCATCGACACGAATGGCAATGGTATTGCTGGCATCGCCATAACGCAGATAGGGAGTGATATCGATATTGCTGGCATTGTAGCCAGACCAGTTACGATGCACGATATTGCCATTCACCCAGATGCTGGCATGGGTGGCAATGCCATCAAACTGTAATTCAAAATAGCGGCCACGCTCACTTTCATCCACCCGCAGATAACGACGATACCAGGAAATGCCACGTGGCCTGTAGCCTTGCGAGATATTCGCCTTGGGATCGAATGGGCCTTCCACTGCCCAGTCATGCGGCAAGTTCAACTTGCGCCAGTCGTTGTCATTGTATTTTGTAGCCGCCGCACCCTGGGCATTGCCAGCCTTGGCATTACCATAGCTTGCGCTATGACCGATGATGTCTGGCATGGGAATATCACCCAGATGGAATAACCAGCCTCTGTCCAGTGACAGGCGTTCACGCCCTGATTCAGCAAAGGCTGAAGTCGTCGATAAAAGTGAGATCAGGACCAGGCAGTTGATGACACACACCCGCCATCCCTGCCTGAGTGATTTGATGATAGTTAGCATATGCCCGCACCCTTGATTAGTGCAGGATATTTTATGAGAGTATGCTCACCGCCAACGCCAGGCGGAGAAAGAATCAAGACATTGACTGATCTTCAATGAAAGTTGGGGCTGGCAGGCTTACAAATCACCTCCACGCTGTGCGGCTGCTGGCAAGGTGAACCAGAACACGGTACGCACGCCGGGTTCAGACTCAAAGCCTATGCTGCCACCCATGGTTTCCACCAGGTTCTTGGTGATATTCAAGCCCAGGCCAGCGCCACCAAGATTCTTTTCGCCATGCTCTTCTGCCTGGGCGAATTTGCCAAAAATGCGGGGACGGAATTCTTCAGGTATGCCGGCACCATGGTCTTCTACTTCTATCTTGAAAATGTCATCGCGGTACTTGAGACGAATTTCTATTTGTTCATGTTCGGGTGAATATTTAGCGGCATTCGACAAGAGGTTGGCAAACACTTGCATGATGCGGTCAGTGTCGCCCATGACCCAGGCCGACTTGGGGTATTCCGTCAAGATATAGGAAGTCTGGCGCTCTTGCGCATAGCCAGTATTTGCCTCGATAGCCTGTAGTGCCAGGGCAGTAAGATCAACGCGCTGGATTTCGAAACGCATATGGCCGGAAGTAATTTTCTCCATATCGAGAATATCATTGACCAGGCCAGTCAGGCGCTTGCTATTGTTGTGGGCTATGCGCACCAGTTGCAGAGCCTTGGGTGAGAGTTCGGTCAGCGCGCCAGATTCCAGCAAACCCAGCGCCCCTCTGATGGACGTAATTGGCGTGCGCAATTCATGGCTGACAGTGGAAATGAAAGCGGCCTTCATGTTATCCATTTGCTTGCGCTCCGTAATATCACGCGCAATAGTTGATGCTGCAATGACATTTTGGTCGCCATCATGTACTGGCGACATGGCAACCGAGAGCTGAATTTTCTCACCATTTTTGCGCAAGCCCGTGACTTCAAAATGGTTGACACGTTCGCCTTTGACGATGCTGCTTAAACGTGCAGAGCTGGCGATAACATCACCGTCAGCATATAGCCGCTTGGAAGACCGGTCCAGTACTTCGTCTGCACGATACCCAAACAGTTTTTCTGCACCGGCATTCCAGCTGGTGATGATGCCATCCAGCGATTCACCTATGATGGCATCTTCAGAACTGTCTATGATCGCTGATAACTGTGAGAGTTTTGCTGCCGCTTGCAGTTGCCTCTCAAACTGCCTGACGATGACGCCACCAAAGATCAGCAAAATGATGATTAACACGGCATTACCGATAATTTGCACGATGACACTGGAGCGCCATCCTTCCAGTACCTCTTCCCTGGACAAGGCGGCAACGGCAATCAGCGGAAATTGTTCCAGACGGCTATAGCCGACAATACGTTCGATGCGGTCTATCTTGGACACCGTTGTGAACGTGCCTGAACTGGTGGCCGCAATTTGCTCGCGGAAGATGGGGCTGTTAATGTACTTCTTGCCCAGCGCACCAACGATCAGCGGCCTGCGTAATACCAGGGTGCCATCATCTGCCAGCATGGCGATGGAACCCTTTTTACCCAGATTGATACTGTTGAAATATTTGAGTAAATAATCGACATCGATATGCGCCAGGACGATGCCAGCGTAATCGCCATTTTTTTGATTCAGGCGGCGTGACATCAAAAAAACCCAACTGCCATCCTGTATCACCTTGGCTGATTTGCTGATATACCATTTGCCCTCTGTATGAGTCTGATGGTAGGTGAAATTATCGCGTTCCAGTTCACTGATCTGCGTAAAGTCCGGGCTGCTTGATGCCATGACCTTGCCATCACCGTCTATGGCAGTCATGAATTTTAACTGAGGCAGGTTATCCATTTCGCGCTTCAGGGATAGCGTGAGTTTTTCGCGCTGCTGCATGTAGCTGGCATCCTGCTCCAGCCTGTCCATGACAGAAATGATGGCTGCGTCAACTGCCTTGAGCGTATCTCCAGAATGCTGCGCCATCGCCTGCGCCAGATTACCGGCAGCAACATCGCCAGCGCGCATCGCCATGTCATGGGTTTTCCACATTTGCCAGATGCTATTCCCTATCAATACTGTGCAAACCAGCGCAATGAACATATACATGGCTAACTTGATAGAAGTTCGCTTTACTGGCATTAGGGTATTCATTCAAGATTGATAAGAAAGGACATCTGGCTTGCAGGCAATATCATGACGCACGCGTATTGTAAGTTGTCTGACCTGAATAGGCGAATGTATCACCCACCGCACTTGCTACCCGGAAATAAAGTGTTGGCTCGTGTGACAGAAATTGTTTCCTTAATAAAACCAATTAAGAATATCTGCTGAAACCTCTTTGCCAAACAAAACATTTCCATTATTATCGAAATATGGAATCAATTAAAATAACTGAAGAGAAATGATGGAAACCAAAAAAGTACTATTAGCCCTGGCGGCCCTGGCACAAGAATCACGTCTGGCCCTGTTTCGTCTGCTGGTGCAGGTGGGGCCTGCGGGGCTAGCGGCTAGCAAGATCAGTGAACAACTGAACATCCCTCCTTCGTCCCTGTCTTTCCATTTGAAAGAGTTATTGCATGCTGATCTGGTGCTATCCCGCCAGGCAGGGCGTTTTATTTTTTATTCGGCAAACATGGCTACCATGAACCAAATGCTGGGCTTTTTGACGGAGAACTGTTGCGGTGGTAACCCTTGCTCGCCAGTAAGCGTGCAGGCATGTGTGGCGACTGAATAACTTATCTGCGCTCTGCATCAGAAATTTTATGAACTCAGTACCAATTCCGGACAAAATGAATCTCGCATGCGCATATCTGAAGGTGAACTTGTCATGACTATGGCACGACGCCTGGTTTCTGAAGGCCTGGGTACTGCGCTCTTGCTGGCGGTGGTGGTGGGTTCTGGCATCATGGCTGAGCGACTGGCGGGTGGCAATGTCGCTATCGCCTTGCTGGCGAATGCGCTTGCCACTGGCGCTGGCCTGATCGCCCTGATCCTGATGTTTGGCACGATATCGGGTGCGCATTTTAATCCCGTCGTGACGCTGTCTGAAGCTTTCCAGAGGAATATGCCCGGCAAGGAAGTGCTGCCGTATATTGTGGTGCAAGTGCTGGGTGCATTTGCCGGTGTCGCTGCTGCGCATGGCATGTTTGAACACCCGCTGTTCTTTGCATCCGAGCATGTGCGTACTGGCATGGCGCAATGGTGGAGTGAGTTCCTTGCGACCTTTGGCTTGATCGCCGTCATCATATCTTGCACCCGCAGTCGCCCTGCAGTCACGCCGTTTGCGGTGGCTGCGTATATCACTGCTGCGTACTGGTTCACTGCATCGACTTCATTTGCCAACCCCGCAGTCACTTTGGCGCGGGCCGCCAGTAATACTTTTGCGGGTATACGTCTGGCAGATGCGCCGGGTTTTATTATTGCCCAGCTACTGGGCGCTGCGGTAGCGACGGCGGTATTTTGCTGGCTATATCCGTTGAAACAAAAAGACTCTGCAAGCGATTAATTTTTTCTGGATAACACTATGACGATTACCATCTACCATAACCCTGATTGCGGCACATCACGCAATACCCTGGCCCTGATACGCAATAGCGGCACCGAGCCGGAAGTGATTGAATACCTGAAGCAGCCGCCAGATAAAACAAAACTGCAAGAACTGATCGCCGCGATGAACATGCCGGTACGCGAACTCTTGCGCAAAAAAGGCACACCTTATGAAGAACTGGGGCTGGACGATGACAAATGGACTGATGATGAACTCATCAACTTCATGGTCGCACATCCGATATTGATGAACCGTCCAGTAGTAGTCACGCCTCTTGCTACCAGATTATGCCGTCCTTCAGAAGCAGTGCTAGACATTTTACCTTCCCCACAGCAAAGCGAATTCATCAAGGAAGATGGCGAGAAAGTGATAGACGTGGAGGGCAATCGTGTTCACAACAAATGACTTGCCCAGCCTGCGCCAGGATTTATTCCGGCTGCCGGAAGCTGAACAATTATTTGCACCAGCACGTGCCAGCCATGCGCCGCGCATCCTGCTGCTTTACGGCTCTTTGCGCGAACGTTCGTATAGCAAATTGCTGACGCTGGAAGCAGCTCGTCTGTTACAAGCCATGGGTGCTGAAACACGCATCTTTGATCCGCATGGCTTGCCCTTGCCAGATGAAGTACCGGACAGTCATCACAAGGTACAGGAATTGCGTGAACTGGCACTATGGGCAGAGGGCATGGTATGGACTTCTCCTGAACGCCACGGTGCGATGACGGGCATCATGAAAGCGCAGATAGACTGGATACCCTTGTCTGCTGGTGCCGTGCGCCCAACTCAGGGCAAGACACTGGCTGTGATGGAAGTTTCTGGTGGATCGCAATCATTTAATGCAGTCAATCAAATGCGGATACTGGGTCGCTGGATGCGCATGATCACGATACCGAATCAATCATCAGTAGCGAAAGCTTTTCTGGAATTTGATGAAGCTGGGCGCATGAAACCATCTTCCTATTACGACCGCGTGGTTGATGTGATGGAAGAGTTGATGAAGTTCACCCTGCTGACACGCGATGTTGCCCCGTATCTGGTGGACAGATATAGCGAACGCAAGGAATCCGCAGAGGAATTGGCCAGACGGGTGAACCAGAGAGCCATTTAATCGTTAAGCACCATTTGCATTGATGCGGGGAAAACCAGATTGACGGCGCTACCCTGCGAAGTAAATTCCAGGCCCAGCTTACCACCCAGTTGCCTGGCTCTGGTCTGCATGGAAAGCACGCCATGGCCAGCTCCTTTCCTGTCCGCAGGCAAATACATGTCATCCACTTTGCCATTGTCGATAATGCGCAATTGCATGTGTTTATCAGCATGGTCACGGGCACTCCAGAAGAAATGCTGCCCCCCATGCGTCGTTCAATTCCAGGCCCAGCTTCTTTGAATTTCATGATGGCAGATGCGAGCCTGCCCCACGCCAATATTTCCCAATTTCTCGCAATTGCTCAGGACGAAAGCCCCTGCGCACGATGCTCTCCTTGCTGGTCAATGTGAAAGTTAATTTTCATATTTATAATATTTCAAATAAGCAACATTAAACCTCATGACTGCTATAGCTCATTGCTTTGACAGTGTGGCCATCAATAGCGAATTGTTTGGGCTTAGCGTTAAATCAGGCTTCAGGTGAGAGCACAAATAGAATGACATAGATGGGAAAGCAATAAGTCAAAAAGGCTTTTTCATGCTTGGTCCATCCAAGTATTAAGTTTCCATAAAAATAAGATAGTAATAAATTGTTACGTATTTCACCCTTGACAAATATTAATAATAAATTAACCTTAAGCGCTTGACATGCAAATAAAGTAATAAGTATATGCAATAAATTCTTTCCTCTGCAAATCCCCTTTCTTAAGCATCTTTTGAGTTTTTGAGCCAGCGTCCAGCAAGCTCAGGGTGGATTGTTGTCACCGTTTTTTTGCACACTTATTTTTGCACGCTGGTTCAGGTTTGCTTTATCACCTCGGTTTTGTTTTATCTGCGTCATCTTGCTGTAACAGAGGCGCATGTTGTGGCTGCAAGGCAGGGGCCTGGCTTCTGTCTGTTGAGTTTGTATTGTTATCCAAAATTTTCTGAATCCACCATCAGGTATCTGAAAAAGCCCGATACCTGACCTGCGTTTCAGCTTCAACCGAATGGAGAACTGTGATGGCGAAAGACAAGTATTTTGTAGAAGTATTAGCTGCTGATCCGGCAAATATTCCCGAGGTGGTGTTGCTCAATGGCTTTGTGGGTAATTCTGCACTGGAGGGCTATACGCGCCTGTATCTGAATGCGGTACTGAATGAGTATTATGAAATCCCCAGTGAGGCGATTTTGCACACGGCAGCGGCATCTGCCAACAGCAATAATCCACTGGAAACAGCCTATGTCTGGGTCAAGGCCGATGCCGAACTGATACGCAAAGGCAAGAGCATTGCTGATACCAAGATCAGCTTCTTCAGCGGTCCCATACAAAGTGGGCAAGCGGCCGACGCTGCTGCTGCCAATGCGGCCCAAGCCGCAGTTGCCGGTGGCCCTACCGGTGTCCAGAACTGCACGCAAGCCCCGGCCCTATGCGGTAACACTGCATGGCCAGGTTGCCCGGCTACGCCCAATAAATCAAATTGAGAATACCGGATTGAAATATTCGTGATGTGAAGGGTCGCTGACTGACCTTTTTCTCATGCGAATGTGTGAAGAATGGCGCATTACACCACCTCACTGTCTCATCGCAGGCTTGCAGTGTTGCCATTAATTTGTTGCTTGGTTTTCCCTTGGTGTTTCTTTTTCGTTCATGAAATGTAGTGCCACTCTTAGGAGAGTTTGCTATGACTACTCAATTACCGATTTGTCACATAAACACATTGCTCCCCCAATGTCTGCCAGTGACTATTCCAGCTGCATGTCACCATCTGACACAACCACCACTATGCATCCCCCCAACCTCACCTGTCATCTGCCACGTGACGCAACCGCCTCAATGCATCCCTCACACCTCGCCCGTCATCTGCCATCTGACACAACCGCCGCAATGCTTCCCGCAGACGCTGGCTGGGCCGATTTGCCAGCATGTCACCAGTCCAGTGATATGCCAGATCACCCATAATCAACCTCAATGTGGCTTGCAATGCCAGGGCAATACACACGTCCCGTTCGATCCGACCATATTCCAAAACCAGACACCAGTACTTCATGGTGGCGTGGGCGGCGTAGGTGGTGGCCTGGCCGCACCAGCGCAAGCACAAAATTTTGCAGGTGCAGCAGCTCCAGCCCAGCAATTTGCGGCACAGGCCAATGTGGGTCCGACTGGTGTACAGCATTGCACAGCCGCGCCACAATTTTGCGGCAATACTGCGTGGCAGGGTTGCCCACCTGTCATTGGCCCAACTGGCGTCCAGCATTGCACCGCTGCACCTCAATTTTGCGGCAATACGGCATGGCAGGGTTGTCAGCCACCACAAGCACAACAGGCACAATTCCCTTTCCATCCAACCACGAATCCTACAGCCAATACCCATTGCTTCATTTGCCCACCGTTCACCATTGAGGCGCAGCAGGCTGCACCGCAACAAGCTCAGGCAATGAATCCAACCGCTGCTACGCATTGCTTTGTTTGCCCTCCACATACTTTAGAGGCACAACAGCAACCGCAACAACAAGTTGGCCCGACCGGCGTTCACTTTTGCACAGCCGCGCCGCAATTTTGTGGTCATACCGCGTGGCATGGTTGCCAGCCACCGCTGTCGGCACCACCACATTGCCCAACCGTGGTTGCCGCTGTTTGCCATACTGCCGTACCGGTGTGCCACACCGCTGCCACAGTTTGCACACAAACGGTAGCACCTACACATCTGCTGGGTTGCACTTGCCTGCCAATGACGGTAGGGCCTGTGATTCCTACGCATAACATGCCAATTTGCGGCAATGTCACTGCACCTGGCTTTTGCTAAGCAAGGAGCAAGTAAAGTAAAGCAGTACAAAGCAGTTTGATCAGTCTTGGTAAAAACGGTCGGGATACATTCCCGACCGCGGGCTGACTCATTCTTTGCAAACCCCAGGTGCAATTATTTGCACCTGGGGTTTCGGCATAAAAGCTGGCAAGCCATCTTGCTTGCACAATCGAAGGAGTATCAGGGATGTTTTTAACCGCTTCCAATATGGCCCACTATCTGCTGGCGCGAGGCACGATCCCACCGGCTGTGGTCGTCGATGGTGATTTCATGGTGGTAGAGGCTGGCCGCCGCAATCGCAATTACAAAATTATCAGGCGAGATGGATCTGGCTTGTTCGTCAAGCAGATCAAGGAAATCGAGCCAATGGCGATCTCAACCATGCAACGCGAAGCCGCTTGCTATCGCATGGCGCAAAAAAGTGGTTATGAAGCATTGGCAGGGCTCATGCCCAGCTTTGTTGATCATGATACAGCCCGTCATTGCCTCACCATCAGCCTCTTGCCCGGCGGTGAAAACCTGACAGAATTTCATGCCCGCAAAAAAACCTTCCCTGCCGAAGTTGGCAAGTTGCTCGGTGCTGCACTGGGAAGCTATCACCAGACCCTGCGTGGCAAAAATTTGCAGGCCGAAGACCTGAGCAGCTTCCCGCGGATGGCACCGTGGATTTTAAGTTTTCATCAAAACAGCATGCAGGCAGGTAATACCCTGAGTGGCGGTGTGCAACAGCTTGGCGCACTGATCAGGCAATACCCTGACCTGCAACAAAACCTGGCACGGCTGGCACAGGGCTGGCGTTACGACAGCATTATTCATGGTGATATGAAATGGGATAATTGCGTCGTGTATCCTAGCCCCAATGGTGAAATGGCATTGCGTATCATAGACTGGGAACTGGTTGATTATGGTGATGCCAGCTGGGATATAGGTGCAGTACTGCAAGCCTATCTGACCTCGTGGATTTATTCCATGCCGCTATATCATGATCTCAATCCCACCAGCTTTGTTGATAAAGCAGTCTACCCGCTGGAAGGCATGTATCCGTCCATCCATGCTTTCTGGCGCAGCTATGTGCAAACGGCGGGCATAGATAAATCGCAGGCTTATGCCTACCTGCTGCGCTGCATAGAATATGGTGCTGCACGCATGGTGCAGACTGCCTTTGAGTCACTCTACTACGCACCCACCATGAGCAATCATGCGGCGACCTTGTTGCAAGTCAGTCAGAATATTTTACGCAATCCACGCCAGGCAGCATCTGCCCTGTATGGATTTGGCGGGGAGTTGCAATCATGAGCGATGAATCCATGAAAAATACAGCCATGAAAAATACGGCCATGAACGAAGAATTAAAAAGCATCTATGCTGCCTTGCAAATCCACAACCAGAATAGCTATGCATTAGGTAGTAGCACGCCAATTCCGGTAGTCATGACGAATGGCCAGGCCAATCCTGCGCAAGCCCTGATTGCCGCAATCAATACCAGCCTGTATGGCATGTACTATGTGCGCGATACTGCAGGCGAACCTGTACTGCCATCACAAAGCCTGGTACCCAATCTGAGCCAGGCCAACCAGACGCCGGATCGCTGGGACCCTGGCTGGAAAATTTATCAGCAAAGCCCGGATGGCCGCGTCATGATACAAAAAGGTGAGCGTAGCCGCACCGCTGTCGTTGGCGAATATGCTGCCAACAAATGGCCGGGCATGGCACCGGTGGCGGGCGAACTGGTGAACTTGCGCGTCTATCCCGGCAGTGCCGATATGCAGCAGGGCTTTTACTATGCCTTCGGCAGCAATCTGTCTGACCAGTTTGATGACTATGAACTCATCCGTTTTTACTTCAATGTCCCAGCCCATGCTGCGGCAGAATTGCTATACGGCCTGACTACGCAACTGAACCGTTATGCCCTGCCCTTCCGCTATAAAACCCTGGTTGACGCCAGCGCCTACCGTCGTGCTGATGCGGCAGTACTGTATATCGCCAAGCGCCATTACTCCATGGTGGCAGCACTGATACAGGATTTGCATGCCAGCCTGGGCAGCAAACTACGCCCAGTCACACCGATGTTTTGCAAAACCCTGGTCGATGGCATAGGCGTGGCAGAAGAACCAGGTACTGGTGAGAGCTTTGGCATGCACAGATGCAGACTGGTAGCAGAAGGCATGGTCGATGCCTGGCTGGCGGGTTCACAAAGCATGGATGCGCGCGCCGATGCCGTACAAAAACGTTTTGCTTCCAATGGCATCGATATGCGTACTCCCTACCTGAATCGCAATTCAGTCAATTTATTTGAAACACCAGTATTTAACGGAGGCTTGCAGCTATGAATGCACCAATGAACGCACCTATAAATGCCGCGATGAATTCGTACAAAGAAGTTTATCTAGATGTTGCCGACCGCATAGGCCGCAATTTATGTCGCGATGCCGTCTGGGATGGCGCACGTTGCAACTGGCTGGGCTGGTCGATGGAAGCAGTGAATCAAGCCTGGGTACCAGCTTACCGCTCCTTTGCCGGTGACTTGTATGGCGGTACCAGCGGCATCGCATTGTTCCTGGCAGAGCTGCATCAGTTCAGCGCCGACAAACAACAAAAGCGTGTACTGGAAGGAGCATTGAACCAGGCTTTATCACTATCAGACAAAATGCAGGGTGCAGCGCGCAGCGGTTTTTATGCAGGCAGCAGCGGCTTTGCCTATGTGCTGGTACGCATAGGTACATTACTGAAAAACGAGGCCTTGATAGCGCGCGGCTTGCGTGAGATGGCCAGCCTTGCAGAACAGGCACCAGATGCCATGTTCGTCGATGTCATCGGCGGCAGTGCCGGTGCCATACCTGCCATGTTGAAACTGGGGCTGGAACATCAGCGCCCTGACTTCATCAGCCTGGCACAAACCCATGGTGATTATTTGCTGGCACATGCGAGCAAGAGCGACGCTGGCTGGTCATGGGAAACCATGCATGTGCCAGGACAAAAACATCTGACCGGGCATTCACATGGTGTGGCGGGTATCGTCACCGCTTTGCTGGAACTGTATCGCGCCACGGGCGAAACGCGCTACCTGGATGGTGCAAACGAAGGCCTGCGCTATGAGCGCGGCCTGTTCAGCGCCCAGCATAATAACTGGCCAGATTTGCGCATCATGGATGCCAGCCAGACTGACGCAGCACCAGTCTACAATATGGCCTGGTGTCACGGTGCACCTGGCATAGGTTTATCGCGTTTGCGCAATGTTGCCCTGATGCCGGATGATGCCATGCTGGTGCAGGAATTGAATGCCGCCATACAAACCACCGCCAGTTCGCTGATGCCAGCCTGGGTACATGGGGTTGGTAATTTTTCGCTATGCCATGGCGCATGTGGCAATGCAGAGTTGATGATCATGGCGGGCCAATATCTGAAGCGCCCTGACCTGACACAGATCGCTGAAAAAATAGGACAGGAAGGCTGGCAGCATTACGGGCAGTCCGACATGCCCTGGCCCTGCGGTGTGGCGGGTACAGGTGAGACGCCGAACCTGATGCTGGGGACAGCGGGGATAGGGCATTTTTATTTGCGTCTATATAATCCCGAGGCTGTGCCTTCGGTGTTGATTGTGACGCCGCCGGAGAAGGTGGTGGGTTGAGGTGTCACAAATCATGCTAATTTTGTAGGTTGGGCTACGGGGTATCAGCCCAACACTCGGCGTTTAAATAACGTATACGTTTGTTTAGGCCAAGTGTTGGGCTGATGAAGCGTAGCCTAGCGAGGCCCGGCCCAACCTACGAGATAAACTGACGTTTGTCTTTTTAAACCTTAAAACAAGCGACTGTAATAAGCCACTTGTGCTTTCAAACGCGCAATTTCAGCCTGGTCACCGCGAGTCACTGCATCTTGTATGGATACACCATACAAGGCTTGCGGTGGCAAGCCCTTGGCTTTCATGGCAGCTTCCAGGGATGGCAAGAGGCGTTCTATTTCTGATGCTGCAGCCAGATAATCAAGTGCCTGATCACGGATGGCAACGATCTTGCTGAGATCACCACCTGCGATAGCTTCATGGATGGGTACGCCGTACAAGGCGGCCATGGGTGCTGCGTGAGTTGGGGAAACCATATCTACTCCTTCAAGAAATGCAGGCAATTAATGGACAATTAATGGGCAATGAGTGAGCAATGAATGCGGACCGTTAACTGCCTTGCGGATTAAGTAAAATATACTTCAACACCAAAACTATCCCGGCGCAAAGACCATTGCCGGGCTTTGATCATCAGGCAGTGCTGGTCAGCACTTGCAGACGATCAAGTACGCTCTTGAGTTCTGTCATGACGGCTTGCCGTCTGGCTTCTTCAATGGCATATTTTTTTGCTGCTGCAGCGACATCGGCATGGCAATGCGGGCACTCGGTTTCATCTGGCCAGATGTATTCATTGCAGCCACGGCACAGATCCAGTTCAGGCAAAGGATTGCTGCTAGTACGTTCTGCCACCCTTGGTGCTGGCGCAGGTTCTTCTGGCAGCACTTGCCTTCCTGGAATCGCTTCTTCATACAATTCAAACCTGCCTATAGCAAAAGGCTTGTCAGGCGCTGGTGCCACTTTGCGGATTTTTTCATGTATGCCGCGTTTTTCCAGCTTCAATGCGCGGTAGTGGCAATAGGGATTATTGCCAGGCTTGCCGAACAAGGAATCTGAAGTCCAGGTACAACCACCACGACAGACATCGGCGTAGTAGCAGGTGCGGCAGTGCCCCCACAATGAATCGATATTACGCATGCGGCCAAAGTGCAGGGCTTCCGACGTGTTCCACAATTCTGCCACTGCAGTGTCACGGACATTGCCGCCGCCATAGGTTTCCGTTGCCAATGATGGGCAACCCTTGATGGTGCCATCGGCTTCGAGGCCGATGACATTCTGACCGGCAGCACAACCTGTCCAGTGCAGGGTTTCATCACCCAGGCCACGCCAGTGATGCTCGAAGGGGCCGAAGTAACCAAGATTGTTGCCAAAGGTCAGCAACAGGCCGCGTTGCTGGCCTTCATGGTACAGACGGTTTAACAAGGGCATGAGTTCCAGCACGCGGTGCGGTTGCAGCAACAAGTGATCATTCTCTACCGCATTGCCCATGGCCACGGTGATCTGCAATTGCCAGTGGCTGGCACCTGCTTCGATGATGCGGTTGAACAGCGGCTCCAGTTGGTCTATGGTTTCTGCACCTATCTGGGTATTGCAACTGACACCCAGACCCAGGGATTTGGCGGTTTCCATGGCACGCAGGGCATCATTCCAGGAGCCTACGACACCACGCACCCTGTCGTGATAATCCTTCATGCCATCGATGGACACACCTATGCCAAACAAACCAGCCTGCTTGCCTGCTTCCAGCCTCGCCGTATTGAGGTTGCGCGCACCGGTTTGCATGCCTACCCGTATGCCGTGACCGGCGATACGTTCCACCATTTGCAGCCAGTCCTTGCGCAAGAAGGCTTCGCCACCTATCAGGGTGATTTCACGCGTGCCGAGGGCGGCCAGTTGATCAATCACGGAGAAGGCTTCTTCGGTGGAGAGTTCACCCACCCTGCGCTTGCCTGCACGAGAACCGCAGTGGCTGCATTTCAAATTACAGGCCAGGGTAATTTCCCACACTACATGCACAGGAGTATGGCCGTTGAGGTCGGACAAGGTGCGCGCCCTGGCAGGTTGAGATACGAGAGTTTGTTCCATACTTGGCTCCGGTGGCAAATGCCAGCAAGCTGGCATCCTGGATAATGAGACGGCTGCTTATTTACCGGCGTTGAGTTGTGCCAGCAAGCTTTGGGCGAGTTCTTTCAGTCTATCCACTTCGGCCTGATCACCGCGCGCCTGCGCGTCCTGAATCGCGACGCCATAAGGTGTGACAGGGTGAAATGCGGCGGCAGTATTGCTGACTCCTCCTAGCAGATTGCCGTAGGAAGCCAGCTCGGATTTGATACGGGCAATTTCAACCTGATCGCCACGGGCGACGGCATCTTGTATGGTCACGGCATACAAGGGGCGGATAATACCGCCCTTGCTTTTGATCGCGCTTTCCAGCTCAGGCAAAAGACGGGCAACGTCGGCTGCTGCAGCCAGATGGCTGAAGGCTGCATCACGTGCAGCGCTCATTTTGGCTGCATCGCCGCTGGCAATTGCATCGCTCATTGCCACTGCATACAGGGGAATAAAACCGCCATAAGATTCTTTACTGGTAGTCATAAAATTACTCCTTGAGGTGAGTACGGGTTATGAAACTGGGGTGGGTATCTATGAAATTCTGGAAACCTGCCTGCTATCAATATGGCAAGCTTACTTAGTATATTTTCAATTATCGAAAAGTCAATGTCATTATTCTTTTTTTAATTAAACCAGCCGAATAAGGAATAGTTGATGCCGTGCTTTACAATCTTCATTCCCGGCAAAACACACTAGCCAGAACATGCATATTGATAAAATTAGCGGCACCGAAGGTTATGCGGAAATAGCCGATTACCTGGTGCAGCAGTGGCAGGAAATTTCTTTTGAAGAACACCACGCCATGGTCTTGCACTTGTTACCGGCAGCGCCCAGTCACGTACTTGATATAGGCTCGGGCATAGGCAAGGATGCAGCGGCGTTTGCTGCCATGGGACATAGCGTAGTCGCGGTAGAGCCAACGCAGGAGTTGCGCTTGCCGGGCATAGCTCTGCATGATGCGCCCAACATCTGCTGGCTGGATGACAGCCTGCCAGACTTGTCCGTAGTCCTCGCCAAGAATGAGACTTTTGACCTCATCATGCTGAGCGCCGTATGGATGCATCTTGACGCGACACAACGCCAGCGCGCCATGCCCAGACTGGCAAGCTTGATGAAAGCATCTGCGACCCTGATACTGTCGCTGCGCCATGGCCCTGTCCCTGCGGGGCGACGGATGTTTGATGTCAGCGCAGAAGAAACCATGGAACTAGCCGCCACGCAGAACCTGTTACCCGTCTTGAATGTACAGACCGCATCCATACAAAAACTGAACCGGCAAAGCGGGGTGACATGGACACGCCTGGCTTTTCGCCACTCCTTGCCATAGTACGCAAGGCACATATCACATTGACCACAATTATCTTTTGTGAAACACTGTCCTGCATTGATAAGCACCATTCAAATTCATTCCATGGCAAACCCGCCCCCCATCGTTCTACCGCAGCTCATGATCCAGCAACGCTGCGTATCCCGCGTGATCTTGCGCGGCCTGGATAATCCTCGCGGCATCAAGCTGAAACAGGATGGCAGCCTGCTGCTGGTGGAAGCAGGCAGCGGCAATGCTGAGCAAGTCTATTCTGGTCGTCTATTGCAGTTCAAACAGGATGGAGAAGCTGAGTATGTAAAACGGGAAATACTCGCTGATGGTTTTCGCTCCATGAATATGCAGGCACGCATGTGCAGGGATGAAATATTTGGACTGGCGGATATAGCTTATGGTGGTGGTCGCTGGTTGCTGAGTCAAACTGACTATGTAGCCGGTTCACGCATCCTTGATTTGACTACCCTGCCACCGCGAGTTGCATTCCAAAGTCGCGGTAATTTGAATGCACTGTGCTATCACCCGCAAAGACAAAGCTGGCTGACAGTGAAGCCTGATACCAATCAGGCCATCGAGTTTATTGAAGGCCAGCCAGAAGCTGTAGTCGGTGTGTTGCCGGATTTGTCTGGCGGCCAGCATGCGGTGCCGGTGACCGTGATTCTTGATCACAGTTGGCAACCAAAGAGTGGCAGCCAGCCAGTATTGATTTCCCTGTTCTCTGGCGAGTTGCAGGACGAGGCTGGCAAGATGGGCATCAACTTTGAGAAGGGCGTCAGTAAAATCGTCAGGCTGGATCTTGATACAGGTGAAGTCAGCACGGTAATAACAGGCCTGACACTGGCCACTGGCATGGCTTTTACTGAACAAGGGCAATTGCTGGTTCTGGAATTATGCGATGATTTTTTAGAACCCATGCCAGTCTATGAAGTACCGCAAACCGCCTGGCATGGCGGCTTCAAACGTTATTCTGGCCGCCTGCTCAGTTTTGACTTGAGCAAGCGGACTGTGACTTGTCTGGCCAGATATCTGGACACTCCATCCAACTTGTGCGTGGCAGGCAATACCGTCTTCATCAGCGAAGGCATGGGCCTGCCCGGTCGCCCCATCGCCAATGCAGATGGAGAAACCGTGGCACTGGAAGGCTATGTGCGTAAATTAATCCTGCCCGAGAACTGAGCCAAGCTCAGGCTGCTTGCAGGCGCGCAGTCAGTTCAGCCAGCTTGGCCGGGAAAGGTGCTTGCGCCACCCACTCAGCCGGGTCACCTTCTTTTTGCCAGGCAAAACCAACCACCGCCATCACATCGCCTGCCTTGCTGAGCAAGGGAATGGCAATCGCCGCCTGGGCACCGACGGCCTTGGCACCTGGGCGTATATTGCCGCTTTTATCGTCTTGCAGATTACAGGTCTGCACAGGTGCCTTGCTCAACTGCGCTGCACCCGCCATGCCCTTGCCATGACTGACATGGGCGACGATGGCGAGCACTGGCTCTGGTATGCGCAAGGCAGCACTCAGGTATAAATCTTCACCTCGTTGTATATGGATAGTGCCTGCAGCCGCATCCAGATTGGCGATGCTGTCTTCCAGCCATTGCTGGTGTTCGGTATTTTTTTCATACATGGTGATACTCCTGTCCTTGGTTGATCGTTATCTTTAATGAGGCTCTTGCAGCAATTGCTGCCAACTCATATTTGCCGCTGCTGCTATCAAATCCTGTTGCTGGCACAGGCTGTGAATTTTGCTGTCATGGACAGGCAGGCTTTTGGCAATAGCCAGTTTTTCTGCCATGCTGCCTTGCTCCAGCACGCGCAATAATTCAGCCTCACCGACAGCATCAAGTTGCGGTGTCACGCAACGCCACAGCTCTGGACTAATGGCGCGCCCTGCGGCCCAGCGCTCATGCGCCAGGTCGATCAGGATGCGTGCCAGGGCAGGATTATTTCTTTGCTCCAGACCTTGCACTGGCCACAAGGGACTATCGAGAAAAAAGCATTTGACGACCATCTGGTTCCAGGCTGCTTCATCAAATGCCTGCATGGGATAAGGATTGCGGTGCGCCATCGCTTCAAAGATGGGGCGCATGCTGGAACGTATCGCTTCACGGGCACGGTGCTCTATCACACTGGCTGCGGGATATAAGGGAAAGCCGGAATACAGGGCAATCAGTTCATTGATTTCAGCACTGTCGGCGATACTGTCAAGCTGGCTGGCAAATTGTGTTTCGTCACCGGCATAGCTGGCGAGTATGAAGGCTACCCTGGCGGCAATATCGACACTCCAGCCTGAGGGATCAAAACCGGGACGTAGCGAATTCGCAGTTGCCAGTTCATCGCTGCTCAAATTCAAATCCAGCTTGCCCAGTTTGCGCGAAGCCATGCCCATGGCACGATAAACATCACGCTCCTGTTTAGCCGTACTGATTTGCTGGCATTGCAAACGGAACCACAGCAAGGCTTCAGGTGTGCTGCGCGCCGCTATCCAGATATCAAGTTGCGACAGGGCTGAGGCGGTTGGAGTAAGTGCCTGCATTTCTTCTAACGATGGATGTCTCATGATAACTATCCTATGCTTCCACACAGCTGTCCGGAATACTATGCTTGTCAAAATTGACGGTATATTCCCTCCCATTCAAGGGGAGGGCCAGGGTGGGGATGGGTTTCGGCCGATCAACAGAAAATAGATTTTCGCCAGAAACCCATCCCCATCCCAACCTTCCCCTTGAAGGGGAAGGAGCTTCAATTGCAGTACTCAAAAATTATTGTATTAAGCTCACAATTATCTCGCCTTGCTATCTAAAAAAAACCAGAATACTTAATCCAGACAACAGTTTCAGGTACCTGCTCAGGTTCCTGGAATTACACGCTGCAAGACCCTGGTCATGACAAAAGCACACAGGCAAAACGCCACGGCGGCTATACCACCACCAGCGATGGCAATCACCAGTGCATCCAGCAGCGAAGTTGCAGCAATCAATTGCGCCACGGCCTTGGGTACTGCACCTGCGATATGGCGGGTGATCAATAAGCGCACAGCGATAACGTCAGCCACGATCAGGGCCAGCAACATCAATAAAGCCAAACCACCATCGGCCCAACTGGTGATAGAGCTGCTGCCATATAAAAGCACAGGCAAAGCCAGGATCAGCAAGGGCCACAGGCTGCCCAGGCGATTCAGGCTCTCTTGTTTTGCCGCATAAGTCAGCCCTACCACATGCGCCCAGATAGCCAGTGCTGCCAGCACCACCGTGGTATTCACCAGCACGGTATTTGTCAAAGGCAGGCTGGCGCCAGCATTAAGCAGATTGTCATCGGCCACATTGCCGGTAATGACCATGGCACTGGCCGCAGCTGCAAAGTAAACGAGAGCACGGCACAGACCCATGATCAGCGGACTCAGCGGATTACCCTTGTGCCAGACGTTGTACAGCAAGATGGTGGCTGCCAGCGCGCAACCGCAAACGATCGCCCAGGTGCCGTAATAACTGAGTATGGCAATGCCAGCAACTTGCAAGACAAAGCCGATGGCAAACACCGCCCTTGCACTGATCTGGCCCGAGGGAATGGGTCGCCCCGGTCTTTCACGGGCATCGATTTCGCGGTCAAAGGCATCATTCAGATACATGCCCGCGCAGTAAAAAAGAGAAATCGCCAGCATGACCAGCAGCGTATGCATCAGAGACAAGGGGCGGCCAGTAATACTGCCAGCAACAATGGCCCCTGCCAGCACATTGGTCCATACCGTAGGCAGGTTGGACACCCTGCCCAGTCGCAAATAAATACCCATGCGGCTGTTATTCATCACTAAAGTATTCATGTCAGCAGTTCTTTCATGATAAAGCTCAACTCACGCGCAATTGCGTGGGCTTTGGAATCAGTCTTCAAATGTGCGGGCAAGACATCCCAGGTGTAGGTTTCCACTTCCAGATGGCTGGACAGCCCCTGCTTGCGCAAGGCTTGCAGGGTCGCCAGCAAATCTGCCCTGGTTGAACCCAGTTTTGAACTCGATTGCTCTTCAATGTCCCAGAAGATCGGTACATGGCAATGCACGCGCCATTCGCCATCAGCCTGACCAAGCTGATAAGCAGCCAGCGCGGCAGGCAGGTCGATATAGCGCTGCAAGCTATCCTGATTCTGGACCACGACCTGGTGCAGATATACGCCGTCATCAAAGCGCCGCAGTTCATTCAACATGCCAGCATGCATGACAGGGATGCGCAAAGCACAGGACAACTGTATCTTGGGTATGCGTATACCCAGATCGGTCAAAGTTTGCATGGCACTGACAGGGTCTTCAAATTCAACAGCGGCATGGCAAACGTCATAGCAGACACCCAGATGACGGCGCATCAGGCGAGTAGCTTGTGCTTCTGTGCAGTCACACAATTCTGCCAACCTGCTTATGCTGCCTTGCGCCCACAACTGGCCGCAAAAAAAGGCTGTGGTCTCAGCCATGGTTTCCAGAAAACAGCAGGGTTCTGGTTCCAGTGCCAGAGCGATACATTTTTCACTTTGTTGTTCCAGTTGAGCCAGCATGGCAACAGCCTCTATGAGCTGACTGACAATTTGCTGCTGCGCATACTCTGTTTGCGTTTCAGATTTGAATGCACCGGGGACAGTGGAAATACTGCCCTCAATACCCTCAGGCAAGAGCTGGCTCAAAATCAACGCGCATTGCCTGGTATAGCGCAAGCGTTCTTCATCGCGCCAGTCAGGCAGATAGACTTGTTCTTTCACCCTGACTGTATGAAATGGTCCATAAGGAAAGGCATTGATGGTGAATACATAGGCATCCAGTCTTTGCAATTGCGCCTTGAATTCTTGCAGGACTGCGGGTTGCGCCAGACTGTCTGCAGCGACTGCAGACAGGCGCAAACCTATGCCAAAGGCCTGGCCATCAACAAGCTCCAATTTTTTCCTGAGCACTGGAATAGTTTCATCCAGGCTGGCGACTACTTCATCCCAGCTTTCACCCGCATGTATATTCGTGCAGTAAGTCAAATGCACGTTTTGCGGTGGCAGGGATAATTGCATGTCAGCCTCTTCTTCAACTCAGCATGCCAGCCATGGCAGGCTGTAAATTTGCGGGCGCATTTACATGCAGATTTTGTAGCCAGTCTATCGCTGCACGTACCAGTTCGGCATCCATTTCATGCACTTCTACGCCACTGCCTATGGCGGCCAGCAGCGTGATGGTTAACTCCCCCCCAAGATGTTCACGGAATTCTTTCAAACCCTGTAGCACCAGCAATTCACTTTGCGCGTCTTGCGCCAATAATTGCGGATGCCATAAATCAAAACCCAGTTGCGTCAGCAAGTGATGGATGCGCGCATCTTCACCGGCAGGCAACAAGCCTGCCAGACAGGAATAACGGGCATCCAGCGCCAGGCCTATGGCAACCGCCTCGCCATGCGATAAAGCATGTGCAGTCAGGCGTTCGAGTTTGTGGGCGACCCAGTGGCCATAATCGAGTGGCCGCGCCGAGCCGCTTTCAAAGGGATCGCCACCATGCGCAATCTGGTGCATGTGCAGACTGGCGGATCGGGTGATGACGGTATTCAAAATCGTGCTATCAAATGCCGCCAGCGCGGGTAACTGTTTTTCCATCATGAGGAAGAAGGCATGGTCACGTATCAGGGCCACCTTGACGGCTTCTGCCAGCCCTGCCCGTTTTTCACGGACAGGCAAGATATCAATGAAGCGTGCATCATTGACGACGGCCCAGGGTGGAGCAAAAGTGCCGATGAGGTTTTTTTGCCCTTGCCAGTTGACAGCATTTTTAACACCGACCCCGCTATCATCTTGCGCCAGCACAGTGGTGGGAAAGCGTATATGCCGCACCCCGCGATGGAAGATGGCCGAGGCATAGCCCACCGCATCCAGCACTGCCCCGCCACCGATGGCGATGGAGTAGGAATGCCGGTCTATAGATCTGTCTGACAGCGCCTGTAACAATTTTTCTACCAGGGCAGGATCATTCTTGCAGGCTTCGCCACCAGGCATCATGAAGATATCGTCTATCAATTCCATGGATTCATGATGGAAGCGTATGTAAGTCCTGATCTGTTCGGCAAGACCAGGCATGGCCCTGGCGACACCTTCATCCAGGAAAATGGCAATACGATGGCGGCGCTGCGGTTCACGCAAAGTGACAACTGCACGAAAATCAGGATTGGCAATATCAAAGGCATCGCGGGTGGATACCACTGGGAAAGAATAATCGACGCGCACCTGTTGCTGTTGCCAGGTGCCACGCAAGGCTGCTGGTGCTGTCACCTCCAGATCGGGCAAGCTGTTGAGTTCAGCCAATTTCACGATAAGTCCTCTCCGTGGGTATCCATGTCCAGTTTGCTGCCGTGCCTGCATGTGTCACGGCGGTCTTGCTGGAAATGATTATAAAACTGATATGCATTTATTTGCAAATTTACAAATCCTCCAAACAACAAACCTGGTTTGGGGGCAGCCTGTATTACCCTACTAGCCCGGGAAAGGTAACTGGAAGCTGGGGCCAGCCGTCGTGCCATCATTCAGACCTGAGGGTGTTTCCATCAATTGCTGTGCTGCCAGACCCAGTGAAAACATCAGACCAACTGCCTGCCCCAGTTTTTCAGGTTCTCCATTGAAGGCGATGTGCAAGCCATTCAACAGGGCTTGGTAAGTGCTGGCAAATTGCTCCTGCAAAATGCGAGCGCGCGAACCTTTGGGATAAACCGCCAGATTAGGATCATCCATCATCGGCCAGACACCCTCAGGGTCGAAGGGGATTTTTTCACCGCTATAGGCAAAGCCATGTTCGCTCTTCACAAGACGATGACCGTTGACGATTTCAGCGTATTTGTAATAGTGCGACAATTCACCATCGCCATCACCTGGATGACGTGCGCTTGCACCCTCGCCCTGACGTTTGATTTCGTCAATCGCCCGGCAAGCATCGGCCAGTGAAGTAATCGCAAATAATTTGCCGGTGCCATGCCATTCCGTGACCTGCTTCCCGGCATTGCCAAAACTGATTTGTCCGGCATTGCTCAAGTCCGTCAGGGCTTGTTTGATTTCATCATAGAACCAGCCTATGGTGTACTTGGAGGTATCGACAGGATCCCCTTTCTTGGCACGGTAATGCACAGGCTCTATGGTTTTTTCAGGCTGCTCTATCGACATGAAGGCACGTAACTGATCGATAGAACATTTGCGCAAACGCACATTCAAGTCGGCACGCAAACCACCAGGCAAAGAACCAGGATAGACAGGCACAAACTTGGGACGATTGAAGCAAGGCTGACCACCGATGGAGATGAAGAGATTCGCTACCAGCGCCATGTGCAGCATTTCTTCCATGACGACACTGCGTATCAGTTGTGCCACTTCCATATTGGCATTCGGTTTGATACTGTACAGCGCGGTCAGGTAAGGCGGTATCGTCGCATGTTCCAGCTCTATCGCCTGTTGCAGGGCGCGGTGCAAGTCAGGGACTGAATCCAGTTCCATGTACAGTGGATTATCCAGCCACTTTTGCAGCATCTCACGCTTTTTGGTGGAAAGGTCACGTGTCACCGGCATGTAATTGGGATCAGATACCGGGGCTCTGAAGACATTTTTTAGCGCGAATATCTTGCCCGTCAGGCTGGCGTAATTCGACAGATCAACGATCTTGTGCATGATGGGATACAGGTCAGCATATTGCTGGAAAATGGGCCGTACATCACACATCCAGTCTGGCTTGTCAGGTATGGTGTACCCACTGAAGACCAGTGCATTCAGACTCAATGCGCCATTACCCACACTGCCTATGGCGGGTTGGGCGCTACCTATCTGGTAAGTGATGCCATATACCTGGCCATCGATATAGCCGCGTGGGTTGCCAGGGTCAGAAGCCTTCAATATTAACTCCGCGATACCAGCACTATCGGTAGTGATGCTGGTATCGAAAGTCAACGCTTCTGTCGGCGTGCCGACTTTTTGCGGGCCGGACACTGGCCCCTGCTTGACCTGCCCCTCCATCGCGCTGGCGTCATAGCCCAGGCTGATTTGGGTATTCGCCAGCGGCTGCCCAAAGCTGGTGGCATAAAATTTTACGCCAGTGTTTTCTGGTGGATTAAACCTGAACACGAAATTGTCGGCTCTTACCCATTGTCCATTGGGTGCTTCTGCCAGCAAGGGCTGGGTAGCATTGGCGACCAGGCCCAGCGGTGTATTGGCCGCTGCCGCCAGTTGCGTACTATTGAGCGGAATAGTGACTATGCCCGCCGTGTTTTCATACCAGTGCGGTCCCTGGTAATTGACTTCAGCCAGCAATTGCGGCGCGCCTTCATTTGGTAGCAGAGCCACCGTCAGGCTGCCAGAATCTGCGCGGGCACCACCAAGTTCCTTAATAGGCAAGCTATTACCCAAATCCAGGGTCAACACATTGCCGACGATTTGTCCGATGGCATCATTGGCAGTTTGCCCCGGCACTGCCCACAGGCGACGGCCGGGAACGAAGTGTTTGGGCTCACCATCCTGATACAAGCCTATGCTGCCCACCACCCGGCCAAACGTGAAATTGGGCGAAGACATGGTGTCATCGAAACTATCGACATTGAACTTGATACTGAAATTATCAGGATTTTTATTCTCTGCCAGCAACTCTTGCAAGAAACGCGAAGGCCCGGCACCCGTGACCTTGATTTGCTCCAGTACTGATTGATAGTAAGCGCAGAAAAAAGAATCGGGCTCACCTGGCGGATAATTGACCCAGATGTCAGCAAAAGGAGCAACCGCAAAACGACTCTGAAAGCCCATGCCCGAAGCTTCACTCCCCAGGTTGACCGAAAAGCCCCAGATTTCTGACACCATTTGCTGCTCAGTATCGAGATCAACCAGCTTGCCTTCTACCCTGTTGTCCGAGCCATTCACGGCAAGCCCTATGATGGGGTCCAGACTAGGATCGCTACAAGTGCTGCCATCCCGGTACACCACACTGGTCACCGCGCAATTACGGAAACGCCATGAACCTGTGCCATTCGGATTCCACCAGCCATTTGTGGCACCTGGCCCCGGCATCTGGTAATTGGAACGAAAACGCGCCGTATCGAAATGTTCAGGATCATTATTGATCGTCGATACGTCGGCTTGAAACTGTCCGGCAAATACTAAACGGGGAAGGCTGAGGTAACTCATCGTGTCTCCTGGGTGTATGGACCAATTGAATTGATCGGGGGATACCTGGGCTTGCATCGTGAAATTGAAAGCAGGCTGTAGCCATTTCCCAATAGCAGATGTCACAGATTTAATTGCAGAATACGCAAACAAATATTGAAACATTATTGCAAATTAATCAATGCTTATTTTGAAACAAATGTTTAAATACTCATGTCCAGTGAAATTAATTAAAAAGAAACATTTATTCATTAAACTGTGGTTGCAATTAACTGCCGGTTAAGATGATAATCAGGCAACAAGCTATTCTGGCTCCCACGGCTTCACGTATGCGCATTTGCGCAAATCATGTTTTTCACTTTAGCAAATGACAAAAGACAGCTCCATGCAAGCCTTGCTGATATTGAATATAGTTGGACTGACACCGCGTCTGATAGGGGCATACACCCCCAGGCTTAAAGCCTTTGTTGAGCAGGGCAAACTGCTGCCTTTGCAAACCGTGACACCGGCTGTCACCTGCACCGTACAAGCCACCATCATGACGGGACTGGCACCACAGCAACATGGCATAGTCGGCAATGGCTGGTTATTCCGCGACCTGGCAGAAATCTGGTTCTGGCGGCAATCCAACAAGCTCGTGGCTGGAGAAAAAATCTGGGAGGCAGGCAAGGCGCGGGACCCCAAGTTCACTTGCGCAAATTTGTGCTGGTGGTACAACATGGCATCCAGTCATGATTACGGCATCACTCCCCGCCCCATCTACAAGGCCGATGGCCGCAAGCTGCCGGACTGTTATACGACACCGCCAGACTGGCGGGCAGAGCTGACACAAAAACTAGGCGCTTTCCCTTTATTCCAGTTCTGGGGGCCTGCCACCACGATCAAGTCAAGCCGCTGGATAGCCGATGCCGCCAAACTGGCGATCACAGAAAAAAATCCTACCCTTACCATGGTCTACCTGCCGCATCTGGACTATGACTTGCAAAGACATGGGCCAGACCTGACTAACCAGTTAGTACAACAGTCCCTGCGTGAAATTGATGAAGTGGCTGGCGATCTCATCGCCCATGCGCAGCAGGCTGGCCGCCGTGTCATGGTCTTGTCCGAATATGGCATTACTGCCGTTGACCAGCCAGTGCACCTTAACCGCATCTTGCGTGAAGCAGGCTACCTGGTGGTGCGTGAAGAAGATGGCGCTGAACTGCTGGACCCCATCGCTTCGAGCGCTTATGCCGTGGCTGATCATCAATTTGCCCATGTGTATATTTCCAGACCGGAACTGATCGCCCCGGTACGCAGATTGCTCAGCAATGTCGCTGGCGTAGAAACGATCTGGGCTGGCAGTGAGCGCGCAGAGATAGGGCTGGATCATCCGCGCGCTGGTGAACTGTTGGTCATGGCAGACAAGCGCTCCTGGTTCACTTACTATTACTGGCAAGATGATGCGCTCGCGCCCGATTTTGCCCGCACGGTAGAAATCCACCGCAAACCCGGTTATGACCCGGCGGAGTTGTTTGTCGATAAAAATATCCGCTTCCCCAAACTGGCAGTAGCATGGCGGCTGGGCAAGCGCCTGCTTGGTTTCCGCAGCCTCATGAATGTCATTGGCCTTGATGCCAGCCTGGTCAAGGGTTCGCATGGCAGGCCAGTGGATGATGTGGCTGATGGCCCTTTGCTTATTCTTGACCGCGCACTGGCAAATGTGGCCGATGGCAGGGATGAAGTCCACGCGGCAGACATCAAGGATATCGCTTTGAAAATC
Organism: Undibacterium sp. Ji83W; assembly: GCF_049340385.1. Lineage (NCBI taxonomy): Bacteria > Pseudomonadati > Pseudomonadota > Betaproteobacteria > Burkholderiales > Oxalobacteraceae > Undibacterium > Undibacterium sp. Ji83W. The sequence goes on along the minus strand of NZ_JBMPOZ010000013.1, from coordinate 16,210 downwards.
ATGTTTGAAGATCATGTTTGAAAATACGACTCAGGAGCAGACAAATGAACGAGAATGGAACGAACCCAGGTAATTACCCAGGCAACTTCGTCGCCGACAGCACGATAGTCGATGAAATGTTTTCCGACCGTGCCGTCACCTGCCCCTGCTGCAATGGCACGATCACACCGCAGATGCTGCAAAACCTGCTTGCCCAGGCCGGTCAATTGCAACAGGGCCAGGCAGCATTCCGGCAATTGCCCAGCGGCGGCAATGGCATGATGATAGACCCGCATGCGCACATGATCGCCCGCACTACCGATGATTATGAAGCCATGGCCAAGGCCGGTATTGTCGCCGTGATAGAGCCGGCATTCTGGCTGGGGCAGTTGCGCACCAATGTAGGCAGTTTCATCGATTATTTTTCCACCATCACGGGCTTTGAGCGCTTCCGCGCCGGGCAGTTTGGCATACGTCATTACTGCGCCATCGGCCTCAATCCCAAGGAAGCAAATAACCCGGCACTGGCAGAAGCGGTGCTGGATATCATGCCGCGTTATCTGGGCAAGGAAGGTGTGGTGGCCCTCGGCGAGATTGGCTACGATGAACAAACCGATCTTGAAGACAAGGCCCTGCGTGCGCAAATCGCCATGGCGATAGAATTTGAACTGCCCATCATGATACACACGCCGCACCGTGACAAGAAACGCGGCACCACCCGCACCATGGATGTTCTGGAAGAATGTGGCTTTGATCCGGCACGCTGTGTCATTGATCACAATAATGAAGAAACTGTACAAGAGGTGCTGGACCGTGGTTACTGGTGTGCCTTTACAATTTACCCATCCACCAAGATGGGTAATGAAAGACTGGCTGACATCGTCAAGCAGTATGGCCCTGAGCGCATCATCGTCAATTCTGCCTGTGACTGGGGCGTATCTGATCCATTGGCCGTGCCCAAATCTGCCCGCCTGATGGCCAGCCGCGGTATCTCTGCTGAAGTCATCCACAAAGTGGTGTATGCCAATGCCTTGTCTGTCTATGGCCTGAACCAGGAAATGCAAGAAGCCCACTGGTGCCAGCCAGCCAAGATAGACCAGCGCACCTTATATAGCGGCAATTCTGTACTACGTGGACAAACGCCGAGGGTAGATGAAGAGGTCTTGAATCCAGATATTATTCGCTGAGCTATTCGGGAGCTGTCATCTGGCGTATCGATATCATCGATTTGCAGCCAGCAAAGCTGATTACTGGGTAAAATACCTGGAATTGAGACCAACCAGATGACCAGCTCCCATGTTGAAATGGCTTAAAAACACTTTTTCAAAGTCAGCAGACACTCCCCAACAAGATCATGACAGCAAGGCTGCTGACCAGCATAGTCCGGCAGCGGTGTCTGTACCAGTGCCAACGCCTGCCCCGGAACAAACAAGCCCTGCTGCATCAACAACTACCGTAATGGTAGAAGGCGACCAGAATGCCCTGGCCATTGCCTATCAAAAGCTGGAGCTGGACCCATCAGAAAATCTGCCCGCCAATATCCTGGCTGACAAATTGTATGAAAAAATGTTATTGCCAGAAGCCGAAGCGATTTACCGTCTGGTTTTACAGGCCAGGCCAGAATCGCTGGAAACCTGGATCAACCTGGGTCTGACTCTGGATGGTCAGTCGCGCTCTGCAGAAGCCATACAATGCTACCAGCACGTCATCACATTAGAGCCTGCCAATACCATTGCCCACTTCAATCTTGCAGTGAGTCTGTCACTGCTGGGAAAAAATCCAGAGGCCGAGCAGGCTTATCTGCGGGCGCTGGAAATCAACCCGCAGATGACGCATGCGCATTTCAATCTCGGCATACTTTTCCAGCAGCGCGACCATTTTAGTGGGGCTATCCATCACTACGAAGAACTGCTAAAACTTGAGCCACAGCATTACTATGCCTATTGCAATCTGGGCATGATACTCGCCAGCCAGGGCCGCATGGCTGAGGCAGAATCCTGCTTCCTGAAAGCAATAGCCGCGCAACCTGAATTAGTGAATGCCGACTTTTTCCTGATCAATCTGTATCAACAGCAAGGCAGGCAAGCAGATGCAGAAGTCTTGCTACAGAATCTCTACCAGCGCCAACCAGATAATGTCACCGCGCGTGACAGCTTGCTGAATCTGTATATGCAGCAAAGGCGTTTTGCTGATGCGGCAAACATCTACAGGCAAATGATCAGCCAGGCACCGGCAGAACCGGTTCATCATTACAATCTGGCGGTAGTACTCAAGGAGCAAGGCCTGGTTGAGGATGCGCTACGACATTATCAGCAGGCAGTGCAACTCAAATCTGATTTCACAGAAGCCCATGCCAATCTTGGTGTGATCTTGCAGGAGCAAGGTAAATTGAAAGAGGCGCAAGCCAGCTATCAGCGCAGCCTCGAATGCAATCCTTGCTTTAGTATCGCCTTGAGCAATCTTGCCCATATCTACAGTAGTACTGGACAGATCGCGCAGGCAGAAGCATATTACCGTAAAGCGCTCACGCGTGAACCTGGCAATGCCGATCATCATGGTAATCTGGGGCGTTTGCTATCTGAGCAAAAACGTTATGCGGAAGCTGAGGCCAGTTATCAGCAGGCACTCAAACTCAATCCCGATTCCTTCACTGCGCTGCATGACTATGGCAAGCTGCATATGTTGTTTAGCCGATTCACAGCGGCACATCAGTGCTTTCAACAGGCCATCAAGCTCAAGCCTGATTTTGCCGATGTATACAACAGCCTGGGTGCTCTGTTTGACGATCAGGGCATGATCACCGAAGCAGTGGATGCTTATCGCCTTGCACTGGAATATCGCCCGAATTTTTCTGAAGCCTATGGCAATTTGCTGTTCGCCCTGAACTATCACCCTGACCTGAGTGCAGAAGAAATTTTTGCTGCCTACCGCGAATATGAACAGCGTTTCGCTGCACAACTGTATCAATTACAGCGCCCTCATACGAATAGCAAGGTAGCTGAACGTCGGCTGAAAATAGGCTATGTATCACCTGATTTGCGCCAGCATCCAGTACAGTATTTTCTTGAGCCGCTACTCGCCCATCACGACAAGAGCACATTCGAGATTTACGCCTATTCTGAACTCCTGACCGAAGATGCCGTCTCTGCACGCTATCGTGGCTATGCCGATCATTGGGTACCGACTTCACATCTGAGCGATGATGCACTGGCCGACAAAATCCGTGCCGACGGCATAGATATCCTGATAGACCTGGCCGGGCACACTGGCAATAACCGCCTGCGCGTATTTGCCCGCAAACCGGCGCCGGTATCCTTGTCCTGGCTGGGTTATGGCTACACTACAGGTTTGCAGGCGATTGATTACTTTCTGGCAGATTCATCCACCGCACCGCACCGCACAGAAGCCCTGTTTGCTGAAAAAGTCTGGCGCGTGGATAGTCCCGTATTTGCCTACCGGCCCAAGGATGGCATGGGTGCAGTCTCTACCCTGCCTGCCCTGAAAAATGGCTATATCACGCTGGGCACACTAAGTCGCGCGGTGCGCATCAATCACAAAGTGATACGGACCTGGGCAAAGATATTGCAGCGACTCGACAATGCCAGGCTGGTGATAGACAGCAGCAATTTCAGTGATGCTGCAATGCGCGCAGCCTTTGAAGACAAATTTGCGGCGCTGGGCATCAGCAAAAACCGACTGCAGATAGGTGTGCATAGCCCGCCATGGGATGTACTCAGAGGCCTGGATATAGGCCTGGATTGCTTCCCACATAATTCTGGCACGACCTTGTTTGAAACCCTGTATATGGGCGTGCCCTTTGTGACCCTGCTGGGCCGCCCCGGCGTTGGTGGCATAGGCAGTAGCATACTCGAAGGTTTGGGACGACCAGAATGGATAGCCCGCAGCGAAGATGAATATATAGAAAAAGTCGTCAGCCTGGCATCCAATCCAGACCACCTCAACACCCTGCGCCTGAGCCAGCGCAGCCAGATGCAAAACAGCAAGCTCATGGATGAAACCGGTTTTTGCCGCAAGCTGGAAGCAGCTTACCGCGCCATGTGGCAAACCTGGTGTGAAAAATAAGGACAAGCGTCAAGCTTTGATGATGAAATCCATCGCAATATCGTGCGGCTCTGAGGCAAATTCAGCCTCAGTGCGGGCGTAAGCGATACCTATCGCTGCAGGACGCGGGCTGGCAGCCAGGGTACGGTCATAAAAGCCGCCACCATAACCCAGCCGATAGCCTGCTTTATTCCAGCCCAGGCAAGGGATGATCAACACCTCAGGCTGGCTTACCAGCCTGCCATGTGCAGGGATGGCAATGCCATAGCTATCGACCGCCATGACATCCCCCATCTGCCAGTCCAGAAAACTTAAAGCCTGGTCCCTGGCTACCACCAGTGGCAAGGCCAGATGGACACCGTTCTCCTGCAATTGCTGATAGTGGGGACGCAAATCCGGTTCGGCCTGTATTGGCCAATATACCCCCAGGCTGGCTGGCTTGTTTTGCCTGCACCATGCAAGTAATTGTCTTCCGATCTCAGTATCCAGCGCCAGTTTTTGATCTGCCGTCATATCAAGGCGTTTTTTGCGCAAAAGCTTGCGCAATTCAGGGCGACTTTGCACTGTTTCAATGCTGAGTTTGTGTTCGCTATTCTTGGGCTGTGTCATACTGTCAGAAATGTAATCTCAAACTGTCAAAAGATGTCTGTGAAAAAAAGTTTAGCTGGTCTTAGCCTGATGATCTTAGCAGGTTTCGCAACAAGTCCTTTCGCCTATGCAGCGCCAGCGAAAAGGAGCCTGATTGCCAATGACGATGACCGTTTCATGGCGCTGCGCGATGCCGCCATGCATGACGATGCCGCCAATGTCGAGCAATATGCTGCGACGCTGAAGAATTATGACATTCCTTCCTACATCGATTATTACCGCATACGTTCGCGCCTGGTAAAAACCAGCAATAGTGAATTCCGTGAATTTATTAGCAAGTATGAAGGCAGCGCCATCGCGGACCGCCTCCGTAATGACTGGTTGTTACTGCTGGGCAGGCGCGGTGAATGGGACTTATTCGATCAGCAATATCCGCAATTTGTCGTTGCTGACGACAATCAGTTGCGCTGCTATTCCCTGCTATCGAAAGCCATGAAGCAACAGAAAGTCGCGACCGAAGCACGCAACTTGCTCAATAGCCCACGCGATTATGGCGAAGGCTGTTATGCCCTGGTGACTTATCTGGCCACGACCGGGCAATTCAACCAGTATGATTTGTGGGCACAAATGCGCATGGCGGCAGAAAACGGTGCCACGCCATTGGCGCAACGTCTGGGCAAGCTGTTGAACGTGCCAGAAAAACAAATTGCAGAAGTCATCGACAAACCTGCTGGCCTGTTGAAAAAAGCACCGGATGCCGGACATGCTGCGCATGAACTCTACCTGATCGCCCTTGGTCGCCTGGCAAAAACTGACCATGAGCAGGCTGCTGCCACACTGAGTCGTCATGCAAGTTTATTCACTGATAATGAACGCGCTTTAGGCTGGGCCCAGATCGCCATGCAGGCGGCCTTGAAGCTGGAGCCAGAAGCTTTAGGCTACTGGCAAAAAAGCGAAGGCGCGCCACTAACGCTGGAAGGCTACCAATGGCGAACCCGCACTGCCTTGCGTGAACTCGACTGGAAACTGGTGAAATCCAGCATTACTGCCATGCCTGCCAGCCTGAAAAGCGAGCCAACCTGGGTCTACTGGTATGGCCGCGCTCTGAAGGCAGAAGGCAAGAACGAAGAAGCGCGTCAGCAGTTTGCCAGCATCGCCGATCAACTGCATTTCTATGGACAACTCGCACTTGAAGAGCAGGGTCAAAAAATAGGCCTGCCAGCAACAGTCAAGCCATTGACGCCAGAAGAACTGGCACCGATGGAAAAAAATCCCAACCTGCAAAGAGCGCTGAAGTTCTATGCCATGAATTTGCGCTTTGAAGGCACGCGTGAATGGAATTGGGAATTGCGCAAGATGAGCGAGCGCCAGCATCTGGCAGCGGCTGAGCTGGCAAGACAAAACAATTTGCTCGACCGCATGGTCAATACTTCTGACCGCACCAAGGGTGAACTGGATTTCAGCCAGCGCTACCCTACCCCATTCAATGACAGCATGTACAAGACTACCCAGGCACTGGGCATGGACATGGCCTGGGTATATGGCTTGATACGCCAGGAATCACGCTTCATCATGAATGCCAAGTCGCATGTGGGGGCATCTGGTCTCATGCAATTGATGCCAGCAACAGCGCGTTATGTGGCCAAGAAAATTGGCCTGGGTAACTTTGTTCCCAACCAGGTCAATGATGTGGAAACCAATATCGCCCTGGGCACAAATTACCTCAACATGGTCTTGACTGACCTGGGTGGCTCGCAAGCACTGGCGTCAGCTGCTTATAATGCTGGCCCTGGTCGCCCGCGCGCATGGCGTTCCAAGCTCAGCAAACCGGTGGAAGGGGCAATTTTTGCCGAGACTATTCCCTTCAATGAAACCCGTGGCTATGTCAAAAACGTCTTGTCGAATGCGACTTACTACGCCGCCCTGTTCGAGAAAAAACCGCAGTCACTGAAGACACGTCTCGGTATCGTCGTGCCCAAGGGCATGACTGCTGGCGACCCTGATCTTCCTTAATTTTCAAGTGTAGACATCATGCAAGATACAGAAATGCAACCCGCCCTGGCCGCCATGCTGGACCAGCACCGTGCCGGTTTGCGCCTGGTGATAGGCAATAAAAATTATTCGTCCTGGTCCATGCGCCCATGGGTGTTGATGAAGGCATTTGGCATCCCGTTTGAAGAAATTCGCATACTGCTGCACCAGCCAGATACCACCAACCGCATCGCCGAATATTCAGCCGCTGGCCGCGTACCTGTCTTGCTGGCGGGTGAAATCACGATCTGGGATTCACTGGCAATTTGCGAATACCTGGCCGAGCAATTCTCCATCCTCAATCTGTGGCCGGAAGATGTCGCAGCAAGAGCGACGGCACGCAGCATTTGCGCCGAAATGCATTCCGGTTTTTCTTCCCTGCGCTTTGACATGCCCATGAACATCCGCGCCGATCTGTTTGGCAAGGGCCGTACCATAGGCTCGCAGGCAGACATAGGCCGTATCAGTGAAATCTGGGAAGATTGCCTGTCATCTTACGGTGCACATGAATTTCTGTTCGGTGCATTCTCTATTGCTGATGCATTTTATGCGCCGGTGGTCATGCGTTTCCGCACTTATGGGGTCTCTCTGGCACCAGCCCTGCAAGCCTATGCCGACCGTGTCATCGCTCACCCAGCGGTAGCCCTGTGGATCAGGGAGGCCTTGCTGGAAACCGAAAACATGCCCGGCCATGACAACCGCCACGGCGATTGAGCCATAGCTGCATGAAGACATAGATGAAAACATACATCGTAGGCGGTGCCGTGCGCGATGCCTTGCTGGGCTTCCCGGTACAAGACCGTGATTTTGTCGTGGTTGGTGCCACACCGGAAGACATGCTGGCAAAAGGCTTTTTGCCAGTGGGCAAGGACTTTCCGGTATTCCTGCATCCCAAGACCCATGAAGAATATGCCCTGGCCCGCACCGAACGCAAGACCGCTGCCGGTTACAAGGGTTTTGTATTTCATACCGATGCGGAAGTCACGCTGGAACAGGACTTGATACGACGTGACCTCAGCATCAATGCCATGGCCCAGGATGATGACGGCAATATCATTGACCCTTATGGCGGATTGCAAGACCTGGAAAACCGCATCTTCCGCCATGTATCAATGGCATTTTGCGAAGACCCGGTACGCATACTGCGCCTGGCCCGCTTTGCAGCACGCTTCGCCACACCTCCCAAGGATTTCAGCGTGGCAGCAGAAACCACGGCGCTGATGCAATCCATGGTGACTGCCGGTGAAGTCGATGCACTGGTGGCAGAACGGGTATGGCAAGAAATTTCACGTGGTTTGATGGAAGCACGTCCTTCACGCATGTTTGAGGTCTTGCGCAGTTGTGGCGCACTGCAACGCTTGTTGCCTGAGCTTGATATCTTATGGACTATCCCCGCAGCAAATCACGCCAGCAAGGCGGAACAATTGATGTCCTTGCTGGATGCCGCCGCACAGACAGGCCAGCCCTTGACGACACGTTATGCCGTGTTACTGCATGATCTTGTTGCTGTTAAAACTGATGGACAAGTTGCAGCAGCCCAGGAAAAACAGCGCATGCCCCTGGCAGATGCCATCAGCCAGCGTTTGAAAGTGCCTGCAGAATGCCGCGACCTCGCTGTCATGCTGGCACGTGAGCATTTGCGCATCAAAGATGCCGGTTCGCTGTCTGCCGCTGAAGTGATAGATTTACTGGGGCGCTGCGACGCTTACCGCAAACCCCAGCGCTTCCATGAATTATTAAATGCTACAGCTTGCCTGTATGCGCAGGCGGACACTGCATATGCGCCACAAACCCGGCTCAGCAAGGCGCTGGAAGTGGCGCTGCAAGTCAATGGTGGCGAGATAGCCAGTCTGCATGTCGATAGTCCTGCACAAATTCCTGTCGCAATACGGGCAGCCAGGATTGCGGCGCTAGAAGCCAAAAACAGTTAAATTCAGTTAAATTTAGTTAAAATGAAGAGAATAGAAGTTTTATTCTCAAAATCCGGGCTTTTCTGGAATAATCCGGACAGATCATCTACAATGCATTGTGCACTGCACAAAAGGCTACCCATAAGGAGCTGCTATGAATGCGTCAGATATTTTTCCAGAAGATCCCAAGCACTTGTTAGATTCCCAAAAAAAACCCTCCAAATCCACAGTTTTCGTCAAGGAATTGTCAGAGAAGGATAGGCACCGCATCATGAAACACTTCCTCGGCCTTGAGGAAAGTGACCGCCTGCTGCGCTTTGGCACCTATCTGCCCGATGCCATGGTAGAAAAATATGTAGAAGGCATCGACTTCTCCCGCGACAAGGTATTCGGCGTCATCAGCCACCATTTCCGCATCGTCGGCGTCGGCCACCTGGCCTATGCCCCGCGCGCAGAAGATGATGAAGCTACAGACAAAGACAAAGTCGCCGAATTTGGCGTCTCCGTCTCCAGCTCCGCCCGCGGCAAAGGCATAGGTTCAAAACTGTTTGAACGTGGAGCCATCCACTGCCGAAATGACGATGTCGATACCCTGTACATGCATTGCCTGTCATCGAATCAAACCATGATACATATCGCCAAAAAAGCTGGCATGGAAATTCACCGCGCCTACGGCGAAGCCGACGCCTACCTCAAACTCATGCCAGCCGACGCCGCCAGCATGCTCAAGGAAGCCATGCAGGAACAGGTCGCAGCGATTGACTACAGCATCAAGGCAAATACCCGGGCTGCTGCCAAATGGCTGAGTAATTTGCCGGGGATGAAGGATAGTTCGAAGTAATTACTGTACAGTTCAGACGTTTCGACTTAGAGACACGATACGGGAGAGAAGGTAAAACCTTGGTTTCCTCTGCATCTCAATCGTTGATTAACTGAATATTAAGAGATCTTAGTACAAGTCGTATTGACGTTGATTTTGACTTTGGGTGTTGTTGTTGAATTTTGCAGTTCCCATGTGTCGACGCCGTTTGTGCGGTACAGAAAATGGATTAAGAAATGCCCGTGTTTGAGGTGTAGCTGGGGTTTCGAGATGCATGCATCTCGCCAGCGTAACGGCAATCGCTTGCAAGCGATTGTGCGCCCTGCAAGGGAAGCGAGTTTCGGGCATTTCCCATTTTTTGTACTGCACAAACGGGAACCCCGCAGGGGCGACGACGCCTGGGTCGCCTTTCTTTGAATACTTACTTTGGCGACGCAAAGAAAGTATTTCGGCTGCCGGGCCGAGACCCGGCTTGCATCCACGAAGGGTAATCGTTTTACATACGACAAAAGTATGCAACGAACGCCGCTAGACTCCTGCCTTCGCAGGAGCGACGATGTAAAGGCCAGCCATATTAAAACGACCGGCTAAAACGGCCCAGTCAGCAAACTCTCCCCAAACACACTACCTTTACACCCCCACCACAACCGGCAAGGCCGTCGTATCCTTAATCTGCTGCAAGGCAAAACTAGACTTCACATCCAGCACCGCCGGATGCCGCAACAGCGTCTCCATCATGAAACGCGAAAAGTGGTTCATGTCTTCCACATGCACACGCAAGAGATAATCCATTTCCCCCGTCATCGCATAACAGGCCACCACCTCTGGCCACTGCCCCACCGAGGCAGAGAAGTCATCACGTGGTGAGCGTGAAGCCCCCTTGCCGGGATTATCGCTATGTTTTTCCAGCCGCACGTTGACGTAGGCCAGCAAGCCCAGGCCTATCTTGGCCGGTTCCAGCAAGGCCACGTATTTACGGATGACACCGCTGTCTTCCAGCCGCTTGATGCGACGCAGGCAGGGCGAGGGCGAGAGATTGACGCGCTCAGCCACTTCCTGATTGGTCAGCCTGCCATCTGCCTGCAAAATCGCCAGTATTTTGCGGTCTATCTTGTCCAGTTCAACTTCAAGCATAATCTGCCCCATACCAAATAAATTAAGCAATATTATTGCTCAAATCGATGAATCATTGGGTTATTTTGCAATTATATGGCGCGTTTTGCGGACTATACTGAGAGCTTGAGCTACATCAAAGCCAGCCTTGAAAGCGGTAGATGCAGCAAACACTGATGATCACACTGAGGAGACAGGCATGACTTTCCAAACTTGGGAAAACCCAATGGGTACCGATGGTTTTGAGTTTATCGAGTATGCAGCACCCGATCCAAAAGCACTCGGCGAATTATTCGTCACCATGGGTTTTACCGCGATAGCCAAACATCGCACCAAGGATGTGACCCTGTTCCGTCAAGGCGGTGTGAACTTCATCATCAATGCCGAACCAGATTCTTTCGCACAAAAATTTGCCCGCAAACATGGCCAGTCCGTTTGCGCTTTCGCTTTCCGCGTCAAGGATGCCAACGCCGCCTACAAGCGCGCACTGGAACTGGGTGCCTGGGGTTTCGACAATAAAACCGGCCCTATGGAACTGAACATACCTGCCATCAAAGGCATCGGTGATTCCCTGATTTATTTTGTTGACCGCTGGCATGGTAAAGATGGTGCAGATGCAGGCGCCATCGGCAATATCAGCATCTATGATGCTGACTTCGTGGCACTGCCAGGCGTGGATTCCAATCCTGTCGGCAAGGGCCTGACCTATATCGACCATCTGACCCACAATGTACATCGTGGTCGTATGAAGGAATGGGCAGATTTCTATGAAACCCTGTTCAACTTCCGCGAAATCCGTTATTTCGATATCGCTGGTAAGCACACAGGTCTGAAGTCAAAAGCCATGACTTCACCTTGCGGCAAAATCCGTATTCCTATCAATGAATCTTCTGATGATAAATCCCAGATCGCTGAATACCTGGACCTGTACCACGGTGAAGGCGTGCAGCATATAGCCATGGGCACAGACAATATCTATGACACCGTTGGCGGCATGAAAGCCAATGGCGTGGTGTTCCAGGACACGATAGAAACTTACTACGACCTGGTCGATCGTCGCCTGCCTGGCCATGGTGAAAACCTGGAAGAATTGCGCAAGCTGCGCATCCTGGTGGATGGCAAGAGCACAGAAACATCGCGTGAATTGCTGTTGCAGATTTTCACGACGACAGTCATCGGCCCTATCTTCTTTGAAATCATCCAGCGCAAGGGCGACCAGGGTTTTGGTGAAGGTAATTTCCGTGCCCTGTTTGAATCTATTGAGCTTGATCAGATCCGTCGTGGCGTCATCAAAGACGAAACAACTGCCTGATGCATTAAAACTTTGTTTCGCCAATAGCTAATGGAGATATGAAAGAGGCTGGTCATCATCTTGATGCCGGCCTTTTTCACTGAAAAATATGGATACTATCGCTACTTCCGCTACTGCTGACACGATTGTCAGCAACGACGATTTTCTGGCCACTGTTGCCGAAAAATCCAATGGTGCAGCCCTGCGCGGCAATTATGAAAAAGCCGACGCGCAATATGTCGTCGAGCAAGACTGGGATGCCTATACCGAAGCAGAGCATGAACTGTGGCGCAAGCTGTATCAGCGCCAGATGGAACTCTTGCCTGGCCGTGCCTGCGACGAGTTCATAGAAGCACTGCAAAAGATGAATGCCGCCGATGGCATACCCAGGTTTGAACGCACTTCTGCCGAACTATTTGCCGCAACCGGCTGGCGCATTGTCGCCGTCCCTGGCCTGATCCCGGAACTGACTTTCTTCGAGCACCTGGCAAACCGCCGCTTCCCGATCACGGTCTGGTTGCGCACGCCTGAGGAATTCAACTACATCGTCGAACCCGATGTATTCCACGATTATTTTGGCCATGTGCCCATGCTGTTCAATCCGATTTTTGCCGACTATATGCAGTTGTATGGCAAGGGTGGTTTGAAGGCGATGAAGCTGGGCGGCCTGGATTATCTGGCACGCCTGTACTGGTACACGGTGGAGTTTGGCCTGATCAAGACGGACAAGGGTTTGCGCATCTATGGCGCGGGCATCTTGTCATCGGGTGGCGAAGTCGAATATTGCCTGAAGCCGGGTACTCCTTCACGCCATATCCATCTTGACATAGAACGTTGCCTGCAAACCCTGTACAAGATAGACAGCTTCCAGGAAACCTATTTTGTCATCGACAATTTCCAGCAATTGTTTGATGGCACGGCACCGGATTTCACGCCTTATTATGAGCGCCTGAAACAACTCGATGCCTTGCCAGCCAATACTTTATTGCCGGGTGAAGTTGAATTGCTGCCGTAAGTCTGGATTGATATTGAAAAATGAAATGGGAGCATCAAGCGATGCTCCCATTTTTATTTTTGCGCAGTAACGGTATTTGAGACGCGCGTCCACACCTGTGTCCGGCCATTTTCTGGCTTGTCCTTGTATGCCGTAACTTCCAGTTCGGTCGGACTCAGCATGCGCATCTGGCAAGCATAGGTCTGGCCATCGGCACGATTGAAAATCTTGCCAGACCAGGTGTCGGCCTTGCCTGGAGTAAAACCTTCCATGATAGTCTTGCCCAGCACAGGTATTGCAGACACTGGAGCAGCAGTGCTACCCATGGCACTCATATTACTCATATTGGCCGCATCGTTGACCTTGCTGACTTTGCCGCACAAGGCCTGACCACAATTACTGATTTGTACTTCCAGACTGCCACTTTGCGTGAGCCAGGTACCGGCGACTGCGCCAGCCTTGCTGCTGGCAAGATTGTTCGCCTGGATTTGAGCTTCCACAGGTGCCAGGTAGTAATCAGACAAACCAGCCTGCTGCGCCTGAGCAGACCAGGCACTCATCAATAGTGTGGCGAAAGTGGTGATAACGATCATTTGCTTTTTCATGTCAGTTCTCCTTGAAGTTGTCGAGGTGATGAAGTCATCACGGCAAACTCATTAGACAGGTGCAAGGTATCTGGCAGATGTCAGGAAATGCCATATTTGCATCTGACTATGTGTCAACGGCACTCAGATACACTGGGATACAAAAGATTTTGTCTCTGCCGCGATTTAAGCTATAAAGCACTATGGAATGAATCATCAAAAATGCGCATCAAAAATGTGCATCAAGAATGCGCAACTAGTACACAACCAGCTCAGCACATGGAAAACACAGAATCCCCGGATCACATCCTCATCGTTGATGATGATGCAGAAATACGCGAACTGACTGCCCTGTACCTGCGCAAGAATGGCAACAAGGTCAGTACGGCGGCAGGCGGCAAGCAAATGCGCGCCTTGCTGGAAGGCAATGCCATTGACCTCATCGTGCTCGATATAATGATGCCGGGTGAAGATGGTCTGAGCCTGTGCCGTGAATTGCGCTCAGGCCCGCACAAAGTCATTCCCCTGTTTTTTCTGACTGCACGAGCAGAAGAAACTGACCGCATAGTAGGTCTGGAAATGGGTGCCGACGATTACCTGACCAAGCCTTTCGCTGCACGGGAATTGTTGGCCCGTATCAAAGCCGTCTTGCGCCGTACGCGCATGCTGCCGCCCAAGCTGCGCGAACAAAAACCGCCCGCCATGCTGCAGTTTGGTGACTGGCAACTCGATACCCTGGCGCGCCATCTGCTCGATAAAGACGGTGTCATGGTCGCACTCAGCGGGGCTGAATACCGCTTGTTGCAAGTCTTTGTCGAGCATCCGCAAAGAGTGCTGAATCGCGACCAGTTACTGAACCTGACCCAGGGTCGCGATGCCGACTTGTTCGAGCGCTCCATAGACTTGCTGGTCAGCCGCCTGCGCCAGCATTTGCGTGACGATGCCCGCGAGCCACGCTATATCAAAACCGTGCGCAGCGAAGGCTATGTATTTTGTGCACCGGTCACGGCACCTGAGGAGGCTTGATGCATATCACAGAAAGCCCGCACTGGCCGCATACCCTGTTTGGCCGCCTGTGCCTGATTTTGCTCAGTGCCCTGCTGATGGCCTATGCACTCTCGTTTGCCTCGTCGCAATGGGACAAGATGCAGGTCAGGAAAAATCATATGGTCTATTCGGTAGGCAAGGATGTCGCCAATGCCATCTCATTTCTCGACCGCCTGCCAGTCAGTGAACGTCAGGCCTGGCTGGACAAACTGGCCCGCAACAATTATGAATATACTTTGCAGGCAGCCCCCGCTGATGCCAAGGACAGCATAGACCTGGACATTGCCAACGAGGCGATAGAGGCCATCAAAAACAATCTGGAGCATCCGGCAAAAATCAGGATCAGTGTGCGCATGGAAGGTGATAAAAAAATCCTGCAATTGCATCTGACTTTGAGTGATGGCGCGCCGATCACCGTCCGCCTGACTGCAACACCTTACACCATACAATGGAGCATGTTCTCGCTGCTCTGCGTACAGCTTGCCATCGTCATGCTGGCAGCCTGGCTGGCAGTCAGGACAGCGACACGCCCGCTGGCGATGCTGGCTGAAGCAGCCGACGCCATGGTAAAACCAGGTGCCAGGCCGCAGTTCCCTGCCCGCGCCCCGCGCGAAGTATTTCGTGCCGCAACCGCCTTCCAGAACATGCAGGAACGCATAGATACGTATCTCGCAGAACGCATGCAAATCCTGGCATCCATCACCCACGACCTGCAAACCCCCATCACCCGCCTGCGCCTGCGCACCGAACTCATGGACGACGACAGCCAACGCGACAAAATGCAGGCCGACCTGCACGCCATGCAAAAACTGGTAGAGCAAGGTCTGGCCTATGCCAAAGTACAAAATCAACTACAAGCCGACCAGGAAGCCAGCAGCAAGATCAATCTCGACGCCCTCGCAGGCAGCCTGGTACAGGACTATTGCGACACCGGCCAGCAAGTCAGCCTGCATGGCAATAGCAACCAGATCATACAAACCCGGCCCTTGGCCCTGTCTCGCCTGCTTGGCAACCTGATTGACAATGCCCTGAAGTTTGGCAGTGAAGTAGAAGCCATCCTGGGCAGTGATCAGCAGTGTGCAGTCATCACGGTACAAGACAGAGGTCCAGGTATCCCCCAGGACCAGTGGGACGCCGTCATGCAACCCTTCGTACGACTTGAATCATCCCGCAACCGTGATACTGGCGGTGCTGGCCTGGGCCTGGCGATCGTGGCGCAACTGGCGTTGCAACTGCATGCCGAGATACGGTTTGCCAATCGTGAGGGTGGAGGTTTGGCGGTGATTGTCAGGTTGCCTTTGCAGGCTGGGGTGGAGTAGGTTTAATCGGTGAGCAATTGATCGCGAAGAATGTGAGTGGCGGTTGCAGTTGCAGTTGCAGTTGCAGTTGATTTTGACTTTGCCGTTCCCATGTGTAGACGCCGTTTGTGCTGTACAGAAAATGGATTAAGAAGGACCGCTGTTTGAGCCAAAGGCGAGTTTCGGGCCTTCCCATTTTTTGTACTGCACAAACGGGAACCCCGCAGGGGCGGCTACGCCTGGGTCGCCTTTCTTTGAATACTGTAGTGGTCAAGTAAATCAGGACAAAGAAATAGGAGAATTTACAGCGTAGTGACGTTCGAAGACAGAGGGAGATAAATATCCCAATGTGGAATGCAAACGTGCGGTGTTGTAGAAATTCGTTATATAAGCAACGATGTCCTGTCTTGCTTCCATTTTATTAGCATAGCTGCCTTGCCAGACGCGTTCCATCTTCAAATTAAGGAAGAAACGCTCTGCAACAGCATTGTCC
>NZ_JBMPOZ010000012.1:0-224634 GCF_049340385.1 Undibacterium sp. Ji83W | reverse complement strand
CATTTCATTTCCCTGGCGAAGAAGGCCGACGCATTTTTTAAGATGGTCACATCCATGCGCAGTTGCCGGTTCTCTTGCTCCAGCTCACGGATGCGTTGTTGTTCTGCTGTCAGTGGCTTACTTGCCAACGGCTCTCCATCAAGTTCAATTTCGTATTGTTTCATCCACCGGCGTATCGCCGTTTCTCCTATGTGCATGCTTTGACTGACCCTTGATATGCTCAATCCTTGTTCTTTCACCATCTTTACCACTTCTAGTTTGAGTGGTGTGTCGAAGTGCTTTTTCATCATGTTGAGGCCTCTTTGAGATTGAGTTTCCTCTTATTTCACTGTCCTGGCAAATTAGACCACTACATACCGTTTGTGCAGTACAAAAAATGGGAAGGCCCGAAACTCGCCTGCGGCTCAAACAGCGGTCCTTCTTTTTCCATTTTCTGTACAGCACAAACGGCGCCTACACATGGGAACTGCCGAACGTCAAAAACAACTACCACCCCAAAGTCAAACGCAACAGCAACAGCAACAGCAACAGCAACAGCAACAGCAACAGCAACAGCAACAGCAACAGCAACAGCAACAGCAACAGCAACAGCCCCCTCGGCAGCACACTAGATGATCTGAGCAAATTGCCAACAATAGGCAAACAAACCAAACACTGGCCTTCATAAAACTTCAAAAATGTCGTAAACGTACAATACATCCATCATCGAAGCAGGTAGCATCCACTACATGCACAAGACTCACATTATCCCCAAAGCGCAAACGCATATCTGGCCAGTCAGTGGTCAGGCGGCTGAGCATGTGTTGATGTATATCGTGCGGGATACCCGTGGCTGTCATCTGGATGGGTCGGATCAACTGAATCGTTACCCTGCTACACCATTCTGTTGCATCACCTGGATGCTGGAAGGTGAGGTGAGTCTGCTGCAACAGGGAAAAACCAAGCGTGAGCAGCACTTGCCGCAGATCTTTGTGGCTGGTTGCCAGAGCCAGTATGGGGTGTCCATGAACCTCGGTGACAGACACAGTTTCATGGCGGTGTTTTACTCGGATGCCTTTCATGCCTTGTTTGAGCTGGACCTGACGACAGTGCAGGACAGATTTGTCGATGCGACGGAGATATTGAATCCGTCAGGGCTGGCATTGCTGCAGGCCGTTGCCCTGGCTGATACACATGCTGACAGGCGCTCGCTGATTGAAAGCTATGTCGCACAAAACAGCAGTTCCCTGCTTTCCAGTCCCTGGTCACGTTTGCGCAAGATGGGACAAAACCTGAGTTTGCGTCTGAGTTGCAGTTTGCTTGGAGTTGGTGCTCGTCAGGTACAGAGGCGGGTCAGGAAAGAAGCAGGCTTGCCCTTGTTGGGTTTGTCCAGATTATGGCGCGCCAAACGCAGTCACAGCCAGGTTTTGCTTGCTCTGGAGCAGGGGCATACGCCTAATTGGACTGAGCATGCAAATGCAATGGGTTACGCGGATCAATCTCACTTGATACGGGATTGCAAGGAAGTTTCCGGCCGCAGCCCGCAGCAATTGCTCAACGATGCCAGAAAAAATGAAAGCGACTGGATTTATCGCTTGTAAGCAAGACGCCAGCAAGAGCTGGCCCACGCTAACCTTGAACATGCCCTATGAATACTTATCAACGCTTGCATTCCCTCGATAATCTCAGGGCCATCATGATGTGGCTGGGCATAGTCGTGCACGTGTCTGTCAACTATATGGTGAATCCTGCGCCTACACCCTGGCGCGATAGCCAGACCAGTTTGCTGGCAGATTTACTGATAGTCCTCATTCATGCTTTCCGCATGCCTGTGTTTTTCATCCTGGCGGGTTTTTTCGTTGCCATGCTGGTCGCCAAGCGTGGAATGTCTGCCATGCTGCGTCAGCGCATGCGCAAGCTGGTCTGGCCCTTCATGGTGTTCTGGCCTTTACTGCTTGTCTCAATGAGTTTGCTGGTGGCAGTGTATGTACATCTGAATGCTCTTGGCACGATAGGCCTGGACTTTGACCTGATTCCACAAATACCTGGCAGGCCTCAGGTATCGCTACTGCATTTGTGGTTTATCTATTACTTGTTCATGTATTGCCTGGTGTATGCCTTGCTGCTGCGATGGTCCGCATTTATTCCACCGGCGCTTCAGGATGGCTTTGCCAAAGCCTGGAAAGCGCTGTGCAACAACTGGTGGGGCGTATTTTTATTGGTTCTGCCTTTGGCGGCAGCAGGGAGTTTTTATCGCAATGGCATGGTGACACCGCTAGGTTCTTTCATGCCACATCCAGCCGAATTCATCCATAGCGGCATGTTTTTTACCTGCGGGATTTTTCTTTATCGATTCCAGGCAGATTTATTGCCGCGCTTTGAGCGCAAGTGCTGGCTATACCTTTGTGCGGGCTTGCCCCCGTTCATTCTGTTTTTGGCACTGGTGAAGAGTGGCGGCAATGCAGAGTCTGCCAGCCATGGCATGCAGGCGGCCATGGCGTATCTGTACAATACTGTCAGCTGGCTCTGGAGCTTTGCCCTGATAGGCTTGTTCCTGCGCTATTTGCCTCGCCAGAACCGTTTGTTGTCTTATCTGGCGGACAGTTCTTACTGGGTTTATCTGGTGCACATGCTGGGGACGGTGGGATTTGGCATCTTGCTGTTTCACAGTCCATTTGGTGCAATAGCCAGAATGGGTTTGAATATGCTGCTGACGACAATATTCTGTTTGCTCAGCTACCATTTGCTTGTACGTCGCAGTTTTGTGGGTGGTTTTTTAAATGGAGATGTACGAAAAAAACCTACTGATACAGGTTTGGCAGCGGGAAAAGTCGTTTAGTAAAACACGGCTTTCTTCTTGCTATTAAACCCCGGCATCCCTCCTTATACCCTGAGCTTATTGAAGCGGTGAATTTCTGTATTTGCCATTAGCACTGGCTTTGGTGCATGATGGCAAGCATCAATAATAATGTCAGAAGTATGGGGAATATGGATATGCAAACTTCAAATAAGACAGGCACATCACCATTGCCAAGCGGGCACGGCGCACGCTGGTGGAAGTCTTTCGGACCGCAGATAGTCGTGGGTCTGTTGGCTGGCGTAGTGGTGGGCCTGATAGCGCGCAACATGGGCACGCAAGGTAGCGACGCTAACTGGCTGCAAGTCGCGCTTGGTACAATCGGCAATGCCTATGTGGGCTTGTTAAAACTCATGATCCCGCCTTTGATATTGACAGCGGTGGTCAGCAGCATTGCCAATCTGCGCCGTTTGCAAAATGCAGCACAACTGGCGACTCAGACCTTGATATGGTTTGCGATTACCGCTTTTATCGCTGTTGCCATTGGTTTGACGATAGGCTTGTTGGCTAACCCCAGTGCCGGTGCAGTAGTCGATGCTGCCAAGGCGAGTGCACCCTCAAGGACAGGTTCCTGGTGGGCTTTCCTGAATCAACTATTACCGGGCAATATCCTGGGTATGACAGCCAGCAGTTCAGTCAAGTTGGTGGGTGAGAAAGCAGTTGCCAGTACCCAGCTTGGTTTCAATGTATTGCAGTTACTGGTGATTTCTATTGCTGTTGGCGTTGCGGCTCTCAAGGTCGGTGAGCGTGCCGAACCGCTGTTGCGTTTTACCGATGCGGTCGGTGCTGTGGTGCAAAAAATATTGTGGTGGATCATACGCCTGGCACCAATAGGTACGCTGGCATTGCTGGGTGATGCGGTAGCCAGTTATGGCTGGGATGCGCTGGGTTCACTCGCCAGTTTCAGCGCCTCAGTGTATGTGGGTTTACTGCTGGTCTTGTTCGTAGTGTATCCCTTGCTGGTCAAGTTGCACGGGCTGTCAGTGCGCCAGTACTTCACCGGTGTCTGGCCAGCAGTGCAACTGGGATTTGTCTCACGCTCGTCCATGGGTACCATGCCCCTGACAGAGCGGGTGACCGAGCGTTATCTCGGTGTGCCACGTGAATATGCTGCCTTTGCCGTGCCGCTGGGCGCGACCACCAAGATGGATGGCTGTGCCTCGATTTACCCGGCCATCTCGGCTATCTTTATTGCGCAATTTTATGGCCTGCATCTGGACGTAACGCAGTTGGCTTTGATCGCCCTGGTTTCTGTACTGGGTTCAACCGCAACAGCAGGTACCACCGGTGCAACCGTCATGCTGACACTGACCTTGTCCACAGTTGGCTTGCCGCTGGAAGGCGTGGGCCTTTTGCTGGCCGTAGAACCTATCATCGATATGGGGCGCACCGCAGTCAACGTCGCTGGTCAGGCCCTTGTGCCCACCATTGTAGCCAAGCGCCTGGGTTTGTTGAATCTGGAACTTTATAATGCCGAACGTACTGCAGAAGCATTGGAAGCTGAACCTGTAACACATTAAATGCAGGGTAGCCATGTTGATGCCGTTGAATTGCTGAGCTCAGTCCAATTAGGGCTTACATAAAACTGCCCCTGATTTGCTTGCAGCTCCAGCATTTTCCAAGATCTGGTACTGAAGTGCAGTCGTCCTTATCAAAAAATGATGGATTGATATGTCAGAGCCATAAGATTCAATGTAAAAATTACCAGTCTGAATCTGCCCCGCAACACTATCGCAAGTCCTGCTTGTAAGCCACTGAAAATTGTTAAATACTAGGGACGGGAAGGCTCAATTATTCATGGTTACTGTCTTTATTTAACCGCCATGTAAGGAAACGGAATGCCTGCCACGATTTGAAAGTCCATCATCATGCGCGCATTTCTATTCATCTTTTTCTGCAGTGCCTGTGCCGTTGCCTGCGCCAGTGAACAGCCAATGCAAACTGAAGTATTGCGTTTTTCTTCTTCCCTTAGCGAGGCAGCCGAAGCTTTTATAGAAAGCAAAATTCTGTTGGAAAAGCTGTGCAGGCACAGTGGTTTTTCTTGCAGTCTCACAGCATATCCACCCGGACGCGCAGTAAAGATGCTGCAGGATAGTGAAACAGCGGGCGAGTTGCCGCGCTTTGAAGAATTCCAGAATCTGGCACCTACCGCAAGTCGCGTTCCTACCGCTTTGGGTTATCTGAGTTTTAGCTTGCTGACACATGACAAGAATATAGTCGTGAAATCCCTGGCTGACCTTAACAGGCATAAAGTGTTTTATGTGCGCGGGAACGCGGCGATTGCAGCGCATAAAGAGCTAGACCATCTGATACCAGTAGGCTCAGAACATGATTGCGCCTATATGGTATTAAGAAAACTTGGCGACGCCTGCATCATGACTAAATCCCTCGCGCTGAAAATGCTGGAAGAAAGCCAGGCTGCTGCAGGCAGCTATTACCTGCAAGATTTATTTTTCAAGCCTGTGTATTTATACCTTTCCCCACGCTATCAATACCTGCAAGAGATTTTTGATCAAAAACTGAAGAACATGCGGCCTGAAGAAAAAATCGCGCAATAATAAGTAAATCTTCAACAAAACAAATCTTCAATAAAACAAATCTTCAATAAAACAAATCTTCAATAAAACAAATCTTCAATAAAAAGAAATTTCAATACAAAGGTATTTACCTAAGTATTGATTTGCGCTATATTATTTGTATGTCAGTTCAACAAACCCAGCTTGACCACTTGTTTTCTGCCCTCGGCGACACGACCCGGCGCGCAGTCCTGGCGCGCCTGTGCCGGGGCCCCGCCGCAGTCAGCGAACTGGCGCTGGAATTTGACATGGCCTTGCCCTCGTTTACCCAGCATTTGCGGGTACTCGAACATTCTGGTCTGGTGATGTCAGAAAAAAAAGGCAGGGTAAGAACCTATCAATTGGCACCCCAGGCATTAAAAGAAGCTGAGCAATGGCTGGCTTCGCAGCGCAGTGATTGGGAAAAACGTTTTAATCAACTTGATGCATATTTACACAAAATAAAGGAGAACCATGATGCCTGACGTGACAATGGAAGAAGGTAAATTCGATCTGGTGCTGGAACGTATAGTCGATATCCCGCCATCCCTGGTGTGGGCTGCCTGGACTACGCCAGCACATTTGCTTGAGTGGTTTACACCTGCGCCATGGAAAACCGTGGACTGTGAAATTGACCTGAGAGCGGGTGGCATCTTCCGCACCGTCATGCGTTCGCCAGAAGGTGTCGATCATGACAACGCCGGTTGTTATCTCGAAGTCATACCCGGCAAGAAGCTGGTATTTACCGATGCCCTGGGGCCAGGTTTTCGTCCTACCGGCAACTCTTTCATGACCGCCATCATTACATTTGAAGCACATGAGACTGGCACAAGATATAAAGCCGTAGTCCTGCATAAAAATGCAGAAGACAAGCAAAAACATATGGAAATGGGATTCCATCAGGGTTGGGGTACTGCCCTCGACCAATTGGTCGCCCATATGAAAAAACTTAATTGACAGAGTACTTCAACAGTAAAGACCGTATGCAGCAACAACTCGCTTTTTTACACACTTCACCTGTGCATGTGGCGGGCTTTGATGCACTGATGCTGGAATTGGCACCAGGGCTTAAAGTACATCATCATGTTGATGAAAGCCTGCTTACGGCTGTACAACAATATGGAGCCGCTGATCCTGTCGTTATCAATAGCGTGGAGGCAGCGATGCAAGAGGCTGCCATCAGTGGCGCGGCCATGGTGGTATGCACCTGTTCCAGCATAGGTGGAATTGCTGAACGTATGAATGGGCGATCTGGCTTGCAGACAGCCAGGATAGATCGCGCCATGGCTGATCGCGCAGTTGCATCGGGGTCGCGCATATTGCTGGTCGCGGCACTGGAAAGCACGCTAGGCCCTACTACTGAATTATTGATGGAGTCGGCCAGTGTTTCAGGCAAACCGGTAGTGATCAGTAACCTGCTGCTTGACCATGCGTGGGCGCATTTTCTGTCAGGGGATAAGCAGGCTTATTTGCAAGCCATCAGTCATTCAGTCAGAGTGGCATTGCAGGAAAAGGCTGCTGACATTGATGTCGTGGTATTGGCACAGGCATCAATGGCAGCAGCGGCGCAGGACTTGATTGATATAGACAAGGATGTCTTGTCCAGCCCCAGGCTTGGCGTAGCACGGGCTATCAGTTTGTTATTGAAAAACTAGAGCATTATCCTTACACAAGCCGGGAACTGCAATTACTCAATTATTACTCGATCATTATTCAATTTTCCTGATAAATCGCAAAGACAGCACCTTGTGGATCGGCCATGACAGCGAAGCGACCAGTATTTGGAATATCACTAGGTGGCACATAAGTAGCGGCACCCAGTGCCTGCGCCCTGGCAGCAGTGACATCGCAATCTGCCACGCTGAAGTACGCAAGCCAGTGTGAGGGAGCCATGGCACCGTCAGGCAAGTCCATCATGCCACCTATAGGCGTGCCATTGTGCTGCCATTCCGTATAAGTCATACCACCATCGCTCCCCGTTTTTGCACCCCAGCCAAACAAGGCCTTGTAATACGCCTCTGCTTTTGCTGTGTCACTACTGTTGAGTTGTCCCCAGCAAAAGGCATTTAGTTCATTATGTATGCCCACACCGATATTCTTGCCTGGCTGCCAGATATTATGAAAAGCACCTGTAGGATCTTTTAATACCGCCATGCGACCCAGGTCATAAACATCAAATGCCGGGACGACGACTTCGCCACCCAGTTCCGCACTGCGCTTTGCGGTTGCTTCTGCATCCTTGGTAGAGACATAAATAGTCCAGTGTGGTGGTATGCCAGCTTGCTGCTCAGAATCAAGAGTATATGCTGCTGCCACATCATGTCCCTTGAGCTGGAAAATGGTGTAAAAACTTCCTGGCCCCATCTCATTGTCCTGGGCCGTCCAGCCAAACAGTTCACCATAAAATGCCTTGGCAGCTTTTTGATCACTGGTGGCCAATTCTACCCAGCAAAAGGCACCAGGTTCGTGTGAGCTAACGATACTCATGCTGATATCTCCTTCAATTTTTATTTCGGTTTGAATTCATGTGATTGAACAAGTGCAGTAACGAGTGCAGAGAGTGCATATATAACAGTGCAGCTTAAGAATTATAAGCCGCTGCACCAGAAATGAAATGAGAATCTGTATGGATATATGCACTTCATACGCGAGCTAAAACTTAATGTTATGCTACCGCATATTATTTTGTTGCCCGCCCGCAATTTGTACTGGCATCAAAAGAAAAATCTCCTGACATTCTTCATTCATGCCATATAAAAAAACGCTGCTTTCTCTCTTCATTCTTGTGATGCTGGCAGCCTGTCAGCCAGGCGATAAATCTGCAGCCAGCGCGCCTCCTCAACAAGATGCCATCCCGGTATTGAGCAAGACTAATCTGAGTGACTTTGAAAATTACAGCATGCTCAGCATACAAGATGACTGGAAGATCGTCAGTTGGTCCAGCAAACCGCTAAGCCAGCCAGGCAATAAAAACAAAGCTGGAATTTCAAGCACAGTCAGCATTGTCAGCATACTGAAAAAAGAAAAACAGGCCTGGCGGGTGGTCTCGCAAAAACAGTTTGCCGATAGCTATAATCCACGGCTGCAACTACATACCGAATTTACCCTGGCAGGAAAACCTGTATTCATACTCAAGATACAGCAGGGTGCTGCTTATGAAGAATTGCAGGTTTATGGCATGGTGCAAAGCGAATACAAGTTGCTGCAAACCCTGGTAGCCGGGGCTTTTGAGTGGACTTATGATGCAGCCGGGAATAAAAAATCTCTGCTGGCGATACCTGCAACACCAGGTGAACAAGCCGAATCTTATCAATGGAATGGTCAGCAGTTCATGCTCGTCAATGTTGCCGATGCTGCCGATGCTACTACTGGCACATCAGCAAAATCTGCTGGTTATGTCGTCGATTAAATTAATTCAGAAAACGAATTCAAATTGAAACTTTTCAAAAATTTAGCTCTTGCAGCGAATGCTGTATTTTTAATGACATTCATTTCGCTTGCAGCAAATGCGGGTGCACAAACAGTAGCGATCACTATTGACGATGCCCCCAATCTTGAACAGACACCAAGGCTCAGCCCTGAGCAGCGCAATCAAGCCATGTTGAATGCCCTGGCTAAGCATGGTGTGTCAGCAGCTTTGTTTGTGACGGCGGACTATGCAGCAAAACTACCTGCCGGTTATGCACTTGCCAAAGCCTGGGGCGATGCGGGCCATTCTGTCGGCAATCACACCATGAGTCACCCTGATTTGCATAGCGATAAAGTCAGTCTGGCACAGTATCAGCAAGAAATTCTGGATTGTGACCAGATCATCAGCACTTTGCCTGGCTACCAGAAATGGTATCGCTATACTTATCTGCGTGAAGGAAATACACCAGAAAAGCGCGATGGCATGCGCAATTTCTTGAAGCAGAAAAATTACCGCAACGCCTATGTCAGCCTGGATACCAGCGACTGGCGTTTAAATGAAAAACTGGTAGCTATCCTCCAGAAAAATCCGCAGGCAGATGTAAGTGCCATCAAGCGCGCTTATCTGGCCCATGTACGCCAGCGCGCCGAAGCTTATCGCGCCTTATCCTGGCAATTGCAGGGGCGAGATATTCCACAGGTCTTACTCATTCATCACAATTTGATCAATGCCTTATGGCTCGATGATGTGCTGGCCCAGTTCAAAGACATGGGCTGGAAGTTCACGACCCCGGCAGCAGCCTTTAATGATCCTGTCTATCAATTGACACCTGAGCGCGCTGCACCTGGTCAGAGTTTATTACTGTCCATGGCCAGGACACTGGGGCTGGGCAAGTTTGCGGGGTGGGAGCGTCTGGTCGATGATGGTGACTTTGAGATTGAGCAATTGAAACAGCAGGGTTTGTGATTAATTCATCCTATAAGAGAGCATTGCAGAATGATGATTGATATCTATTTTCAAGACGATCTGGGGATTATGAGCGTGAGTATGAACAATGGCAGGGGCTGGTGCTGAGCGTCAGCAATGCGCCCAAACCAGCGCTTCGTCCGCGCACTGCAGAAAGTAAGCGTATGCGCTTGAATGCATTTATTTGCTCGGCTTGTGATGAGTCACGCCTAGTCCGTAAAGCAATTTATTGTTGCCTTAATTGTACTGAAGTAGCGGGATAGCGCATTGTATGCAGTATTTGTATTAAAAATTGTTGCTCACCATCATGCATCCTCTCTTTAGTATATGATCAAATCGGGCGAGTATTTAGCTCCCCTCGAGGATTGTCGCTCACAGCATATCGACCTTGATTTTTCAGCCTGCTGAATACGTGCAAACAAACTCTGATCAAGAATGCCGGGTAAATATGAGTCTGGATAATTTGCGTAAGAGCAATGATGACTGTCAGTATTTGCTGGATCTGTACCGCTTGTGTATGAGTGGTATCGCCAGCAAGACTGCACTGGATGAGAGCTTGCGTCAGGTGGTCGCCAGCCTGGATACCCATTATCCCGGGTTGCTGACGGCTATCATGGTGTCGCGCGATGCCGAACATGAGAATGAAACCGGCTTGTTGATTACTTCAAATTTGCCTCAAGCCTGTCTTGATGTCATGCAAAACATCGCAGTCGCAGCAGAAAACTTCCATCTGCCAGACACAACTCCTGATCAATATGAGGCTCAGCAGCAAAGTACATATGTCAGTCAATTACAGGATGTAGCGCAAAGCCATGCTCTATGCTTGTTTGATGGCATACCCATTGCCGACAATGAACATGCCCTGCTTGGTGGCTTGTACTTTTTTACAAAGGACATATCCTCCATAAAAAAGCCCGAAGGGCAAGTCTTGCATGAGCTTGCCAGCCTGATTGCTAACCTCGTACAACACAAGCACGATCAACAAAAAATCCAGCAGGCGCAGGTATTGGCCGGGCAAAGTCAGGCCAGCATGTTGCGTATGGCCCTGGCGATAGAAGGCAGCGGCACTGGTATCTGGGACAGGGATGTGCCCGCCGGGCAAATTCATTACTCGCCGGGCTGGAAAGCCATACTCGGTTATACCGATGCAGAAATCTCGAACCGCATAGAAGAAAGTTATACCAGGCTCCATCCTGAAGACCTGCCCTACGTGCAAGCCACCATCAAGGCGCATTTCGAAGCGCAGACTGAGCAATATGTAGTTGAACACAGGGTGCGTTGCAAAGATGGTAGTTACAAGTGGATATCCAGCCGTGGCAAGGTGGTCAGCCGCGCAGAAGATGGCAGCCCCTTGCGTATGATAGGCACCACCACCGACATCACTGCCATGCGCACCTTGTCACAACGTCTGCAGGAAAGTGTAGATCTGGTGACTTGTCTGACCAATGAGGTGCCCGGCCTGGCATACCAGTATTGCATGCATGTCAATGGTGAAGAAAGTTTTACCTATCTTAGTGAAGGCATACGCGATATTTATGAACTAAGCCCGGCACAGATGGATGAAGCCGTGGCGCTGGTCAATGCACGCATACACAGTGAAGATTTTCCTGCGTATCGCAATGCTGTCCTGAAGTCAGCCAGCAGGCTGGAATATCTGCATCTGGAATACCGCGTCAACCTGCCGCAGCAAGGCATGCGCTGGCGTCAGATGGATGCCAGACCGCGTCGCCTGCCTGATGGATCTACCCTGTGGCATGGCTTTATTACTGATGTCACCGAACACAAGCGCATAGAGCAGGAGTTGCAGGAACTGGCGACCATCGATTTTTTAACGCAAATCCCGAACCGTCGCAGTTTCATGGGCCGCATGGAAGAAGAGCTGGCACGCATACAGCGCGGTGCCAGCAAGTCCGCCGCAGTACTGATGTGTGACCTGGATAATTTCAAGCTGATCAATGATAGCTATGGGCATGCTGTTGGCGATCTGGTGCTCAGGCATTTTGCCCATATCCTGCATGATGAATTACGCAAGAGCGATTATGCAGGCCGGGTTGGCGGTGAAGAATTTGCCGTGGTGCTGGCAGGCACGGGCATTGCCGATGCCACCATTTTTGCTGAGCGCGTACAAAAACAACTGCTGGATACGCCAGTCAATGTACATAGCCATATCATCCCGGTGACGGTCAGCATAGGCATTGCCCTCATGCAGGCCAGTGATATTGATGCCGACGTTTCACTATCCTCCAGTGACATGGCCTTGTATCGCGCCAAGGAGGACGGCCGCAACCGCATTATCGTCGCAGCAGATTAACGCTATTTCTTGTTTGCCAGCCATTCTGGCTTATCCATGGAATAGACTGCAGTATCCATGTCATACCAGCGTTCTATGCCACGATATTGCATGCCCAGTTTTTTCATGACATGGGCTGATGCGTGATTGTCCTGGTGACAGACAGCGCATAAGGATTCTGTCTTGAGATTTTCAAATGCAAAGGCAACCATGGCTTGCGCGGCTTCCGATGCATAACCCTTGTTCCAGCTTTCCTTGCGCAGACGCCAACCGGTTTCCAGGGGATTGGCCGGGTCGCGCCCCAGGTGCTGTATACAGCCAGCACCGATGACTTCATTGCTGGCTATTTCTATGAAACTCCACCAGGAAAACCCATATTCTATCCAGCGTGCCTTGATGCGCTCTATCATTGCGAGCGTGTCCTCAGGCGTATCCGGTTTGCCAGTAATGTATTGCATGACTTCAGGCTGACTGTTCATGTGGAACAGGCCTTCAAAATGGCTGTCGGCCATTGGTTCCAGGCGCAGGCGTGCAGTAGTAAGTATGGTCATGATCTTCAGGGTCGCTATAGACAGTGTAAAGCCAGTGATGAGTGTAAGCTTGAAAGCAATGCGTTTCAAGCACGCACTCAATTGACCCGGGATTCACATAAAAGTTTCAAGCCCGTAGCACATCCCTGACGAACACAGTCAGATCAGTAGACTGTGGCATGACCTTGGCCTGGTACATCATATCGCCCACAAAACCGCGATGATAGGTAGCGTGATTGACGACGTGCAGCAGCATTTCCTGGCAACTCATGAC
This sequence comes from Undibacterium sp. Ji83W, assembly GCF_049340385.1. Taxonomy (NCBI): domain Bacteria; kingdom Pseudomonadati; phylum Pseudomonadota; class Betaproteobacteria; order Burkholderiales; family Oxalobacteraceae; genus Undibacterium; species Undibacterium sp. Ji83W. The sequence continues at coordinate 211,774 of NZ_JBMPOZ010000012.1, read as the reverse complement.
ACCCTCGCCACCGCCAATGAAATTGAAATGGATGACGCGTTCCAGATCATCTTCATTCAAGTCTTTCGTGAAATTCCGGTACCACTCATTCATCTGCTTTGATGCGCTCCACAATTCATTCAGTGGCGGTGTAGTGGCAGTATTGCGGTCTTGATATTCATGCGCCTGACCCAGCAAATGGGCACGGAAGACATCGTCTATCACATACACATGGTTCAAGGTATGCAGCATATTGCCAAAGCGAGTCAGGCGAGGTCGCAATACCTCTTCTTCTGGCAAGTTACTCAGCATGGAAAACATCTTGTCGTCTGCCCAGGATTTATAGTGGGTCAGCATGCGTATATTCGATAACATCGTCATTCATATTCTCCGGTTGGATAAGAAAACCTGCCTCCCAGATAGAATATGCTTGTTGAGATTGGGCCAGTAGATACAGATGTTTGTGATTTCGGCAGATACAAAGCGAGAAACAATTGAAAAAACAAAAAGCCACCAGAACATCAATCCGGTGGCTTTTTGTCAGCATTAGCAAGCCTGGGCTTGCATGGTTTTATTTCTTGAACTTCGCTTCTGCAATGCGGTCAGCGATAACGCTGGTTGGCAAGCCTTCTGCATCGGCACGGGCAAATACCTCTGCCAGGGTTTCACCGATACGGCGTACATGGGCGACCATGCCGTCTTCTGGTGTGTTCAGGTATTCATAGCAAACCTTGATGATGCCACCGGCATTGATGACAAAGTCAGGTGCATACAAAATGCCTTTTTGACGGCAGATTTCACCCATCTCTGGAGTTGACAACTGGTTGTTGGCGCCACCGGCAACGATCTTTGCTTTCAGGCGTGACAAAGTGTCAGGGTTCAGGGTAGCACCCAGGGCACATGGCGCATAGATGTCGGCTTGTACGTCATAGATAGCGTCGATGGCGACGACTTCTGCACCCAGTTCTTCTTGTGCGCGTTTCAGTGCGGCCTGGTCGATGTCAGTGACGATGAGTTTGGCACCGGCTTCTTTCAACTGGCGTGCATAGTCATAGCCAACATGACCCAGACCTTGCAGGGCCACGGTCAGGCCATCAAAGCTGTCGCGTTTGAAATGATGTTTGACTGCAGCCTGGGCACCAACGAAGCAGCCCAGTGCGGTGTATGGGGATGGGTCGCCACGGTCACCCAGACCGGCTACGTATTTGGTTTTGCTGGCAACATTGGCCATGTCCGCCGGACTGGTGCCGACATCTTCTGCTGTGACATAACGGCCACCCAGGCGCTCCAGGGCTTCACCCAGGGCTTCAAACAGGGCAGGGGTCTTGTCAGTTTTTGGGTTGCCTATGATGACGCTTTTGCCGCCGCCTATAGGCAGGCCAGCAACGGCGTTCTTGTAGGTCATGCCGCGCGACAGGCGCAGGACATCACGTACAGCTTCAGCTTCATCAGCATAATTCCACATACGGCAACCACCCATGGCCGGGCCAAGATTGGTATTGTGGACTGCGATGATGGCTTTCAAGCCGGATTTGGCTTCGGATGCGAACACGACTTGTTCGTGGTCGTCAAAATTGATTTCATTAAATACAAAAGCGGTCATGCTTATGGCTCCGCGCGGTACAACCAGGCGATCTGCCAGATCAGGCAAATGCAGTAGTACCGCAAAAATTAGTTAAATAGGTGGTTTGTTGTCATGCAAATAAAACGGTCTTTGATCGCGGGTTGGTGCAATCGAAAACGCAGGGCGGTGATTGTGTCACGCGTGCGAAGTATAGGGGAATAGGGTGCGAAACTCAATCTTGCCAGCCAGCTATAAGTAAGCCTGCGACTCAGGCCGCAGCACTGAATTGCGTCAGATCGAGTAACTCTTTCATAAAGCGTTCCTGGGTTTTCAGGCAAAAACCGGCAGAATAGGGATTCATGAAGCCGTGCTTGCTACCCTTGACCAGTTCCGCGTTCTGATTGCGCTGTCGCAAGTCGGCCACGAGTTCTGCCGGTTCAAACGCTACTTCTTGTTCCGCAAATATCAGGCGTGCCGGGCAGGCAGGCTGCACATCGCGATGATCACGTATGCGCGAACCATAGAACAAGACTGCCTGCTGCAGATTTGCCATCGCCGGATTGGCGCTGTTCAGCCATAGGGCGCTGGCACCGGCGCTAAAGCCTATGGCATAACGCAGGCTGGCTTGATAGTCTTCTATCAAGTGAGACAGGTGTTCAGCATAGGCGCCAACGCCACCTTCAGCGATAAATGCATGATAGGCCAGGGTTTCTGCGGGGTATTGTGTTTTCTCGCCAGTATATGGCGAGGCGATCAGGCAGGGCAGGGAAAATTGCCGGGCAAAACTGGCAATCGCAGACGTATTGCCAAAAACATCAGTAACGATCAATAAGACAGGTGGCGAAGCAGACGTAGAAGCAGACCTGGAAGCAACAGCAGACGTAGAAGCAGACACAATAGCAGACACAATCAGAGCTTGGTAGACACAAGAGGCGGGAGCCTACCGGACTTATGCTGACAATGCAAGAAACTCGCTAGTATTTAGCTGATACTTAGTTAATGTTGCAAGCTGGTAATGCACGATTGACACTAGTGTGCATGCTCATGGATACTTGGCAAGAATTGGAACCTTTTGTTACAAATCAGGTTCTTAATGAAACATTTATTATAAATATACGGAGATTCACCATGTTGCGACCCAGTCTGATTTTTCTTTCCCTTGCCCTGGCATTGACGGCATGCAGCAAGGGAGGAAAAGATGGCAAGGAATCGGACCAGTCCAAAGCCAACGCGGGTTCAGCCAGCTCAAAGTCAGCCAGTGCCAAGATACCTGACAGCCCCCTGCTGGTGACGCAAGAAGATTTGCAGGTCATACAAAATAGTGCGCTGTCATCCGGGCCAGTGATTACCGGCTCGATACAGCCAGAACGCAAGGCCGACCTGCGTTCGGAATTATCAACCGTGGTTTTGCAAGTATTAAAAGAAAACGGCGAGACGGTAAAGCGCAATGATTTGCTGGTACGGCTGGATGACACTTCAATCCGCGATAGCCGCAATTCGGCAGAAGAAGCTGCCAGGGCATCGGCACAGACACTGGAGCAGGCCGAGCGCCAGTTCCAGCGCCTGAAGACTTTGCGCGCATCCGGCATGACATCGACGCAGCAACTGGAAGATGCAGAAATCCGCCGCAATAATGCCCAGAGTGATCTGGTCGCCGCCAAGGCTCGCGCAGTGCAGGCACGTCAGCAAATGCAACGCACAGAAGTACGCGCGCCCTTTGATGGCGTGGTCAGTGAACGCAAAGTGTCAGCCGGTGACACCGCTCAGATAGGCAAGGAACTGGTCAAGGTCATCGACCCGACCAGCATGCGTTTTGAAGGTTTGTTATCGGCAGACAAGGTGAACAATGTCAAGATAGGCCAGGCAGTAAGCTTTCGTGTCAATGGTTATGGCGACCAGCAATTCGCTGGCAAGGTGAAGCGGGTAGACATGGCCGCTAATGCCACCACCAGGCAGGTAGAAGTGCTGGTGGCTTTTGCCGATGCAACGCCGCCAAGGGTATCTGGCCTGTATGCGGAAGGTCGCATAGAGACAGGTTCTACCCAGACCCTGATGATCAAGAGCACAGCCTTGCAGCGTGATGGCGATAAAGCATATGCCTGGCGCATCAAGGATGGCATCGTGAAAAAGGTCAGTATCGTGATTGGCGAACGCGACCCACGCCGTGGTGACTTTGAAATACGCGGTGGTCTGGTGGATGGCGACAAGGTGATACGCAATCCGATTTCGACTTTGGTGGATGGGCAGAAGGTAAAAATGGTTGCGTCTGCCGGTGCTGACTTGCCTGCAGCTTCAGCAACTGCTGCCTCAACAACTGCTGCCTCGACAACTGCAGCGCCAGCATCTGCAGCAACTGTCGCATCCGCTTCAGCCCCTGCAACTGTCAATCCACAAGGGAAATAATCATGTTCCTTTCTGATTTCAGTATCAAGCGCCCGATTGCGATGATCGTGATTATCATCGCCCTCATGTGCATGGGTTTGCTGGCGTTGAAAAAACTCAAGGTTAACCAGATCCCTGATGTCGAGGAACCAGTGCTGGTGGTCAGTATTCCATATCCCGGTGCATCGCCAGAAACAGTCGAACGCGAGATTATCAACCGCCTGGAAAAATCACTGCAAAGCATTACCGGTGTATATCAAGTGCGTTCGACCGCATTTGAAGGCCGTGCGCAAGTCGTGATTGTTTTTAATTTCAATAAAAACCTGATTGAAGCCTCAGATGAGGTGCGCAATGCGATTGCATCGGTGCGCTATAAACTGCCGACGGAAATGCGCGAACCGATACTGGAGCGCAGCGATCCTTCGGCGCAGCCCATCATGCAGATGGCGCTGTCGTCCAGTACGCTCAGCCATGCCGAGATATCACGGCTGGCAGAAGATGAGTTATCTGATAAATTTCGTGGCATAGATGGTGTTGCTACTGTCAGTGTGAATGGTTCTTTGCGGCGTGAATTGACCGTGCTGTTGCATGCGCAAAAATTGCGTGAATACAATGTCTCTGTCGGTGAGGTGGTCACTGCATTGCGCAATCAAAATACCACGGCACCGGTAGGTAAAGTGCGTGGCAAGCTGGATGAGCAAAGCATACGCTTGATAGGCCGCATAGAATCGCCAGCAGAATTCCAGAATATCGTCATCAAGCGCCGTGGCACTGATCTGGTCAGGCTGGCGCAAGTGGCTGATATTGCCGACAGCTTTGCCGAGATAGGCGGTTTCAGTGTGCGCAATGGCAACCCCAATGTCGGTATCTCAGTCACCCGTTCGCGTGATGCCAGTACGGTTACGGTGGCAAACAAAGTGCGTTCCCTGATTGAAGAGATCAACAAGACTTTACCGAAAGGCAGCAAGCTGGAAGTCACTCAGGATGGCGGCAAGGATGCACAATCAAGCCTGAACAACGTCATTGAATCCCTGATGTTTGGAGCAGTACTGACGATTTTTGTGGTGTATGTATTCCTCAACTCCTGGCGCTCCACCCTGATCACGGCCATGAGTTTGCCAACTTCGGTGATTGCCGCTTTTATCGCAGTCTGGTTGTGCGGCTTTACCCTGAACTTCATGACGCTATTGGGGCTGTCGCTGGCAATTGGTGTGCTGATTGATGATGCGATTGTGGTGCGGGAAAATATCGTGCGTCATATGGAGATGGGTTCTGATCGTCGTACCGCTGCCAGCAATGGCACCAAGGAAATTGGCTTGGCGGTGGCATCTACCACGTTCTCGATTATTGCGGTATTTATTCCCGTGGCTTTCATGCCTGGCGTTTCTGGTGAATGGTTCAGGCCGTTTGCACTGACTGTTGCCAGTTCAGTCATGGTCAGTTTGTTTATCTCATTCACACTTGATCCCATGCTGTCTGCCTACTGGGGTGACCCGGTGGGACATCACCTTGCACCCAAACGCGGCATTAGCCGGGTATTGGCCAAATTCAATACCTGGTTTGACCATCAGGCCGACCGTTACGGTAATGTAATCGCCTGGGCTTTGCATCACCGTGTCTGGATGGCACTGATCGCTGGCCTCAGTTTTGTCGGTGCCATCGCCTTGCATGCAAGTATGGGGGGCACCAGTTTCTTGCCTGTGTCTGACAATGGGACCCTGGTGATTGATGTTCGCACACCATCCAGTGCCAGTCTTGATTATGGCCGCATGAAAGTGGAAAAAGCTGCCGAACTTGCCCGTACCATCAAAGAAACCAAGGCTACCAACAGCGTCATCAATGCCGGTGGTGGCCGTGTCTATGTTGACATTGGCAAAAGTACAGAACGCAAGCGCTCGGCCAGTGAGGTTGGTGTTGAGTTACGCAAGCTGGTGGCAACCATCATCGGTGCAGAATATGTGGTGCAGGATGATCTGAGTAATGGTGCCAGAAAACCGGTGCAAATCCGGTTCTCAGGACCGGACTCGAGAAAACTCACCGAGATCGCTACTGACTTCATGGGGCAACTCAGCAAGGTGCCTGGCGCAGTGGATGTAGGCTTGTCTGAGCAAGATCCCAAGGATGAATTGCAGATAGAACTGGATCGCGGCCTGGCAAATTCCCTTGGTATCTCGGTCAATGATGCAGCTCAGGCTTTGCGTGTGGCGTTTGCCGGCGTTGAGATTGGTGACTGGGTTGACCCTACCGGTGAAGCGCGTGATGTGGCAGTGCGCCTGCATCCTGATGACAGGATCAGTGCAGAAAACATAGAGCGCCTGCCTATTGCCGTAGCCGGTAGTGACAAGATGGTGCCGCTGGAGCAAATCGCCAAGATCACCATGGGCAAGGGGCCAGCCAAGATCCAGCATACCGATGGCAAACGCATGATAGAAGTGTCTGCCAATGCACAAGGCAAGTCTTCTGGTGAAGTGACAACCGAGGCTTTGAAGATCGCCAAGGCCATGAATTTCCCCACTGGTTTTGGTATAGAACTTGGCGGTGCAGCACGTTCGCAAAAAGAACTGTTCACTGAAATGACCATTGCCCTGGTCGCTGGCATAGGCTTGATGTACTTGATATTGGTCATGCAGTTCGGCTCTTTCACTGCACCTATTCCTGTCATGCTGTCACTACCTTTGAGCCTGATAGGTGTAGTGGTTGCCTTGTTGCTGACCAAAGGCACACTGAACCTGATGAGCTTTATCGGCATCATCATGCTCATGGGGCTGGTGGCAAAGAATGCGATTCTCTTGCTCGATTGCGCCAGGAAGCGTGAAGAAGAAGGCTATGACCGTGAAGAGTCACTGATGTACGCTGGTCGCAAGCGCCTGCGTCCTATCCTGATGACCACCTTTGCGCTGATTGCCGGTATGTTGCCCGTGGCCATAGGCCTGGGTGAGGGCGGCGAGTTTTATCGCCCACTGGCGATTGCGATTATTGGCGGTACTATCACTTCCACCTTCCTGACCTTGCTGGTAGTGCCAACTTTCTATGACAGTATAGAAATCAGCGTTGACCGCATGATCGCCAAGTTCCATCGCCGTGAAACTCGCTGGAATACTTTCTTTGCCTTCATCATGACGTTTGTTGAAGCATTGTTGACATTGGTCATGCTGCGCTTTATCTTCCGCCTGCCATTCAGGGCATGGCGAAAAATCAGTGGCAAGCCTGCTGTAGCCTGATGTAAGAGATATGCCCACCTGACAAGTGGGCATTTTCATTTTTAATGCAGGATTTCTTTTGCGTGCAATAAAATTCTTTTGCTTAAATTTTATTCATAACCGTATCGTCATGAACCCATAAGTTTTTTATTTTTGCGCCGCACAAAGCCAGTGTTCATGGGGCTTGCAGCCTTGTCGCTGATTAACTTTGCATCAGATTTTGATGGTTCTCTGGCATCATTTTCAGACTGTGCTTCAGGTGATCTTCAACACACAGGTTTTCTAAGTCAATTCAGGGCGTTTTCAGGCTTGACTACCCCCTCACAAATCTGGATACTTCGCCCACTGTTTTTCCAGATATATCCAATTTATATAAAGAGAAATTCAGGGAAAACATATCCATAATTCCAATAAGCAAATCCACCTTCAAAAGAGATGTTTGCTGACGCTGTGAAAAACAATTGACAGGAGAGACGAATGACTCAATCCGTGGCTATGGATGGCGCTGAAAAAGCGCAGATGCCTAAGCAAATACCCTATATCATCGCCAATGAGGGCTGTGAGCGCTTCAGTTTTTATGGCATGCGCAACATCCTCACCCCCTTCCTGATTACCAGCCTGCTTTTATCCATGCCTGAAAACATGCGCGCGGGCATGGCGAAAGAGGTGTTCCATACTTTCGTCATCGGTGTGTATTTCTTCCCATTGCTGGGTGGATGGCTGGCTGACCGTTTTTTTGGTAAATACAATACTGTGTTCTGGCTCAGCCTGGTGTATTGCTGCGGTCATGCATGCCTGGCTATTTTTGAAGATAACCGGAACGGCTTTTACACCGGGCTATTCCTGATTGCCCTGGGATCCGGGGGGATTAAACCGCTGGTGACATCCTTTGTTGGTGATCAGTTTGATCAATCAAACCGTTCGCTGGCACAAAAAGTATTTGATGGTTTTTACTGGATCATTAATTTCGGCTCTTTCTTTGCCTCTCTGTTGATGCCTATTTTCCTCAAGCAACTGGGTGCCAGTATGGCTTTTGGTATTCCTGGGGTGCTGATGTTGATTGCTACCATCATTTTCTGGTCTGGTCGTACCAAGTACATCCACGTGCCACCTGCGCCGCGTGACCCGCATTCTTTCCTGAATGTGGTGCGTACTGCCCTTACTACTGATGTACCCGGTCAGGCAAAAAATGGCTATTTCATTGCGATGGCAGGTGCTTTGCTGGCGATAGGTTCCATGTTCCTGATTCCTAAAGTCGGTATCGTCGCAGCTCTGTGTCTGGCGCTGGTACTGGTTCTGGGTTTTGGCGGCATGGGTGCATGGATGCAACTGGAACGTGCCCGTGGCATCCATCCTGATGTGGCGGTTGATGGTGTGCGTTCGGTATTGCGTATCCTGGTGGTGTTTGCACTGGTGACACCTTTTTGGTCCTTGTTTGATCAAAAGGCGTCAACCTGGGTGTTGCAGGCTGATCAGATGACCAAGCCTTCATGGTTCCAGTCTGCCCAAATGCAGGCACTGAACCCTTTGCTGGTGATGTTGCTCATCCCTTTCAATAACCTGGTCTTGTATCCTCTATTGAAGCGCAGCGGTGTTGAATTGACTGCCTTGCGTCGCATGGGTGCTGGCATTGCTTTCGCTGGCCTGGCCTGGATCGTAGTAGGTTTCATGCAAGTGGCGATTGATGGTGGTAATGCCCTGGAAATCACCTGGCAAATCTTGCCTTATGCCCTGCTGACTTTTGGTGAAGTACTGGTGTCCACCACAGGTCTGGAATTTGCCTATAGTCAGGCACCGCTGGCGATGAAGGGCGTGATAATGAGTTTCTGGAACTTGTCGGTTACGATTGGTAATCTGTGGGTTTTGCTGGCTAACTCCAGCGTCAAGAGCGAAGCAGTGACTGCACAAATCAAGACGACTGGGATGAGCGTCACCGCTTTCCAGATGTTCTTCTTTGCCGGTTTTGCCTTGCTGGCGGCTTTCCTGTTTTCTCTGTACGCCAGAAGTTATCCTATGTTGAATAACTACCGTCAGGCCAAGTAAAGCAATGATGCATAAAAAAACCGCATGATGATCCATGCGGTTTTTTTTCGTTCAGCTATTCTGGTCAGCGCAATATCTCTGTCAGTACCCGTCCTTCAGAGCCAGACGGCGGACGTACCCGCAACAGATGTGCCAGGGTAGGTGCAATATCCATGACTTCAGCATACTGTCCATAGGAACCTGCTTTGAAAGGCTTGCCCATCAATATGAGAGGCACATTGGTGTCGTAGATGTAAGGCGAACCATGCGATGTGCCATGCGCTTCGCTGCCAAAATACCAGTAAGGTTTGGTGACAATCATGATATCACCTGAGCGTTGCTTATGCCATGCACGTTGTACCAGTGTGCCCATGCGTGTACGCGGCAGGTTGCCGTTTTCAAACTGGGTACGGGTAAAACTGTCGGCCACTCCTGGCAAGCCCAGCAAGAATCTTGCTGCTGCATTTTCCACATCTTCACGTTTCAGGTTTTTTTGTTCTATCAGTTTATAGTCGAGCAAGAAGTTGGGCGCTGACCATTTGCGGACCAGATCCTTTTGCCCAAATTTTTCAGACAAATGTTGGTTCAGGTCTGCAGTCATTTTTTTGCTATCCAGACGTTGAGCATCACGTTTGATGGATTGCGCAAATTCCGGCACATTCGGGAAGCCGTGATCGGCGGTCAGCACCACCATGGTGTTTTCCAGACCTATACGCTTGTCGAGGTAGGTAAAGAAATTTGCCAGCATCCTGTCCAGTCTTTGCAAATGGTCATGCGACATGCGGCTTTCAGGGCCAAAGCTGTGATTGACATAGTCATGGCTGGACAAGCTGACACCCAATACATCCGGCACGCCAGTCGGGTTTTGCCCCAGCTTTTCACCTTCAATGGCAGCGCGGGCAAAGTCCAGTGTCATTTCATCGACATAAGGGCCAGTGTATAAATCTTTATAGTAATCAGCGTCAGGCTTGCCTGACTTGCTGGTATAGACAAACGGGAAGCGCTTGTCTTTTTCTTTTTGATTGATGACCAGTTCATCATTGGCATCGTTCACATAGGCTGCATCAGGCAGTAAGGGACGCCATTCCTTGCCATAAAAACGGTCTTGCGGCTTTGCTGCCTGGTATTGCTGTACCCACTGGGGGTGGGACTTCATGTAATACGTAGAGCTGGCAAAATTGCCGGTCTTGCTCATATACATATAGGCCGTGCCGGTCTTGCCTGCCAGCAGGATCGCACCCCTGTCCTTGCCGGACACGGTAATCACCTTGCTGTGTTCGCCATTCGAATAGCGCAATTCATCGCCCAGCGTGCTGACACGCAGGTTGGCTGGGGACGTGCCGTCACTGGCCTTGGTTTCTTCACCTATGTAAGTATATTGCTTGTCTTCTGTGCAATAGACTGATTCCAGCGTGACCGGGTCTATCCAGTTATTGCCTATGATGCCATGCTGGTAAGGGTAAGCGCCCGTCAGTACAGCAGAGTGACCCACTGCAGTCACGGTAACTCCATGCGCCTGATGGGCATCAGAGAACCAGGCACCCTGATCCAGCAAGCGGCGGAAACCGCCCTGGCCAAATTGATCACGATAACGAACAACTTGCTCCTGAGGCAAACCATCAACGACCAGAACCACCACCAGTTTGGCTTGGGCCGGTTTTTCAACTGCTAAAGCTGGTAGAGCAGGCAGGCTGACAGAGCTAGCCAGGCAAGTCATTAAAAACAGCCGACGCATGGGACTGGATATGTTTGGCAAGGGATTCTTCATGATGTATTATCGAATGGTCAATGGTGAGCGATGGTGAACAATGGTGGTCAATGTTTGCTAATGCAAGAGGCTATGCAGACTCTGATCGGCGCTAAAGCTAGCATACACTAAGTGATACATCTGACAGGCGCATGACAGCGTAAATCTTTAGCAAAATACATAAGGTTTCAGATATGTATTTTGATATATTAAATTTCACTTCTGCCCTGATGATTGTTGCACCTCAAAAACAATCTGCCTGATCTTGCATTTTCTTACTATGCTCACCATTGCCCGGCAGTAAAATGAAGTGGTGCATCCCAGCATACATATGAGCGTGGGGCCGCGCTCCGATAGGATCAGTCTTGAACAAAGATAATTATTATTCTTACCTGTTTGATATCTTGCCGGTCGCCGTAGCGATTGTTGTGGATGGCAAATTGGTAAAACTCAATCCCGCTGCGGTTCAGTTGCTTGAAGTCAGCGATGAACAGCTATTGCTAGGTAAATCTGTTGATGAATTTGTTCATCCTATTGACCAGCCGAGGTCACAAGGACGATTAAAGAAGCAGGGCAGCAATTGGGCGAATGCGAATAGCAAGTTTCGCATACGTACCAGCAAGGGCAATTTCCGCATGTTGCTGGTGATCAGTAATGCCATCGTATTTGAGGGTAAAGATGCCGTCTTGATCAGCGGCATGGACATGACCGAGCACAGCGAGATGGAAGAGCAATTACGCCTCAGTGAATTCAATTTCAGACGATTGTTTGAAAACATGCAAGACGTGTATTACCGTACCGATGTTGACGGCATAGTACAAAAAGTCAGCCCGGCAGTATCTAAAATATTGGGGTACACCCCTGAAGAAATTGAGGGCAAACCTGCCGCTGCGCTTTATCCGCAGATGGCGGACAGAGAAGCATTCAGAAAAGAAATCATGCTCCATGGCATGGTCAGCGATTTCCCCGGGCAAATGGTCACCAAAGATGGCCGCACCATAGATATTTCAGTCAATAGCCAGGCCTTATTTGACGATGAGGGTAATTATGCGGGGGCAGAAGGAATCTGCCGCGATGTCACCCAGCGCAAGATGCTGGAAAGAGAATTGCAAAGACTGGCCACCACAGATTCCTTAACTGGCATAGCCAACCGCCGGGCCTTTCTTGAACATGCTGAACACATATTCAAAAGCTGCCAGCGCTATCAAACCCAGATGACCTTGCTGATGCTGGATCTGGATTTCTTCAAAAGCATCAACGATAAATATGGACATCAGTCTGGCGACCATGCACTGATTCGTTTTGCTGAAGCCGTCAAGCTGGAGTTGCGTGAATCAGATTTGTTTGGCCGTCTGGGAGGGGAAGAATTTTGTGTACTCTTGCAACAGGCCAGTCAGCCAGAATCCATGCTGGTGGCTGAGCGCATACGCGCTCACATACAGTCCTTGGCCCTGGATACGGCTACTGGCGATGTCTTTGCCCTGACCGTAAGTATAGGCATAGCGACATACAGGACAGAAGACGATCGCCTTGGCCGCTTGCTGGAGCGTGCAGACAAGGCTTTATACCAGGCCAAGAGCCATGGTCGCAACCGGGTTACCTGGGAAGCCTAGAGTTCAGGCTTTTCCTGGTTACACGCTGATCAGGCGCTCAAGCTCAAAATCAGTAACAGATAAATGAGCAAAGAACATCCTGCCACGAACAGCAAGGCTATCGTGCGCCACAGGCTGGCAGCTACTCCCAATTGATAAGCCTCACGTAACTGCCTGAACATATGCAGGGGTGGCACAAAAACAAATAGCAGTACTGCTGTGGTGCTGAAACTCAAGGTATTCAGTATGGCCGTCGTCATCAGAAGCAAGGCCATGAAGGAAAGGGAATACAGCGAAAACACCGCATGATCGAACATGCCATATCTGCGCTTGAAGATGAAGAGCAGCCATAAAAACGGCAAGGAGATAGGCATGAGCATGAAGGCAAGCTTCGATGCATTGCTTTTCATTTTGTATAAGGTCAATTCAGGTGTATTGACCGCATGCTTGATTTTTTCCTGTATGGATGGAAGAGAAGAGGTAACTGTTACCTTTTGTTTTTTCGCCGCTTGCTTTGCCTGTTGCTCTTCTATTTTTTTAAACAGTTTTTCATCCAGTTTTTGCGCTAGTTTTCCTACGCCATTATCCTTGTCTTCAGCTTTTGTCTGGCTGTTTTCATCACTTTTGATGCCAAGTAAATTCAATGAGCTTTCCAGTGCAGTGATCTCTGTTTTAAGATCGGCGATGTTTTCATCCAGTTCTTCCAGTTTCGAGTCTCCTGCCGGCAGTTGGCCGCGTTCACTTTGCAGGGATGTCAGCTTCGCCTGAGTCTCTTGTAAGACCCTGCTGATCCCTTCTCTGGTATGCGGCTTGTCAGTAATACTCTCAAGCGGATTATTGGTCGTGAAAGAAAACACAAAGAACATCAAAAAGATCAAAAACAAAAACAGGGCCAATGGCGACACATAGCGCGTGCGCTGGCCTTCTATATAGTCGCGGGTCAGTTTTCCAGGTGACCAGATCAGTTTTGGAATAGTTCGCCATGCCTTGGTCTCAAAGTGAAACAAGCCATGCAAAAGCTCTTCTACCAAATGCAGCAGGGAACGATGAATATGGGCGGACTGTCCGCAGGCATGGCAATATGCACCCTGCAGGACGGCATTGCAGTTGGCGCAGGCATGCTGATGTTCATCAGCGCTGGCTGCATGAGCGCCACTTTTTTGTACCTCATTGACCAGCACGGCTGCTGTCGCCACATCCGTCGCAATTTCCACATCTACGTTCATACATTTGCTCTCTGTTTTTTTGATTGTGCACGATATTGAGCTTCCCTCAGTCCGGCAAGATAGCACAAATCAGGTATGGATTTGATAATATGTAGAGAATTTTCCGTGGGCTATCAGAGCCCTTATTTGAAATACTCGAAGGATGTTGAAATTATGCCCCTGCTTCAATTACTGTTATTTTTACCTTTGTTTGTTTTTAGCTCAGGTGCCTGGGCACAACGTGCCATTTCTGGTGAGGACTGTTTCTCACTTGGAGGCCAGGCTGATGCTCGTACATGCCTGGAAAAACGCGTCCTTGACAGCGATGTGGCACTCAAGGATACAGAAGAAGATGTTCTGGGTCATGTGCATCGCTGGGACGATACGCCAGAAAACCGCAGGCGGGTGCATGCTTATGTATTATCTTCAAGTAAACAATATTTGCGCTATCGCAAAGAACAATGTGAATTACAGGCTGCACTCGCCGCTGGTGGCACTGGCGGTTCGCACCGGCGCTTCTTGTGCATACTGGAATTGAATGAGCAGCGCATGGCTCATCTGCAAAGCGTGAAAGAAGTGACGAAACGCTAAAAAAATACCTACTTGATTTGGAAGAAGCGGGTTCAGGTCAGTCTGTTATCGGCGCGACGCCTGCATTGCAAGGAACCTGTCAATGAGTTTGGTTTCCCCCATATTTACTCATGCTACCCCGTAGTTGGTGCTATCCTGGAAATCATTCCTCCTCACGCTTATGTAAAAAGCTTCAAACTGGTCCGTTAGTGCAAGACAGAGCTTCATCATTGCCATGCTTTATCTGTTGCAAATTGAAATCGTTTAATTCTTGATTACAAAGGTGCAAATAATGAAAAGTACTTGCCTGTTTCTCGTAAAAATTGCTGGCTTCATGATGTTGCTCTCTGGTGCAATGACAGCCAGCAGTGCCGAAACCTATAAGCTGGGCGTCAATGCACCGCGCTCCACGCAAGAAACCCAAAACCAGTGGCAAGACCTGGGCAAGTACCTGAGCAAGACGACAGGCAAGCAAGTAGAAATCGTCCCCATGGAAGTGTCCAAGGTGTTTGGTGATGCCAGTGCCAAGAAAGTCGATTTCATACTCGCCAATCCCAACCAGACCTTGATGCTGAAGGTGAAGCTGGGGGCAACGCTGCTGGCTTCCCTGAATGGCAAGCAGGGTTCAGTATTTGGCGGTGTCGTCGTGGTCAAGAAGGGCGGCAGCATCACCAAGATAGAAGACCTGAAAGGCAAACCCGTCAGCGCCCTGGGCATACAGTCTGCGGGCGGGTATTTATTCCAGGTCTATCATTTATCGCAAAAGGGCATGCAGCCCCGACGTGATTACGGTCTGTTCACCACCACCAGCCAGGATGATTCTGTACTGGCCGTACAATCCGGCAAATCCAGCGCGGCCTTTGTGCGCACCGGCATACTGGAAAACATGGCCAAGGAAGGTAAAATCAAGTTGGACGATTTCACTATCCTGGATGAGCGCAAGGACGCTAAATTCCCGTTCTTGCTGACGACGGAACTGTATCCTGAATATTTCGTGGTTGCCTTGCCACATGCGAATAAAGACGTGGCAGCCGAGATCAAGACAGCATTACTCAAAATGCCTGCAACCGAGCCAGCAGCGCAAACGGCAGGTATCAAAGGCTTTATCGAACCGCTGAGCACGGCTACGCTGGAAAGCGCCATGCGTGCTGTCAAAGCACCGCCATTTGAATAGTCAGGTGTGCTAAACAAAAACGCATCACCACATTGCTGTGGTGATGCGTTTTGCTTTGATGATTTTCATTAAGTTACTTGTGAACGCTGACGGCACTGGCGTGTACGTCCTGCATTGTCACAACCAGCCGGATTTCTTGAAGCGGTAATACAGATAAGCACAGGCTGAGAACATGATGCCTATCGCCATCGGGTAACCATAATGCCATTCCAGTTCTGGCATGGCCTTGAAGTTCATGCCCCAGATACCGGCAAAAGCAGTAGGCACCGCAAAAATCGCAGCACCTGCAGCCAGACGCTTGTTGACTTCACTCTCATCAATCGCGACCATGGACAAGTTCACCTGTATCGCCGTGCTGATGGTGTCGCGTATGGTTTCGATCGAGGTATTGATGCGGTACAGGTGATCATACACATCGCGGAAATATTCCTGGGTATTCACGCATAAGGCAGGTACGCGCCCGCCAAACAGCTTGCCGCAGGCTTCCATCAACGGTGTGACGGCGTGTTTGACGACCATGATCTTGCGCTTGAGCTGGTACAGGCGCTGGATATTCGCGCGTTCACTGCCCTTGGTGAAAATCTGTTCTTCGATAAGTTCCAGCTCTTCTTCCAGCGCTTCTACGACCGGGAAGTAGCGGTCAACCACGGCATCAATCAGGGCATAGAACACAAACGAAGAACCATGCTTGAGCAAGTGCGGTTCCCGCTCACAGCGCTGGCGCACGCCCAGGAAATTTTGTTGGCAACGATTGCGCACCGACAATACATAATTGTCACCGACGAAGAGATTGAGCTCGCCTATATTTAATTCACCTTCCAGCATTTCCACAGTGTGAATAACCGCAAAAAGGGAGTCACCATATTCTTCTATCTTTGGCCTTTGATAACCATGGCGTGCGTCTTCGACAGCCAGTTCATGCAATTCAAATTCGACCTGCATTTCCTGTAATTCTTCATCCGAGGCATCGCGCAAGGCTACCCAGACAAACTGGTCTTTATGTTGCACATAGTCGCTGATGGCTGCCACGGAGATATCGGACAGTTTGCGGCCTTCCTGGTAAGTGACGCAGTTGATTAACATAAGTTATGTAGTCTGGATTGCCGGATTGGTAGATGCAGATTTTAATGTAGGCTCATCGCGCTGGTAAAGCTATATTCCCAGTACTTGTTGCCATCACGCAGTTGGTTCCGCATCAGGCACAGGCGGTAAGAGGCGCAGGTATTCCTTGCGGACGACTTCATAGCATTCGCAGACACGCGCTTCCATGGCTGGCCGGTCCACCACTGTGATATGCCCACGTCTGCTGGTAATCAATCCATCTTTTTGTAACTGGCCTATGACTTGGGTGACGCTCTCGCGACGTACTCCCAATAAATTGGAAATCATTTCCTGGGTGATCACGATATCATTTGAATGCAATCTGTCCATGCTCATCAGTAGCCAGCGACACAGTTGCTGATCCAGTAAATGGTGCTGGTTGCAAACGGCGGTTTGTGAAGTCTGGCAAATCAGCGCCTGGGTATACAGCAAAGCATATTGCTGCAACTTGCCACCCAGGGAAAACTCCCTTTTCATGATTTTTCTGCTGAGTTTGTATGCCTTGCCTGTGCTTTGAACTTCTGTGCTGGATGGCATGCTATCGCCACCCATGAAAATGGATATACCCACCATGCCCTCGTTGCCGACCAGTGCCACTTCACTCGATGAGCCATCTTCCAGTGCGTAGATCAGCGAGACGATGCCAGAGATAGGGAAATACAGGAAACGTACATGGTCACCAGATTCCAGCATGGTCCACTTCAAAGGAAGGGGAACCAATTCCAGGTCAGGTAATATGCGCTCGAAATCTGCCTTGGGTAGCGCAGCTAATATGCTGTTCTGTTTTGGATTTTCAGACCATGCAGCTTTGCTTGTTTTTTTCATATGTGTTTTGAAGTAGCTTGCTTGTTCTACCGCAGGTTTGGGCAGGCTGTAATGTCAAAGCAGTTTACATGGTTTCGCCAGCAATCTATAGGTCAATTTGCTTGTGCAGATGGAAACAACAACATTGCAGGCGACCATCCTGATTACGCCGCTAATGGTCTCTTCCAGCGTTAGCGACGCATACATAAAAAAGTGGCTGCCAGAATGAGTTATCCCCTGATATCAAGTGATATCAGTTGATAGTCATCATGCCTTTGCAGCCTTGCTTTTCTCAGTCTTTCTCTGCAAGACAAAAATAGGCTGTGCCCATTCTGTATCTTTCTTCTTCTTGCTGGTGATCAACGTCAGCTCTGATGGGTCATACACATCGGTATTATGTGTCAGCGGCGTCGTCATCAGGTACTGGGCATCAGTGTTCTTCAGGAACTCACCAACCAGCTGGATATTGCGTATATCCAGATGGGCGAAGGGTTCATCGATGAAGACAAAGCCGCCAGAGCCGTCGTCAGATTTCAGCAAGCCTATCAGCAAGATGAGTGACTTCATGACTTGCTGGCCACCAGATGCTTCACCATCGTTCATGCCTATCGGGCCTTTGCCGTCAAACTTGAAGCGTACATGCAAGCCAGCCTGAGCCAGTTGTATGTCGTCATTTTCCAGCTTGACCGGATCGGTATGCACTTCTATGCCTGCCAGTTCGCCGAGTTGCTTGATGTTCTTGCTGTAGGATTTGATCGTGAAGCGCAGTCTGTCCATATAGGCAGCACGGGCATTCACCGTGGCTTCTATTGCACGGTTATTCTGGTAGCGTCGTTCATCGGTTTCTGCCTGGCGGCCTTGCAGCAGGGCATTCAAACGCGTGTACTGATCGACCACCGTGGAATCAGTTTCCCAGTCATCACGCGCCAGGTTATTCGTCAGGCTGCGTATGCGCAATTCGATCTGGTGGACGTTTTCATGTTCGGCCACCAGTTCCTTGCGGTGCGACGCACGCTTCCAGTTATGCGGCAGGGTATGCCAGGTGTCGCGCATGGCGCGCAGGGTTTCAAATTGTTCCTTGCGTTCATCAGCATGGCGTTTTTCTGAGCTGCGCAATTGGGCTTCGGCATCGGCAATGGCTGCCTTGGCCTGTTCCCATTTCAGGTGGGCGACTGAGCGTTGTTCAGTGGCGGCTTTCAGCAAAGGTGCAATTTCACCGAGGCGACCACCGACTTCCATCCGCTGTTGTTTCAGCGGCTGGGTATTGCGACTGGCTTCTTCAAATTCGGCATGGCGGGCACTCAGTTCTTTTGCTGCATCGACACCTGCCAGGCGCGCTTTATACGCGCTGATTTCACCGGCCAGTTTGCTGATCTGCATGGTCAGCACATCTTCTTGCGACTGCAGGCGTGGCAAAGACTTGAGCAGGGCTTCCAGGCGCTGGGTGCGGCCCGCATTACCAAAGCGATAGCGCGATACTTCAACAAACAGCGAACGGCCACCACGGCGCTCAAAATGATAAGCGTCAGGCGTGATCCATTCCTGATTCTTCGGCAACTTCATACCAAGCTCAATTGAGCCTACGGTATCAATGCGCTGCAACTGTTCTATCAACCAGCCAGGTGCCTGACCAGTGAAGTTGACGACAGACAGCAGGCTCTGGTCCTTGACCACGGGTGCGCTGATACGATCGGGCACGATGAAATGGCTGTAGCGCTGTTTTTCACCTATGCGGTAAGCGGCAGAGGCGTCAGTTGCCTTGTCCAGCAAAATAACCGAGGTATAGCCGCGCAACACGCCTTCTACTGCGGCCTGCCATTTAGGGTCGGTTACTTCTACGATCTCTGGCAACATGCAATGCGGGATGTTCGCATCCGTCAGTGCACGGCGCATCTGACGCACATTCTCAGGGTCGGGCAGGGCAGACTTGCCTTGCAGGGCGGCGATGGTTTCCATTTCGCCAGCGATACGCTGGGTCAGGGCATCGCGTTCCAGTTTCTGGCGTGACAGTTCAGCTTCTTTTTTCTCCAGATCGTCAGCGATATTGGCAACATCGGCATCTGCTTCGGCAGCCAATTTTTGCAAACGCGCTTTTTGTTCCAGCAGACTTTCTTGCGGCTTCAGTTTGCTGTTGATCTGCCCCAGCTTTTCACGCAGTGAAGATTCTTCTGCTTCCAGTGCGGCTTCTGCCTGCTTGGCATCTGAGACTTGCTGCGCCTGCTGCGCCAGGTGCTGGCGACGGTCAGACAGGGCGTGGTCTTGCGTCTTTAAAAATCGCTTGCTGGCACGCAGTGCCTGGCTGGTAGTACCCGCTTTCTCCAATGCTTCATGATATTGCAGGGTCGGCAGTATCTCTTCCTGCAGATCGCGCTTCTCTTTGCTCAGGCCTTCATACTGGTGGTAATTGGCAACGCGCAGGCGCAAGCCTTCCAGATTGGTTTTTGCACCTTCAAGTTCGGTTTCAAAACGCTGCAATTCAGTTTCTGTATCACGCTGGTGGCGTTTCGCATCATCATAGGCATCCAGCACTTCCTTGTCGCCAAACACTTGGAACACCAGGTCCAGCAACTGGCGCGGCGCATATTCACAGAGCTTGTCCGTCTCGCCCTGTTCCAGCGCCAGCACCTTGCCCATGGCATTCGACAGACCTGCATGCGACAAGCGTTTGCGGTAACTTTCCACACCGAGCCAGTCATTGGCTTCCTGTATTTCTTCTATCTCGGTTTTGCCGCTGCGCATGAGGTATTGGCGCTTCCAGTCGCCACCATTTTTTTCTATCTTGCAAAACAGCGTGACTTCATCTTCATACAGGCCGGACATGCGGAAAGGGCGGTTGGAAATCTGCGGCCCCACTGCGCTGTTATCCACTACCGCACGTATCCACGCGGTTTGCTGGCCAGAGTGGCGGGCATAATGCTTGTACGAACGCCCCATCGAGCATTCCAGTCCAAACAGGGTGCGCAAGGCGTCCAGCAGCGTGGTTTTACCTGAACCGTTTTGTCCTGCGATGGTGATGATCTTGGCATCGAGAGGGATGTTCTTGATGCGTTGCCAATAATCCCAATGGACAAGTTCCAGCGATTTGATATGAAACATGGTGCTTATTCTTTTTCGGTATTGGTGTTGATGTCGGTGCCAGTGACTGCGCTTGCATCGGTATCGGCAACAGGTGTGTCCACGCTTGCTATAGTTGTGTCAGTCGCAGTTTCAACTTCAGCCTGGGTTTCAACCGCAGGTGTGATGATGGCTGGTGTACGTGGTACCTGTATCTGGAAAATATCTGACAGCGCACCATTGATGATGCGGTCTTTCAGGGTATCGGTATCCATCAGCAAATCCAGCAACGGGCCTTCCAAAATCAGGTCTGCCTTGCGTTCAATAAAACCTACGCGTGCCAACTGGCCCAGGTTCATGTCCATACGGGTTTTCTTGCCCAGCTTTTCGCCAAAGTCTGCCAGCAGGGCGCGGTAAGAAATACCTATTGAAGTATCTTCTGCGCGCGGCATGGGTTTGTCTTTGCCGAACATATCATTCTGGTTTTCTTCTGCCAGTTGATGGGCTTCCTGGCGTTCACGCTTCGGTAAAATAATCAGAGACCACAAGACCACCAGCAAGGCCACGCCATCGCGTGCCAGGCCAAAATTATTATTCTGCCAGGTCTCTTTGGTGCCAAATACCTTGGATTCGCTGTCACGTGTGAGTGCCAGAGTGACATAGTCGGCATACACGTTATCGATAAACTTCATACCGCAGGCTTTCAGGCGCGTATCGATCTCGGTACGGAACAATTCATCCGACAAGGCGCGTTTAACCAGCTTGTCTTCACGGCGCAGGGTCTGGTGCGCCAGCAAGCGGGCGATCAGGATTTGTGCATCTTCGGTCATGGTGTTTCTCTTGTCTGTACAGGTGGTGCAGATTGTTCAGCGGGTGCAGTTGCCTTCGCTTTGCGGGTTGGCTGCGCAGCAGGTGGTGCATCGGGGGCATTCAGGCTGGCAATGGACATTGCCGCGACATGCTCATCATGCACCTTGTGCATTTTGTCTTTGGAATTGAAGACCAGCGGCAGGCGTGCCAGTATCCCGGTTGCACCCTGCAGGGCGGATTCATTGGGGTCACCCAGCAAAGGCAGCATGGACGCGCGGTAAGAAGCAATCGAAAAATTCGAAGGCAATAAAATATCTTGCAATGAGATCGGTTTTTCCGATGCATCGGCCTCAGTCAGCAAGGCCAGCCAGTGATCCAGTTCATGCAGGGCGTCGCTGTCATCATTGGCAATCGATGGTGCATTTTCACCTGCAGGCAAGGCACCAGCAAGTGCTGATACACGGTGGCTCAGCAGTTCACTCTCGGCCACGTCTATCATTTCTGAAGGCGTGATAAACATAGGCGTTACCGGTTTTGCCAGAGCATCGTCAGCCAGAGCAGCCAGGTCATCTTTTTGCAGCAACCAGGTCTTGATATCGGTGGTCGACAAACCAGACTGCCCCAGGTGCACACGCTGACGTTCAATCTGGTTCAGCGCCCGCGAGAACATGCCCTGCATATTCAGCAAGGCACTCTGGGCACGGCCTATGGCCTGCGCTGCCCTGTGGGTGGCTGCATCGGCACGGCTGTCATTGGTGATGGCATGAATGATCTCTGAGCCTTTTTCCACCCAGTCGCAGGCGGTATGCCATTTTTGCTGGGCAGTGCGCAACTGGAATTCTGAGCCTGAGGCAATCGCATCCGAGAATTCTTCCGTCAGTTCTATCAGGCGGCCCAGCAAATGATGCAATTGTTCTACCGAGACCCCGCCCACGGCCTGGGCACCAGCAACCTGGGTGAGCATATAGCTCATCTCAGCCTGGTCGTTGTTTTCTTCCACTTGCAGCAAGGACTCTATCGCTGCCAGCACATTACGTGCTGTTGGCGCAATGCGGTAAACCGACTGACTGGCATCCCAGATCAGCAAACCGGTAGAGCGCAGGCGTGACAATACCGTCTCCAAGGCATCTGCTTCGAGATAACCCAGCTTGGCATTGATATCCGCCCGGCTCAGCGACGGTGTTTCCACGTCGGCTGTCAATTCCCGCAAAACCAGCAGGCGCAACAATACACCGTTGAAACCACCATGGAACAAAGCCGTAAAAGCCTGTAAAACAGGCTGGCCACGCTTCAGGGGGAATACAGCGGAAACGTCTTCGGGAGTAATACCAGGCTTGAAATAGGTCTGCAGAGCGAGATCGTCTTCGTTCTGAACCTCAGCGTCGTTACTTATATTTTGCATGCGGGCATTTTAACCGCTTGCAGCCTGCTTGAGTATTGTCAGGATTTTAATTTTTGACAGTGCGTATCAAGAAAATGATGTTCAACACGTGGCTAAAAATCCATTTTCTTAATGCTAGTGCAAGTTTTGTGTGCGGAGTTTGTAAAATATAAACAATTTAAAATTGTATTGCTTTAAAATTAATTAATGCAGGCGCGACCTGTCGTAGCGATGTTCCAAGATTTGCAAAAGCAAGATTTCGCGCTCAGTTTCATCAGCATGCAGCAGGCGAGTTACCGCTTTGCGCGGCACCTTGAAATAACGGCGGCGGTTTGAGCGCATGTCCAGCGTGCGCCAGCCTTTTTCGGTCAGCCATTCCCATTGTTCATAGTCAATAGGCACAATCAATTGCATCTTCAGGCGGTTATAAACGACAGTGCTGCCAAATGCCGGTTTGGGGCCAGCGGGCGGCAGTTCGCGGTCATGGCGCACTCTGAAGATAGTCCTGAAACCGTTTTTGATAACGTCAATTAACATGATGTACTTATTGAAATAGCAAAGAGAAGATATGCGCCAGAGCTGGTCTGGCAATTAAATTCTGGTATCCGCCATCTCTAAAGGATGTGAGCAGATTTTGACTGGTTTTGCTGTGTCCCGTACAGCTGTTCACCAGTGCCAAAATTGAGGAAATATTTTAGTCGTATTCCAAGTATTTCCTTTCATATTGTCGTGTAAGTTTTTGTAATCTTTGGATTGTCTGGTTACATTAATTCACATTTAGCGGAATTTCGACTAAGGTGTTTCTGATCCTCATTCTGCTGTAGTGCATATTGGCTGCCTTTGGCTAGAGACAAAAGTCGGGTAAGTTGGTCGGCCCTGAAATTGCTGCACTTGCATCTGGCTTCAGCCCGTGAGCAAATAATTCATAAATGTAAGAAAATGGCTTGTAAGCAGACTAAGGATATTAAGCTGCTATATAAACTAGGAGAAAGTCATGACCACGACATCAACTGAATTTGCCACCCTGGGGGGCGGTTGCTTTTGGTGTACCGAAGCGGTGTTCCAGCAAATTCGCGGGGTATTGAAGGTAGAGTCCGGCTATTCTGGCGGGGCGGTACATCAACCCACTTATGAACAAATCTGTACCGGCAAAACCGGTCATGCAGAAGTGGTGCGCCTGAGCTTTGACCCGGCCATCGTCAACTACAGGGATTTACTGGAAATTTTCTTTACCATCCATGACCCGACTACACTGAACCGTCAAGGCAATGATAGCGGCACACAATATCGCTCCGTGATATTTTTTCACGATGCGCAACAGCAGGCAACAGCAGAGCAAGTCGTCAAGGAAATGGCGATGGTGTGGGATGACGCCATCGTGACTGAGGTCAGCCAGGCACCGATGTTTTATATTGCGGAAGACTATCACCAGAATTATTTCCGCCAGCATCCAGAACAAGGTTATTGCTCATTCGTGGTGGCACCAAAGGTAGCCAAGGCCAGGAAGATGTTTGCCAGCAAATTGATAGGTTAAACGCATTGAGATGATGCTGATTCAGCGAGTTCGCTGCGTAGCAAAAAGGAGAGTCGGCGACTCTTTTTTTTTTTCGC
This sequence comes from Undibacterium sp. Ji83W, assembly GCF_049340385.1. Classification (NCBI taxonomy): domain Bacteria; kingdom Pseudomonadati; phylum Pseudomonadota; class Betaproteobacteria; order Burkholderiales; family Oxalobacteraceae; genus Undibacterium; species Undibacterium sp. Ji83W. Next base: position 187,578 of record NZ_JBMPOZ010000012.1, on the reverse strand, counting down.
AGATCAACGCAACTTATTCCTGAGCGCATCCATCATCTTGGGTATGCTGTCCTTACTCATGCTATCAACTATCCAGCCCAGACCCATGGGCACTGGCCCCGGGTCGGTAAACACCTGGTATTTGACGACAGTCTTGGCGGGGTTATCTGCCAGGGCAGTCAGTTCCCAATATCCTGAAGTGTCAGCGATGGTTTCTTCCTGCTTCAAGCCTTCCCAGGGCTGTAATTTCCAGCTCAGGTTACATGTGGCAGGACTGACTTTGGGTGTCATTTTCAGACGGTATTTTTTGACTTTACCCAGCGGCAGATTCAATGTGAAATCTACCAGCGCAGACTCATCTGGCTGGCGTGTGACTTTGACTTTTGTGGTATTGGGCATGAAGCTGGGATAATCTTCATAAGCCTGTATGGTGGCGCATACTTTGGCGACTGGGGCGTTGAGTATGGTGCCTGCAGCGAAAGTCTTGCCATTGCTGTCAGCCTTGCTTTGATCTATCAACTGCACTTGCGTTTCAGTGAATTTGCTGGCGTCGAGTTGTGCTGCTTGTGTGCTTGACAGTAATAGCAAGCTGGAGGTGATGCCTATTAAAACAGATACGTACTTCATGGTTTATTCACACCTTCGCGTATTTTTTCTATGTTCACGTTTTTCAGATATTCAGGAATGTTTTTCCACATGCTGTGGTAACCATAGCCACCCTTCATTAACTCTTCCAATGCCTTCTCTTTTGTCCAGGCCTGATACAGGATACGGTACATGGCCGTCACCAGACCGGTACGGTCAGCGCCATGCATGCAATGCAAAAGCACCGGGCCATCTTTTTCTGCAGCCTTGATGGCACGCAGGGCCGAGATGACATTGCTATCATTGATACTCCAGGTATTGATACCTATGCGTTGCAACTTGATGTTGGAATCTTTGAATATGCTGGTATCAGAATGAAAGGAACGCAAGCTGACCACAGTCTTGATGCCGAGCGACTGCAATAGCGCCACATCTTTGCTGCCGAGCTGGGCACTGCGGTAAAAGTCCTGGTTCACGCGGTACAGATTTTGAGTCTCGGCAACCGGAGTGGCCCAATCGTCAGGTCGCGCCGTTTGCGCGCTGGCAGCATTGACCATCAATAGCAGACTGGAGCAAGAAATTGCAGCCAGCCTGGCAAATGAGGACCAGGTTTTCAGGCTGGCCTTCAGCCGTTTACTTCGCATTTTGTTGAGCATGGTTTTTGTACGAATAAATATAGAGAAAAGTGGCACCGATGAATCCTACCCAATAATCGGTAGGCACGCCCAGCAGCCAATGAATATGCCATGGCACATCATGAGGGGTAAACCGCGAAATGCCGTAAGCCGGATTGATGACAAACCATAAAAAATCCTCGACCACCCAGAAAGTCATGATGCTGGCGATAGCACGGCATTCAAGCTTTGCTGACCATTGCTGCATCATGGCAAAGGGTAAATGAAAAAACAGGGTAATAAAAGGGAATACCCAGGCGTGGTAACCCGTCATCGCCCGGCCACCCCAGAAGATATCCAGCAGCCAGTGTTTTTCTATACGCCAGGTTGGCAGATTTGCAGCCCAGCCGCCACTGCCTTCGATCTGGATTTCAACTTGCGCAAAGAATAGCGCCAGTACACAGACAAAGGCAAAGCAGATCAGGAAGGGCACGAATGTGTTTTTAGCTGAATGATTAGCTGAATTTTTAGCTGAGTTGTTCGCAGATTTCATATTCAAACTAAATCTCAAGCTGGGGTAGCCAATATGGTTTGCAAGACCTGCGTTGCAGCCTGCGGCCTACCCATAGCCTGGGCCTTGTCATGCATGTCGCGCAATTTAGCGGGATGCTGCAACAGGTAATTCAGGCGATAAGCCAGGCTGACGTCATCATAGGCTTTTAGCGCAACGCCTTGTTCCAGCAAGAAGTCAGCATTGCGTTCTTCCTGTCCCGGAATAGGTGAGTTGACGATCATGGGCAGACCCATGGCCAGGCACTCAGATGTAGTCAGGCCACCGGGCTTGGTGATCACCAGATCGGCGCAAGCCATCAGGCGTTCCACTTTATCGGTAAAGCCTTGGGGTAATAAGCGGCCAGGGTAACGCAAAGCCAGTTTTTGCAAGGCTTGCAGGGCAGGGGCATTTTTACCTGCCAGCACGATGAGCTGGAAATTGCCAGGCAGGGAAAGCAGGCGCTCGGCTACCTCGTCCAAACCACCAAGACCCGCTCCACCACCCATCAGCATGAAGGTTTGCAGTGCAGGGTCAAGGCCGAATTCTGCTGCGCAGGTTTTCCTGTCCAGATGTTGCGTAAAAGCCGGCATGATAGGGATGCCCGTGACATGGATGCGTTCAGCCGGTATGCCATTGATGCGCATGCGATCTGCCACTTCTTCGCTGGCGGCAAAATAGCCTGCCATGTGTTCATGCACCCACATCCTGTGCAAATCAAAGTCAGTGACTTGTACCCAGACCGGGCAATGCAGCCTTTCTTTGCGCAACAGGCGGGACAGCATTTCTGCTGGCAAGAAATGAGTGCAGATGATGACATCCGGCGCAAAGTCGGCAATCGCTTGCAACAAGGGGCGGGCGTTCAGGCGCTCTATGCCACGCCTGAGTTTCTCCATGGTGCTGTCAGATTGCGCTTCATTGGAGGCGTGATAAAGATAACCCCATAGCGTTGGCGCTTTATTGACCAGTTTGATGTAGAAATCAGTATAAATCTTGCGAAACCCGGCGGTGACAAAATCCATCACGTCCAGATGCAAGACTTCAGTATCGGCAGGATATGTCAGTGCCGTTGCCTTTATGGCTTCGGCGGCACGCTTGTGACCAGCGCCAGCGGAAACGCTTAATAACAAGATCTTTTTCTTGGGCATGAGCTTAGGTGTGGGGAAAAAAACACCGAGAATACCACGGTCTATCTGGCCTCATGCCAATTTGGGTCCCTGACTATCTCCTCAAGGAAGCTAGTCAGGGTTGCTGAATAGTTTTAAGGTTGCAAGCGGGAAATTTTCCATGCGCCATTTTCATCACGGGTATAGATGATACGGTCATGCAGACGCGAGCTGCGGCCTTGCCAGAATTCTACGCGCTCTGGCAACAGCCGGTAACCACCCCAGTGAGCAGGGCGTGGTGGGCGATCGCCAAATTCTGCCACCACGGCAGCCAGTTTTTTTTCCAGTGCTTCGCGGTCAGCGATGGGCTGGCTTTGTTGCGATGCCAGCGCACTTTGGCGGCTGCCTAGCGGGCGGCTATTGAAGTAGGCATCATTTTCTGCATCGCTGAGTTTTTCTATGCGGCCCTCTATGCGTACCTGCCTTTCCAGTGCAATCCAGAAAAACAGCAGGGCAGCATGAGGATTACTTTCCAGATCCTGCCCCTTGGCACTATCGTAATTGGTGAACCAGGAAAAACCGCGGGCATCAAATTCCTTGATGAGGACGATGCGTGAGCTGGGCCTGCCTTCTGCATTTACTGTGGACAGGGTCATGGCATTTGGCTCTGCCACATCGGCTTTCAAAGCCTGATCAAACCAGCTGGCAAACTGGCTGTATGGGTCAGCGGTGACATCAGATTCAGCCAGGCTGGCTTTTTTATAGTCGGTGCGGATATCAGCTACGGACATGGTTTTCCTTGATAAAGTGTTCAGATTTTTTTGGAAATGTTTTATGCGGCTATGCCACGTCTCGCCTGCATGGCAGCGCCCAGTGCTGCCATTTGCGCTTCAGAAAACAAGCGCTTTGCCATGGGGGCGATCTGGGTTTCTTCTGTTTGCATGTGCTCGGTATACAAATCATTGAAAGCTTGCACAGACGCTGCCGACAAAGTGGCAGGTGCACCATCGTCTGTGTTGACGATGGCACTTAGCTGCTTTTCCAATTGCTGCCATTGCGCTGCCATGTCTTCATGCTGGCTAAGGATTTTTGGCAACAGACTGGCTAGCAGGGCTGCATCTTCATCTTTGGCTGTCACTTGTAGCTCAGGCAATAAATTGATCTCTTCATCTTCGTGATGCAAGGGCGCTGCCTTGATGAAATAATTCAACACAGACTGCGCAGCCTGTTGGGCATCCTTGTCTGCCCCGTGCGTAGGCAAGTGTTCAAGCAGCTTGGCCATAGTCGCCAATTGCTTGCGTATGCGATCATGGCAATGCTTGAGTACTGCCAGGGGCTGATCAAAGCCTGGGGCACTGTCGAATAAAGTATTCATGTTCACTTTGCATATATTGGGTATGCCCATTATGCAATAGACAGGCTAGCCATGCTTGCGTCATATCAAATTCAGGCGTGCTTACTCAAGTGCGCTTAGCTATGCGCCAGGCAAATATATTCCCCTGCAATAGGCTTGCTCTGGCTTGCCTGCTGGGCAGCAGCAATGCTTTCTTTCAAGTCTTTCAGATTAAAACCATGTTGCTGCAAAAATATTGCAACCTGGTCTTGTGCCATGCCGGACAAAAACGGTTCGGCTTTTTTCTTGAGGAAAAAATCGATGAGCTTGCTGGCCGGGCGGAAATTGGGCTGGCCGTTTGCCTGGATTTCCATCCATGTAAAAATCAATGAGGCATCATGGGCCGCCATTTTCATTTGCTTTAATAGCGTAGCAATGTCACTGACCGTCAAATACATGAGCAAGCCTTCTGCGATGAACACGGTCTTCAGGTTTGCATCAAAGTCTTTGCAGCTGCCTAATACCTCTGCCAGGCTTTGCTTGCCCAGTTCAGCAGCGATGCAGTGAATGCGATTTGCGTGTGATGTTCCTGCTGCAGCGCGCTTCACGGCCTGTGTCGCCGGATGATCGATTTCTATCAATTTCAGCCCGGCTTGCTGCTCGGCCAATTCCATGCACAGGGTATCGTAGCCAGCACCTATCAAGACGATCTGACGTGTGCCAGCAGCGATGGATTGCGCAACATAATCCCTGATGACTTTCTTGCGCAAGACATAGTGCAGCAAGATGCCAGGCAGGGTAATTTTTTCCGCTGCATATGCCAGCGTGCGAAACCAGTGGCGTGTAACGAGGCTGGACAGGCGCGGGTGGCTGGCACGCAATAAGCGCTGGCCATGCGCGGCCATGCTGTCTGGCACCATAGCGCGATAGTCCGGATCACGCGCCAACATTTGTACCCCGGCTGCAACGATCAGTGCAGTATTGCTGGCTTGATTCGTCTTCATGCTGCCTGCTCCAGGTGTGCAGAAAACATGGCTGCATGATGCTGGAACCAGGTACTCTGGAATAACAGTTCAGGGTCAAAACGATGTTTGTAAGCCAGGAAGTTTTCAAAGTTGGGATAGCAGTGGCGGATTTGTTCTATCGTCGCAAAGCGTCCATAAGTCAGGTAGAAACTGCCATCACGTTTGATCGCAAGATCGATCAAGCGACGAAATGTTGCGCCCGTAGCGGCGATGCCACTTTCTGTATGTTCTGTGTGCAGATTGAAAATCACGCAGGCATAGTCTTGCCTGGCCCATGGCAAGAAGCTTTCTGTGTCTGCCTCTATCAAGCGAACAGTGCCGTAGATGAGATCGACACCATGCTGGCGAAAATCCTGTGCTGCATCGCGCATGAAGGCGGGTAGTTCAGCTCTGGGTACATACAACTCACCTATCATCTCCGAACCACGGTGTCCAAGCAGGCCATCTATCTGTTTGTGATAACCATCCAGATAGGTAGTTTGCTGCAGCCGGTCGCTCCAGTAAATTTGACCAGAACTGGCCATATAGTGCTGGGCATAGCAATCAAAGGCGCGGCTCTTGTCCACATGGGCCAGTACCAGCAATTGCTGCCATTGCTCATCACTGAGCGCATGCTCTTCCCGGATGCTGCTGGTGTCTGATACCGGGCAATAACAGGAAAATACGCCTCGCTGTAAAAAATCAGGGCTGGCAGGGTCGATGGAGAACTGGAAGTCGCCATAAGCGTAGCCAGAGTCTATGCGTTGCTGGAATGCAGGCATCAAATTATCCAGCGTAATAACGCTGACATCACGCCGCATTTTTTGTCTTTTCGTCAGACGCAGGCTGACTTTGGTAATGACGCCAAACATGCCATAACCACCTATGACCAGCCTGAACAGATGACGATTGCTGTCGCGGCTGCAGTGCTGCAAGCTTCCCTGCGCATCAAGCAGGCTGAAGCTTTCTACATCATCAATAAACGGGCGCATTTGCAGGCCACGACCATGCACATTCGCAGACAGGCAACCACCTATGCTCAGGTCATCTGCTCCTGTTTGTTTTTGTCGTATCGCCCATTGATGCAGGCTGTCTTTTTGTGCTGCTTCCAGATAGTCAATCAGCGCAGGCCACTGTATGCCAGCCTCGACCGTGACGATGCCCAGTTCGCGGTCAAAGTTGAGTACTTTGTCCATGCCGCGCATGTCCAGCAAGACCGCATCTTCAGCAAACTGCTGCCCGCCCATGGCATGGCGGCCTGCGCTGATGGCGATCTTTTTGTTATTGTTTTTTGCTGCGGCCAATGTACTGGCAAGCTGAGCGAGATTGTTTACCTCAACGATCTTGCTTACTTGGGTGAGATTGAGTGCGGAATGCACGTCATTTACATTGACTGCGCTATGCGACTGGTTTTTGTTAGGCATGTTGTTTTCTCCCGATTTGAAGATTGCATTTTGCAATTTAAGGTATTGATATACAATCTAATAAAAATTAGTATTGAATATCAATACCTTTAGCCGTTTGTGAAGTGACGTTAAGTTTTTATAGAAGACCTCTCAACACAGAGACACAGAGGGGGCACAGAGGGGCACGGAGAAAAGCGAGTGAATCTACAGCCATCTATGCTTTTCTCTGTGCCTTTGTGCCTCATTGGTGAGCTTTTTGGTCTTGTCACAAGTCATTCAAATATCTCCAAAAAAATGGACCTGCCATGAACCTGACTCAACAAATCACGATTGCCCTGAAAAAGCACCTGAAACAAAAAGGCCTGACCTATGCGCAGCTGGCTGCTCATTTGCAAATCAGTGAAGCCAGCGTGAAACGTTTGTTTTCTGAATCGACGTTTACAGTCCGCAGGCTGGAATCCATCTGCCAGTTGCTGGAACTGGATTTCCTGGAACTGGCAAGGCTGGCACGCGGCCAGCAAGAGTTGAAGGGGGAATTAACTGAGTCGCAGGAACAAACACTGGCAGAGCAACCCAGGCTGCTGGGCGTGTTTTACCTCTTGCTGAATCAATGGCAAGTCAAGGAAATTGCCCGGCAATTTGAGATTGCAGAAACTGAGTTATTACAGTTATTGATGAAGCTTGAGCGTCTGGGCTTGATCGAACTTCATCCAAATAACCGCATCAAATTACTGACTCACACCACCCTGCAATGGCGTGATGGCGGGCCTATACGCAAGAAATATCAGTCGCAAGTCATGGAAGAATTTTTGCAGAGCGACTTTCATGAAGAGCAGGCAGTTTTACGCTTTGAAACCCGCGAACTCAGTGCAGCATCGATTGCTGTTTTGCAAAGAAAAATGGCACGCCTGCTGACTGAATTTAACGAGCTGGCAGATATTGATGCCAGCTTGTCATCAGAACAAAGGCAGGGCATGGCGCTGCTGATGGCGACCAGGCCATGGGTATTTTCGCTGTTCTCTGATTTGAAGCGCAAAGCCGGCAGGTAAAGTCACGGCTTGAGCCGCATCAAGTAAAATAGCGCCTGCTTACAATGTCCAGCCTGCGGGCGCAATTTTCTTATGCAAGATGTAATAGATATCGATTTTGAACGCCGCTTTGGTGGTATTGCCCGTCTATATGGAGCCGCAGGTCTTGAGCGTTTCAAGCAGGCGCATGTCTGCGTTATTGGCGTCGGTGGTGTAGGCTCCTGGGTAGTGGAGGCGCTGGCGCGTAGTGCCATAGGCCGTATCACCATGATAGATCTCGATAATGTGGCTGAATCAAATATCAATCGCCAGATACAGGCAAATACTGATACGGTCGGCAAGGCCAAGGTCACTGCATTGGCCGAACGGATTGCCCTGATCAATCCCTATTGCAAGGTGAATGAAGTCGAAGACTTTGTCACGCCAGACAATCTTGATGCCATGCTCGGTCAGCCAGGTTTTGATTATGTGATCGATGCCATCGACAATGTCAAAGCCAAGACGGCCCTGATTGCCTATTGCCGCCAACATGCTATACCGCTGATTACCATAGGTGCAGCAGGTGGACAGACTGATCCCGGCAAGATAGAAATTCGTGATCTCTCACGTACCGAGCAAGAGCCTTTGCTGGCACTGGTGCGCAAACGCCTGCGTCAAAACCATGGTTTCCCGCGCGGGGCAAAAAGTAAATTTGGCATTGATGCAGTGTTCTCCATGGAAGCCTTGAGCGTGCCAGAGACTGCCGAAGTTTGTGAAGTCGATGCCAATGCCGGTGTCGACGCCGCTACCAATAACAATGCCAGTGCAGGTGTCACTGGTTTGAATTGTGCCGGCTTTGGTTCGTCCATCGTTGTCACAGCGTCTTTCGGTCTGATGGCGGCTGCCCAGGTGTTGCGCAAGCTGGCAACTGGTGATGTAGATAATCAGGCAAAGTAATTTCCACATTTTTCAAATTTCCTACCGATATTTGTGTATGGAAACAATCTTTCATACTTTGTGGGGGAAATAGCTCAGGCATTGTTGAATTACTTGTCGCGCCTTGAGTTATTGCCTTTTAGCATTTAAAGTCAAATCACGCATCAGGCCAGTTCTGATGCGCTCATCCCCGTTGTCCCTGCAATTTAGAAGTAAATACCTCGCAGGCGATACGCTGACTTATGGTTGTTCACCATCCGCCCGATGTTACGGAGGCTAGTATGTTTCAGGATATTCGTATCAAGACCAAGCTGATTTTCAGTTTTATTCTATTGTCTTTGCTTGTATTGGCCATAGGTTCTGCTGGCTACCTGAGTTTGAATGCCAGCAATAATTCGATTAAAACCGTCTATGACGACAGGCTGGTCGCGCTGGGACAACTGGACGGCGTGATACGCCTGCTCATGAGAAACCAGGTCGTTACAGCCAAGGCAATAATTGATGCCCCGGAAAAAGCTCCAGCCCACATCACCGCTGTTGAAGCAGGCAAGGCTGAGGCGAGCAAGATCTGGAGCGAGTACATGGCGACATATCTGACGCCAGAAGAAAAAGCCCTGGCTGACCAGTTTGCGGCAAGACGCAAACAATTCCTGGAAGAGGGTTTGAATCCGACTTTGACAGCGCTGAAAAATAAAGACATGGATGCGGCTTCGAAGTTATTCAACAGCAAAGTGGACCCCTTGTTTTTATCCATGAAAGAATCCATGGATGGGCTCATACAATTGCAACTTAACGTTGGCAAGTCTGAATATGAAGCTTCGCAAAGTTTCTTTGGCCGTTTCCAGGTATTTGCGTCCTTGTTTATTATATTGTCCGTGCTGTTTGCGTCTGCCATGGGTGTATGGCTGGTACGCAGCATTTCGCGTCCATTGAATTATGCGATTGATATCGCAAACAATATCGCTGCCGGTGATTTGCGTCAGGACATAAAGATCAGCTCGAAAGATGAGGCGGGCGAATTGTTGCAAGCCTTGTCGAATATGAACCAGAGTTTGATCAATATAGTCAGGCAGGTCAGGACCAGCACCGACACTATTTTTACTGCATCGAACGAGATTGCCACGGGCAATCTGGATTTGTCTGAACGTACTGAAAGTCAGGCCAGCTCACTCGAAGAAACTGCGTCGTCGATGGAAGAGCTGACTTCAACCGTACAACATAATGCCGCCAGCGCCGCGCAAGCCAATCAACTGGTCATGTCTTCATCAGACTTTGCCAGCAAGGGTGGGGACGTGGTTGGGCAAATGGTCAATACCATGGGAGCTATCAAGGATAGTTCGCGCAAAATTGTCGATATCATTGGCGTCATCGATGGCATTGCCTTCCAGACCAATATCCTGGCCTTGAACGCTGCAGTCGAAGCTGCCAGGGCTGGTGAGCAGGGTCGTGGTTTTGCAGTTGTTGCTTCTGAAGTGCGCAATCTGGCGCAAAGATCAGCCAGTGCTGCCAAAGAGATCAAGCAATTGATAGGAGACTCGGTATCCAAAGTTGATGCAGGTACTGCACTGGTGGATGAAACTGGCGTTACGATGAGCCAGATCGTGACTTCGGTCAAGCAGGTGGCTGACATCATGAGCGAGATTGCTGCGGCAGGCGGCGAGCAAAGTCGTGGGATCGAGCAGGTGAATGTGGCGATCATCCAGATGGACCAGGTGACCCAGCATAATGCTGCCCTGGTGGAAGAAGCCGCTGCTGCGGCCCAAAGCTTGTTGGAACAGGCTGATAATTTACATCAGGTGGTGGGTGTATTCAAAATGGCAGGCATGGCAGAAGGCGTCGGCGCTGGTAAAACGGGTAACGCTGGCAAGTTCAAAAAAGCGCAAGCAGCCAATCAGGATCAACGTCAGAGTCTGCGACTAGGCTGAGCAAGCAGTAAACATAAAAAAAGCCAGTCTGATTTAATATCAGGCTGGCTTTTTTTAATTATAAATCTTGAATTTTGACTCTTTAATTATCGAGCTTGAAATTGAATTCCAGCAGAGTCGTCAAGGGTTTGGAGATGGGTGCATATTTCCATTGAGATGCTGCCGCAATCACTTCCTTGTCAAAATGCTTGGGTGGATTGGCTTTGACGATTTCTACCTGCGAGACTTTGCCATCAGTATCAACATGTACACGAGCGCTGACAACGCCTGAAGTGATACCGGCACGCACTGCAGTGCTGGGGTATTTCGGTTGTACGCTGGAGATAACTTTCAAGGTCAGGTTTTCTACCGGTGCCGCAACTGGCGCTGGTTTGGGTGCCGCAGCGACCACTGGTGGTGGTGCTTCTACAGGTTTAGGTACTGGGGCTGGCGCAGTTGCTGTGGCAGAAGCGACCTTAGGCACTTCTTTGACTTTGGCTGCCAGGGCTTTCGCCTCAGCTGCCAATTTTGCATCTTTGGCGTCTTTAGCCTCTTTCGCTTCCTTGGCTTCTTTTGCTTCTTTCGCCAGTTTTTCTTCTTTGGCGATTTGCGCAGCAGACTTGTTGGATGCCATATCCATCCACTTGGTCACGTCGGCAGTATCGGCATGTTTGACAGGATTTTTCACCAGACCAGTAGGCATGGGGGTAGATGAAGGCGCATCAGGTACGCTGGCAACAGGAGCCGGTTCAGGGGTCTTTTGACAAGCGCTAATGAGCAGCGCACTGGATGCCAGGCTGAAAGTAAGAAATGACAACTTCCCTGTTTTTTTAATGACTACCGTTTTCATATTACTCCAGACAAAAGACCGTTTTAAAGCCAAAATTAAATCAAGCAAGCGGCTGTTTCACAGCAAAAAGCATCGATGCAAAAAAATGGTGCAATCAAAAAATAAATGCATTTATTTGGTGCAAAACCAGTTTGTTCACTGCTAAGGAAATTTTCACAAATCCGAACGGCTATCCTGCCATGGATATAGCCACTTAGCAATATTCAAATCACAGAAGTGATTGAAATCATGAAAATACCCAGATCAAAACTACTTTACTTGCGCGTAACTATGCAGGATTTGTGCCAAATGCTGGCTAAATCATTTAAATGATACGAATTGTGAAAAAAAAGCCAACTTCTTTCGAAGTTGGCTTGTAGTATTGTTACTAATTTATCGTCAAGGCGTTTAGTGATAAACAGTGTTTATGTGTTTCAGGATTTTCCGAACACTTCATTCAATTGCTGTGTCACCCGGATGAAAGTCGTGCGCTTGGTCAATTCCTTCAGTTTGTGTGCACCCACGTAAGTGCATGCTGAACGTACCCCACCCAAAATATCCTGCAAAGTTGCTTCCACCGGGCCGCGGTAAGGTATCAGTACTTCCTTGCCTTCAGATGCACGGTATTTGGCGACACCACCGGCATATTTGTCCATAGCAGCGCGGCTGCTCATGCCGTAAAAGCGCTTGAATTGCTGGCCATCGCGTTCTATCAAATCACCTGCACATTCATCATGGCCAGCCAGCATGCCACCCAGCATGATGAAGTCGGCACCGGCACCAAAGGCCTTGGCCAGGTCACCCGGCACGACGCAGCCACCATCGGCGCAGATTTGTCCGCCCAGACCGTGCGCTGCATCGGCACACTCAATCACCGCTGATAATTGCGGATAACCCACGCCCGTCATCTTGCGCGTGGTACAGACTGAGCCAGGTCCTATGCCCACCTTGACGATATCGGCACCAGCCAGTATCAATTCTTCAGTAATGTCGCCAGTTACCACATTGCCAGCCATGATGGTCAGGTGCGGGTAAGTGGTGCGCACTTTTTTGACGAAGTTGATAAAGCCTTCGGTATACCCGTTTGCTACGTCTATGCAGACATATTCTATGGCGTTCTGGGCGCGTGCCATGACGGCTGAAAACTTCTCGAAATCGGACTGGGTGATACCCATGGAATAAAAGGCCGTCGCTTTTCTTTGCAAGGCAGAGAAATAGTCGACCAGCGCATCTTCATCATAATGCTTGTGCAAGGCGACAGATAATTGATGCGGGTCCAGCGCGGCGGCCATTTCCATGGTGCCGGTAGAATCCATATTCGCAGCAATGATGGGGATACCGTGATAAGTCTTGCGGGAATGATGGAAAACGAATTCACGTTCCAGATTGACCTGGGAACGGGAGGTGAGGGTGGACCGTTTTGGACGTATCAAAACATCCTTGAAATCCAGCCTGAGGGTTTCTTCTATATGCATAACGACTCCATGATGCGTCTGGCGGACGCGGGAAGTGACAAGCCAGGCAGCAAAGCTGACTAAGTTGTTGAGCCGTACTTGAGTATAGTGCAAAAAAATCCGGAATCATCATCTGAATTTGATATGGACGATATCATCCATTTCGTATTCCGTATAACCCAAATATTGCCAAGGTGATATGCCGAACCTGATTAATCTTGGCCTCCTGGCCCTGCAAGGATCAGAGCGTCAGAATGCTCGCGGCACGGTATAAATGCCAGGCAATTCTCGAGTATCGCCTGACAACACTGGCAGCCGCATATGTGTAGAAGGCTAGACTAACGGTTTGCCAAGCTATATCAACTATAAGCTGAGGAGGCTGATCAGTGGCAGGCAGCCCGGCCTTTATCAATGAGGCTTTGTCCTGGCACAGACAAGAATTCCCACTCATAGGACTTGTCATGCAGGCTCAGCTTCAATACCCCGTGGGTAGAGTTATCGCGGATTTCTGTCGCACCCTTGGGAAAAAACATAGGCGTCAACCTGGCACCACCTGTGCCAACGACAAAACTGCGTATACCATTTTTGTCATCCCGGTCGCCATTCGCATCAAGTGGGGCGAAGCGTTCGTAATCGTGATCGTGTGAAGTCAGCACGATATCTGCTTTTGCAGCAGCCAGCATGGTCCAGGCTTCTTGCATGTTTTTATTATTGCCGTGGCCGCCAGAGCTATACACAGGATGATGCCAGAAGGCCAGAGTGCAGCTTTGCTTGTTGCTGCCCAGTTCTTCTTTCAGCCATTTCAATTGCACTTGCATCTGGGCAGGGGCGAGATTGCTGTTGAGTGAAAGGATAAGCCACTTGCCCAATTGAGTTGCATAATAACCGCGCCTGTCTGGCCCGGCCAGTTCACCAAAGTAATTGTAATAACCCGAAGCCTTGGGCGTGCCGTAATCATGGTTGCCGGGCGAGGGCAGGGTTTTATCCTTGAAGCGCCCCCAGGTTGGATCATAACATTTGCCAAATTCTTTGGGCTTGCCGACAGGATAAGTGTTGTCACCCAAGGTAATTGCTCTTGCCATGCTGTCCTTTGCCAGGCCGGCAGCAATCAGTTCTGCAGTTTTGGCTGCCATATTTTCCAGAGGCGGGATTTTTCTACAGTCGGCGATATCACCTGCAACATAGACGGTCGCGCTGATGGGTTTTTCGGCAGCGTGTACACGTGGAATAAACAGGGCAGATATAACAATAGCCAGGACGGAAAGACGCATGAATTTTTCTATTTACGAAGGCAATGCCAGGTGTTGGCAGGGACAGGCGCGTATTCTACCTGTTCCTCTCGCTTCAATACTATAGTTTGGCATGCCGCAAGCGCAGGGCATTGCTGATCACCGATACTGAACTCAAGCTCATCGCTGCACTAGCTATCATGGGGCTAAGCAAAATCCCAAACCACGGATACAAAAGCCCGGCAGCCACAGGCACGCCCACAAAATTATAGGCAAAGGCAAAGAACAGGTTTTGCCTGATGTTTTTCATCGCCTGTTGACTCAGGGAGCGGGCTTTGACGATGCCGCGCAAGTCACCTTTCACTAGCACCACATGGGCGCTATGCATGGCAACATCAGTGCCGCTGCCCATGGCGATGCCCACATCTGCCTGTGCCAATGCAGGTGCGTCATTGATGCCATCGCCTGCCATGGCCACCACGCGGCCCTGTGCCTGCAACTCCTGCACAATGCGGAATTTCTCTGCAGGCAGCAAGTCGGCGCGCACATCATCCAGCCCCAGTTGTTTTGCCACTGCCTGTGCTGTGACGGCATTGTCGCCAGTCAGTACGATGATATGCATACCCTGTTGCTGTAATTGGTTTATTGCTTCCTTGCTGTTGCTCTTGATCTTGTCAGCCACGCTCAGCAAGGCCACGGCTTTTTGATTGACTGCCATCAACATGACGGTATGCCCCTGCATCTGCAAATCGGCGACTTGTTGCTCAAAACCAGACATGCTGATCGCATGCTCTTCCAGAAGCGCCGGATTGCCCAGCAAGACTGTCTTGTCTTCAAATTTGGCACTGACACCCTTGCCTGTGATGGACGTAAAATCTCTGATGGCAACGGGCTTGGCATCGCGAGTTTCTGCATAGCTGACGATTGCATGGGCAACAGGGTGTTCACTGCGTTGCTCCAGTGCCATTGCCAGCGCCAGCAAATCTGCTTCTGATTCGCCACTGGCGACGCTAAAGTTTTGCAGTGTTGGTTTACCCTCGGTCAGCGTGCCGGTTTTGTCTATCAGCAGGGTATCGATTTTCTCCAGTCTTTCCAGTGCCTCGGCATCCTTGATCAAGACACCATCATGGGCACCGCGGCCTATGCCAACGGTGACTGATATCGGTGTTGCCAGGCCAAGCGCACAAGGGCAGGCGATGATCAGTACTGATACTGCAGCCATCAAACCATTCGCCAGTGCCGGTGCAGGCCCCCAGATAGCCCAGCCTATAAAAGCCAGCACGGCAGCGGCAATCACGCCGGGTACAAACCAGCCGGATACCTGGTCGGCCAGTTTCTGTATCGGCGCACGTGAACGTCCAGCCTGATTCACGAGAGAGATGATGCTGGCCAGCAAAGTGTCCTTACCTATGCGTTGCGCCTGCATGCTGAAACTGCCTTGCTGGTTGATCGTACCAGCGCTGACCTTGTCACCGGCCCGTTTGCTGACGGGTAGTGGTTCACCTGTCAGCATGGCTTCGTCAACATTGCTATGACCATCCAGCAATACGCCATCGACAGGAATATGCGCGCCTGGTTTGACACGCAAGCTATCATTAAGTAGCACTTCGTCCAGTGCAATTTCAGTCTCGCTGCCATCGGCAGCAATGCGTATCGCAGTCGCTGGTGTCAAGCCAAGCAGTGCTTTAATTGCTGCATTGGTTTGCGAACGTGCGCGTAATTCCAGTACCTGCCCAAGCAAGACTAAAGTAATGATGACGGCCGCAGCTTCAAAATACAGTGGCGCCATGCCATTCATCTTGAAGGCTGCTGGCAGGACATCTGGTAACAGTAATGCCACCAGGCTGAATACATAGGCGGCAGCCGTGCCCACGCCAATCAGACTGAACATGTTGAGGTGCATGGTCTTGAAGGATGCCAGCGCACGTTCAAAAAATGGCAGGCCAGCCCATAACACCACGGGCGTCGCCAGGATGAATTGCAACCAGTTGAAAACGCTCATACCCAGCAGGCTGTGAAAAGACATGCCTGGCAACATGTCACCCATGGTCATGACCAGCAACGGCAAACTCAACACCAGGCTGAACTTGAAGCGGCGACGCATATCGTCCAGTTCGCTGGTATCTTCTTCTACCGAGGCTTCCTTGGGTTCCAGTGCCATGCCACAGAGCGGGCAAGTGCCAGGGCCAACTTGTTCTATCTCCAGATGCATGGGGCAGGTAAATATCGCATCCTTGGCCACGGCTTTTGGGGCAGGTCGCCTGGACGGATCTAACCAGGCAGCAGGATCTTTACGGAATTTTTCCAGACAAGAGTTACAGCAAAAATAATAGCTTTGTCCTGCATGTACAAATTGATGCTGGCTTTGCGCATTGACACGCATGCCGCAAACCGGATCCTTGTGCTCACCTTGAGCGTCGCTTTGCATGGCATCGCTATTGACAGTAGCAACGCTGCCTAGCCCGATGATCTTCTTGGTCTTGACATAGTTTTCTGGCGCAGCATTGAATTTGCTGACGCAGGAAGTACTGCAAAAATAGTAGGCAGTACCTTGAAAACGGGCCATTTTCTCCGGGTTCTTGCTGACTTGCATGCCGCAGACCGGGTCTGTGAATTTCTTGTCCTGCGCTTTTTCTTGGTCACTGTCCGGCTGCACTTCATGCTTGTGCCCGCAGCAACTGCCATTATGCTGGTGATTGGTGTGGTCTTGAGTCATCGTTTTTCCTTCCAATACAAAATTAGCTTGATTGGCTTATCATAGACTCCGTACCCAAGAACAGAGTCAAGGACTTTTTAACTATGCTTGATGCAGATCAATATACGATAGGGCAATTGGCCAAGGCAGCGGGCGTGGGGGTAGAAACCATACGCTATTACCAGCGCCGTGATTTGCTGCCTGTGCCCGCAGTTGCCACTGGTTTTCGAACTTATCCGGCAAATCTGGCAGAGCGCATACGCTTTATCAAAAGGGCGCAAGAACTGGGCTTTAGCCTCGATGAAATCGCCAATTTACTGATGCTGGAAGATGGTAACGACAGGCAAGCCATACGCGATGTCGCACAGGAACGTTTGCTACAAGTACAAGCCAAACTGCTTGATTTGCACAGGATGGAAGACATGCTGACACAGTTGATACACCAGTGCGCATCATCAACGCAGCAAGTGCAGTGTCCGATTATCCAGGCGCTGGCGAGCAGCAGTCCAGACGAAGTGAAAGCTTGTCAACACTGAAGCAAGTTCTTCGTCAGTGCTCGCCGCTGGCGACCCAGTCCGGTTTCTCGGTTTGTACATAATGGATCAGCGCATCCACCACCAAGGGGTCAAATTGTGTACCGCTCCTGGTTTTGATATAGGCAATGGTATCTTCCAGTGACCAGGGTTCCTTGTAGGGGCGGCGGTGCAATAAAGCATCAAACACATCGACCACGGCAACGATGCGTGCCGACAAGGGGATATCTTCCCCTTTCAATTTGCGTGGATAACCATGTCCATCAAAATGCTCATGATGGCTGCCTGCAATTTGCGAGCCATAAGTCAGGTAGCTGACCCCGTCTACCATGGTGGCTGCGCGCGCCAGCACGGTTTCACCCGCCAGCGCATGGTATTCCATGATGATGCGTTCTTCCTTGTCGTGACCACCGGCTTTCAGCAGTACGGCATCGGGTGTCGCCACCTTGCCCACATCATGCAGGATGCTGGCAATACCCACCATTTCCATGAATTGTGGTGTCAGGTCAGTGGCAAAATTATTGCGCCGCTTGAGCTCGCTGGCGATCGCATTGGTCAGTTTGCAGACGCGCTGTACATGGCCTCCTGTATCGGTATCCCGTGATTCTGCCAGATCAGTCAGGGCGACAACTGAGGCTTCCTGCGCTCTTTGCAATTGCTCGTTCAGATAGCGGTTATCAAATGCGGCAGCAATACGGTCGCAGAATAATTCCAGCAAGTCGCGCTGCATTTGTCCCAGCGGCCAGGGCGGCGTCACCAGGATGGCAAATTCATGGCCTTGCCTGGTGTGGATGAACAAGACATCAGCAGGATGCTGGAACTGGCTTTTCTTTTCGTTGAAGGCTTTTTCGACGATGGCGGTCCATTCACAATCTTGCGGCAATTTATCTAATCCAGAAAAATCACTGTAAGTGCCGGTCGCGGCAATAATGCTGGCTTGCAGGCTGCCATCCGGTGTACCAACGGCGTGGCGTGACAGGCATAAGACACCGTCCGCACCAACATCAAGTATGGCACCGATCTGGTTCAACACGCCACAGGCAAATTCCTTCAATGACTTCAACTCATACAAATTGGCGGATGCCTGCAGTATGCGTGTCAAACCTATACGGCTGCGTTCTATCGACAGCAAACCTTCATAGGCGCGCAACGAGGCTATCACCGTGGTAAACAGGCGCTGGGTAGTCAGTTCGGTCTTGGTTTTATAATCGTTGATGTCGTAATCGACAATGACACTTTTTTCAGGTGCCTGGCCAGGCTGGCCAGTGCGCAGTACGATGCGTACCAGTTGATTCTTGAGTTCTTCGCGTATGCGTTTTACCAGGCGCAAACCGGCATCATCGGTTTCCATGACGACATCGAGCAGGATCAAGTTGATGTCGTTTTCCCTGCTTAAAATATCAAAAGCTTCAGATGCACTGTGGGCTGACAATATATCCAGCGGGCGTCCCTTGAAAACGATATTGTTCAGGGCCAGCCGGGTTACGGCGTGTATGTCTTCTTCATCGTCTACGATGAGCAGACGCCAGGGGTGTGATTCAAATGAGGTCTCCAGCTGTTCTTGCGACTTGTCATTGCTTTCATCTTCAATGATCCAGTCTTCTTCTGATTCCTGTTCGTGATTCATGCACTCCCCCGATCATTTGCACTGCAACATCGTTTGTAGTCAGAAAATCAATCGAAACGGTCTGTAATATAGGAATTTATTATGCCAGTAATTCTTGGGAAGTGCCTTCAGGCATCATTTTATTATGTGGTATTTGACAGACGTTCACATTGCAGTGCTAGTGACAGGGGTTTCGCTGGATGTAACAGTATTCAAGTGCAGGCGGTGCAATACCATATCAACAATTAATGTCTCGGCCTCCTCAAAATCATTTTCATTCAGTGGGCTATGCCCCAGTACCAGACTCATCTGGGCGGCAAAGTCAGCATACGACTGCGTCATCGCCCAAATGGAAAATAACAGGTGTGTCGTATTTACAGCAGCGATCTTGCCAGCCGCCATCCAGGCTTCAAAAACGGCTATATCTTTTTGCAAGAGTGGCAGGATTTTATTACGCATGGTCTCGGCATAGACAGGCGCACCGCTGATGACTTCCATCGCATAAACACGTGAGGCTTGTGGCTGCTCACGTGAAAAACGTAGCTTGGCCCGTATGTAATTGCCAAGCAATGTTGCCGGGTCATGGTCGGGGTCTGCCAGTATGTTCATACGATCCAGCCATTGATCCAGTACCTGGTCCAGCACCTTTTCATACAGGATTTGTTTGGTAGGGAAGTAGTACAGCAGATTCTGTTTTGACAGGCCAGCCCGTTCGGCAATCGATGCCAGTGCCGTACCTGCATAACCGGCCTCGGCAAATACCTCGACCGCCGCCTGCATGATGCGGGCTTCCAGCGCATCGCGTGAGCGCGTGAGTTTATCCGGTGCTCTATCCATGACGCTGTTTCATCAAAAAGGCTTTCAATGTATCCGCATCGCTGTAAGCGATATTGAAACGGAACCAGGGGTAGTCGCTGGCATGCAGGCTAAAGAATTCGTCCGGTGCCAGCAAGATGCCTTCCTGCAAAGCTTGTCTGGCAATATTGCTGGCGTTAGCCTTGCTGTCTTTCCATCCAGCGCTGATGAACATGCCGCCGCGTGGTTCTGCCAGGGGCGTGAGACCTGCGGCCAATAGCATGTCCATGCTGGCGTTGCGTGATGTTTCCAATTGCCGTTTGAGTTTTTCCAGCATGCGGCGGTACAGGCGTGAGCTGATCGCATGCAGCACGGCGCGTTCATTGATTTCTGATGTTGTCAAACCAGCCAGCATCTTCACCCTCAACAGTTCACCTATCAGCGAATGCGATGCGCAGACAGAGCCAACGCGCAGGGTAGGAGAGAGCGTCTTGGAAAAACTGCCGACCCGTATCACGCGGCGCAAACCATCCATCGCTGCCAGTGATGGTTCAGGGCGCGGGCATAGCTCGCGGTAGATATCATCTTCCACCAGCCAGAAGTCAAACTGTTCTGCCAGAGCCAGCAGGCGGTGTGCCTGTGCCTGGCTCAGGCTGGTGCCGAGCGGGTTTTGTAATACCGTATTCACGAACATCAGCTTGGGCTGGTGCAGCAGGGCTTTTTCCATGAGGCTATCGAGGTTCAGGCCTTTTTCATCGCGGGCTATGCCTATCGGTATGCAACCGTGATGCCGTATCAGCGACAACAGATTGCTATAACCTGGGTCTTCGACCAGTACAGTGTCGCCGGGTTTGCATAGTGTGCGCAGGATAAGGTCAAAGCCATGGGTAGCACCATGGGTCAGCAAAATCTGTTCAGAGTCAACACTGAACAGTTCTTGGGACAGGCTGCTGGCCAGATGCTGGCGCAGGCTGGGAAAGCCCAGGGGATTGCCATAACCACGCAGGCGCTGGGTAGGGATGCGCATGGATTGCTTCAGGGCGTCGAGCAAAATATCATCGCCATACCACTCAGGCGGCAACCAGCCAGAACCTACCGGCAGGGCGCTGGACACGCCAGAATACAGATCGGGGCTAAGCGCATCCAGCGCGCTGGGTATGACGGCTTGCGCCATGGGCTGCGGTGTACAGGCCGGTTTGGTGACAAAATAACCAGAGCCACGGCGTGAACTCAGCAAGCCCAGGGTGATCAGCCGCTCGTAAGATTCCACAACAGTAAAGGTACTGACGGCGTTACATTTGGCAAACTGCCGCACGGATGGCATCTTGCTGCCCTGCGCCAGGTCGTTCTGGCGCACCAGCCTGGTTACCTCCTGCACAATCTGGTCGACCAGGCTGGCCTGGCGGCTGCGCTCCAGTGACAGTTGCGGCCAGGTCGGGCTTTGCTCTACTGCCTGCACTTCTTTTACGGCGTCCATGCTTGCTCCTTGCTACGCAACAAATTGTGCATTTGCACATAACTGTGTTGCCTTGGCTACCAATACGGTTGGATGAAATTAAACTGGCTGTATATGTCATTACTGCATATGCTTATTTAGCATTTCAGCATATTTTTACCACTTGGTAAATTGTTTTCAGGAGAAGCCCATGCTCAGCAAACAACAACTCAATTCCTACTGGATGCCTTTCACGGCCAACCGTGACTATAAAGAAGCGCCGCGCCTGGTGGCTTCTGCCTCTGGTATGTACTACCGCGACCAGAATGGCCGCGAGATACTCGACGGCACGGCAGGCCTGTGGTGCGTGCCGCTGGGACATTCCCATCCAACTGTGGTGAAAGCGGTACAAGATGCCGTGGCGACCCTGGATTACGCACCCGCCTTCCAGATCGGCCACCCGCAAGCCTTTGAGCTGGCAGAACAGTTGATAGACTACAGTGGCCACAAGTTTGGCCAGGTGTTTTATACCAATTCTGGCTCAGAAGCGGTCGATACAGCCATGAAAATGGTGCTGGCTTACCACCGCAGCCGTGGCGAAGCCCAGCGTACCCGCTTCATCAGCCGTGAGCGTGCTTATCACGGCGTAGGCTTTGGCGGCATGTCACTTGGCGGCTTGCCTGCCAACCGCAAACAGTTTGGTACCTTGCTGGCTGGTGTTGATTACCTGCCGCATACACATAACCTGGAAAAAAATGCCTTCACCCGTGGCTTGCCAGAATACGGCACCCACCTCGCAGATGAGCTTGAGCGTCTGATTGCCCTGCATGATATTTCAACCATTGCTGCTGTAATCGTTGAACCACTGGCTGGCTCCGCTGGCGTCATCCTGCCATCAAAAGGCTATCTGAAGCGTCTGCGTGAACTATGCGACAAGCATGGCATCCTGCTGATATTTGATGAAGTCATCACCGGCTTTGGCCGCATGGGCACACCGTTTGCATCTGACTTCTTTGGTGTGACGCCTGACTTCATGACGACCGCCAAGGGCCTGACCAATGGTGTCGTACCTATGGGAGCGGTGTTCAGCCATCAAAAAATCTACGATGCCTTGTTGGAAGGTCCTGCAGGCATAGAACTGTTTCACGGTTACACCTATTCCGGTCACCCGCTGGCGGTTGCTGCCAGCCTGGCTTCATTGAAAGTATTCAAGGAAGAAAAAGTGCTGGAGCACGCACAAAGCATGACTGCCTATTGGGAAGATGGCCTGCATTCGTTGAAAGGTTTGCCGCACGTCATAGACTTGCGCAATGTCGGCCTGATCGGTGCGATAGAGCTCGAATCCATGCCAGGCAAAGTCGGCGCACGCGCCATGGCCGCCTACAAGAAAGCCTTTGCCGAAGGTGTGCTGGTACGCACGACGGGCGACATCATCGCCATGTCACCTCCATTGATATTGGAGAAGAAACACGTAGACCAGCTGTTCGGCAAACTGCACGACATTTTGAAACACCTCGATTAATCCGGCGAACATCATGACCACATATCAAGTCAATCATTACATCAACGGCGAACTGCAGCAAAGCATGCAGCCACGCTTTGCCGATATCTATAATCCGGCTCTTGGCTCTGTACAAGGCCAGGTCGCATTGGGCAGCGAGCAGGACGTTAACCTTGCCGTCGCCGCAGCGTCAAAGGCTTTTCCTGCATGGTCAAACACGCCAGCCCTGTCACGCGCCCGCGTGCTCATGGCTTACCTGAACCTGCTGCAACAGCATACCGATGAATTCGCCAATCTGCTGACCAAGGAACATGGCAAGACCCTGGCTGACGCCAAGGGAGAAGTCGCACGCGGCATAGAAGTGGTGGAGTTTGCGATAGGCATACCGCAACTGTTGAAGGGTGAATATTCCGAACAGATCGCCCGCGGCATTGATGCCTGCAGCATGCGTCAGCCGCTGGGTGTCGTCGCTGGTATCACGCCATTCAACTTCCCCGTCATGGTGCCGATGTGGATGTTCCCTATCGCTATCGCCTGCGGCAATACTTTTGTGTTGAAACCGTCAGAGCGTGATCCATCCGCATCCTTGCTGCATGCAAAACTGCTCAAGCAGGCGGGTTTGCCTGACGGTGTTTTCAATGTCGTGCAAGGTGATAAAACCGTCGTCGATGCGCTGCTTGATCATCTGGAAGTACAGGCCATCAGCTTCGTCGGTTCAACCCCGATTGCGCAGGCAATTTACGCACGCGGCTGTGCCAATGGCAAGCGCGTGCAGGCTCTGGGCGGCGCAAAAAATCATATGGTTGTCATGCCAGATGCTGATCTGGAAATGGCAGTCGATGCACTCATGGGCGCAGCCTATGGTTCTGCCGGTGAGCGCTGCATGGCCATCTCGGTCGCGGTTGCCGTTGGTTCTGCTGCTGATGCCCTGGTTGATGCCATGGCAGCACGTGTTAAATCTCTCAAAATCAATAACGGTCTGGCACCGGATGCAGAAATGGGCCCGGTCATAACCCATGCTGCCAAGGAACGCATAGAAAGCCTGATAGGCGATGGCGTGGCAGAAGGCGCAAAACTCGTCGTCGATGGCCGCAACTTTACTGTGCCAGGTCACGAAGAAGGCTTCTTCTGCGGTGGCAGTTTGTTCGATCATGTAACGCCAGAAATGACAGTCTATAAACAGGAAATTTTTGGCCCGGTCCTGTGCGTAGTACGTGTGCCGGATATGGCAGCCGCCGCAGAGCTCATCAACAAACATGAATACGGCAATGGCGTCGCAGTATTCACCCGCGATGGCGGCACTGCACGTGAGTTCGTGCGCATGATACAGGTCGGCATGGTTGGTGTGAATGTGCCTTTGCCTGTGCCTATGGCCTTCCATAGTTTTGGTGGCTGGAAGCGCAGTCTGTTTGGCGATCATCACATCTATGGTCCAGAGGGCGTGCGTTTTTATACCCGTGTGAAAGCAGTCATGCAACGCTGGCCAGACAGCATTTCTAAAGGAGCAGAGTTCTCCTTCCCGCAGAATAAATAAAAACGGGACTTACGCAAAATCGCGTCTTTGCGTAAGTCCTTTTAAAGAAGTTTAGCTGTCACGAAAATTGCTTGTAAAAAGAATTCTCAAGATTGATTGGAGCCACCATGTTGGAAGCCCTTAAGCATTTACCCCAGGCAGAAGAAAGTCAGGAAACGCTGCGTTCGCATTTCACTGATTTGAATCCCGCACTGAACAAGCGCCAGGCAGCAATAGAAAGTGACCGCTGCCTCTATTGTTACGACGCTCCCTGCACCCGCATCTGCCCGTCAGAAATTGACGTGCCCAGCTTTATCCAGAATATTGCTGTCGGCAATATCAATGGTGCGGCCAAAGTCATTCTCGATCAAAATATCCTTGGTGCAAGCTGCTCACGCGTTTGCCCGACCGAGATTTTGTGCGAGCATGCCTGCGTGCGCAATCATGATGCAGAAGGTGCACCAGTCAAGATTGGTCTGCTGCAACGCTTTGCACTCGACAATGCAAAATTCGAACAACATCCTTTCCAGCGTGCTGCCAGCACAGGCAAGAAAATCGCTATCGTTGGTGGTGGCCCGGCAGGTTTATCCTGTGCGCACAGGCTGGCGACATTAGGTCATGATGTCGTGATTTTTGAAGCCAAGCAAAAATCCGGCGGCCTCAATGAATACGGTATCGCCAAATACAAACTGACAGAAGACAGCGCCCAGCGTGAAGTTGAATTCCTGCTGCAAATTGGCGGCATCACTGTCAAACATGAGCAGGTACTGGGCCACAATCTGCAACTGGCAGATTTGCGGCGTGATTATGATGCCGTCTTCCTCGGCCTTGGCCTGGGTGCCAGTCGCCAGTTGGGGCTGACAGGTGAAGACGCACCCGGCCTGATGGCTGCGGTAGATTACATCGCTGAACTACGCCAGGCAGAAGACCTGACTAAATTGCCCGTGCCCAAACAATGCGTGGTTATCGGTGCCGGTAATACCGCCATCGATATGGCAGTGCAAATCGCCCGCCTTGGTGCAGAGCAGGTCACACTCGTGTATCGCCGTGGTGCAGAACATATGTCTGCCACCCATCATGAACAAGACATTGCCAAAGCCAACCAGGTGCGCATAGTCACCTGGGCACAACCGCAAGAAGTCTTGCGTGATGCAGAAGGCAAGGTCAGCGGCATGCGCTTTGCCCGTACCAAAGAAGTGGGTGGCAAATTGCAAGCCAGCGGTGCCACTATTGACATCCCCGCACAAGCCATCTTCAAGGCAATCGGCCAAAGCATGGACAATAGCAGCCTGTCAGACGACCTGGCAAAAGACCTGCAAAAGCAGAATGACAAAATCCATGTGGATGCGCAGTATCGCACCAGCGTATCCGGTATTTATGCCGGTGGCGATTGTATCGCCGACGGGCAGGACCTGACGGTACAGGCAGTCCAACATGGCAAGCTGGCAGCGCTGGCGATTGATAATGATTTGAAAGCGAAGGTGTAATATGGCTGACCTCTCGATTAACTTTGCCGGCATCAAGGCACCCAATCCTTTTTGGCTGGCTTCTGCACCACCGACTGACAAGGCTTATAACGTTATCCGCGCTTTTGAAGCAGGCTGGGGTGGCGTAGTCTGGAAAACCCTGGGTGAAGATCCACCACCGGTCAACGTCTCTTCACGTTACTCTGCCCACTTTGGCAAGAACCGTGAAGTCATTGGCTTTAATAATATCGAACTCATCACCGACCGCAGTCTGGAAATCAACCTGCGTGAAATCACCCAGGTCAAAAAAGACTGGCCAGACCGCGCCATGATCGTGTCTTTGATGTACCCCTGCGAAGAAGAAAGCTGGGCGCGCATCCTGCCACTGGTAGAAGCTACAGGTGCAGACGGCATAGAGCTCAATTTCGGTTGCCCGCACGGCATGCCAGAACGCGGCATGGGCGCAGCCGTAGGGCAGGTGCCAGAATATGTGGAAATGATCACGTGCTGGTGCAAGAAGTATTGCTCACTGCCCGTCATCGTCAAGCTCACACCTAATATCACTGACGTGCGCATACCAGCCCGCGCTGCGTTCAATGGTGGTGCAGATGCCGTGTCCCTCATCAACACCATCAACTCGATCACCTCGATAGATCTTGACCAAATGATCGCCCGCCCCATCGTCGGCACACAAAGCACGCATGGCGGTTACTGCGGTAGCGCAGTCAAGCCTATCGCTTTGAACATGGTCGCAGAAATCGCCCGTGACCCGGCCACCAAGGGCTTGCCTATCTCTGGCATAGGCGGCATAGGCAACTGGCGCGATGCAGCAGAGTTCCTGGCGTTGGGTGCAGGTTCAGTGCAGGTCTGTACCGCTGCCATGTTGCATGGTTTCCGCATCGTCAAGGAAATGACAGACGGCTTGTCGCGCTGGATGGATGAAAAAGGTTACGAGCGCATCAGCGATTTTGCCGGTAAGGCAGTGGCCAACACCACTGACTGGAAATACCTGGACATGAACTATGCCGTCATTGCAGAAATCGATCAGGACAAGTGCATACAATGTGGCCGCTGCTACATCGCCTGCGAAGACACCTCGCACCAGTCCATCGCGCAGTTGATCGCTGACAATGGCAACCGCAAATACGAAGTCATCAAGGAAGAATGCGTAGGCTGCAACCTCTGCCAGATCACTTGCCCGGTAGAACAGTGCATCACCATGGTGCCCCAGGCGACTGGCAAGCCATATATGAACTGGACGCAAGACCCGCGTAACCCGCGTGCAGTGTTGAAATAATTGCTTGTACTTGGAGGGGAGTGGGGGTATAAATTCTGTTAACTTAGCGGAAATTAAAAACCTTAAGACCATTAACCACAGAGGCACAGAGACACAGAGAAAGACAAAAGAGAGTATTTGTTTTTCTTATGGTTTTCTCTGTGTCTCTGTGCCTCTGTGTTGAGAGGTCTTTACGATGCACCCCTTGGAATAAAGTTTGCTAAGGCTTTTGTACCTGAAATTTTTCGAATATTCCACCTGGAGAAGAGTATATGCAGACACAAAGCGGGCAACTTTGGAATGAAGATTTAGCACCTACTTCAGAAGCACAGCGCACCTGGCGCTGGTATCACTTCGCCGCTTTGTGGGTGGGTATGGTCATGTGTATCCCGGCCTATACCCTGGCAGCCAGCCTTATCGAAGGCGGCATGTCGGGTTACCAGGCGGTGGTGACCGTGTTTATTGCCAATGCCATCGTACTCGTCCCCATGTTGCTGATAGGCCATGCTGGTGCCAAATACGGCATCCCTTATGCGGTGCTGGCACGCACTTCCTTTGGCGTACGCGGTGCCCGTTTGCCTGCCCTCATGCGTGCCATTGTTGCCTGTGGCTGGTATGGCATACAAACCTGGTTTGGCGGGCAAATGATTTATACCCTTGGCGGGGTATTGATCGGTCATCCTCTCGGTGGTGACAATATTGCTGGCCTGGGCATTAATGCCGCGCAACTGGTTTGTTTCCTGATTTTCTGGGCCATACAGTTCTGGTATATCTTCCACGGCATGGATTCCATACGCAAGCTGGAAACCTATACTGCACCACTCAAAATCATTATCTGCTTCGTCCTGCTGGGCTGGGTCTATAACAAGGCAGGCGGCTTTGGCCCTATCCTTGATCAACCATCCCAGTTCGTCGAAGGCGGTAAAAAAGCCGGGCAATTCTGGTCAGCCTTCTGGCCTTCACTGACTGCCATGGTTGGTTTCTGGGCTACGCTGGCCTTGAACATCCCTGACTTTACCCGTTTCGCCAAATCACAAAAAGACCAGATCCTCGGCCAGACCATAGGCTTGCCTGCCCCCATGGGCTTGCTGGCGCTGCTGGCTGTGATCGTCACCTCTGCCACCGTTGTCTTGTACGGCAAAGCCCTGTGGGACCCGGTAGACCTCGCCAGCCGCATGACAGGCATTGCCGTGTTGATCGCCTTGCTGATCTTGCTGATAGACACCGTATCCGTCAACCTGGCCGCCAACCTCGTTGGCCCGGCTTATGATTTCTCTGCCCTGAACCCTAAGCTGATTTCGTATAAGACCGGTGGCTATATCACCGCATCCATCGCCCTGATCATGATGCCGTGGAAGATTCTGGAATCTACCCAGGGTTACATCTTCACCTGGCTGATCGGTTATTCCGCCTTGCTTGGCCCCATCGCCGGTATTTTGATTATTGATTATTACTTCATCCGCAAGACAGAGATTGATGTCAATGCCCTGTACCAGGATGAAGGCAAGTACAGCTATAAAAATGGCTGGAACATGGCCGCCGTGATCGCTTTCGTGATCGGCGTCTTGCCGAATATTCCGGGTTTCTTGAACGCGGCTTTCCCTGCCAGCTTCCCGGCTATTCCAGAAGTATTAAAAACCATTTACACCTACGCCTGGTTCGTCGGCCTTGCCTTGTCTGGCGTGGTGTATATGGGTTTGATGAGTGGTAAAAAGGTTTGAATTTTGAATGTGTAAAATCACGGAGTAGGTGTTGAAGGATGAGGTTGGCGAATGCGTAGGTTGGGCTACGGTTTATCAGCCCAACACTCGGCTTTCAAAAACGTACACGTTAGTTTAAGCCCAGTGTTGGGCAGATAAAGCGATGCCTAGCGAGGCCCGGCCCAACCTACGAGAAACGACTCCTGTGATTTACACACCCAATGAATTAATGAAGGAACTGCCATGACCATCCTGATACGCGGCGGCACTGTCGTCAACGCAGACCGCGAATTTAAAGCCGATGTCCTCTGCGACAATGGCAAAATCATCGCCGTCGGCGACAATCTCGACGCACCTGCGGGTGCTGAAATCATCGACGCTGGCGGCCTCTACGTCATGCCCGGCGGCATAGACCCGCACACCCACATGCAATTGCCTTTCATGGGCACGGTCACGCAAGATGATTTCTTTACCGGCACGGCTGCTGGCCTGGCGGGCGGCACGACAAGCATCATCGACTTCGTCATCCCCAACCCGCAACAAAGCCTGATGGAAGCCTTCAACATCTGGCGCAGCTGGGCAGAAAAATCTGCCGGTGATTATTCCTTCCACGTCGCCGTCACCTGGTGGGATGAGACTGTCCATGCCGACATGGGCAAGCTCGTCAATGAACATGGCGTCAACAGCTTCAAGCACTTCATGGCCTATAAAAATGCCATCATGGCCGATGATGAAATCCTGGTAAAAAGCTTTTCCCGCGCACTGGAACTCGGTGCCATACCGACCGTGCATGCAGAAAATGGCGAACTCGTTTATGTCCTGCAGCAAGAGCTCATGAAAAAAGGCATGACAGGCCCACAGTCCCACCCCCTGTCACGCCCGCCCATGGTAGAAGGCGAAGCCGCTCAGCGTGCCATTGCCATTGCCAATGTACTCAACACCCCGCTGTATATCGTGCACGTATCCTGCCAGGAATCACTCGACGCCATCACCCGCGCCCGTGCCCATGGCCAGCGCGTGTTTGGCGAAGTGCTGGCAGGCCACCTCGTTATTGATGACAGCGTCTACAAGAATCCGGACTTTTCCCAGTCCGCAGGTCATGTCATGAGCCCGCCTTTCCGCAGCAGTCATCATCAAGAGGCCCTGTGGCAAGGCCTGCAAGGCGGCAATCTGCATACCACCGCCACTGACCACTGCACCTTCTGCGCCGCTCAAAAAGCCGCAGGCAAGGATGACTTCACCAAGATACCCAATGGCTGCGGTGGTGTAGAAGAACGCATGATGATCTTGTGGGATGCTGGTGTGAATACAGGCCGCCTGACGCCATCAGAATTCGTCAAGGTCACCTCTGCCAACTGCGCACAGATTTTCAATATCTACCCACGCAAAGGCGTGATTGCGGGAGGGGCCGATGCCGACATCGTCCTGTGGGATGTCAATGGCACCAAGACACTATCAGCCAAGACACAATTCTCCAAAGGTGATTTCAATGTCTTTGAAGGCCGCACCGTCAAGGGCATACCAACGCACACCATCAGCGGTGGCAAACTGGTGTTCAAACAAGGTGAATTAATGGCAGAGATGGGAGCAGGGCGCTATATCAAGCGTCCGTCCTTCTCGCCCATGTTTCAAGCGCTGAACAAAATGCGCGCTTAAGAAATTATCAAAGGATTTAACATGACTACCGTAAATCTACGCATCAATGGCGACCGTCTCTGGGCCTCATTGATGGAACTGGCACAAATCGGTGCCACCCCAAAAGGCGGCGTCAAACGCCTGGCCCTGACTGATCTTGATAAACAAGGCCGCGACCTCGTTGTTTCCTGGGCCAAACAGGCTGGCCTCACCGTCACCATAGACCAGATAGGCAATGTCTTCATGCGCAGGGCAGGCAAGAACCCGGCACTGCCACCCATCATGTCCGGCAGCCATATCGACACCCAGCCCACAGGCGGCAAGTTCGACGGCAACTACGGCGTGCTGGCCGCTCTGGAAGTCGTGCGCACCCTTAACGACCACAACATAGAGACAGAAGCACCGATAGAAGTCGCCTTCTGGACCAATGAAGAAGGCTCACGCTTCGTCCCAGTCATGATGGGCTCAGGCGTATTCTGTGGTGCATTCTCGCTGGAAACAGCCTATGCCGCCAAAGACACCGAAGGCAAAACCGTAGGCGATGAACTCGAACGTATAGGCTACAAAGGCACAGAAGTACCAGGCCAGCACCCCATAGGTGCCTACTTTGAAACACATATAGAACAAGGCCCGGTACTAGAAGATGCTGACAAAGTCATCGGCGTCGTCCCTGGCGTGCTTGGCCTCTCATGGTACGACTGCATCGTCACCGGCATGGAAGCCCACGCAGGCCCCACCCCCATGGCCCTGCGCAAAGACGCCTTGCAAATCTCCACCAAAATCATGCAGGAAGTCGTCAACATCGGCAACCGCTACCCGCCCTATGGCCGTGGCACGGTTGGCATGGTGCAGGTATTCCCCAACAGCCGTAACGTCATCCCGGGCGAAGTCAAATTCAGCATAGACCTGCGCAATGTATCGTCCGAATTGCTGGACACCATGCACAATGAAATCCTCGCCTTCGTCGACAAGACCAGCAAGGACAGTGGCCTGAGCATCAGCGTAGAACGCGTCTCCTACTACCCCCCATGCCCCTTCCACCCGGATTGCGTCAACGCCGTACGCGAAGCCACCACCACCCTGGGCTACAGCACCATGGACGTAGTGTCCGGCGCAGGCCACGACGCCATCTACACCGCCAGGTTGGCTCCATCCGGCATGATCTTCGTGCCCTGCAAGGACGGTATCAGCCATAATGAAATTGAAGATGCGAAATCAGAACACCTGGAGGCAGGGTGCAATGTGTTGTTGCATGCGATGTTGGGGAGGGCGGGGGCGGTATAGTAACTTCACGCGAGACGACTCTGGCAAGATATGAATTGATGCTCATTGCGGAACTGGAAAATCTTGATTTGATCCAGTTTTTCAATGAGCATTATCTCTTAGTCTCAACGGCATTTTTTATGAAATCCATACTGCTGCATTGCGCGCTATAGCAAGATCGCAGGCGCGAATAATATTACCCAGTCTATGACTGTAAGGATAGGCATTATCTAAAGCATGCAGCAATGTAGTGACCTCTTCCTTCAACTTGGCCACGTCGCTACCAAGCGCAAGAACATCCTGATGCTTGAGTGAACATAATAAAGAAAGTCCAAGTTTCGCGCTTTCGGGCGATCCATATACTGTGCTACGCCACTGTTCAAGTCCAGCTAAATGCTCACCTGATTGTAGCGGTATTTCATCTAACAATTTGCCTGTCAATTCATCCACATAAATTACGGTAACTGTAAGTGTCATTTTTTGCGCCGGTTATCCATCTGTTTTCTGTTGTTCAATCTCAATAAATCCGCGCTAAGAAGTCATTCAAGCTTGCTTTAATATAATACGCTTGTAAGCTTTAATTTATTAAGTCTTTCAATCAAGCGAATTCCAGACAGCATGGATCAGTACACTATACTGTAAGCAAGTTTTTTAAAATAACCTCCGCTATTAATGCCATGAATGAAGAAACTGAAAAACTGCCAGTATCATTTGAAATAATGATCACTGGTGCCAGCAGAATAAAATTCCTGCTGAAAGAGTATCTGACGCATCCATCAAAATATATCCGGGCGAGAGATGAAGATTTTGCAAATTTATACTGTGACCCCGGCGGATATGTGTGGGGCGTGGTGATTCCAGAATCAGTGCCAGGAATATTACGCCTACCTTACCTGAAGCGATGCAATAGTTATCTTGTCGGTGATGATAATCTTGAAGTCAAGCAGCCGATTATTTAGATTCTTTTTTTCATAAATTATGTACAAACTGTTCAAGCTTGATGATTTTTTTGAGATTAAAGGAAAAGGTCTGGCCTTGGCTGGTATTGCAGACAATAAAGAATTGACTCTTCCTGCAAAGACCAACATCATTTTTGCAAAAAAACAGAATTCAGATTTTCTTCCGCTTACTCTTCTCGATGCGGAATATATGCGCAATTGCTGGTCTTCACATAAGCCTAGAAATATGATCTTGCTTGTTGCGATGGATGAATTCACACGCGATTTAGAAAGAGGCGTTGAGATTTGGTGCAGTCCCGCAGAGCCCATAGATCCTGATCTTTAAGTTGTATGGATGCTTTCCTTCATATATACGTATGTATATCGAACTCATTTATCTGCACAGAGTTCATGAACGTTTTCCCGTATTCCAGATAGATTCCTGACTTCAGGAACGAGGCAAACAATTCCGTAATAATATGCCGGTCCTTTTTTATGAAGCTCATGATCTTGATGGCTTCTGACAGGGTCTTGCCTTCGGGCAGAGGGCCGATCGGTGCCACGACAAAGATAGTGATTTTGGTGTAGATCGTTATTACCAGGATGACTGCAATGGCAAGCTGATTTTCATGCTTTTTTCATTGTTGGGCAGTATGAGTAATTATGGATGCATGTCCGTCTGGCTAAGGTATTTTTCGATAATTTGTTTGCGCAATTTTTCCAGCTCGCCACTGGCTTGCATGGTTCTGATGACTTGCTCGACTTTGGGTATCAGGTCTTTGTGTTTTTCATGCAGAAAATGATAAATCTCGGTTCTTTGTAAAGGTGGTGTCAATAATCTGATTTTGTTTTCAAGACCCAATTTTTTTATGACAACAAGACCACTAAATGCGTCTGACACGGCAACGTCCATGCGATTTTCTGAGAGCATGATCATGAGTTGTTCGAGACTATTTGCCATATACACGGTTTTCATTCCCTTGGTGCCATCCTCTGATGTACCAACTCCCCGCACGATGCCGATACTATAGTCTTTGATGTCGTCCCAGGCTTTGATCTCAAATTGATATTTCGCTGAGAATACAGAGGGCTCAATATAATTGATGGCGGGGCGCACTGCCTTCAGTGTGGGGTATTGGCTTTCGACATGGATGTTTCTTTGTACTTCACCATCCAGCATGCCGGTACTTGATTCCATAAGCGCTCTTTTTGCCGGGCGATCAACCAGCTCCATAGGAATATTCAAGCGTTTGTAGACGACCTTGAGAATTTCACCGCCGACGAACTGATCTGGTATTTTTTCAATACGGGCAATATGTAACGGGGTTTGGGCCCTGGCAGCCGCGCACAATGCCAGTGTTGCAAAAATTGCCAGAATGGTCAATATTGCTTTCACGCCAATTCCTTCAGATCAGATTGTTGAGGAACAGCTACCGTATCAATGAATTGTGACAAGCTTTGATTACTGCTTGATCTGTGCTCGTGCTTCAATTTGTATTCAAGTTTGTAATTCAGCTTATCCCTGTCTTGATTTTAGGACTGATTGATGTGCATCGGGTGGTTTTTAAACAGAGGGGTTAGCCATATCCTTCATAAGTTGTCCGGCAATACATGCAGATATTATATTTATATGCGGCTTTGGTATTCCAAATTCATATACTTAGACGTAGTTTATTCATATTTTTAATTGGACCTGTCGCCATACACTCATTACTTCACTTATTCAGCTATTTCGTCATGAAAATCATCAGATTGATTATGTATCGACTGCCCCGGAGATGCTAGCCCTTACGCTGACAGAAACATTTGCACCGTTACACATTGGTGTTAAAGCGGAAAAATTTTCTGCTGAATTGATCGCAGCACAGATCGTTCATGCCTTACCTGGTGTGCTACCGCCTTCATTGCGACTGCTATCTGTTGTCAGAATTACTCCTGACAAAATACGTGATGACGTAAAAGCTGGCGTTGCCAGTTTTACTCTGGATCCGCTTTGTATAGCTGGGGCTGAACGCTGCTGCCGTGCTGCGGGCTGTCAATTGTCAGCGCACTTGCATCAATACCCAAATTAACGACGATAACGAAGATAGCGAAGATAACAACCAGGAAATGGAAATGCAAAATAATATGAGACAAAACGAAATCAAAAAAACATTTTCCGACATGGGCAAGCGTACAAAAATTGCGCTTGCCATGTGCTCACTCTGGCTGGCATGTTCACACGCACAAGCAGCTAATTTGCTGAAGATAGACGCAAGCGGCTTGACAGAGGATCCGGTATCGGGTCATCTGAAAATGGGTACTGCGGTTTCACCCAAAGGCGAACGGCTGGGGGCAAATAACCAGTACCTGACGCGCAATGGACAAGCCTGGTTGCCAGTGATGGGAGAGTTCCATTATTCACGCAGCCCTGCAGCCAGTTGGGAAGCCGAACTGCGCAAGATGAAATCGTCCGGCATTGATATTGTCGCAAGCTATGTGATCTGGAACCATCATGAAGAGCATGAAGGTCAGTTCAACTGGAAAGCTAACCGCGATTTGCGGCACTTTATACAATTGTGCGGCAAAGTTGGTTTGAATGTCGTGGTACGTGTTGGCCCATGGGCGCATGCAGAGGCACGTTTTGGCGGCATACCTGACTGGGTTGTGGATGCCATGCCGACGCGTGGTGATGATCCGCAATACATGCATTTTGTTGAGCGCCTGTATGCACAGATCGGGCAGCAGGTGCAAGGTCAGTTATGGAAAAACGGTGGCCCTGTCATCGGTGTCCAGCTGGAAAACGAATACAACTTGCGTGGGCCTGGCGAAGGGGAAGGACATATCCTGGCACTCAAACGCCTGGCGCTGAAAGCGGGAATGGATGTTCCCTTATATACGGTAACAGGCTGGGATGGCACCGTTTATCCGTCAGGTGAAGTAACCCCGGTATTTGGTGGTTATCCGGATGAACCCTGGGGTGTCAGTACCAAGGAATTACCGCCCAAGGAAACCTATGCATTCCGTTTCGATAGCCGTGTCAGTGGCGATCTGGGGGCGCAAACAGCAGCCACTGCGCCTGGTACCGCAGAAACCGACATTGCACTCACGCCTTTCCTGGGTGCCGAATATGGTGCAGGCCTGCCCGCGATGTATCGCCGCCGCACCCTGGTCTCACCAGATGATATTGCATCCATGTTGCCGGTGCAGCTAGGTTCCGGTGTGAACCTGATGGGCTACTACATGTATCACGGCGGGCGCAATCCTGTCAGTCAGCCATCAATGGAAGAAAGCACGCTCAGTGGCGGCTATAACGATACCCCAAAGATTACCTATGACTTTAATGCCCCCCTGGGCCCTGATGGCCAGCAACGGCCTGTACTGACACGCTTGCGCCCGTTCCATTATTTCTTGCATGACTTTGGTACACGCCTGGCACCAATGACCGTACGCAAGCCAGAACTGGTACCTGCATCAGCGCAGGAATTGACCACCCCGCGTTTCTCGGTAAGAAGCAAGGGTGACAGCGCGTTCTTGTTTGTGAACAACCACGTGCGCCAATATGCGATGCCCTTGCAATCCGGCTTGCAGTTTTCCGTCAAGTTGCCGCATGAAACACTGGTTTTCCCGCAGCAGGGCGTTGATGTTGCCGACGGTAGTTATTTCATCTGGCCGATTAATTTTGATCTTGATGGCACGCTGTTGAGCTACGCCACAGCACAGCCGGTAGCCCGTCTGGACAATGGCAAAGATGGCGTGCTCTATGTATTTTCTGCCGCAAAAGGGATACCTGTGGAACTGGCGTTTAACGCTGATGTGGCACCGTACCTGAATGCGCCATCTGCCAAACTGAGCAAGCTGGCGAATCGCGTTATAGTCGACAAAATAACTCCGGGAACATCGGCAACCCTGACGATCAATCGTCCCGGGTCAAAACCAGTGACAATTCTGGTACTGACACCAGAACAGGTGCAGCAATTGAATATCGGCGTGCTGGGTGGCCAACGGCGTCTGGTCATCAGTGAACAGGATGCCTACTTTGATGCGGACAGTTTGCAGTTGCGATCCGCAGGGCAAGAAAATTTCAGGGTAGCGATTTATCCTGCCCTTGCCAGCAAACCTGCGGCCAATCAGACACTGGCTGCCGCAGCGAATGATGGTGTGTTTCAGGTATTTGAAGCGCACTTCCCAAAATTGCATGCGGACCTTAGTATCAAGCAGACCAGGGCGGCACGAAAAATGCCTGCAGTCATGATAGGTGGTCTGGCCAAGGCAGCCATGCAGCCCATCCCTGAAAATTTCAGCCATGCTGCGACATGGCAAATATCCGCACCAAAAGCACAATTAAAAGGGTTGGATGATGCATTGCTGGAAATCGATTTTGTGGGTGATATCGGGCGATTGTTTACTGGCACACGCATGCTGGATGACTGGTATTACAACGGCCAGAAATGGCAAATCAATTTGAAATCACTCGGCGCTTCCCTGGATCAGGGGCTGACGCTGAACGTGCTTCCATTACGATCTGATGCGCCCATTTATTTACCGAAAGAGCACCGTCCCCAGTTTGATGGACAGACACAAATCGCAAGCTTGCGTAATTTGCGTGTGATTCCCGTTTATCAGTTGCGTTTAAGCACAAAGTGAAAAAGAGGGGGCCTAACTATATTCAATGGTATGCCTGACACGCTTTTTGATGATGGTGATGTTTAAGTGATTCAAAAATTTTTTAGAAAATAAATACGAAAAAATCACGTTTCATCAGTGATCGTACGGCCATTTCAGATGAATTTATTGCGACCAGATCAGGTATATGAATTTCACATAGTATTCGCGAAATAATTCATTAGCTTGCAATGACTTCGATCAATAAGATGATTGAAATTCATTTCATCAATAGGGGCCTTATTTATTCTGATGGATGAAACGAGTTCAAAAAACTCTGGAACTTAGAAAGAGTTACATCCTGCCGCTATTCCGGCAGTGCTATAAAAAAATTCAGGAGACAAAATGAAGCAAAAGAAAATCAGTTGGATTATTCATGCCTTGTTCATGATGCCAGCAATCAGTGCGACTGCCTTTGCCCAGGAAAAACCGGCAGCGCCAGCAACAGCAGCAACTGAGGAAGTGCAACAGATCACTGTGAGTGGCATCCGTGCTTCGGTACGTAATGCGCTCGCAAGCAAAGAAGCGTCCAACAGCATGATTGAAGCCATTGCTTCAGAAGATATAGGGAAATTGCCGGATACAACAATCGCAGAGTCACTGGCACGCTTGCCTGGTCTGTCGTCAGGATTGGATCGCGGTAATGCAAGTCAGATTGTGGCGCGCGGCATGGGCCCACGCTTTATTGGCGCGACACTCAATGGTCGTGAATTGGCATCCACTGAACCGGCCCGTGCGGTGCGCTTTGAACAATTCCCGTCAGAATCTTTAAGTGGCGCAACCGTATATAAAACACAATCTGCTGAAATCACAGAAGGCGGGATTGCGACAACGATAGATTTGCAGACAGTACAGCCACTGAAATTCAATGGTCGCCAGATTTCTCTGAGGGCGGATGCTTTGTATTATCCTATGGGCGATCAAATTCCCGGTGCAAAAAGTAAAACGCCGCGTGTTGGCGGTGTCTACATCGATCAATTCAATAATAATACCCTGGGTGTAGCGCTGGCTTTCAGTTATCAGGACCAGCCTTCACTCCAAAAAAATATAAGACATTGGGGTTTTAATGAAGATCATTCCGCAGATTTGAATGGTGACGGCAAAATAGATAAAACGCCCTGGGGCTTTGGTGACGATGTCAAACGCGGTACAGATAAACGCACCAGCCTGCTTGGCAAAGTCGAATGGAAAGCCAGCCCCAATGCCTTGATTACCGGTGACGTTTATTATGCAAAAGCAGCCATTGACGAGCCGGGTTTACAGCACTGGACCGGCGATGTCGGTAACTGGGATGGCTGGCAAAAAGCCAATTACAGCAACATCGATATTCGCAATGGCTATGTGGTGGGCGCGACAGTAAAAGACGTTGGCCTGACCACCAATGACTATAAGTGGGTGCAAGACAATACCAATGTGGCTGGTGGTATCAATGGCAAGTTTACGATAGGCGACTGGAAGGTAGAAACAGACTTGTCGACGTCACGCGCGAAACGTGACAGCCAGTGGCGTGACCTACGCCTGTTTGCAAAAAACAATAGCACACTCACCTGGTCGTTTACCGGGGATGACCGTCAGGTTTACGCTTTGGGGCAAGACTCAGGAAACCCGGCAGCATTTGGCGCACCAACGATGTATGTTGATACTGACGGCCACTTGAAGGATGAATTGAATGGCTTCCATCTGAATGCAGCCCGTGGTGTTGATTGGGGTGCAGTAAGCCGTATCAAGTTTGGTGCCCGATTTACTGACCGTGAAAAATCATATAACCAAACGACATGGAGTGTATCTCCAACAGGAACGATACCCGATTCGGCATATGAAACCATACGCGTTGACGGTTTTGCGCCATTCATTGCACTGAAAAATTTTGATGCCTCTTCTTTCGCCGTCTTTGGTGCAAATGCATTCAATGCCAACGGTCGTCCACAAACACAGAATGATTTACTGTCGGGCTGGAAAGTCAAAGAGCGTAGTTCGTCACTCTATGCGCAGGCTGATCTCGATGGTACGGTCCTGGGAACAGGATATCGCGGCAATGCTGGCGTGCGCGTCGTACACACCAGCCAAACTGGCGAAGGCATGCAATCATTGAGTGGTGCAGCACCAACGCCAGTGCAGGGTGGGACTTCTTATACAGAGATCTTGCCTAGTCTGAATCTGATATTTTCTATGGACGACAAACAGGAAAAGCAGGTGCGTTTCAGTCTGGCACGTGCCATGTCACGTGCCCCGCTGGATGAAATGCGTGCATCACGTAATTTGAATGTCGACCCCAATCCTGTACAGCCTTTGACAGGCAATACCGGTAATCCTGAACTGAAGCCAATGATGTCGAATCAAATGGATCTGGCTTATCAATGGTATTTTGCCAAAGGTGCTTTGGCATCGGCTGGCGTGTTCTATAAACAGGTTTCACGCTATATAGGCATTACCGAGGACAAGACCAGCATCAATGGCCGCAGTGCGCTGATCACGCGTTCAGTCAATGGTGGCGGTGGCAATGTCAAAGGCCTGGAACTTGTGTATCAACAAGCATTTACCGGCTTGCCTGCGCCATTCGATGGTTTGGGTGTACACGGTAATTATGCCTACACTGAAAGTGACATCAAAGAAAATATGCCTTCAGTGAATCCTTTCCCTATTGAAGGTCTGATGAAACACAATGGCGGTATCACTATCTGGTACGAAAAAGCTGGTTATGAAGCACGACTCTCTGCCAACTACCATAGTGCTTTCGTTCGCAACCCGACCTGGGCTGCTGGTCAACTGATACTGAATGGTGCCGAGACTTACCTGACCTTGAATCTGTCCAGGCAGATCACACCGCAGTTACAAGTGCGATTTGGTATCGACAACATGACTAACCAGAAAGTCGTTTATACCAGTGCAAATAATCCATACCAACAAGAAGTGACCGAATTTGGCCGTCGTTTTAATTTGGGACTTACTTACAAGATGTAATTTTTTGCTGAAGAAGGGCGACGAAAATCGCCCTTTTTTTTTACAAATTTTTCTCTCAATAAAATTTATCAGGTCATGAAGTATTCCCATTTTTTTTCTGTGGTGTGCCTGGTGTTGGTGAGCTATGCCAACGCCAGCCCACAAAATGTGTCAGACACGACTACGATGGAAATTACATCTGCTGATTCAGTAAAAACAGGGAAAAACTTTGCCAAAGGATCGGACATTAGCTGGCTGTCAGAAATGGAAGCATCTGGCTATGAATTTTTTAGTAAGGCAGGCGTCAAGCAGGATATTTTCCTGACTTTAAAAGAACAAGGCATGAACGCCGTGCGCTTGCGGGTGTGGGTGAATCCTGCAGATGGCTGGAATGGCTTGCCAGATGTACTGGCCAAGGCGCAACGGGCAAAACAGGCGGGTATGCGCATCATGATCGATTTTCACTACAGCGATACCTGGGCCGACCCCGGACACCAGACCAAGCCAGCCGCATGGAGTCAGCACAGTATTGCTGAGTTGCGCACAGACATCGCGCAACATACCTCTGCGACCCTGCTTGCCCTGCGTGATGCAGGTATCACACCTGAATGGGTACAAGTCGGCAACGAAACCAATGACGGCATGCTGTGGGACAGTGCACGGCCTTCCAAATCTGCCAGCAACATGAAAAATTATGCAGAGTTGACGACTGCTGCCTATGACGCAGTCAAGCAGGTTTTTCCTGCAACCCTGGTCATCGTGCATCTGGCCAATTGCCATAATAACGAAGGGTTTCGCTGGATTTTTGACGGTTTGAAAAACAATGGCGGCAAGTTTGATGTCATCGGCGCGTCATCGTATCCGCTAGAAGCCACCGGTCACACATGGCAATCAGCAAACAATGCCTGCCTTGCCAATTTGAATGATATGACAGATCGTTATCAAGTGCCTGTCATGGTGACAGAAGTTGGCGCACCCTGGGACCACCCGCAGGCGAAAGCCATTTTGAGTGATGTTATCGCCAAGGTCCGTTCGGTCAGTCAAAACAGAGGCCTGGGGGTGATGTATTGGGAAGCCCAATCCTATAAAAACTGGAAAGGCTATACCTTCGGTGCTTTTGGTAACACAGGAAAACCGACTCAAGCACTAGATGCATTTCTAAACTAAGGTGCAAAACAGGTCGGTGTAAATCTGCAAAATGCCTGCGGTATTTATGAAGCGAATTCTTGAGTGGACATATGTGATGACATCACATGCGTATGTTTCTTTGCTTATTGATATCCTATACTTATCCGCTGATCTTTATAGGCTATGGTCTTCGCCAACAGCCGCAACCTCATCCCCGGCGAAGCCAAATTCAACATAGACCTGCGCAATGTGTCTTCAGAATTGCTAGACACCATGCACAATGAAATCCTCGCCTTCGTCGATAAGACCAGCAAGGACAGTGGCCTAAGTATCAGCGTAGAACGCGTATCCTACTATCCCCCATCCCCTTCCACACAGACTGCGTCAACGTCGTACACGAAGCCACAGCCACTCTGGGCTATAGCACATGGACGTAGTATCAGGCGCAGGCCACGACGCCATCTACACCTCCAGACGCGGCCCCTCAGGCATGATCTTCGTGCCCTGCAAGGATGGTATCAGCCACAATGAAATTGAAGATGCGAAGTCAGAACACCTGGAGGCGGGATGCAATGTGTTGTTGCATGCGATGTTGGGGTAGATGTTTCGGTTGAAATGATTTAGGTAAGATTGAATGGATGCTCGCTGCGGATCAGGAGGGTCTCTTTGACCGAATCCAGCGTCGGAGCGGGCATCTTTTTATTGCAATTGGAACGGAGACGTAAAAGATTGCTAGTATTTTTAATTCATATTATGAAACCTCGGTAGAACGTCCAACCCACTCATCCTATCGCTCCGGAGTGCTGTCAATGACTGGCCTAAAATCAATACCACTTTCAAAATGAGTAAATTCAGATGGAATTTTTGCAGTCACTGAACAGCGTAAGCGCATATTCAAAGGCGCATCCAAATTAATACACTTTACGTGCACTTTTAAATCGCTATTTTCAGCATGCAATAATGCATCTAAATCTTGAGCGTAGTATTTAGGGCAGTAGCCTAATAGGGCTTTGGGTGATTCACTGCGTAGTGCTAAAGCCATTGGATCAAACTCATTTTGACTGTCTTTCATCAAGAACAATCTAGAATCTATTTTTAGCTCCGAAATTAGATTAATTGTTGATTTCGGTAGATAAACCAAACTCCGGGCAAAGAATTCCAGTTTATAAAATCCATCACTTGTCAAAATAGGCGGTTGAAAAAGTTCAATTAAGTCCGTTCCACGAACTCCTCCAGTTAGAGCCAACATGCTCATATTATCTTCTGGCGCATCATTTAGCCCGAGCCAACGAAGGTAGTCTCGAAACTCAGGTCTTGATTTATTAATTAATCGATTTGAAAAAAGCGGGAATAGTGTATCTGACTCATACACAACGTCCAACTTGTCCATTCGACCAAAAGGCGCAAACCCTTTTGCGCGAAAAACGCCTTGAGTGTAAGAAAAAAGATATTTATTATTTTCATAGATCAAGCTTGCAATCGGAATCCACTCTAGTGAATCTGGTTGCTGCCATGCGACAAATAGAGTACTTTTCATGATGTTTTTAATGCTAACAATCGATTAATATTTAATTCAAGTAATTGTGCAGTGAATTTTTTCGCTACTAATGACATATGCTCTTCAGGTACCATATTAATGGTGGTATTAATTTTTTCCATTGATATCTCGCTTAATCTGCGGAGCCACGCGTTCGCAGCAACAGGCTGACCTTTCGAAAAAAATTCAAATAATTCGTAAGTAGAATATGGTTTGATTCTTTTGTCTGACGACGCGTTAGGGAAAAGAGATGACCTTGCTCTAAGAATATATGCATTTAGTGATTGACCTTGATCTTTAGTAGTCAATCTTTCAAGTCTTTTTTGATCAGTTTCGTTCCGCCCCATACTAGAACCGTGGTCATATGACGGCGCAAGAAATAGTCCATTTGTTGTTTTAATAACGCCCCAATTTTCGGAGTGCCTATCTTGATTTGCTATCCATGCATCAAATAAAATATAACCAACAAAAATATCTAAGGCAGATGTAACTCCATCAAAAGCTTTAAATCCAATTGGTGGAGAAATTGTGTCAATATTCTGTTTGAAGTATTCGAAAACACGACTAGCCGTATGACTTCGTTCGGTATAGTACTTACGTTTATCATTCCCATCTGTGCCTGTGATTCTTCCTAGTACAAGTTCATTTCCATGAAATAGTTGTGCTAAGGGTGGCACAAATGATGGCGATAAAACTCCAAATTTTTTTTCATATTGAGCAAGTTCATAGCTTGCGTGTGGAATGCCAAGCATTTCTGCAAACTCACACGCTAATTTTTCAGCCCAATTCTCCCCAGTATTCGGCCTTCCTTCTTTAAAAAGATGGTGAGTGTCAGCTATTTTGAACCAAAATTTGTACTTGGTTCCCATCTGCTCAGAAAATTCAGCAGCATCCGGTGGAATTGTATGAATCGTGAACATCAGATAAAGTTAAGTACGAAACTCAGAGTTTTATCATGAAAAAAAAGAATAATCTAATCTACATCGAAATCTTTTGTTTTTTCATTAGCATGCAATTGTTATTGCGGCAACAATTGCATGGTGTAATTTGTTTCCATAAACAATCGGGCGCTCATAGCAAAACCCGATAACTCCTGATGCGGTATTATACATTAAAATACGAATTTGCATTAATTTCAATTCAATTTCGTATTGCATTGAGTGGTGAGTGATTGCATATTTGAAAATAACAAATTTCAAACAAATATAGCTGTTTGTTGCCGGGCGATCGATCATGTTGTTACGCTTAACCGCTTTTCTTTCCAAGAAAACACCCAACAATCGCATCAGCAACCGCTCTGACCCGCGCAGTGCGGGCAAGGTCGCCATGCATGACCAACCAGACGTCGTAGCTTTCATGGCGGTCTGGCCACAGGCGCGTGAGCAGGGGGTCGTTTTCTGCGAGGTGGACTGCCAGTTCTGCTATGCCCATGCCGGCGCGGGTGGCTTCCAGCATCATCATGGCGCTACTGACTTCAATGGTGACGCGGGCGTTGGTGATGGGCAGGCCGCAGATTTTTTCTGCGTGGCGGGGTGCGATACGGTGCTGGTAGCTGATGATGTCGTGGCCGTCGAGGCCTTTGCTCTCTGCTGTTACTTCGTGTTTTTCCAGG
This sequence comes from Undibacterium sp. Ji83W, assembly GCF_049340385.1. Classification (NCBI taxonomy): domain Bacteria; kingdom Pseudomonadati; phylum Pseudomonadota; class Betaproteobacteria; order Burkholderiales; family Oxalobacteraceae; genus Undibacterium; species Undibacterium sp. Ji83W. Next base: position 143,425 of record NZ_JBMPOZ010000012.1, on the reverse strand, counting down.
TAGGTTTTTGCCGCGAACAGGCCGAGCTTGCGCTTGGTCAGGTGGCGGGCTATGAGGCCGGGGGCGGTGGGCCTGATGAGGCGCACTGCTATATCTGCCTCGCGTCTGGTGAGGTTGCTCAGTTGTGTTGCGGTGCTCAGCACGATGCGGATGTCGGGGTGGCTGGCGTGCAGCTTTTGCATGGCGGGGATGACGAAGTGGCTGGCCATGGTATCTGACGTAGCAACGCGCACTACGCCTGAGAGGCGGTTGTCTATTACAGCGATTTCGCGCTGCAATTTGTCTGAGGCTTTTTCCATCATCTCGGCGGCTGCCAGTGCATGTTCGCCTGCTGGTGTGGCCACATAGCCTGAAGGCCTGAGCAAGAACAGCCGCGCATTCAAATACTATCAGCTATCCGTATCGTTGCGATCAGACGTACATATTTGTTTTTTGAACGCAGGCGCAAGTGTGGTGCCCAGAGTAGCGCAAAGCCTGTGCATTTTGCGATATGGCGCGTGCCGTCAGGATAGATTTTCAGTCGGTGCCTGGGCAAGTGTTTGGAATACATTCCCTTCAGCAGTTGCTGTATGGATTTTGGGTTTGTGCGTTTTACTAATCCTGTATAAGTACCTTTGGAATCAGGATAACGATACGGTCTTTGACCATAATAACGTATGCCTATGTCGCGTTGAAAAGGCGTAGGCAAGAAATAGGATTCGTCGGTTTCTTTCCAGATATAAGGATGATTGAAATTCAGTGGTTTGCGGAATACCCACAGACCGTAGCGCAGGTTTTTTCTGGCACTGGTATTTGAGGGAAGTTTCGTTATATCAGTAAGATCAGATGAAATGGATTCAGGCATTAATTTTTTTTAAAATTATCTCAAATAATGAGAGTTTAAAGTTAAAGTGAATGATATCAAATCAGATAGCATTGCACTTTGCAAGCACAAGAAGAAGAGTATGAAACGAAGATCACGATCAGGGACAGCAGAAAGTTCAGAAGAGTTCTCTGGCATGTCATTGGAAGAAATCAACGCTGATATACAGCGTTGTCAATTGTTTGCTGAAATTGGTGGTTCTAGTCAAGGGAGAAAAGCCTTTTTCAAACGCCTGGTTTTGTTGGAAAAGCAAAGAGAATTGTTGTTTGAAATTGAGGCTCCGCGACGAACTTTTCGCCAACGCTAGGGTAGTGATTGTCAACAGCCGCGAATCGCCATTATGTGTATATGGGCGGTTGTTCGCGGCTGAGGCCGCTCCTACGGGTGGTAAAGGCATTTCCCTGGGATTTGATTTTCCTAATTATTTGGCAAATCCTTAAATCTCGCATAGGGCATATCAATCAGGCTGCGCACGGCTGGTCTCATCCATCGTCTGGATGGAAACACCAGGTGGATGATGTCGAGTTACCTGCATCTCTTGTGTTCGCCCCTCTGGGCTGCGACGTATCGTCGAAAGGTGGTCAGCGGCGAAGACGTTATGACCTGCGGGGAAACGAGTTTGCGCTGACGCATAGGAGCCTTCGGCTAGTATCTGTAAAAAATCCCAATTCTGTGCCTCGACGTTCAAATCGAGACCAGATAAAAATATTAATTTATGCAAATAAATCATTGACTTACCAGCGTCTGATGTGAAAACCTTGGACACTATTGATATATATTTAGGTAACATCTGCTTAAGTGTAGCGAGCGGCGCCAGTTTACGCATTGAAAACCTGGAAGCATAGTCGTACGACTGTACGGGGAGCATCGCAGGCCCAAAATAGCGTCGCGCAGTAACTTCATCAGAGATTCCTCAGGTTTATCTTCATATTTAATTCACACGCGTTAGCGAAACCATGGTCATCCGACGTACCCGTACCGAATTTTGGGGCACAGACCCGCAGAGGCTTGAAACGCCGGGCTTCAGCTTTCACCTGATGGCAGCCAATCCGCCCGAAGATGAAGTGCAAACGCATATGCATGAAGAGGCGCATTTTGTATTGGTTTTGTCCGGGGCCTACATGTCGTCGGCCAAGCATGCTCCCGTCATTTCAAATACACCGTTGTTGATTTTCAACCCCGCAGGTACGACGCATCGAGACAGGTTCCTGGGTGGGCGTGGACGTTTTCTCGCTATTTCTGGAGGCGACACCGAGGGTTTTGGTTTTGCCACGTCCTTGCGTGATCTGTATGCTTTGCAGGTGGCTAAACGTGTAGCGCTTGATTTTGAAAGGCAAAATCTTAGCCAGTTACAACTGGAAGGAAGTGCGCAACAACTGCTGGCCGCGTGCAGCCCTTTGACTACTGACGAAAGCGGGCGCGCATCTCAACCACCTGCCTGGCTCAGGGATGCTTTTGAAATGATTTTTACCAGCGACGATTCCGATCTGAGCGTTGCCAATGTCGCCGCCTTTGCCGGCGTGCACCCGGTTCACCTGGCGCGTGTATTTCGTCGCTATCTGCATTGTTCTCCGGGCGAATATTTGCGTGGCAGGCGGCTGGAAAGGGTCGCCACCGTCATCGGCGCTGCCACCGCTTCCCTGGCAGATGCTGCCTGCGCGACTGGCTTTGTCGATCAGGCCCACATGACCCGCAGCTTTCACCAAACCTTTGGCCTAACCCCTGGTGACTGGCGCTCATGGCGGGCAGAGCAGGATGTTTCGCCGATACAATCAGGCTAGGCAAATAGTCGCCATAATCATGGTTTATCATCTGATTGTCCTGATACCTGTCATGAAATGTTACCTGTGCTCACGAGCGAAATTTGTTTTCGTCCTCATCTGCTTCATGCTGCTGTTTTCTCCAGCGCACGCGCAAAAATCCCGGCCTGATAAAGAACTCAATACCATACTGACGCAATGGGATCAGGACGAACATAAGGACCTGCGTAGCGTCCTGATCCTGCAGCAAGGAAAAATGATCGCCGAGCACTATTACAACGGCGCAACGGCAGCGTCTCTGCATGATGCCCGCTCTGTCGGCAAAAGCATCACATCTTTGCTGCTTGGGGCTGCCGTGGACCGTGGCAGCATACGAAGCATAAACGAGCCAGTGTGGCACTATTGGCCTGCCAGCAAAGGCAGTGTGGCAGGCGAGGCGACCCTGGCCCACGTGCTGAGCATGCGTTCCGGCCTGGCTGCCTATGATGCTGACCAGGCATCTCCGGGCAATGAAGAAAAGCTCGATGCTGCATCTGATCCGCTCGCTTTTATGCTCGCATTGCCAGCAGATGGCATTCCTGGCACAAGCTACCGCTATAACTCCGTCACTGCCTATCTGGCTGGCATTACAGTCGAAAAAGCCACCGGACAGGATCTGGAGTCATTCGCCCGCACAAGCTTGTTCCAGCCAATGGGTATCCGCCATTGGCAGTGGGGTCGCGATGTAGCGGGGCACCCCAAAGGGCAGGGCAATCTGTCACTGACTGCGCGTGACTTCGCCAAAATTGGTCAACTGGTGCTCGACAAGGGGATGTATCAAGGCCAGCGTGTCATCAGCGCTGCCTGGATAGAGGCCATGCTGACACCACAGGTAAGCATTGCTGATGTAGATAATTATGCCGACAACTATGCTTATTTCTGGTATTCGAAAACACAGATAATCAAAGGGAAGACTGTTCTTGTCTTTTTTGCCTCTGGCAACGGCGGTAATAAAATCTACGTCATCCCATCTCTTCATGCTGTCGTCGTCGTCACCTCCAGCGCCTATGGAAAAGGCTATGGCCAGCGTCGTTCAGAAAACATCCTGAAGTCGATTCTTGCAGAAAAATTGAATCAATGATGTTGATTGAAGCTACGGCTACATCGTCGGATGACTTCACCATTCGATAGTTTATGAAAACTGGACCAGGCGGTATTTCATGATAGCCAGTGTGACCGCGCTACTGGATCAATGTATCTCTCATGTTTTGCGCCAACTCGCCTGGAACAGATTCACACATACGCATGTATATCAAACTCATCAATCTGCTCAGGATTCATGAACGTTTTCCCGTACTCCAGATACGCACCTGACTTCAGGAATAGGGCAAACAATTCTGCATCGATGTGCTGGTCTTTTTTCATGAAGCTCATGATCTTGATGGCTTCTGACAGGGTCTTGCCTTTCTTGTAGGGGCGGTCGGCGGCGGTCAGGGCTTCGAAGATGTCGGCTATCGCCATCATGCGGGCGGGGATGCTCATGTCGGCGGCGGCCAGGCGTTTGGGGTAGCCGGTGCCATCCATTTTTTCATGATGACCACCGGCGATTTCCGGCACTCTGGCGAGGTGACGCGGGAAGGGCAGTTTTTCCAGCATCATGATGGTTTGTATCATGTGTTCATTGATCTTGTAGCGCTCTTCTTCTGACAAGGTGCCACGGGCCACGGTAAGGTTATAGACCTCGCCACGGTTGTAAAGATGTTCGGGCACCTTGACCTTGAAGCCCCAGGGGTTGTCGGGTGTGATGGTGTCGCGTGGTGATCTTGTGAAGATATGTTCAGGCTTGTCGCTCAGCAGTTGTTCCTGCACTGGCAAGCTCGGTTCTGTTGTGCGGTTCTTGCGTTCTTTTTCATCGTGCGAAATGCCGATGCGGTCGGACAGGGTCCTGAGCCAGTGGCGTCCGGCGATGTCTTGTATGCGGGCGATTTTGTCTGGGGCCATGAATTCACCGCCTTCATTACATTCTGCGAGGAAGGCGAAATCGCTGTCCAACTTATCGATATTTGCGTCGAGTTGGGTTTTCAGTTCCGTCGCATTACCACCATTGGCTAGCGCTTGCCAGTAATCGATCTGGGCATCGCGTTTCAAGACTTCAAAACGCATGCGTATTTCATGGATGCGGTCGTACAGGGTTTCCAGTTTTGTGGCTTTGTCGACGATGTATTCTGGCGTCGTGACTTTGCCGCAATCATGCAACCAGGCGGCGATATGCAGTTCTTCCCATTCTGCTTCGCTGAGCTGGAAGCCGGCAAAGGGCCCCTCGGTTTCCTTGCAGGCAGCCTGGGCCAATAATTTGGTCAGTACCGGCACGCGTTGGCAGTGGCCGCCAGTGTAAGGGCTCTTGGCATCGATGGCGCTGGCAATGAGTTGTATGAAGGCTTCCAGCAGGGCTTTTTGTTCCTGTATCAGGCGCTGGTTTTCTATGGCTACCGCTGCTGCGCCAGATACTGCCTCGGCCATGGCTTGCCTGCCCGGGTCTATGTCTGCATCATCTATCACCAGGGCGATTGCACCGACCAGTGTGTTGTTTCTATCCTTTAAGGGAATGGCGATCAGGGTAGTGGCGTGGTCGGTGGTGGGCAGGGTGCTGAAGTAGCGCGCCAGATCTGCTGCCTGCAACTGGCAAATGCTGCTGCGGGATTTGCAGGCCTGTATGACGGGATGGGTCTCATCGGCCATGCTGATGCTGTGTGCTATGGTTTCCAGCACCTGGTGATCGACATAGGTTTGCACGGTTTGCATGGCCTTGTCTTGCGGCTGATAGAGATAGAGGATACCGGATTTGGCCTCGGTGATTTCTGACATTTCTTTGAGTACCCGCGCCAGCAATTTGTCGTAATTGGTTTCTGACGCCAGGCTGCTGGCAATGTCGAGGAAGGAGCGTATGGTCGCCTTCATGCCGCGCATGGAATTGCTGAGGTCGGCAATTTCCTTGATGCGTGACTGGATATTGATGGGACTTTTGAAATCGAAGCGGGCAATCTTGCTGGCTTCGTCATTGAGTTGTTTCAGCGGATTGGATGCCAGGCGCGAGAAATAAATGGTGACAGCTATGCCTATCATCAGCATCACCAGGAACAACAAGCTCGTTTGCTGGCGCATTCTGATGATATCGGCCAGCAATTCTTCATGTGGGCTGGCGATGAGTATGCGCAAATTCTGGCCGCCAGGAATTTGTATCTTGCCCTGATAGGTCGCCCAGGTTTTATCGATTGCATCCAGTGTCTGGCTACTGTTGCCAGCACTGCTATCGAGTTCGCGGATTTTATTGAGGACGGGCGCATTTTGTTCTGCCAGGGTGGGCATGCCCTGGGTGCCATCCAGTTTGGTAACGATTTGCGGTCTGTAGGCGGGTTGTTTGCCGTTTTGCCAGGCCAGCAATTGTTCCTTGCTATCTATCAGGGCGATTCTGGTAGATGGGGTGACGTTGCTGTTCCTGATGGTTTCATGGATAGTGGGCATTTCTATGTCTATGCCAACGACCGCATCGGCATCGACAATTTTTTGTGCATAGGTGACACCGATCTGGCCAGTCGTGAAAAAGTAATAGGGTTCGCTGACATTGGCCTGGCTGGCGTTTTTCATGGCAGTTTCATACCAGCCACGTTGACGCGGATCATAATTGCGCAGGGGAATTTGCTGGCGACTGATTTCATTGAGCCTGTCGTCCAGATACACCAGGTGTTCGACCATCTTGCCCGCATCCATGCTGGTGCTTTGTACTATCCAGGTAGTCTTTGCCGGTGCCTTGAATACATCTTGGCCACCATTGGATTTGGCATACTGGCGCAACAGGAAAAATTCACCATTGGCAAAACCCACATAAGCTGAAGTCGCAGATTTGACGCTGATGATGGCCTTGGCCAGATAGTTAACGTGGGTCAGGCGTTCGTTCAGGTCTTTGCCCGTAATTGGATGGGATTGGGCAAGTATCTCTGTCTGGTTTTTTACGGGTTCATAAATATCTTTGACATTGCTGGCGACTTCATTGCCTATCAGGGCATAGCTGCTATTGGCCTGCGCCAATATGATCTGGCTCATGCGGCTGAATTGCACGGTGCCCATGGCAATGGCAAAGATGAGGATCAGGGCTGTGAAGAAGTATGAGATGTAGATATAGAACTGAACATTCCTGGTCGCACGCATTGCCTGGTCCGCCTGTTTTGGTGGGTGACGCGGTGGAAGAAGTGAAGCAATGAATCTGGCAAAGAACAAATCGCATAAGATATGTAGTGAGCATATCTAAAAAGCAAGAATTATGGTAGTGCTTTATTTATCTATGCACGAAAAATTTTCATTTGATGACAATGCGTTGGCGAGTGGAAATTGATGCGCTCATGCAGTGCTGCAGTGACGAGGAAGTAATGATGAAGTAATGAGGTCGCGAATTAATGCGTTGACGAAATGAAGTGCAATGCTACAAGGCATTTCAAGAAATCGGCAAATCCACATAAAACCTGGTAGCTTGTCCGGGTATTGATTCAAAGCCTATGGTGCCGCCCATTCTTTCTACCAGTTCACGGGTGATGGCCAGGCCCAGGCCGGTGCCGCCATTTTGCCTGGTGTCTGAAGAATCTGCCTGGGCAAATTTCTGGAATATCCTGTCGCGGAATTCATGCGGTATGCCGACGCCGTGATCGATGACGCTAATACGCAGCACTGACTGTTTGTGTCCGCGCTTTTCTGCTTCGATGTTGACCACCTCATTTTCAGGTGAATACTTGATGGCATTCGACAACAAGTTCGACAAGACTTGCATGAAGCGCTGGGTATCGACAGAGATACTGATATCCGGCATTTGTTTTGCCAGCCGCAGACTGACCCCGCGCTCTGAACCAAAGGTTTGATTGGCATCCACCGCCTGTTGCAGCAATTCGCGTATGGCGATCGTTTCAGGACGGAATGTCATCTTGCCTGCTGTGAGTTTTTCCATATCCAGCAAGTCATTGATGAGGAAGGTCAGGCGCTGGCAATTTTTGTTGGCGACATCAAGCATCTGTTTCATGCGCTCTGGATAGCTGCCAAAGACGCCGCCAGAAATCAGGCCGAGTGCGCCCGAGATCGAGGTGAGTGGGGTGCGTAATTCATGGCTGACTGTGGAGATGAATTCATTCTTGATAGTTTCAGTACGCTTGCGCTCGGTAATATCGCGCATCAGAGCGATGAACAGTGGTTGTCCTAATCTTGAGACGGTGGATACCGACAAATCAAGCGGGAACAAACTGCCATCTTTACGGCGTGCTTCCACTTCGCGCCCTATGCCTATGATGCTTTGTATGCCAGGCTGTTGCGCTTGTGCTGTATCGCTGTCTTGCACGGGATAGGGGATGATCTGGCGTATATTCTGACCCAGTAATTCATCAACAGCATAATCAAAAATATTTACTGCTGCGTTGTTGACGCTGAGGATGATCTCCTGGTCGTCAAAGGTGATGATGCCGTCCAGCACATTGTCTAGTACGGCGCTGGTATGGGCTGCCTGGTCTTGCAAGTCTTCTGCGGCGGCTCTTCTTTCGCTGATATCTTGGAAGGTACCGTAGACACGTACACAGACACCTTCTTCAAATTGCGGGAAGCCGATTACGTGTACCCATCTGTCATTGCCCTTGGCACTGAGTATGCAAAATTCGCTGTCAAAGGAAATATTCTCGCGTATCGCCCTGACAAATAATTCACGAATCTCTTGCTGGTTTTTTGCACCTTTGTAAAAAGCAATGGCATTGTCAACGCCGCATTCAAATGTCTCATCAACTTCATGTATCTGCCGCGTGACTTTACTCCAGTGTAGTTTGCGTGACTTGACTTCAAATTCCCAGGTACCTATGCGGGCGGCGGCATTGGATTTTTCCAGTAATTCATAGGCGTGTTCGAGTTCTGCTTCCGCTTCTTTTTGCTTGGTGATGTCGGCATGGCTGCCTGACATGATCAGTGGTTCACCATTTGGCCCCCAACTGACGACACAACCGCGGTCATGTATCCAGATCCAGTGACCATCTTTATGGCGCATGCGGCTTTTGAGGTCAAAGTATTCGATTTCGCCCCGGAAGTGCTGCTCTATCATGGCACTGGTGAGCCGCAGATCTTCGGGGTGGCATAGTTTGAGCCAGGTATCTACGGTAGTGGGCTCCAGCTCTGCCAGGGTGTAACCCAGCATCTCGGCCCAGCGTTCGTTGTAGATGGTTTCACCGGTGAGGATATTGCATTCCCAGGTGCCGATATTGGTACCCTTGATGACATTGACCAGTTGGCGCTCAGTTTCATACCTGTGTTTTTGCACACGCGCTGCGCTGATCAATTGGCCCAGGGTACTGAACAGGGGTTTTAAAAATTCTGTGACTTGCTGATCATAAGCATCTGGCTTGTTGGCGATACCAACCAGGGCGATCAATTCGCCGTCGTATTGCACGGGTATGCACAAGAAGCATTGCAAGGCTTCGAAATGTGCAGGAAAAACCTTGTCGAGCGCATCTGCAGCATTGTCGATGACTGCTTGCCCTGATCTGAGGGCTGCACCATACCTGGATTTTAATTGCAGGCAGGCGATATCCCTGGCGACGGTGTCCAGGCTGGTGCTGGAAATATTCGAGCTCAGCGTATTCCAGGCCAGCATCATGCTCTTCAGGGCAGGGTTGCTGACAGTATTATTCTTGACTTCGCAAATGAAACCATAGGCGCTGGCTGTCAGTTTCAAGATCGCTGCCAGCAGTGACTCAAAACCTTTTTCCTGGTCGGTCTCGCGTATGAACAGAGCCTGTGCCATGGCGATGGCATCGCTGAGTGCGCGTTGCCTTTGCAGTTGCCGGTCAAGCTCCTGTCTTTTCATGACGCCGGTGATCCAGTCGGCCAGCAGGCGTACAAATTCTATTTCAACTTCTGAAAATGGAAAGAGCCGGGGTTCCGCATGCCAGATGCAGAGCGCGGCATCATCACTGGCGTTGATATGCAGGCGAAGCCCAATAAGGCTTTGCGCCTGCATCAGTACAGCGTGCCGGTATTTGCTGGCTGATAGATCGGCAGCATGGATGAGTCCTTTACCTGCATCATCCGGCAAGATGCACAGCGGGATAGACCTTGAAGTTGCTACTTCGGGATGCAGCGAGTCACCTGACTGGTATGCCGGGCTGACCTTGCCACCAGTCTGCACGCGGCTGATCTGTCCACATGCCATACCCAGATAGTCGCAGGCCATGGCAAGGGTTTGTTGCAATGCTGCGTCAGGGTTTTGATATGACAGTGAGGTGATGGTAGTTAAGGCCAGCAAGGCATGCAATTGTCTTTGCTGTTCTTCGCGGGAGAATTCACTCTCTACGCAATCCGCCAGGTCACGCAAGGCTGCCAGGTCTGCAGCGCCTAGTATGCGTGGTTTGGTATCGATGATGCATAAGGTACCCAGGCGCTGGCCATTGCGCGCGCGCAAAGGGGCACCCGCATAAAAACGTATATAGGGAGCGCTGCTGACCAGGGGATTACCCGCAAAGCGGGTATCCTGGCTGGCATCGGCGATATACAACACATCCGGCTTCAGGATTGCATGCCCGCAAAAAGAGATATCCCTGTTGGTTTCGCTGACGTCCAAACCTTGATTTGATTTAAACCACTGACGGTCAGTATCAATCAGGGACACCAGGGCAATCGGGGTATTGAACAGGTGGCGTGCCAGTCGCGTCAGGCGGTCAAAACGTTCTTCTGCAGGCGTGTCGAGTATGGCGCAGGCTTGCAGGGTTTGCAGGCGCAATATTTCATCGACAGGAAAGTCAGGTGCTTGCATGGATGTTAGTCAGTCGCCAGACCGGCTTGCCAGACCGTCCAGCCATTTTTGCAGACCTTCGCCATACAAGGGCTTACTGGCGAAATAGCCTTGCATGGAATCACAACCGAGCTGGCGCAGGCATTCTCGTTCTGCCGCAGTTTCTATGCCTTCGGCAATCACGCTCAGGCCCAGGCCATGGCCCATTTCTATGATGGCCTTGACCAGCCCCTGGGTCGCTGGCAGTTGGTCTATATCGATGACAAAGCTGCGGTCTATCTTGAGTTCGCTGACAGGCAGGCGTTGCAGGTAAGACAGGGAAGAATAGCCGGTACCAAAATCATCGATAGACAAATCGAGTCCAATGGCACGCAGGCGGTTCAGCAGTTCTATGGTGCTGCTGGGGTCTTCCATGATGCCGCTTTCGGTAATCTCCAGCTTCAGCAATTTTGGGTTGAGGTCATACTGGCGCAACAGGGCTGCAATCTGGTCCGGGAAGCTGGTATCACGCAAATCATGGGTGCTGACATTGACGGCAATGGTTTGGCCAGGATATTTTTCTTGCCAGTTTTTGAGGGTGACGATGGCTTGTTCCAGCATCCACATGGTGAGCATGCTGATATAGCCTGTGCGTTCTGCAAAGGGGACAAACTCTGCAGGCGAAATAAAACCGCGCACGGGATGTTGCCAGCGCACCAGTGCTTCAAAACCATAAGCCTTGCCAGATTGCAGATACAGCTTGGGTTGCAACCACATTTGCAATTCTGATTCCCTGACGGCAGAGCGCAAGTCAGACAATAAACTGAGATGAGTCAGGCGCGAAGCTTCTTGTGCATCGGTATACCAGGCAGATGAGCTGGCGCTGCGTTTGGCCGCGTACAGGGCAACTTCAGCATTTCTGATCAGGGTCATCAAGGGCAGCGGTGTGGCTGCAGTGATGGCAAAGCCATATACCAGGCTGACATCGACAGAATGCTGGCCACACTTGACCGGATCGGCCATGGCGGCATCTATACGTTGGTGCAAGTCTTCAATAGCAGTTTTGGAACTATCATGGCAGAGTATGGCAAAAGCGCCGCCAGCCAGTCTGGCCAGCCAGGGGTTTTGTGGCGCATTATCGCCGCCGATAACGGTTCTAAGACGCAGGGCCACATCTGATATGACAGTGTCGCCAGTATCAAAACCCAGGGTTTCATTGATGACTTTCAGACGCGCCAGGTCCATCAGGATAAAGCCCTGATGTGGCAGGCCCTGGCCTTCATGGGTTTTCAGTAGCAGGGTGCGATTGGGTAAGCCGGTCAGGCTGTCGTAATACGCCAGACGTTCGACAGCTTGTTCGCGTATGCCTATGGCTTCGGCCATGGTATTGAGGGCTTCGCCGACACGTGCCACTTCTTCAGTTTTGCTGGGGATGAAGCGGGTCTGGTAATCGCCTCTGGCAATTTGCAAGGCACTGGTTTCCAGACGTGCCAGCGGCCTGACCACGCTACGGGTAGTCAGCCAGGCCAATACCGCAGCCAGGATCACGCCGAATACTGACAGCATGGCCACCATCTTGCCAGTTTCTTCCAATTCCAGTTGTGCTTCTGCCTGATGCGCCTGGATTAATTCCTGCTCGCGCTTGAGGAAAGTTTTAGACTGATCCAGCAAGGCATCCAGCGCAGGTTTCACCCGCGTGATAAAACTGGCCTTGGCAGCATCCTGGCCTTCGTCTTCCAATTGATTGACGGTATCAAGATAGTGCTGATTGTAGATTGCCCGCTTTTGCTTGAGAACTTTCAGGCTTTTTAATTGCTCATCATCACTGAGGCTGGCTTCGAGATCGCTGATCAGGCGATCTATGCGGCGATTTTTTTCATCGACGATGGTGTATTCAGGAACACGTTGTTCATAAGGAACAGTCAGGAATTGCAAAAGGGCCCTGCCGACGTTTTCTGTTGCCACGCTGAGTTCTTGCACATACAAGAGACTTTGCACCTCTTTGCGGGCAAATTGCTCGTTACGTGCAGTCATGTTGCGAATTTGTGAAATTGGCAATAATAAGACTATGCTGAATAAAATCAGCAGCAAACCATAGCTGAGCGCCAGCCGCATACCTATACGGCGCAAGCGCAAAAGCTGAATCAGGCGATTAAAGCTGTTAGACATAAATATGGTCGGTATGTGGTCTGAGCCCGCTACAGAAGGCGCTTTTTTTGCTTCATGCAAAAGCCACAGGCACGGCAACGGCCTGCTACTACAGGCTTATGTTAATGCACTATTAACAGCGAGGGCAATACTATTGTGAGGGAGCGATGTCAGAGGGGGCGGATCAGCGTGCTATCAGTATATACAACATCAGCACATTAGCGACGATGGACAGGACTGCCAGCATGCGCCAGGTGGCCAGCGGATCGCGTTGGGCCAGGGGCTTGGCTTGCGGTGCAGGCAGGGGGTGGGCGGCACCACGTTCCAGTGCCAGCAAGAATTCTTCTGCTGTTTCAAAGCGTTCGGCTTCGTCACGCGCCACGGCTTTGAGCAAGACATTTTCCAGCCAGTGTGGCAAGTCGGGGCGATAACGACCTGGTGATGCCGCCTCACCAAATTTGGGGCGTTGAAAAGGTTCCACTTCACCATAGGGATAATGGCGCGTCAGCAAATAGTAGAGCGTGACCCCGGTGGCATACAAATCCGTAGACCTTGAAGGTGCAGCACCCTGGAACTGTTCCGGCGCTAAAAATGAGGGCGTGCCTGCCATGGTGTGGCTGGCATTGCCCTGTCCATCCTGGCTATCAAAGCCGGATTGCGCGACACCCAGGTCAAGAATGCGAATCTCATCATCTTCACCAAGATGAACATTGGCGGGCTTGATATCCCTGTGCAAGATGCTGCGCCTGTGCAGGGCACCGATGGCGCGTACCAGTTTGCCGCCATAGGCAACTGCTTCTGGTATGGTGAAATGCTGGCCGGCTTCCAGCCTCTGTTGCAGCGATGCACCGGCATGCCAGGTCGACAGGTAATACAGGTAATTTCTTTGATCGGGGGTAATCACCTGTGGGAAGAAGCGTGCCACGACGCGTTTTGCCAGCCATGCTTCATGCGCAAACGCCGAGCGTTCTTGTGCATCATTGGCCTTGTCCGGGTGCAGGGTTTTCAACACCAGTTGCCGGTGATGGGAAGGTTCGCTGACACGATACAGTACTGTCGTCAGCGAGGTATGCATGACTTCTTCTATCGCATAGCCATCCAGGGTCTGGCCGGGCTTCATGCGCGGTGGCACGGGCAGGGCATGCAGTTCACTGATGGCATCGCGCAGTTCACCTTCAGGCAAGGTCTCTACGCGTGCTATCACTGCGCTGCAATTGTCTTGCGACCCCGCTTTCAGTGCGGCTGCACATAGCGCTTCGCAGGCAGCTTCACTGCCCAGGCTGCCCGCACTGACTTGCTTCAAAAAATCTGTCAGATCATATTCTGTCAGGCTTGCCCAGATACCATCGCAGGCCAGCAGGAAGACATCATTGACACGCAATTCACCCATGCCATGATCGATGACGAGGTGGCTGTCCAGACCGATGGCGCGGGTCAGCACATGCTGCATCTCTGGCCTGTCCCAGACATGGTCCTGGGTCAGTTTTTGCAGCACGCCATCACGTAACAGGTAACAGCGGGTATCGCCCACGTGGGCGCTGTAATACATGCGTCCGCGCAAGACCAGTGCAGTCATGGTGGTGGCCATGCCTGCCAGCTCACGACGTACCGTGCCTTGCTGCTGCACCCAGCTATTCATGGCGACCAGCACTTTGTCCAGCGCTGTCGTCACTTCCCAGGTATCGGGCGTGGCATAGTAATCGGTGAGCAGACCACGCACTACATATTCAGCCGCTTCACGTCCACCTTCATTGCCAGAGACTCCGTCGGCTACTGCCAGCACCATGCCCTTGCAGGATAGTTCGGGTTCACCCGGCGTGACCATGCCGACAAAGTCTTCATTGCGCGGGCGCAAGCCAGCGACGCTGTGATGTCCGGTGCTGACGGTGAGTGGCATATTTGTTATTTAAATTTTTGCAGTAGTCATGGCGGCAGAACCCCAGGTCGTGCGCCAGCGTTTCTTGACCAATGATAAACCCAGCAAGGCGACGATGGCGAGGCTGGCGAAAATCGATAAACCTATTTGATAGCTACCGGTGATCTGGCGTGAATAACCCATGCTGGCCGCCAGGTAAAAACCACCTATGCCACCAGCCATGCCTACCAGGCCAGTCATGACACCCATCTCTTTACGGAAACGCTGCGGCACCAGCTGGAATACCGCACCATTGCCCGTGCCCAGAGCCAGCATGGCAACCACAAATACGCATACTGCTGCCGTCGCCGACTGTAAGCCTATGGATGCGATAAACAAGAAGGCCGAAGCGACGGTGTACATGACAGACAGGGTTTTGATACCACCTATGCGGTCGGCAATACGACCACCCATAGGGCGCACCAGCGAACCGGCAAATACACAGGCGGCAGTGAAGTAGCCAGCTGTCACTGGCGTTAAACCATATTGCGTGTTGAAATAAATTGTCAAGGAAGATGCCAGACCAGAAAAACCACCAAAGGTGACGCTGTAAAAGAACATGAACCACCATGCGTCCTTGTCTTTCAAAACGGCCAGATATTCAGTCAGGGATTTGCTTGGTGCGTCGCCCGGTGCATCCTTGGCGAAAATCAGGTAAACCGCCAGCGCGATAAATAAGGGGATCAGCGCCAGACCAAACACATTTGGCCAGCCAAAGGCGATTGCCAATGCTGGCGCAAACAGGGCGGCAAAAGCGGTGCCAGAATTACCTGCACCCGCTATGCCCAGAGCCGTACCCTGATGTTCAGGCGGATACCAGCGCGATGCCAGCGGCAATGCCACGGCAAAGGCAGAGCCAGCAACACCCAGGATCACGCCCAGGAACAGTAGTTGTTCATAGGTGTGCAAATTACCCAGCCACGCCCAGCATAAACCTATCAGCACGACGATTTGTCCTATCAATCCAGCTTTCTTGGGTTTCAGGTGGTCTACCAATACGCCCATCACGATACGCAACAGCGCACCAGCTAATAATGGCGTAGCAACGATCAGGCCTTTTTGTGCAGCAGTCAGGCCGAGGTCTTTGGAAATTTGGATGGCGAGTGGCCCTAACAATACCCAGACCATGAAACTCAGATCGAAATAAAAGAAAGATGCCAATAAGGTGGGCGTGTGCCCGGCTTTCCAGAAGGAAGTTTTTTGCATGATCGCTCCAATAGTGAACACGCATGCCACTTGCAAGGGACGTGCCATCAAAATGTGCATGCCTTTGCCCTGCTTTATGATTAAAAACAAAACTTACTGCGCGAAAACTGTGCGTGATCTGAATTAAATGGTGCAATGCACCAGAATGGCTGGATTTTGTTTGAGGTTAGTGAGGATTTTGGGGGCATGCTTCAAGAAGTGGCATTAGCCTTGCCGCCAACTGGGGAATTGTCAGTTTTTCGCTGTGAAAACCATATTAATGCGTAGTCAAATTGGTGCAGGCTTATAAAAACAGGCAGGTCTTCGCTCTCAAGAAAATGAACTGGCATTGCTCTTGCTTAGAGTCTGGGGAGACAAGCAAAGGAGCAGCCATGAAGAAACTCAAGCTAGTGATGGTAGGGAATGGTATGGCAGGTGTGCGTACCCTGGAAGAATTAATCAAGATCGCACCCGACCTGTATGACATTACCGTATTTGGTGCAGAACCTTATGCCAATTACAACCGTATCCTGTTATCACCTGTATTGGCAGGCGAGCAAACCATCAAAGACATCATGCTCAATGATGTGGATTGGTATGAAGAAAATAATATCACTCTGCATCTGGGCAAAAAAATCGTCAAGATAGACAGGGCACGCCGCCTGGTGATCGCCGAAGATGGCACCCAAACTGAATACGACCGTCTGTTGCTGGCGACAGGTTCTACACCTTTCATGCTGCCCGTGCCTGGCAAAGACCTTAAGGGCGTGATTGCCTACCGCGATATTCATGACACCAATGCCATGATAGACGCAGCAGAAAAGCATACGCATGCTGTTGTCATTGGTGGTGGCTTGCTGGGGCTGGAAGCGGCCAATGGCTTGAAAATGCGTGGCATGAGCGTCTCTGTGGTGCATTTGCCTGGCTGGTTGATGGAGCGTCAGCTTGATCCTGTTGCTGGCAAGATGTTGCAAAAATCCCTGGAAGACCGCGGCCTGAACTTCCTGCTGGAAAAGAATACCGAAGCTATCATTGGTGATGATGATGGTCATGTCAAATCCATACGCTTTACCGATGGCCTGGAAATCCCGGCACAACTCATCGTCATGGCAGTTGGCATACGCCCCAATACTGCGCTGGCAGAATCTGCCGGGTTGTATTGCAATCGCGGCATCATCGTCAATGACACCATGCAGACTTATGATCCACGTATCTATTCTGTTGGCGAATGCGTTAATCATCGTGGCACAGTGTATGGGCTGGTTGCACCTTTGTTTGAAATGGCCAAGGTCTGCGCCAATCATCTGGCGAATTTTGGCATAGGCCGTTACCAGGGTTCAGTCACATCTACCAAGTTGAAGGTGACGGGCATAGATCTGTTTTCTGCCGGTGAATTCATGGGTGGTAAAGACACAGAAGAAATCATTTTGTCCGACCCCATAGGTGGTGTCTACAAGAAGCTGGTGGTGAAAGACGACAAGCTCATCGGTGCATGTTTGTATGGCGATACCGTGGATGGCAGCTGGTATTTCAAGCTGCTGCGCGAAGGCAAGAATATTTCTGAAATTCGCGATTCCCTGATGTTTGGTGAATCAAACACTGGTGACGTCGGCCATGAAGGACACACCAAGGCTGCCGCCATGCCGGACGAGGCCGAGGTCTGCGGCTGTAACGGCGTTTGCAAAGGCACTATCGTCAAGGCCATCAAGGAAAAAGGCCTGTTCACACTCGACGATGTGCGCAAGCATACCAAGGCATCGGCATCCTGCGGTTCCTGTACTGGGCTGGTAGAACAAATCATCATGTTTACTGCCGGTGGTGATTATTCGACTGCTTCTAAAGTCAAACCCATGTGTGCTTGTACTGATCATAGCCATCAGCAAGTGCGTGATGCCATCAAGGCCAACAAGTTGCTGACAGTATCCGGCGTGCAGGAATTCATGGAATGGCGCACACCTAACGGTTGCTCCAGCTGCCGCCCGGCCATTAATTATTACTTGATCTCTACCTGGCCACGTGAAGCCAGGGATGATCCGCAATCGCGTTTCATCAACGAGCGTTCACATGCGAATATCCAGAAGGATGGTACTTACTCCGTCATCCCGCGTATGTGGGGCGGTGAAACCAATGCCGGCGAATTGCGCAGGATTGCTGACGTCGTTGATAAATTCAAGATACCGACAGTCAAGGTCACCGGTGGCCAGCGTATCGATCTGCTGGGTGTGAAGAAAGAAGATTTACGCGCAGTATGGCAAGACCTGGGCATGCCATCTGGCCTGGCTTATGCCAAGGGTTTGCGTACCGTAAAAACTTGCGTGGGCAGTGAATGGTGTCGTTTTGGTACGCAAAATTCCACTCTCATGGGGCAACAGCTGGAACGTGAACTGGCGCGCATGTATTCGCCGCACAAGGTCAAGCTGGCTGTATCCGGTTGCCCGCGTAATTGTGCCGAGGCAGGTATCAAGGACGTTGGCGTGATTGGGGTCGATTCCGGTTGGGAAATTTATGTAGGCGGCAACGGCGGTATCAAAACCGAAGTTGCGCAATTCCTGGTCAAACTGAAAACCCACGAAGAAGTCATGGAATATACCGGTGCATTCTTGCAACTGTACCGTGAAGAAGGTTGGTACCTGGAACGTACTGTGCATTACCTTGCTCGTGTCGGTCTGGACTATGTGAAGAAAATCATACTGGAAGATGACGAGCGTCGCAAAGACTTGTATCAACGTCTGCTGTTTGCACTGGAAGGTGAATCTGATCCGTGGCATGAACCAGAAAAAGCCCAGGTCGATACGCGTCAATTTGAACGCTTGCCAGCATAACGCCATTTTTGAGAGGAAAAAACATGAGTCAGGAATGGCAAGTTATTTGTCGCGTTGAAGATATCCCCGTACTGGGTGCACGGGTAGTAGCCCGTGCCGCCAAGCCGGATGTGGCTATCTTCAGGAATACAGAAAACAAGGTCTTTGCGCTGCTGGACAAGTGTCCGCATAAAGGAGGGCCTTTGTCACAAGGCATCGTCTTTGGTGAAAAAGTCGCTTGCCCCTTGCACAACTGGAATATCGAATTGGCTTCTGGCTGCGCAATTGCACCCGACGAAGGTTGTACGCAAAAATTCAGCTTGAAAGTGGATGCAGATCAGGTATATCTGGATGCGCATGAGTTGCGTACACTTGCAATAGAGGCGTAGGGCGCAGGACATACGCAAAACCGCCCCAGCATGGTTGCAGCTCCAGCAGTTAGTAAAATTCGGTACTAAAGTACTGTCTTCGTCGCTGCGCCTTGCTGGGACAATTTTGCGTAAGTCCCATAACACCACGCCGTTGAAAAATCTTATACGGCGTGTATTTAAAGGCATGTATGACTGAAACCAAATCTACCTGTTGTTATTGCGGCGTTGGTTGCGGTGTAGTAATTGAAAGCGAAGGCGGGCAGGTTGTAGGGGTACGTGGTGACCCGGATCATCCAGCCAATTTTGGTCGCCTGTGCAGCAAGGGTAGTACCTTGCATCTGTCGGCGGATGCGAAGATACAGCAACAAGTCAGGGCGCTGTATCCAGAAATGCGTGATCCAGCCATGCGTGACGAAACGCACGGAGAAACACGTCAGCGCAGTGACTGGGATACTGTCATTGCCAGCATGGCGGACAAGTTCGCTGACACCATCAAGGCACACGGCCCAGATAGCGTGGCTTTTTACATTTCCGGTCAGTTGCTGACAGAAGACTATTACGTCTTCAATAAACTTGCCAAGGGTTTGGTAGGCACTAATAATATCGATAGTAATTCACGCTTGTGCATGTCCAGTGCGGTTGCTGGCTATAAGCAAACACTGGGTGCGGACGCGCCACCTGCCTGTTATGAAGATATAGACCTGGCGGAAGTTATTTTCATTGTAGGCTCCAACACGGCTTATGCACATCCGATTTTATATCGCCGCCTGGAGCAGGCGAGAGAAAAAAATCCAAACCTGAAAGTGATCGTTGCTGATCCACGCCGTACTGATACTGCGCGTGAAGCAGATTTATTCCTGCCTATCTTGCCAGGCACCGATGTCGCCCTGTTCAATGGCATGCTGCATCTGTGCCTGTGGGAAGACCTGATCGATCTGGCGTATATCCAGGAGCATACCGAAGGTTTTGCCGAGCTCAAGCAAACCGTGCGTGATTACACACCTGCAGCTGTCGCCAAGACCTGTGGCATCAAGGAAGCTGACCTGGTGCAGGCAGCGCGCTGGTTTGGGCAATCCAAAGCCAGTCTGTCGCTGTATTGCCAGGGGCTCAATCAATCATCTGCCGGCACTGCAAAAAATGCCGCCCTGATCAATCTGCATCTGGCTACCCATCAAATCGGCAAGCCAGGTGCAGGGCCGTTTTCCCTGACTGGGCAACCAAACGCCATGGGTGGTCGTGAAGTCGGTGGCATGGCCAACCTGATGTCGGGTCACCGCGACCTTGCCAATGCTGAACATAGGGCAGAAATAGCCGCCTACTGGGGTGTAGATGATGTGCCTGCAACACCTGGCAAAACCGCAGTGGAAATGTTTGAGGCAGTCAGGCAGGGTGAGATCAAGATCATCTGGATAGTCTGCACCAATCCCGCCCAATCCATGCCTGAGCAAAACCTGATACGCGAAGCCCTGCAAAAAGCCGAGCTGGTGATCGTGCAGGAAGCGTATGCAAGCACGGCTACCGTGCCGTATGCAGACATACTTTTGCCAGCCAGCACCTGGGCAGAGAAGACTGGTACCGTCACCAATTCAGAACGCCGTATATCCCGCGTGCGCCCCGTCATACCCGCACCGGGTGAAGCCAGGCACGACTGGCAAATCGCCAGCCAGTTTGCGCAAGCACTTGCCCCCTTGCTGGGCAAATCACCCGCAAACTTCAAGTACGACAGCGACGAGCAAGTCTGGAACGAGCACCGCGACAGTACACGTGGACGTGACCTGGATATCACCGGTTTATCCTACGCCATACTGGAGCAGCAGGGGCCACAGCAATGGCCTTATCCGGCTGGCGCCAGCACTGGCAAACAGCGCTTGTATGAAGACGGTATCTTCCCTACACCAAATGGCCGTGCACGCTTCATCAATACTGTGTATCAGCCTGTCAAGGACGCAGTTGATGCACGCTACCCATTCTCCTTGAATACCGGTCGCTTGCGTGATCAATGGCATGGCATGAGCCGCACGGGGACTGTGGCACAGTTGTTTGCCCACGTGGCTGAACCTGGCATCTGCATGGAAGCCACAGATATGCAAAGGCGCTTCTTGAAGTCAGGTGATCTGGTGCATGTCAGCAGCCGTCGTGGTACTGTCATTTTGCCGGTAGTTGAGAGCGATGAGCAGCGCGCTGGCCAGGTTTTCATCGCCATGCACTGGGGTGAAGAATATGTATCTGGCCGTGGCCATGCCAGGAATGCCAGCTATGGGGTGAATGCCCTGACTTCACCGGCGATAGATCCCAGCTCAAAACAACCAGAACTGAAAGCTGCTGCCGTCAAGATTTTGAAGGCAGAATTGCCATGGCGTTTTGTGGTATTCGCTTGGCTGGATAGTGAAGAAGCTTATGCCGTCCAAACTGCCTTGCGCCCTTACATGCGCGAGTTTGCCTATGCATCCTGCACACCATTTGGTCGCGATAAAGTGGGCGTGGTTTTCCGCGCTGCCAATGAAGAGGCGGTAGCTACTGAAGTACTGGAAAAAATCGAGCAGCTGTTTGGCATACAGGGGGCGGATGTCTTGCGTTATGACGATAAGCGCCGCAGTGTTTCAAGGCATATCCTGGTGAAAGAAGGCGGTCTGGCTGCTGTGGCACTGGCAGGAGATGTGTCTGCCGAAGGCTGGCTCAAAGACTTCCTGCAAGCGCAGGAACCAGTCGCCAGACTGGGTCGCCTCTTGCTCATGCCCAGCACCACAGCGCCACAGGGTTTTGCCGCCCGTGGCAAAGTGGTTTGCAGTTGCCTGAATGTGACTGATACCGAAATTAATAGAGCACTTGCAGGCATGGATGGTTTGCCTGCCGATATCCTGACTGGTTTGCAGAGCAAACTCAAATGCGGTACGAATTGCGGTTCTTGCGTGCCAGAACTCAAGAAAATGATCAGTTTCAACATGCAGGAAAAAGTCACATAAAAGATTATGAATGTAGAGAGAATAGATCCAGCTTCAGAAGCCGCAGGCAGATTGATAGCCATGTCTGATGCTTATATGGCTGCCTTGTATCCAGCCGAGAGTAATCACTTGTTAAGCGTGGACGCATTAGTGCAAGATAATGTGATTTTTCTCGGTTGTCACATAGACGGACAACTGGCTGCCTGTGGTGCAGTGACTATCCTGTTTGATGATGAGGAACAGCTAAGTTACGGTGAAATCAAGCGCGTGTTTGTGTCGGATGAATTTCGCGGCAGGGGTTTGTCCAAGCACATCATGCGCGCACTGGAAGATCATTTGCTGGACCAGGATATACGTGTAGCACGACTGGAAACCGGTATCAGACAGCCCGAGGCGCTGGGCTTATACTTTCGCCTCGGTTATGCCGAACGGGCTGCTTTTGCTGATTATGAAGAAGACCCCTTGAGCGTGTTCATGGAAAAGATTTTATCTACATGAAATCTTAAGCTGTCTGCCTGCGCAAGCTCAGCAACATCGTCCCGAATGTGATGAAGGCCGCACCGACTATACGGTTAATCCACTTCACAAACCGCGGCTTGACCAGCACATGCATGGCACGTGCTGCCAGTTGCGCATACATCAGATGGGTCAGGTAAGACAGGCTCATGAAGATCGCCATCAATGCAAAAAACTGCGGTGCCAAAGCTTCACCCGGTGTGATGAAATGCGGGAACAGGGCTGTAAAAAACATAAGGGCCTTGGGATTGGTAGCCGCTGTCAAAAAGGCTTCTGAAAATAATTTGCGAGGACGTGGCTTGCTATCTGCCTGCACGTTCTGTGCGTCATGCGTCAGTGCACTGCTTTTTCCAAACAACTGCTTGGCACCGATATAGAACAGGTAGAGCGCACCTATGATCTTGACGGCAGCAAACAGCATGGCTGATGAATTCAGCAAAGCGCCCAGGCCTAGAAATGCAGTAGTAGAAAGGCAAAAGATGCCGCATACATTGCCAAAGGCTGACCACATGACAGCACGCGTGCCATAACTCGCACCGTTTTTTAAAGACAGCAAGGTGGCAGGGCCGGGGCTGAGTATCGCCAGGCTGGCGATGGCGGTAAAGGCAAGCAGGGTTTGGGTTTGCATCGCTAATTCCTGTATTGATTAAAAATATCGTCCTATGCCATCTTTGCGCCAGTGGCTTGCCTTACCGGGATACCGGCAGGGTCAAAATCCTCAAGGCAATACACATTGATGCCAAAATTATCTGGCGTCACGCGTTTGCGGTGAAAAGGGTAAATGCCACAAGTCTTGCAAAAATAATGATGGGCAGTATTGCTGTGAAACTGGTATTCGCTCAATGATTCGGCACCAGACAGCAGCTTGAATTTGCTTTCATGCACCTTGACCATCAAGGCATTTTTGCGACGGCAGATAGAGCAATCGCACATTGTCAGCTCAGGAAAATCGGTCTCTATTTCAAATCTCACTGCACCACAATGACAACTGCCCTGATAGTTTTGCATGGGGTGTGAACCTGTTGTTTGCATTTTTTTGCTGCTCCTGAATCTTCATTAAGATTCATCTTAGAGCATGACAGGTCAAGTGTACCGGTACACTTCTTTGCAAAACACTGTGCTGCCACGGTCAATTCACCATGACAATTCTGTGTATATTCATTCAAGCTTGCTGCAAAGCCTTGTCCGCCTGTTTCAGATGTGTCCAAATGTAAGCCATACCTTGGTATCGTTGTAATGATTTGGCAATAGACTTATCATGCCGGGTCTGCACTGTTAGTCTGTACTGCAGCAGCATGCTTCGTTTAATTTCATCCATCTCCATGTCACTCATTCTTCAGACTATGACCGCACATCGATATATCAGTACTGGCGGCCAATAACCATGTGGGATTCTTTTTTTGCAAGGCCTGCAGTGTCAGGTACCTCACTAATCGCGACCTGTATTGCGTTGGCTTGGTTGAGTCCAGACTCCGTTTTCGCAAATGATTTGCCAATGGTACAAACTGCTGCCAGGGATGTGGTGGTAAGAGAATTTCAATTCAGTGGTAACGCCGTTATCAGTACTGCAGAATTGCAGGACATGTCGGCAGCCTATCTTGGCAAGCGCACCACTTATGCTGATCTGGAAGAGTTACGGACCCGCATTTCACGCCTGTATGTGGAACGTGGTTATCTGAATTCTGGCGCAGTCCTGGTCGTGGCAGAGGGTAGCGAGCCTTTTCCATCAGGCATAGTCAGCATACGTTTGATTGAAGGGAGTATCTCGGAAGTCAGGGTAAAAGGAGAAGGCAACTTGCGGCCAGCTTATCTGCTACAGCGCTTGCTCAAGGACGACGAAGTGTTCAATATGCCAGTCTTGCAGCAGCGTTTCCAGCTCTTGCTGACTGACCCGCTGTTTGAAAAAATCAATAGCCGCATCATCCCCGGTGACAAGCCCGGTACTGCGATACTGGATATTGATGTTGTGCGTGCCAGGGCCTATGGCTTGAATATCTATGCCAATAACTACCGCGCACCATCGATAGGATCAGAAGTGCAGGGTATTTCAGGTTGGGTGCGCAATCTGAGTGGCTATGGTGATTATCTGGACGCCAGTATCGCTCATAGTGAAGGCGCTGACCCCGTACATCTGGGCTGGACTATGCCTGTCAATAGCCGTGGCACCGCATTGAAACTCAGCCTTGATAAAGGCAGTTCATCGGTTGTTGGTGAATCCCTGACGGCTATCGATATCAAAAGCCGTAGCTCGGGTTATGAACTGGGTATGAGCCAGACCTTGGTGAATAGTTTGCAAAGAAAAATCGAACTCGGCCTCAGCTATAGCCAGCGCGATAGCCAGACCAGTTTATTGGGTGAGGCGTTTTCCTTCACACCTGGTGAGCCTGACGGTTATTCAAAAACCAAAGTAGTACGCTTTTCCCAGGAATGGACAGAACGCTGGGAAACCCAGGCGCTGGCCTTGCGCAGTGTGTTTGCTTTTGGCCGCAATAACATAGACAGTAGCGATACCAGTTTTCAGGTGCCCAATCAGCATTACCGTATCTGGACTGGGCAATTGCAGTATGTGAAAAATCTCGGCAAGGCCGGTGATCAAATAATTTTGCGCGCTTCTGCACAGCAAACACCTGACCGCTTATTGCCCATGGAAAGATTCTCCCTGGGCGGCGTCGCTACCGTTCGCGGTTACAGAGAAAACGCTGTCGTGCGCGACCGCGCCTGGTTATTGAATGCAGAATACCATTATCCTCTGCCCATCTTGCTGGACACGGGACATAAACTCAAGCTCATAGGTTTTACTGATCTGGCGACAGCCAGCAACCAGGGTGAAGCAGCGCAAAAACTGGCCTCGATAGGTGTGGGCATGAACTGGCAATGGCAAAACTGGGCTGTGGACTTGTTCCTGGCCAGAAAACTCATCAACCTGCCGGGGCAGAGCAGTGGCAACTTGCAAGACCATGGTGTGCACGCCCAATTGACTTACCATTTATTTTGAGAGTGCGGCATATGCGTATCAAATTTGCTTCACCAGCCAAACACATACTGATCGTCAGCCTGCTGGCACTTTCAGTTCAGAGCTCTGCATTTGCAAATGATGCTGCGCTGGGTCAGGGTTTGCGTGAGTGTGCCAGTGGTAGCTATACCCAGGCACTGTCGGCCTTGCAAACTGCTTATGCCAGGACTGATCAGACAGCAGATAATAAAGTCAAGGCAGCGTCTGCACTGGCGCAGACTTATATGCAAACGCATCAGGCTGCCAAGGCAGAGCCCTATTTGGCCTATGCCTTTGATCATGCCAGCAATAAGCTGGACAAGGCTGGCTATGCGATTGACTTTGGCAACTGGCAGCAGCAACAGGGGCATGCAGAACAGGCCCGCCATTACTACGATACTGCGCTGCAACTTGCTGGACCTGATGCCGCAATCGCCATCAGCGCAGGACTTAACCGGCAAAAGCTGGAAGCAAAAAAACAAACCGCTGCAGTCAACCTTAAAAACCTGCAGGCGCTGTGGCAGCGACTGATGCAAGCTGGAGAGCAGCCGCAAGCTGCCAGCTATAGTCTGAATCTGGGTGTGCAAGCCAAGGCTTTGGGCGCAGAAGGGCAGAACCTGGCTTTCCAGGCATTCGACCATGCGCGCAAACTCGCCGCAAAGCAGGGCCAGGCAAGATTGCAACTGGAAGCACTTGATCAGCTTGCGCAGCTTTACGAAGAAGCACATCGCCACGATGATGCGCTGGCCTTGACTGATCAGGCATTATTGGCTTCACAGGGCCAGGAAGCGCATGACCTGCTCATCAATGTCGAATGGCGGCATGGCCGCATCTTGTGGGCACTAGCAAAAAATACCGAGGCAATCGCCGCCTATCAAAGAGCACTCGATCATATAGAAGCCATACGCACCGACATACCAGTCGAATATCAGGATGGCCGTTCTTCTTTCCGCGAAACACTGGAGCCTGTGTATCTGGGGCTGGCGGATTTGTTACTGCAGACATCCACGCAATTGAATGAAGTACAAAAAAATGCACAATTGCGTCGCGCCCGCGATGTGCTGGAATTGCTCAAGCAAACTGAATTGCAAGATTATCTGGGCGACCGTTGCGCTGTTGATACCGCCAGGGCCAATCGTAAGACTGGCAAGAGTGATGTGATAGCTGACGATACAGCGATACTCTATCCCATCATCTTGCCCGACAGGCTGGAGCTTTTACTGGAAACGAGCAAGGGTATGTACAGCCATAGCATATCTATGTCTGCCGCAAAGATGCGCGTCGACGTGCTGGATTTTGGCAATATCCTGAAAGACAATCTTTCTTTCAAGCCTCAGGCCAAGCGTCTTTACCAGGCCTTGCTGGCACCAGTTGATGCTGAATTGACGCAGCAAGGTATACGCACACTGGTTATCGTCCCAGATGGCGTATTGCGCCTTTTACCTTTTGCAGCCCTGCATGATGGCCAGCAATTTGCCATAGAAAAATATGCGATCGCTGTAGTACCAGCTTTGAGTTTGACCAATACCAGTGCACGAAGTCGCGATGGGGTGACATACAAAACGCTGCTGGCAGGCATGAGTGAACCGGGGGCTGTAGTTGATAAACTGCCCGGTGCCATGGTTGAGCAACTGCTGGCAGCTAATCCACAAACGACTGCAAATGGCAGACAAGTTGCCAGGGCTGTGCTGACGCGTAGCCTGCGTAACATCCCCAAAGTAGGCGAAGCTGTTATCCTGAACAAGCCAGCACAGCATCAGCAATTGCAGCAGATGCTGGCTCTCGCTGGCGTTGACGAAGAAATCCATACACTGGAAAAACTGACCAGCAGTCAGACTTTGTTGAATGCGAAATTTACCGTTGCAGCATTCAGTCAAAAAGTCAAAACAGGTGATTACCAGATTGTGCACATCGCTTCACACGGTGTGTTTGGCGGCAATGCCGACAGCACCTTTGTCATGGCGCATGATGATCTGATCACCATGGATAATCTGCAAGGTTTTTTACGGGCAGGTGGCATGAAAAACCAGGAGTTGGAATTATTGACTTTGTCGGCTTGCGAAACGGCAGAGGGTGATGACAGGGCACCGCTGGGCTTGAGCGGCGCAGCGCTAAAAGCCAGGGCCAGGAGTGCGCTGGGTTCATTGTGGCCAGTATCCGATGATGCGGCAACTTTGCTGATGGGTCAGTTTTACCGCCGCCTTGCAGAACCTGCCACGAGCAAGGCGCAGGCTTTGCAAAAAGCACAATTGGAATTGATGAAGAATAATCAGTTCAGTCATCCATTTTATTGGGCACCATTCATCATGGTAGGGAGCTGGTTATGAAGACTAAGCAATTACATAAGATGGGCTTGCTCAGATTAAGCCTTCTCAGAGTAAGCCTGTCCATGGCTTTTGGGATTTTTCCTGCATTTGCCTGGGCTGGTGCCACGACCGATGGCACGGTTGGTGCCGTACAAAACCTGAGTGGCAATTTCGTCGTGCCACAAAGTCTGGGTACGACCAAGGGTGCTAATTTATTTCACAGCTTTAAAAACTTCAGTATAGAAAATGGTGAGTCCGCCACATTCACAACCACGACGGCTTTGCAAAATGTGATAGCCCGTGTCACTGGTGGCGCAGCCTCGAGTATCAATGGTTTGCTGAAGCTCAGTGCCTCTTCTGGTAACCAGCCGCATTTTTATTTCATCAATCCTGCTGGTGTGATTGTTGGTGCAGGTGCTGCCATCGATGTGCCTGCAGGTTTGCATATCAGTACGGCAGATTATGTGAAGTTTGCAGATGGGAATTTTTATGTCGATACGGCGAAAGCCAGCACCTTGTCCGCCGCTGCGCCTGAAGCTTTTGGATTTTTGGGTAATAATTCTGCCGCTCTCGAATTCAAAAATGGTGCGACTATCAATCTCCGCCCGCAACAAACGCTGACCTTGGCCGCTGGCGATATCACGATCAATGATGCAAGCTTGCTCGCACCGGGTGCAGCAGTGCGCGTGGCTGCCGTGGGCAAGAACAAGCTGGAAGTCGGTTTTGCCGGTGATTTGCCTAAAGGGGACGGCAAATTGAGTATTCTCAATGGCGGCAGTATCAATGCATCGGTGAGTGGCAATGTCGACGGTGCCCAGATACGAGTGCAGGCTGGAGATATTCTTATTGACGGCCAGGATGCACGCAAACCTACCGGCATTTTCAGCAATGCCAATGATGGTGGGGCCAAATCGGGTGACATCTTTATTGCGGCAAACCAGCAGATCAGCATAGTCAACGCTGGCCGCATTTCTACTTCCACCTTCAGTTCCGGCAATGCCGGTTCCATCAAGCTTGATGCAGCTAATATCGGCATGGATGGCAAGGGCCAGGTGACAGGTATTTTCAGTCAGGCTAATGATGCTTATGGCAATGCGGGTAATCTTGACATCAAAGTGGCTGGTAAACTCAATATCCTGAATGGTGCCGTCATTTCCTCATCGACCTATACTTCAGGCAATGCTGGCAATGTGCGTGTGAATGCCAGCGACATTATGTTGGATGGCGCAGAGGCCAATGGTCCATATACAGGCTTGCTCAGCACCACCAATAAAGGGTCGGGCAATGCCGGCAATGTCGAGGCCACTGCCACAGGCAAACTCAGTGTATTGAATAGTGCTCAGATATCTTCTGCTACTTACTCTGCGGGGCAGGGTGCCGATGTCAAAGTCAATGCGGCAGAATTGCTGATCAATGGCAACGGCGTCTCTACCGGCATCAACAGTATTTCTGGCGCTGCTGGTAATGCCGGTAATGTCAGTGTCAATGTCAGTGGCGGCACCACGATATTTTCTGAAGGTGGTATTTCAACCTCGGCATTTGATGCAGGGCAGGCTGGCAAGATCAGGTTTGCTGGCAATAGCCTCAACATTGATGGTCAGGGGCTGGAAGCGGGCATCTATAGTGACGCGGGTGATTTTCGCACCGTAGCCAGCTTCCGTGGTGGTAGTGGCGGTGATATTGATGTAAGCCTGACGGGTAAATTATCACTGGCTGGTGGCGGGCGTATATCCACTACAACTTACACACGCGGCAATAGCGGTTCCATCAATGTGACTGTCAATGCCTTGGCCCTTGACGGCGACGGCAGCGGCATTCTGGCAGAAACCATAGGCATGGGTAATGCTGGGAATATTGCAGTCAAGACCAGTCAATCTTTGCAGATACAAAACGGTGGCAGAATTTCTTCTGCCACCCATTTTGTTGGCAATGGCGGCAGCGTCAGCATTGATGCTGCCAGCCTTGATATTGATGGCAAGAGCCTGGCGACCGGCATCTATAGTGATGCTGGCACGCAGGCACAAGGCAATGCAGGAAATGTAGCTGTCAATGTGGCAGGCAATTTGTCATTAAAGGATGGTGGCCAGATATCGTCCGCGACGACCAGTTATACCACTGGCTCGGCTGGTACGGTGAAGGTCAATGCCGCCAGCATCAGCCTCGATGGCAAGCTCAGTAACCCCATCAAGGATGATGAGGGGAATCCCAAGGTCTTGAGTACTGGTATCTTCAGCAGCGCCAATGCCGGTGATGAATCTACCAGCAGGTCAGTCGGCAATGCCGGTACCGTGAATGTCACTGCGGGCCAACTGCAGATGAGCAATGCAGCATTAATTTCATCGAGTGCCTATGCTAAGGGCAAGGCGGGAGAAGTCAATGTCAATGCCAGTAAAATCCGTGTGGACAGCAATGCCGTCATCAGTTCAGAAGCAGGCGCTGCATCCAGTGGCTATACAGGTAATGTCAATATCAAGGCGACAGATAGCCTGAATCTGGATCAGGGCATAATTTCAATTAGCAATGCTGCGCAGGTCAACGCCGACAAATTACCAGCCAAGACCTTGCTGGCAATTGATGCTTCGGATATCACATTGCAGCAAGCGCAGATCATTGCTTCTGCCAGTGGCAATGTGGCGGCTAGTGATATCCGCCTCAACTACGCTCACCGCCTGCTTGCAAAAAACAGTAATATCAACACCAGTGCTTTTGAAGGTAATGGCGGAGCGATTACTGTACAGGGCAAAGGCGCTTTGATACTTGAACGCTCACAAATCACTACCTCCGTTACAGGTTTGCAGGCAGGTAATGGTGGCGATATCAGCATCAATGCGCCAGCCCTGATACTGCGCAGTGGTTTCGTCCAGGCAAATACTGCGGCGAAGGCTGCCAGCGGTGGTAATGTGAACATACAGGTGAACGCCACCATCGCGAGTGGCAATCAATTGCTGCTTGGCGGTGCGCCATTAAAATTTGATGGTGGTGGCAAGAATTTGATACAGGCAGCAGCACCTGATGGCGTGAACGGGGCTGTCAGATTGAGTAGCCCGCAAGTCGATTTCTCTGCCAGTCTGGTGAATTTGAATGCGCAGACTTATGATTTTGCTGACCTGGCGGCAGACTTGTGCCGGCTGGGTAGCGGTAGCTCCCTGAGCCTGGTTGGACGGGGCGGCTTATTGCCGACTGCCACTGGTTTATTGAGATACTAAGTTGCCATGACCAAGTCCCGACGCCTGCAGGATTTTTTTACCCCACGCTTGCTGCAAGTGCTGGGCTTGCTGGTGCTGCTTGTTGTGGCCGCAATCTTGTTGTGTTTGCCAGCGGTAATTGCAATAGACAATAAAATTCTCGACCTGCAATTCAAATTATCACGTGAATACTTTCCTCAAAAAATAGCCATAGATCCCGTGGTGATAGGGATAGATGAGGCCTTTCTGGATGAAGTTGATGAACCATTAAGTCTGAATCACAAGCACTTGGCCAATTTTTTAAGAGCCATGAATCAGGCTGGAGTCAAGGTAGTCGGTATGGACCTCAGCCTGCCTGAAAAACGCTTTGACAGCCTCATTTCTACCCGCAAGGACGCAGTTGATTTTCACAAGATATTGTTGAGTGGCTTGCTCGACAGCATACAGACCACACCGCTGGTCACCGCCAAAATCTGGGACTTGAAGCATGCGCATTACCGGGATATCCAGGTGGATTATGCGGCGGTGCTAGGCATGCAGAGTGAACAATTCCAGGCTGTCGCCTCAGCTGAATTTTGCCGTGACGGCGACCAGCGCATACGTCGTTTCCCTGGGCGGGAGTGTCAGCCCGATCGCAGTGAACGCGGGCTGGCGACTGAAATAGCTGCGGCGGCAGGTGTACGACAAGACTGGAATGGTCTGATCAATTACCGTCTCGGTGAGCGCTTCAGGTATATCCCACTGCAAGAAGTCTTGAAGCTCGCAGAGCAGGGAAAAATAGCAGAGTTGCAGCAGCGCTTTGCAGGTAAAGTCGTCTTGCTGGGTGCGACCATGGATGCAACTGATCTTGTCGATTTGCCGGTGTCACTGGCAGCCTGGTTGCCGGTGAATGATCCGAATCCCGGTGTGCTGGCACACGCGCAGTTATTACGCAGCATACTGAACCAGCGTTTATTGCAACAGGCTGGAACGCCTGGTCTGTTTGCTTTGTGTGCCTTGTTTGCACTGTTCTGGCTGGGGCGTAGTATACGTATCAAACTGCTGGTGTTTGCGGTGGCGACTGTGGGCCTGTTTGTGACCAGCGGCATCGCCATGCAATACGATGTCTGGTTACCACCGACGGCAGCGCTTCTGACGGGCCTGTTAGCCCTGAGCAGCAGCAGTGCATGGCAAGCCTGGCAGCACTATATTGACAAGCAACGCTTGAGCAAAGCTTTTTCTGGCCGGGTCAGTCCGGCTGTCATGCAGGAGATAGTTGAAGGCCGCATAGACCAGACTTCACAAAGCAGGCGTTTACATGTATGCGTTTTGTTTTCGGATATCCGTAGTTTCACTACTTTGTGTGAGCATGCTCAGGCTGAAGATGTGGTCAGCCTCTTGAACCGTTATTTTGCCGTCATGAGCAAGATTGTGCATGAACATGGCGGCACCATAGACAAGTTTATCGGCGACGGCATGATGGCATTTTTTGGCGCGCCCAAGCAACTCGATAATCCGGCGCAAAATGCTTTCAATACCGCGCGGGCCATGCTGCTTGCACTGGATGCGTTGAACCTTGAATTGCAGGCAGAAGGTAAAACTGTATTACAGATAGGTGTCGGCCTGCATGCAGGCGATGCGGTGATTGGTCAGGTTGGTTCGGCAGAGCGGCATGAATACACAGCCATAGGAGATACCGTGAACACTGCAGCAAGGATAGAGGGGCTGTGCAAGGATGTGGGGTATCCTGTCGTCTGTTCTGCGACTGTAGTTGCCAGCCTGGCTGAAGCTGACACGCTGATTGCCCTCGGTGATAAAAACCTCAAGGGACGTTCTGCCATCGCTGTATGGGGTTGGCAGCCAGTATCTGTTGTTACAGAAATTTAAATGCTGCAATTTAATTGATGAGTGTGAATATGAATAAAAATATGAACGCATTGAAAGCTTATCTGACCATCATAGTCAGTCTTGTCACTGCATTGACTTGCGGCCTGGCACAGGCTGAAGCAGCCCTGGGCATGGTGCTGGACGTGCAGGGCAATGGCAAGATGGAAGTCAATGGCGTGACGTCCAAACTGCAATTGCTGGCTTACCTGCAGCCAAAGATGCAAATTACCCTGGAGACTGGTGCCAAGGCTTCGTTGTCCTTGTATGCGACACGTTCGGTGTATCAACTGAGCGGCCCTGCGACGGTGACAATAGAAAAAGATGGCGTCACCAGTCTGCAGGGGCAAAAAGCGCTAGTCCGGCCCATGGCAGAAAAACTCGTGCGTGCGGCAGAAACCAGTAATGTCATTGCCGGTGCCGTGCGCATGCGCCAGGTGCCGCCACGTATTGTTGCCGTCACACCTGAAAACAATTCCTTGTTACTCGGCAAGCGTCCAGCATTTAACTGGATTTCTGCGGAAGCTGCAGAGTTTGACATCAGTATTTCTGACATGGATGAGAAACTCATCGTCAGCGAAAAGACCAAAGAGAATAACTGGCAATTGCCGGAGAAAATAAAACTGGAAGACGGCGCGACTTACCGTTGGCAAGTCGCTTATGTCTCAGCCAAAGATGGCAAGACATATACTGCCCGGTCTGAATTTAAAATGGCCAGCAATGCGGAAGCCACTAGCCTGAGTGAATTGAAGCCGGAAGACAATGCAGGAGTCGAAGACTGGGTCATGTATGCAGCCATGCTGCAAAGCAAGCGGGCTTTTGGCGAAGCCAGGCAGGTCTGGCAACAGATCGCCAGGCAGCGGCCTGATTTGCAAAAACTGTCTGAAGCTGCACCTTAATAAAAAACGCCACGCTTATCAATAGCGTGGCGTTTTTCTATGCTGGCTGTATTTATGCTGCCGTATTCATGCCGGTATCAAGAAAATCGACATGGAAATCAACAATCACCTGACCTGCGATACGCTGTACAGAACCGTCCTTGTGCATGCGGCTGACAGTCTTGTCTTCGCGGGAGCGCACATCAATCTGGAATTCAGGGTGGCTCTTGGCAAAGGCATCCTGTATGGTTTCCCTGACTTGCGTGATCAGGGCTTTTTCAGCAGCTGATACAGTATCAATCGCATCTTGCGCATTTTGCTCAGTGGTCGTCACTGCAGCTTCAGTATCACCAAAGAACTGCTCCACCGTTTGCCTGAATTCTCTTTGTGTCGTCACTACGTATTGTATTTTGGCGATAGGAAACAGGCTATGCACGATGCGCGAAGCCATGACACGCTCAGGATCAGTCGTCATGACAGTCAGGCTGTCGGCATTCTCTTCGAGGATGACCCAGTGATGATCTTCCACATAGGCGCGTTTGAAGTTTTTCAGGGCGTCCGGGCGTGTGCGGTCTGCCTTGTAGGGCTGGTATTCGCACTCAAAGAAAGTCGCCAGGGAATTGCCTATATCAGACAAATTAACTTCAAATTCATCAATGAGGATTTCTTCCACATCCACACCCTTGCGACGTGCTGCACGCGCAGCCAGACCCAGTTCAGGTATGGACAGTATCGATGACTTGATCAGTGAATCAAACTTGGTATGAATAACCTGGGGCGACATGAGACGCTGGGCAAAGGCCACAGCCAGGGTATTGCGCAAGTATTTGAAACCTTCTTCCAGCAAGGGCGGGAACTGGCAATCATTGCGGTTATTGATGAGTTGCAGTACACCCAGCAATTCATTGCTTTGTTCGTGAATCAGCGGGCCAACCATCATGTGCTTGGTACGAAAGCCAGTGCGTTGATCAACCCGGCGCAAGAATTCCAGCTTGGGTGAATGCTTCCTGAGTTCAGTCTCGTCATACACGTTCAGAATATTGACTGTCTGTTTGCTCATGGCGACAAAACCAGCCACGCTCTTTTCAGAGATAGGTAGGGCAAAATCCTTGAATGAGGTCAAACCAGTCTTGACCTTGGATTCGATGGCATTTTTCTTGTAATTTACCGAGTACAAGGTCAGGCGTTCACAGTCAAACAGATTGCAGATATCGTGCGACAGATCGAGCATGATTTGCTCGATATTGCTGGTCGAATGGATGGCATTCGTGATGGTTTGCAGATTCTTGAAGAAATGTAAGCGAGCATGCACGTCCTCTTTATCATAGACATCATACTTATCTTGCTGGACACGGCGTACAAAACTCATAAATTTGCTTTCAACTGTGGAATTTAATCCCGGCTATTTTGCCACAGCCGGGCTATATCGTCATTGCGACACTGATAAGCTTGGGCTCGTTTTTTGTAAAAACCCAGTGGTAGATATTGCTACTGGGAAAATATTGATCATTTATGGCTGTTTCCATTAAAAAAGAGGCATTGCTGCCTCTTTTGCCTGAATGTTAATTACCAAATGGTGATGCGCTTTTCAGGGGCTACATACATCTTGTCGCCTTTCTTGACGCCAAAGGCAGAATAAAACGCTGGCAAATTCGTCAAGGGCCCGTTGCCGCGGAATTCGGCGGGGGAATGGAAATCAGTACTCACCCTGAGTATGGTTTCGCCATCACGTGATTTGCCACGCCAGACTTGTGCCCAGCCCATGAAGACACGCTGGTTGCCTGTGTAACCATCAATCACTGGCGCTGGCTTGCCACCCAGGG
Source organism: Undibacterium sp. Ji83W (assembly GCF_049340385.1). Classification (NCBI taxonomy): domain Bacteria; kingdom Pseudomonadati; phylum Pseudomonadota; class Betaproteobacteria; order Burkholderiales; family Oxalobacteraceae; genus Undibacterium; species Undibacterium sp. Ji83W. The sequence goes on along the minus strand of NZ_JBMPOZ010000012.1, from coordinate 108,113 downwards.
AAATTTGGTAGGCCTTGTAAGCGATGGACAAGCCGGAATTGTCAGCAATATTTTCACCCAGAGTCAGCGCACCATTGACCTTGTAACCAGGCAGCGGGCTATAGGCACTGTACTGGACAATCATGGCGGCTGTCAGTTTGCCAAAGTTGGCCTTGTCTTCCTTGGTCCACCATTCACGCAAATTGCCATCGCCGTCGAACTCGCTGCCAGAATCATCAAAACCGTGGCTGATTTCGTGTCCTATGACTGCACCTATGCCGCCATAATTGACGGCATCGTCGGCTGCCGCATTAAAGAATGGTGGCTGCAATATCGCCGCAGGGAAGACGATTTCATTCTGGCGTGAATTGTAATAAGCATTCACGGTTTGCGGGCTCATGCCCCAGTCAGTACGGCTGACTGGTTTGCCCAGTTTTACCAACTGGCGCTGATATTCATATTCACGGCCACGTATGATATTGCCGACCAGATCATCCCTGGCAATGGCCAGCTTGCTGTAGTCGCGCCATTGATCAGGGTAGCCTATCTTGGAATTGAATTTGGCCAGTTTGGTCAGCGCTTCTTTCTTGGTTTCCGGGCTCATCCAGCTCAGGGTTTCTATGCTTTGCTTATAGGCCAGCAGCAAATTACTGACCATGGTTTGCATGCGTGCCTTGTTTTCGGGCGGGAAATATTTTTCCACATACAATTGCCCCAGTGCTTCTGGCAGGGCTTCTTCCACCCGACCTACGCCTCGTTTCCAGCGCGCCTGATTAGCTGGGACACTGCGCAAAGTTTTGCTGGTGAATTCAAAATCCTGGTCGACAAAGCGCTGGCTGAGGAAGGGCGCGTAGGCATTCAGCGTTTGCCATTTCAGGTAAGTCTTCCAGGTATCGAGTGGCGTTGTGGCGATGATCTTGGCCAGGCTACTGAAAAAATCAGGCTGACGCACAATGACATCGTCCATTTTGCCTGCCATGCCTGCCTCACTGAAATAAGCATTCCAGTCAAAGCCAGGCAATAATTGCTCAAGCTGTTTCAGGTCCATCTTGTTATAGGTTTTAACCGGTTTCCGGCTTTCTACCTTGGTCCATTGTATTTTGGCGATCTCGGTTTCCAGCGCCATGATGGCGGCTGCGCCTTGTTCAGGCTTGGCCTGGCCGCTCATGTCCAGCATTTTTTCCAGGTGCTTGAGATATGCGTCGCGGAAGCCCTGCAACTTCGCATCATCCTGTTTCAGATAATAATCGCGGTCTGGCATGGTCAGGCCATTCTGGCTCAGATATACCGCATAGCGGCTCGAGTCACGAGCATCCTGGTTAATGCCAGTCGCGACAGGCATGTTCACACCCAGCTTGCCGAGTTCTGCCATCAAGGCCGGTAGTTTTGACTTGTCGGTAATTGCATCAATGCGGGCAAACTGGTTTTGTAAGGGCTTGATGTCCAGCGTATTGGCGCGTGCTTCATCCATGAAGCTATTAAACAGATCGGCAATTTTTTTCTGGTTTGAACCTGCGGCAAGCTGTTTGTTTGCAGCCAGGACCTGGATGATGTCGTAAGACCTTTGTTCTGACAGTTCGCGCAACTGGTCAAACGAGCCAAAGCGGCCACGATCAGCCGGTATTTCTGCAGTCGCCAGCCACTTGCCCGACATGTGCTGGTAAAAATCGTCCTGCGGTCTGACGGTTTTGTCTATCCACTGCAAATCTATGCCAGATTGCAGTTTATGCGCAGTGACGGTGCTATTGGTAACAGCTTTGGCATTTTGTGCAAAAGCTGGCGTTGTCAGCATATTGGTAAACAGGCTGGCAAGAGCGAGAGAAATCAGGGTACGTGACATGGTATGTCCTTGCTATGAAGCTTGTTGTGGGGAAAGATATATAGATGCTTTGTTTTAGCTAAAGTTCAGGAATTTTAGAGAAACTTATGCTGCAGAACGGCAAATTTGAGCTTGAAAACAATATCAATATCAATACAAGCGGGTTAATTGAATAGCCAGGCAAATCACGCTGACAGTCAATACCGCCAATGGCTTGATGATAGAAATGGGGAAGCGAGGGTGTTCAGGCATGGATGGTGCTATGACCATCCACAAGGCATCTGGCAAATGCCTGTGCTGCATCAGGTCAACGCGCCACTGAACCTGGTATTTTTGTGATTGATGCCAATACTTAAGCTCAACATGTAGCCAGCCAGTAGCGCAACCATCATCGTCGCCAGTGATCTCTTGACTGGTGCTCAAAACACGCACTTGCACTTTGGGCCACAAGGCTATTTGCAATAGCCTTGCTCCATAAAGCAGAGCAAGTACGCAGACGAGTAATAAAAGCAGTTCCATTTAAAGAGCTGGGTGGATATCAATGTGCTTGCATATTGCCCGCTCGCACTGCTCTTGTAAATAAATGGATTTCCTTTATTTATGATGACAGGATTTTTTTGTAGAGAATAAATCCTGATCGGTCTGCCACCTGACGATACAGTTTTTGAGCGGTCTCATTGGTCTCATGGGTGCTCCAATAGACGACGCTGGACCCCGCCAGTTTTGCCTGTTCATACACGGCCTCTATCAAGGCAGCTCCCACACCCTGACTACGCTTATCAGGGCTGGTGAACAAGTCATTCAGATAACAACTGGCTTCGATACGACTGGTGGTTCTGTGATACAGATAATGCGCCAGCCCGACCAGGCGCCCATCCAGCTCAGCCACCAGGGCATGCACTGGTTCATAGCTATCAAAAAACCTGCCCCAGGTCCTGAGTGTGACTGCTTCTGGCAAGGCATTTGGGCCAGTGCGTTCATAGAACTGGTTATAGCCATCCCACAAAACAGACCAGTTGGCGAAATCTTCTTTGGTGACTGCACGGACCACTACTTTACTCATTTCTGTTCCTTATCATTTTGTTTTATTCGGTTTCAAACAATTGCTGTTCCATGACATCTGCCAATGCGCGAGAAGCCTGGTCCTGTTTTTCACGCAAGCCATCCACCATGTTCACCCTGTCTTGCGTGCTTTTGTTCTGGCTGGTTTTCCATTTGCCGCTGATACGGCGTACCGGGATTTCTATGCCGACTATCATGTCCATCATCCTGTCCACATATTCTGCAGGCGCATCGCTGACCTTCCATGGTTGTTCGAACTTGCTCTCAAAATTGTCACTGAGATCGCTGAGCAGGCGTAAAAATTCCTGCCTGTCTTCGACGATGCGCATGGGGCCGTGCGCATGAACGACAGCATAGTTATAGGTTGGTACAACAGAACCGCTGCGCTGTTTTTCTTCATACCAGCGCGGGCTGATATAGGCTTGCGCTCCCTGGAAAATCAACAACGCATCCTGACCTGAAGCTGCGCTTTGCCAGACCGGGTTATTGCGGGCGACATGGCCACGCAAGACGCCATACGGTGCATCTGTCGTTGGTGCTGAGATGAGGAATGGGATGTGATTCGCTTCAAGTTCACCTGCTTGCAAGCTGACCAGTGCAGCCAGTGGATGCGCCTGTATCAAGGCGTGTAAGACTTCAATACGTTCTTCAGCAAAATGACTGGGCATGTACATGGCTTACTCGATTTCTATGATGACTTCGGCGTTAATGGAGTTGGCTATATAACAGTGTTCATGCGCCATATGATGCAGTTCTTCACGCTCCTGCAAGTCTGGCTGCTTATCACCACTATAGCTTTCCTGCGGACGCAGATGGATGCAGGTAATGGCTTGCTTGCCTTGCGCATTTTTATCCATGATGCCCACCGCCAGGTCACGGTATCGATCCACCACGTAGCCACGTTTGGCCACGAAGAATAAATAAAACAGCATGTGACAAGATGCCAGCGCCGCAACCAGTGCTTCTTCTGGATCGACATTTTTTTCTTCCGACATGGGTACAGGGACGGATAAAGGGGATGAAGATGCCGGTACCACCAGGCCGCCATCAAATTCCCAGGCATGCGCACGACTGTAGCGATTGTCGCTAAAAGCCTGTTCGCCACGCTCCCATAAAATTTTTGCCTGATATTGATGCATTTGTTTACTCCGCCGTCATGAATATGCGTTAATCTTATTCCTGGTATTGGTTATTGAAAAGTACCAATTTTATAAAAAATAAGAGGGCCAATTTGGGCAAGAGCATGCATATTTCTCAAATGATTGCCGGGATTGCCCTGGACAGACAAGACCGCCAACCCTTGTACAGACAGTTGTACGCCGAAATAAGAAAAAGTATATTGGCAGGCCAGATGCTGCCCGGCATGCAGTTGCCACCCAGCCGCGAGTTTTGTCAGGTGCTGAATATTTCCCGGCAAACGGTCTTGAATGCCTATGATCAGTTGCTGGCTGAGGGTTATTTGCGAGGTTCGGTAGGGCAGGGCACCTTTGTCAATGAAGAGTTACCGGCTTTTACAGAGCGCAGCAAGGCGCCAGTTAGTAATGCTCCTGCTATTCCAGTGATGGGCAGGATTTCAAAACGTGGACTACAGCATATAGACCCACGCGGCAGTACGCGCTTTCATCAGGGCAGTGTAAGAGCGTTCAGGGTCAGCATGCCTGACCTGGATCTATTCCCTTTCGATATCTGGGCCAGGCTGGAAGCACGCCACTGTCGTCACCCCAAAGGACAATTAGGCTATGGCGATCCTGCTGGTCACCTGGCTTTACGCGAATTGCTGGCGGTGTATCTGAAGGCAGCCCGCGGTGTGAACTGCGCGCCAGAACAAATCCTGATCACATCCGGTTCGCAGCAGGCGCTATATTTGCTGAGTACCATGCTGCTCGATCCGGGTGAAAAGGCCGTGGTGGAATACCCTTGTTATCGTGGAACGACCGCCGCCCTGCATGCGGCACAGGCCGATATTTGTGCCGTGCCTGTTGACGATGAAGGCATGGATGTCACGTATGCAGCGAGGCATTATCCCGATGCGAGAGTCGCCTTTGTTACACCTTCCCACCAGATGCCCCTGGGTATGACCATGAGCCTGCAAAGACGCATGGCTTTGCTGGAATGGGCGCAGGCAAATGCAGTGTGGGTAGTGGAGGACGACTATGACAGTGAATACCGTTTTGGCAGTTCACCACTGGCATCCTTGCAAAGCCTGGATACACATCAGAGTGTCATTTATGTCGGCACCTTGTCCAAGGTACTGTTTCCGGGTTTGCGTTTGGGTTATCTGGTTTTGCCAGAAAAATTACTGGAACCGATGATACAGGCCAAGGCCGTCATCGATAAACATACCAGCATCATGCCGCAAATGACATTGGCCGACTTTATTGCAGAAGGCCATTTCGGCAGGCATATCAAGCGCACCAGAAAAGTGTATGCAGAACGCCAGGCATGTCTGGTGAATTGTCTGGAAAAGGAATTGGCAGATGAACTTGTCTGTGGTGCGCAAGATGGTGGGCTTGATCTGGCCGTGTATTTCAAACAGGCTTATGATGAAGAGCAGATCATAGAAGCAGGACAAAAAATCGGACTGGAGTTGAGGGGCCTCGGTCACTATGCCGATGTGCCTGGAAAAACAAACAGGCCGGCAGAAAGTCCTGGTGGCCTGTTACTGGGTTTTGCTTCACTGACTTGTGCTGAGATAGAGCGCAGCGTCAGCAAGCTGGCTACGCTCTTTAAAAATTCTTAGCTACATAGCACTTCAGGCAGCAATCATTTGCACTGTCATCTCAGTATAGGCATGACGGTTAATCACACTGATGATGGCGCGCATGCTGGCCGTTGCCGCATCTTCTGCAATGCCCGCACCATGCTGGCTGCTGCCATCGTTGACGCGTGCCTCGATGATGCTGATGTACTGTGAACGACCATGCTGCGTCACTTGTTGTTCTTGTTTGTCGATGATCCTGACTTGATATCCAAGCACCTGGCAGGCATTGATCTGTGCTTCAACAATACCATGACCTGTACCCTGGATAGCTTGTGGCTGTCCGTGGTGCAGCAGATCGACATGCAAGGATACTTGTGCCGGATCGGATGGTGATGTCCTGTGATGCAGGACCGGGTTTGCGTGATGAGCTTGATAACTGATGGGTGCTGCTGGCGCGAGATAGCTGTCGCTGAAAATCTGGTGTATCTGTTGTGCCGTCATTTCCTTGCCGCTGTCGTCGGCAGCGGTTTGCACAACACGGCTGAATTCAATTTGCATGCGCCTTGGCATGCTGATGCCATATTCCTGTTCCAGCAAAAATGCCATGCCGCCTTTGCCAGATTGGCTATTCACGCGAATGACGGCGTCATAATTGCGACCAAGGTCAGCCGGGTCTATCGGCAAATAAGGCACTTCCCAAATGGCGTCTTTTTGTTGTTGGGCAAAACCTTTTTTGATCGCATCCTGGTGTGAGCCAGAAAATGCCGTGAATACCAGGTCGCCGACATAAGGGTGGCGCGGATGCACAGGCAATTGGTTGCATTCTTCCACGCACTGCCTGACGCTGTCGATATCAGAAAAATCCAGTCCGGGATCAACGCCCTGGGTGTACAAATTCAAGGCCAGTGTGACGAGGTCGACATTACCGGTGCGTTCGCCATTTCCAAACAGGCAGCCCTCAACCCTGTCGGCACCGGCCATGACAGCAAGCTCTGCGGCGGCGACTGCCGTGCCTCTGTCATTGTGAGGATGCACGCTGAGGATGATGGCGTCGCGTTGCGCGAGGTTCCTGTCCATCCATTCAATCTGGTCGGCATACACATTGGGCGTTGCGCATTCGACGGTGGTTGGCAAGTTGATGATCATCTTGCGTTCAACTGTGGGCTGCCAGATGGCGGCAACCGCATCACACACCTCTTTTGAAAAATCCAGTTCTGCCATGCTGAAAGTCTCTGGTGAATATTCAAATACCCATTCTGTCTCAGGCATGGCATCCGTGAGTTGCTTGATGAGGCGAGTGCCATCAGTGGCAATCTGTTTGACTTCTTCACGCGATTTGCCAAATACGATGCGGCGGAAAGCAGGTGCTATCGGGTTATACAAATGTACGATCGCGCGCTTGGCACCGCGCACAGAATCGACAGTGCGGCGTATCAGGTCTTCGCGGGATTGCGTCAATACTTCTATCGTCACATCATCCGGTATGCGTTGCTCTTCTATGAGTTTGCGAACGAAGGCGAAATCTGTTTCTGATGCAGAAGGGAAGGCCACTTCGATTTCTTTGAGACCAATCTTCACCAGCATTTCAAAGAACCTGAGTTTTTTCTTGGCATCCATAGGTTCTATCAGCGCCTGGTTACCATCACGCAAATCCGTACTCATCCATATCGGTGCTTTGCTGATGCTGCGGCTGGGCCATTGCCTGTCCTGCAAAGCGATAGTGGGGAAGGGCTGATATTTTTTAACTGGATTACTCATCATGATGTTCTTTTCCTTGGGCTGGCACAGTGCCTCAGCAAGGCGCTGATATTTTCAATTTGTTGAATGGATGCTGATGTGGCGGCGCCAAGCTAACCGGCTGCCACAGAGATACGCGAGGCCGGTTAACCGATCAGTAGTCGTAGCGCTAGCAGGCGGTAACTACGTTGCAGCGCAGACTGTGGGCGTGCAAAGCCAGACATGACGCTGATTGCGCCTGCTGATTTCTTTGCTGATGTGCCTGATGGTGTCATGCTGTTTTTCCTGATGTCAGGAACCCTGTGCTGGGTACTACTGGGATATAAAGGTAATTTTTGATACTGGTGTTTCAGGCTGGCAGGTATGCCGCTTAAAACTGGACAAGACGCAACTTATAGTAGCGAGCTTGCTAGAGATGGTAGTAGAACTAGAGAGATAGACACAGACGACAGCGCTGCTTGCAGCTTGGTGCTGTCAGCAGTTTTTCTTGCAGATGTCGATGTCAAAAAAGAGTTCATGCATTTACTTTAAGAGATGTTGCCTATGCTCGTCAAGTAAATTTTTCTCATCGTCAAGAATATTTCAGGTTCAGCGATAAGCATTGACCAGCTTTTGCCAGATAGGATCGTTGACAGCATTCCTCAAAATGACATTGATCTGCTGTTGAACCTTGGGCATGTTTAATGGGACCAGTATTTGCCTGTCATACTGGTCATGCGGTTTTTTTGAGATATAAAACTGACCCTTCAGGTCAGGGTGGTTTTTCATTTCATAATCGTAGTTGGAGCGACTGATGATAGCTGCATCTATACGATCCGCCAGCAACTTGCGAAAGCTATGTTCTTCGCTACTGGCATCGTCACGCTGAATTTTTCCTTCGGCGACGAGTTCATTGACACCGTAATAGTAGTAGCCCAAAACCAGGCCTATGCGCAGGCCAGTCATGGATTTTGCGCCTGTGAACTCGAAGGGATGATTTTTTGATGAGACGACATCGTCGATATCGTTCATGACCGGCAGGGTCCACAGAAATTTTTGCTCTTCCCTGTCGTTAAACCAGACCGGGCTGACACCAATTACCAGTCCATCCAGATTGCCGGAATTGACCAGCAAGTCGAGGCGACGACGTGGCAGATAAATGAGTTCGAATCGGTAGGCAGTGTTTTCTTTATTAAGATAACTCAGCATGTCGTTGTACAGACCCCGCCCCGTGACTTGATCCAGGATCAGCGGCGGCTTCAGATGATAGCTATACACCTTCACCATCTCGACGGCACCAGAATTCTGCCAGCACAGGCAAATCATTACTATCAATGCTGAGCAGATTTTATGCATAGTCGCAGTCTTGCTTCTCTGGACGGATACGCGAAAAAACAGGATGACTTGCGGATGTCAGGTTCTTACCCCGGGTTCTTGTCCCAAGTATGCTTTAAAGTTTATATGAATTCGACAAAGAGAACAGTTAAATTTAGTATGGCTATTTTTTATTAAACTTATAAGAAAGTGTTAATAATATAAGGCCAGCTATGATCATCGGGAACGACAACATTTGTCCTGCCGAGATCGTCATTCCGAGGATGCTGACTTCATAGTCGGGGGTACGGAAATATTCTGTGAAGAAGCGTGTGCAGCCATACAGCGTCACATATAAGGCACCGACAGCCAGCCGTGGCCGGGCTTTGGAGGCATACAGCCAGAGTATGATAAAGACCAGCAAGCCATCAACCAACGCCTGGTAGATGGGGGAGGGGTGAACCGGGTAGTTAATGCCAGGCCAGATCATGGCCCAGGGCAAGTCTGCAGATGCTACGCGCCCTGGCAATTCATGGTTGATGAAATTACCCAGGCGACCGGCAGCATAACCCAAAGGGACCAGTGGGGCGATGAAGTCATACACATCGGCAAGATGAAACCTGGCTTTGCGTGCCCACAGGAACATGGCGATCAGTACGCCGATGAACCCGCCATGAAAAGACATGCCGCCTTTCCAGACCGCAAATATTTCCAGCGGATTAGCCATGTAATAGGAAAATCCGTAAAAAAATACTTCGCCCAGACGGCCACCCAATATCACGCCGAGTACGCCAAAAAACAACATGTCGTCTATATGTTCACGCGTCCATCCCTGCGCTGCGACATGCGGCTGCCTGAGTCTGACACGACCGAGTGCAATAAACTGGGCAAAGGCCAGCAGATACATGATGCCGTACCAGTGGACAGAGACAGGGCCCAGGTGAAAAGCGACAGGGTCAGGATTGGGATGAGTCAGCATGGATGATTTGGTAAGTTAAACAGGTGGGCAAATGCCGCCAGCACTGCAGAATGATTATCTTTGCGCCAGGCCAGGCCAATTTCCACCGTGGCACTGGCTTCCGGCAAATCAAAATACAGTACACCGGGGCGCTGCAAATTTGAGACGGATTGTGGCACAAGCGCGATACCCATGCCAGCCGAGACCAAACCGACGATGGTTTGCATCTGTATGGCTTCCTGGCCTATGGCTGGCGTCAGGCCCGCCGCATGGAAGCAACCCAGGATGGCATCATGCAAAGCCGGGGCTATTTTTCGTGGGAACAGGATAAGGGGGAGGTCAGCGCAATCGCTCAGACGCAATTGCTGACGCCCCAGAGCCTGGCTTTCAGGGACTGCCAGCATCAGTGGTTCGGACAGTACTTTTTGATAATTGAATAAGCCTTGCAGCTTTTCAGGGAGTGGCGGTATCAAAAAACCTGCATCAATTTCCCCATTTTCCAGCGCCGCCAGTTGTACGTCAGTGGTGGCCTCACGCAGTTCTATATGGACATCGGCATGATGGCGGCGAAATTCCCGCAATGCTGGTGGCAGCACGCTATAGTCAGCAATCGAGACAAAGGCCAGCGACAGATGACCATAGGTGCCACTGGCGGCTCTTTGCGCCAGTTCGGGTAGGGATTGCGCCTGTTGCAGCAGCCGCCTGACTTCGGGCAAGAGTGCTTGCCCTGCCGATGACAATGAGATATTACGCGTATTGCGGATAAACAGTTCTGCCCCAAGTATGGCTTCGAGTGCCTGTATGGCTTGCGACAAAGGTGGTTGAGTCATGTGCAGCCGCGTAGCGGCTCTGCCAAAATGCATTTCTTCCGCAACGGCAAGGAAGTAACGCAACTGGCGCAACTCAAGATTTCGTAATTCGGGTAAAGACATCTGGCAGGTCAGCCGGTATTTTGCTGTATTCGTATTGAGGCAGTATGCAAGCCCGGAAAAAATAGTCCGGGTTTGATACGCACGCTGAAATTAACGGCGGTGAGTTTTTTTGTCAAAGGCGCGCTTGACGCGTTCTTTCTGGATTTTTTCAAAATGAGCATGGTCTTTGCGCTTGTCCAGGCCCAGCATGCGTTCAAGAATTTCAAACCATACAAAGGCTGCGCTGGCACCACCTATGATCCACCACCAGGACATAGTGGCAAAAACCCACACATCTGCCAGCTTTAATACCAGCATGATGAATAAAATGATGATGATGAACATGAGAGACATCCTTTGTTTTGAAAAACTATCAAACTCACTGTTGCAGATCAATTGAGTTTCCTTAATTTTACTGCAGGTCAACCCCGGCATGGGGATAAACGTTAAAATTGTCAAAAAGCGGTAGAATGAATGAGTTTTTAACCTGGAGAAAGCAATGAAATACTCTTTATTGGTAGGTTCGGTGTTGGCAATGGTGGTTTCTGGCTCGGCGATGGCAAACGCTGATCTGGCGAAAGCAAAAAACTGCATGGCTTGCCACGCAGTGGACAACAAGGTTGTTGGCCCCGCTTATAAGGATGTAGCCAAGAAATATGCTGCTGATAAAACTGCTGAAGCCAAACTGGTACAAAAAGTACTGAAAGGCAGCTCCGGTGTGTGGGGTGCTATCCCTATGCCAGCAAATGCACAGGTGAACGAGGCAGAAGCAAAAACCCTGGTTAAATGGATTTTGAGCTTGAAATGAGCTTTGGCTTGATGCAGATGTTTTGATCTGCATCAAGTCTGCAGACAATAAAAAACCTGGCAATTGCCAGGTTTTTTATTGCTCATAAGAACCGCTGAGGGCTTGCAGAACACCGCAGTTTAAAGTTGCAATGTCCTGCACACAGCGGTTTTTACTCAGGTATTACTCAGTTATTACTTAACTACGCGCAGCAGTTCACGTTTGCCGCCTTTGTATGTGTACAAAGTCAGTGTGCCGTCTTTGATGTCGCCTTTGTCATCAAATGCGATATCGCCTGTTACGCCTTTGTAATGGATTTTCTTCAGTTCTGGCAGGTATTTTGCTGGTTCAGCAGAATTAGCTTTTTTCATTGCTTCTACCATGACCATGACGGAATCATAAACATACGGTGCGTAAATTTGGACGTCTATACCAAATTTTTTCTTGTATGCAGCTTTCCAGTCATCATTGACTTTCTTCTGTGCGTCCAGAACACCGCCGGCTTCAGCGCAAACTACCTGGCCTTCGCCAATGCCGTTGTCAGCCAGTTTAACCAGGTCAGTTGTACAGATACCGTCACCGCCCATGAATTTGGCTGTGATGCCCAGTGCTTTCATCTGACGCAGCATAGGACCAGCAACTGCATCCATACCACCGAAGAAGATGACGTCTGGGTTTTTAGCTTTGATTGTGGTCAGGATGGCGCTGAAATCTGTGGATTTGTCAGTTGTATGTTCTTGCACAACAACTTCTGCACCCTTGCCTTTGGCACCTTTGATAAACTCAGCAGCTACACCTTCACCGTAGGCTGTTTTGTCATCAATAACAGCGACTTTTTTCGCTTTATTGATTTGAACAGCAAAGCGGCCCAGTGTGCCACCCAGTTGACCGTCATTGGCCACTACACGGAACGCGCCTTTAAAGCCTTGTTGTGTGTATTTTGGGTTAGTTGCAGATGGGGAGATTTGAACGATACCAGCATCATTGTAGATTTTGGATGCTGGGATAGTTGTACCGGAGTTCAAGTGACCGATAACGCCGTTTACTTTCGCGTCAACCAGTTTCTGTGCTACGGTTGTGCCTTGTTTTGGATCGGCACCGTCATCTTCAGCCAGCAATTCGAATTTGGCTTTTTTGCCGCCGATCATCACGCCTTTGGCGTTCAGTTCTTCGATCGCCATTTTGGCGCCGTTTTCATTGTCTTTACCCAAGTGGGCGATCGCGCCGGAGATAGGGCCAACGTGACCAATTTTTACTACCAGATCTTGAGCTGCCGCAGCACCAGCGAAAGCGAAAGCAATTGCGCCAGCCAGTGGAATCATTTTAGTTTTGAACGACATGAACATACTCCTAAGGATTAAAAAGTAGGATAACAGTACTGCATCTCTGACTTATTCAGATAACTGAACAGCAAGAAGGTACAACAGAAAAAATATTTCGCAAAGCTATTTTGTGTGGTTTTTTCTCCAAACTGACGTTTTTTATATGCCCCAATATCGCACCCTTGACAAGCTTGATCGCAAGCTTTTGAACCTGCTCCAAAAAGACAACCAAACCCCTACCAGGATACTGGCTGACAAGCTGCATATCTCCCAGCCCACCTGCCTGCGCCGCATACGCGAATTGCGTGAGGCTGGAGTGATCAGTGCCGAAGTGGCGATGGTCGACAGCTTTGCCCTTGGCTATGGCATGCTGGCTTTTCTGGAGGTGTCGCTGATCAATCAGTCTGACGAATTCATGCGTGAATTTGAAGCGCGCATGAATAAGGAAGCTGAGGTCATGCAGTGTTATTTTGTGTCTGGGGAGTATGACTATTTTCTGGTTGTCCACATCATTGATATGGACGCCTACTACCAATTTGTGCGGCGCGCCATTTCCGGCTCTGGCAATGTAAGGCATTTCCATTCCCGTTTCCCCATGAAGCGTGCCAAATTTACGACACGCATTTCGTTTGATGAAAAAGCTGAAGAGTTACCTGTGCGTATTAAAGGCAAATAAAGGCAAATGATTTGGCCTGTTTTGTCAGTTAACGTGGGATCAGGGCGAACGGATGACAAAAAGAACGCAAGTTGTTGCAGATAGAAATTCAATCTGGCAACTTGCGTGAGGGGAAACTGGTTTCAATACCATCCCGGGAGGGGATAGCTTGCAGGGCAGTGCCTGACTGTTTATCTGTTTGTTTGTGCAGGTTTTGAGATTAAATTCTTGCTTCAGGCTGGCTGCAGGACGATTTTGCCTGCCTGGCGCTGCATGCCGGTGAACGCAAAATCCACATCCGGCTGCAAACCCGAAACGATGTCTGCAATGGCGCGGCCAGAACCTGCACCCATGGTCCAGCCCAAAGTGCCGTGACCGGTATTGAGGAAAAGATTACTGATACGGGATTTACCTATATAAGGGACGTTGGAAGGCGTCAGTGGCCGTAAACCTGTCCAGTAAACCGGATTATCATAGTCGCAGGCATGCGGGAACAGCTCGCGGGTGCGTCTGGTGATGGCTTCGCAGCGTGCGGTATTCAGTTCCCGGCCATAGCCATTGATTTCACAAGTGCCGGCCACGCGCAGGCGGTTACCAAGACGCGACACCACGAGTTTGTAGCCATCATCAGTCAGAGAGATCACGGGTGCCTGATCGGGATTGGTAATTTGATAAGTAGCTGAATAACCTTTACCCGGATAAATCATCAGGGATATGCCCAGGGGTTTTAGCAAGCTTTGTGAATGGCTGCCCATGGCCACAACAAATGCATCGGCGCGCAAGGTTTTGTGTCGTCCGGCTGCGTCAATGATTTCTACCCCGGTAATTTTCGCGCTCGCACCTGTGCCTTCAGATAGCAACCGGGTCACTGTGGTGTTGAACTGGAACTGCACGCCTGCTGAGGCTGCCTTCTCGGCCAGGCCTGTCGTGAATTGATAGACGTCGCCTGACTCATCGGTTTCAGTATAGTCGCCACCAACGATTTTATCGCGTATGCCTGCCAGGGCAGGTTCTCGGCGTACCACTTCATCGGCATCGATAGAATCGCGCGGACAACCCAGGTCACGCATGAGTTTTGCAGCGGGCAGTGAGCTATCAAATTCTTTTTGATCGGTGTAAAAATGCAGTATGCCCTTGCTCAGATTGTCATACTGTATGCCGGTTTCTTCACGCAGGCTACGCAAAGTCAGGCGGCTGTATTCAGAGATGGCGACGATCTGGCGGATATTTTCTGCCGTGCGGCCAGGTGTGCATTCACGCAGGAAATGCATGCCCCACAGCCATTGCAGCCATTCCGCACGCGGGCGGAACAATAGTGGTGCATCTTCTCTCCCCAGCCATTTCAAGACCTTCAGCGGTGCCGAGGGATTGGCCCATGGTTCAGCATGGGAGACAGAAATCTGGCCACCATTGGCAAAGCTGGTTTCTTGCGCTGCACCTGGCTGGCGATCAATAACGATGACCTCGTGACCCTGCTTTTTCAAAAACCATGCGGAAGACGTGCCAACAATGCCGGAACCGAGAACGATGACTTTCATGGGGTAAATCTCCTGTGTCTCATCTTGTATATGATGAGGGAGATTGTAGAAATACTTTGCTTTCTCAGGTAATCAGAAAGCTACTTCAGATTTTTATTTTTAAACATGGATGAGATCTTTATGTTTAAAAATAAAAATATTATTAATTATTTTGATTATTTAGGTGTCTTTGCCTTGGTGATTTCCTGGGTCACTGCACGGGTGATCACTTCTTCCAGGGTTTTATGCAAACCTGAGCGTATTTCCGTTGATAAATTTGCCACGGCAATTTGCAAAACATCGGCCAGATTGTCCCGGATCCTGTGTTCGAGGACGAAATCAATGCGCGTCAGGACTTGGCGCAAGACGTTTTCGCGCAGGCTTTGCTCCAGCGCCTGCCAGTCTTCTTCCGTTTTTCCCGGATAGTTATTGTTGGCCTTGTCATTGATTGGTGCTACTGCACTGTCAGTATCCAGCTCGTCAGTTACAGCGGCTGTCTTGGCAGCAGGTGTGAGTAGTTCTTCCGGTTTGATGACCTCAGTCAACACAGGAATGCTGGCGTCTATTTGATTATTCATTTTATTTCGCCACAGAGTGGGTAAGGGTATGGCCTTGCTGCTGGTAGTGACGGTAGCGTTCGCGTCCGGCGAGTTTATCTGCATCATCTGCAGAGATGACTTCTATCATGCGCTGAAACTGCTGGAAATTCGCAGGCGTGGCGGCAGTCAGATTGATCAATAATTCATAATGTGGACAAGCCGCATGTTCATCATGACTCAGCACGATAGGGGTCATGGCCGACAAAGGATCGGTCAGCATAACGTGAGGTAAAAATTCAGCTTCAGTAAGCGTCCACAAGGCATCATTCAGTCGCTGCAGATACGCACGGTCATGGTGGTACACCACCATCTTGCAATTGGCAGCATGGGCCTTACGTATCAGGCGGCAAGAGTAATTCAGCTTGTCTGCCACATTGCTATGAAAATCTATGCGTGTCATGCGAGCTCAAAATTTAAAACCATCATCTGGCTTCTTGGGCTGGGGAGTCGCTGCTTGTCTTGCGGCATCCTGTGCTTTGGGCACGGCAGGCGGGGGCGGCGGGGCTGCAGGTTCAGCTGCGGCATAGCGGTAATCTTTAGGCAGCTTGCTAGTGGCAGGATAGCCAGCTTTGCCCAGTGCATCTTTCCAGTCATCCGCACTATAGCCGCTGAATTTGACATTCGCAATCACCAGCAATGGCATTTGCAGATCGCCACTTACTTGCTTCATTTTTTCCTGATCTGCAGCAGTGTTTACGGTTTTTTCGGTAAACGGAATGCCCAGGCTTTTAAGCAGGCTGCGACCATCATTGCATGGCGAGCAGCTATTGGTTGAGTACAGAGTGACCGGATTTTTTGCGACGACAATCGACAGTTCAGGTGGCAGATTGCCGCCTTCCAAAGTACTGGGCAGTTTTTTCTTTTCTACCTTTTGATTGGCAGCAGGCGGTTGATCGCTATAAGTGACTTTACCGTCTGGTCCTACCGATTTATACATTTGTGCCTGCGCTGTCGCCACCATGAAAATGCTGGAAATCATGCTGCAGATCAGGACCTTTTTATTGAATGTCATATTTTTCTCCTAAGGACTCAGGCACTCATGCCATTGTGACGCAATAAAGCATCGATAACCGGTTCGCGGCCGCGGAATGCCTTGAATGAAGCCAGGGCAGGGCGCGAACCGCCAGCCTCCAGGACTTCAGTTTGAAATTTTTCGCCGACAGCACGTGACAAAGTACTGCCCGCTTGCCCAGCATGCTCCTCAAAGGCGGCATAGGCATCGGCAGATAAAACTTCGGCCCACTTATAACTATAATAGCCTGCTGCATAGCCGCCAGAAAAGATATGGCTGAAAGAATGCTGGAAACGATTGAACTCTGGCGGTTGCATGACAGACACCTGGGCGCGTACAGCCTGCACAATGTCTTGTACACTTTGTGTACCATTTGGTTCAAAAGCATCATGCAGACGCATATCAAACAGGGAGAATTCAACCTGGCGCAGGGTTTGCAAACCAGACTGGAAATTTTTTGCAGCGACCATCTTGTCATACAAGGCACGTGGCAGTGCTGCACCTGTATCAACGTGAGCAGTCATGTGCTGCAATACATCCCATTCCCAGCAAAAATTTTCCATGAATTGTGACGGCAATTCAACCGCATCCCATTCCACGCCAGAAATACCTGAGACAGACAAGTCATCGACCTTGGTCAGCAAATGGTGCAGACCATGGCCAAATTCATGGAACAGGGTAATCACTTCATCATGGCTGAACAAGGCAGGTTTTGCCACGCCATTCATGGTGACTGGTGCGCTGAAATTACAAGTCAGGTAAGCGACAGGTGTTTGCACACCCTGCGCAGTCAATCTGCGGCCACGGGCATCATCCATCCAGGCACCACCGCGCTTGCCATTACGGGCATACAGGTCAAGGTAAAACTGACCTATCAGTACGCCATTTTTTTCAAGCCGGTAAAACTGCACATCCTTATGCCAGACAGTTGCCTGGTCGGGTTTGATGTCGACAGCGAACAAGGTCTGGATGACACGGAACAGACCATCAACAACCTTGTGCTCAGGGAAGTACTCTTTCACTTCCTGCTCAGAAAAAGCATAACGTTGCTGACGCAGTTTTTCGGATGCATAGGCTGTATCCCAGGCCTGCATATCGCTGATGCCCAGTTCATCTGCTGCAAAGGCACGCAATTCTGCCAGGTCTTTTTCTGCATAAGGACGGGCGCGTTTTGCCAGGTCTTCAAGGAATTGATTGACCTGCGCAGGTGAATCAGCCATCTTGCTGACGAGCGATACTTCTGCGAAATTCTGGTAACCCAGCAACAGCGCTTCTTCCTTGCGCAGGCGCAGCAGTTCAGCCATGATGTCACTATTATCCCATTCTGCTTTGCTGCCAAGCTCTGAGGCCTTGGTAGCATTGGCGCGGTAAATGGTTTCGCGGATCTGACGGTTTTCTGCGTATTGCAACAACGGGAAATACGAAGGGAAGTGCAGGGTAAATTTATAGCCAATTTTGCTATCGGCTTCTGCCGCTGATTTGGCTGCCTGCAAGACATCTTCTGGCAAGCCTTTGAGCTCGGCCACATCTTCTATGAACAGGCCATAATCATTGGTTGCATCCAGCAAATTTTCAGAAAACCTGGTCGACAGGGAGGCCTGTTTTTCTTGTATCTCTGCGTAGCGCAGTTTCTTGTCTTCAGCCAGTTCTGCGCCACTCAACTGGAAGTCGCGTATCGCATTCTGGATGATGGTTTTTCTGGCTTGCGGCAGACTGGCAAATTCAGGTGCTTGCTGCAAGGCTTTATAGCCAGCAAACAGAGCGAGGTTTTGTCCCAGTTCTGTCCAGAATTCAGTGATGGCTGGCTGGTTCTCATTGTAGGCAGCACGCAACTCTGGTGTATCGACAACCGCATTCAAATGACCGACTATCCCCCAGGCGCGCCCCAGTTTTTCTGTGGCGTTTTCCAGTGGTTCGACAAACTTGTCCCAGGTAACCGGGCCAGTGTTTTTTTCAAGCTCAGCAATCACTGCGCGGTTTTCTTCCAGCAGGGTGGCAATGGCCGGGCCTATGTGCTGAGCCTGGATGTCAGAAAAGCGTGGTAAATCACTAAAGTCGAGCAGGGGATTGTCTTGGGTCATATTAAATTCTTTCAGCGGCTTCTATGGTGTTGACCAGTAACATGGTGATCGTCATGGGACCGACACCGCCTGGTACTGGCGTAATATAACCCGCGACTTCTTTACTTGGCAGATAATCAACGTCACCACAGAGTTTGCCTTCATCGTCACGGTTCATACCCACGTCGATGACGACTGCGCCAGGTTTGATCATGTCTGCCGTGACGATATTGCGCTTGCCTGTCGCCACCACCAGAATGTCGGCATTGCGCGTATGCGCTGCCAGATCACGGGTCTTCGAATTACAGATGGTGACAGTAGCGCCCGCTTGCAAGAGCAGCATGGCTTGCGGTTTGCCAACGATATTCGAGGCACCGACCACCACAGCATTGGCCCCGCGTACCGGATAAGCTATAGATTCCAGCATCTTCATGACGCCATAGGGTGTGCATGGTCGGAACAATGGTTGACCAGTCATCAATAGCCCAGCATTGCTGATATGGAAACCATCCACGTCTTTTTCAGCGGCGATGGCTTCGATGACCTTGTTGGCATTGATGTGGGCAGGCAAGGGCAGTTGCACCAGGATGCCGTTGATTTTTGCATCATTATTCAATCTTGCAATGTGCTCAAGCAAGGCTTGTTCTGTCAAATTTGCATCATATTTTTCCAAAACCGAGTAAAAACCACAGTCTTCACATGCCTTGACCTTGTTGCGCACATACACTTGCGACGCCGGATTTTCACCGACCAGGATGACGGCCAGGCCTGGTTGTTTGCCTGCGGCGCTCAGTTTGGCGGCACGTTGTGTTACATCGGCACGTATTTGTAGGGAAAGCTGGGTTCCACTGATGATTTGGGCAGTCATGGTTGTATAGGGGCAGTCGTTAGTAATAGGTAAACCAAGATTATAAGGGATGGCGGTGTATGGAACATGCCCGTTGATTAAGCTCACGCTTTTGCCATCAGTCACGGCCATGTATCGCGGCCATGTATCGTGACAATGTATCGCGGCCATTTAACATTGTTTTTCAAGTAGACCAGTAGTGCAATTAATTGTGTTATTAACAATCAATTTTTGCTATTGAATTACCTTTGCGTAAGCCTTTTATTTCATTTGGTTATGGAATTGTATCGCTTTGTTGTTTTCTGTCCGCATTCTCCGCGTATTGATTGACTTCAAATTTCAAGAATGGCTTCATACATATTGTGAAAATTAATTTTCAAAATATTTTTCATTGTGGCTGGTTTAGCCGCGATGTAACACCAGAAATAAACCCCTAGGAGAGAGATATGCTGAAGGAAAAGGTAATTTCAAGATCGCTGCGTGTGATGTTTTCTGGCGGCTTGATGATGACAGCAGGCATGCTGGCACAACCTGCATTTGCGCAGGATGACGCCAAAATACAGCGAGTAGAAGTAACCGGTACCAGTATCAAACGTGCCGAAGCTGAAACCGCATCGCCGATACAAATCATCAGCCGTGCAGATATCGACAAAGCTGGTAAAACAACCGTTGCTGAATACCTGCAAACCCTGACTTCGGATGGTGCCGGTTCTTTGCCAACCAGCTTCGGTAATGGTTTTGCTGCTGGTTCTACCGCAATCTCCCTGCGTGGTCTGGGTGCCACTTCCACTCTGGTGTTGCTGAATGGTCGCCGCATGGCGCAGTTCGGTCGTGCTGATGATGGTCAAAAAGCATTTACTGATATTTCCACTATCCCTATGGAAGTGGTTGAACGTATCGAAATTCTGAAAGACGGTGCGTCTTCCATCTACGGTGCTGATGCGATTGCCGGTGTTGTCAATATCATCCTGAAAAAGAATTATGAAGGCGTGACAGTCAGCGCCAGCGCTGGTACTTCTGGTTCCCGCGACGCAAATCAGACAAAAGCTTCGATCACTGCCGGTTTTGGTAACCTGGAAAAAGACAAATACAACATCATCGTCAATGCCGAGGCTTACAAGTCCAACGAGTTGATGAACAGCCAGCGTTCTGACCGTGACTGGATAGGCACTGGCGACTGGCGTCGCTGGGGTTACCCTATGGTGACTGTAGGCTCTTTCACTTCTGGTTATATCGCTGGTAACAACAGCGCGCAGCCAAATCCTGCCGGTTCCCTGCGCGATCCTAAGACACTGAACTACGTGTCCCTGCCAGGTTGCTCGACTTTGTCGGCAACAAAAAATCAGGATCCGAATGGTGGTTGTCTGTGGTACGCAGATCAGTTCCGTACCATGTTGCCGCAAATTGATGGCGTGAACCTGTTCACCCGTGGCACTTTCCAGATCAATGATGATTTGCAAGCGTATGCTGAATTCGGCTATTCCCAACGTAAGGCAGCGTTCACTGTAACGCCACCTTCCACGTCTGCCAATGTGTTCTTCCCTTCAAATCCAAACAATTTGAACGGTAACATCAACTACGGCAACACCATCCTGATGTCGGCTTCGCATCCGCAAAATCCGTATGGCGCTGATATCCGCATTCGTTACTCCATGTTTGACGTCGGTGCGAACCGCCGTATTGCTGACAACTCCTTCTATCGTGCAGTCGCTGGTTTGAAAGGTACGATGGCTGGCTGGGATTTTGATACAGCTATCCTGCATTCTGAATCCAAGCTGCATCTCGACTATACCAACACCATCAATATGAATGTGTTGAAGTCTGCCTTGGGCGATCCTAAGAGCCCATACTTCCCATACTACATCGGCACACAGGCAAGTAAAAATCCTGCATCCCTGTATGCAGCCATGGTCAAGACAGCGACTATCGATGCACCTACCAAAATGGACATCATCGACTTCAAGGCTTCCCGCGAGTTGATGGCTTTGCCAGGCGGTATGATGGGTCTGGCGGTTGGTGCAGAGTACCGTCGTGAGTCCTACAATATGCCATCTCTTGATGGCAGTAAAGATGGCTCCATCAATGCCAGCTATGTTGCTGCCAAAGGTGATGAAACAGTATCAGCCGTCTATGCTGAATTGCTGGCCCCGGTCATCAAGTCTCTGGAACTGTCCGGTGCCTTGCGTTACGACAAATATTCTCACTTCAATTCCGTGACACCAAAAGTCGGTGCCAAATGGTCTCCAGTGAAAACATTTGCCCTGCGTGGTACTTACTCTGAAGGCTTCCGCGCACCAAGTGCACCTGAATCCGGTACAGAAAGCTTCAGTGCTGGTACGGCTTCCGTCAGGGATCCAATCCGTTGCCCGAATGGCACACCACTGCCAGGCGCACAGTCTTCTGATTGCGCGGCCACTTTCACAGGCTTCAAAGTTGGCAATCCTAACCTGCAACCAGAAACATCCAAAGGCTACACTCTGGGCGTAGTCTGGGACCCGCTGCCTAACAGCAGCATCGCAGTTGATGGCTGGTTGATACGCCGTAACAACGAAATCAACTCCATGTCCTTCCAGACAGCAGCTGGTTTGCCAGGCGTATTGCGTCAGGATAATAACCTGACCATCAATGGTGTACTCACACCAGGCACAGGTACCATCATCGGTGGTGCAGCGCCTTATGCCAACTCCAGCTACACTGAAGTCAAGGGTGTGGATTTGAACGCCAAACAGCGTATCAACCTGGGTGAATACGGCAAACTGACTGCTGACGTCAACTGGACACACGTTATCTCATGGTTGCGTGTTGACGGTGCTGTTCAGCATCAATATGCCGGCACACACGGTAACTGCGATACATCCAACTGCGCAGGTACACCTAAAGACAAAGTCAACTTTGTGCTGGGCTGGGACAAAGGCGACTGGAACGTGACCGGCGTTGTCAACTATCGCGGCTCCATGAAAAACATCAATGAAGAAGGCCAACCATGTGCCAACAAATTTGCTGATGGCACAGATGCGCCAGCAGGTTGCACACTGGGCTCCTTCACGACGCTTGATATGTCTTTCCGCTACAAGGCAATGAAAAACCTGGAAATCTTTGGTTCCATCTCCAACCTGTTTGACAAGGTTGCACCACTGGATCCTTTGACATACGGTTCCATGGGTTTCAACCCTATGGACGGTAGCGGCGCAATTGGCCGTTACTTCAAAGTTGGCCTGAAATATCAATTCAAATAAAAAGTAGTTGCAATAAGTTTTACGCTGTTTAAGGCGATTGAGAGGGCGATGATTTATTCATCGCCCTTTTTTTATTTATATTTTGAAACATCCGTGATGTAGCTTACCCAAGTTAAATTACCAAGATTTCCTGAGAATTTTGAAATATGCTGTTACATCTTCTTGGTAGGAATATCAGGTTTCATACCCTTAAACGGTAACGAACACCTCCATCCTTGAGCACCAGATTGCTCAATTCCCCTTCCAATAGGCACCATCAGCAAGGTTGAATTCTTCAATAGTGCAACCAGCATTGCCACGGTCACGCAGTCACCGTACAAAACTAATTGAGAAAACGTCGTACAAGGCAGCTACAGCATTACAGCCAAAACGACAGACAACCTGGGAGCAACGATGACCTCAGCACCTGTGCCGGTAGCAGTGACCAAGAACGTCCCCAAAATGTATGACATTCATACAGATCATCTGAATACACCGAGGGTGATTGCTGACAATACAGAGACAGAAGTGTGGCGCTGGGATAGTGCGCCGTTTGGGGAGATGTTACCGAATGAGCAGCCGCAAAACAATGCGAGCAAGTTTGTTTGGAATCAGCGGTTTCCGGGGCAGTATTATGACGAGGAAACAGGGTTCCACTATAATTACTTTAAAGATTATGATTCGCAATCTGGTAGATATGTGCAGTCTGATCCGATTGACTTGAAAGGTGGTATCAATGTGTTTGCTTATGTTACAGGAAATCCAGTCGGTTATATGGACCCATTTGGTTTAGTAAAAAAAGGTGCGGTTGAGAAAGAAGTAGTTGAAAATGTCCAAGACTTCGTAAATACAGTTACACAAAAAGCTTTAACGCCAGAACAAATTATTTCACTTACGGACAAAGTAATCAGCGAAGTCTCAGTTTTTCAAGTTCCATCGTTACTTGGATTAATAAATGGCATGCCAGTTGAACTTACGAAAAATCAAGTAGAAACAATTAAAAAGATCATAAAAAATCTTGGAGAAAATTTTCCAGATGATCCTGCTGTAAAGGTCATTGTAGATCGTTTTCCAAAAATGATTAAAGATCCAAAATATTGCCTTGTGAAATAAGGGCGATCATGAAAATTTCGATCAGGCTTTGGTTAATTGGACTTGCTTGCATGCTAGTGGCATCTTTTTTGCCATGCGTTAATTTACAAATGATGAATGTCCCTGCGAATTGCAATGGTTATCAAGCTACATTTTGGGCCGGTACTATGGGTTTCCTGGCTTTACTTGGTAAATTGGATTATCCATTTTGGAAAAATATTAACTTTATTTTTTGCGGAATCGCGGCATTTACAAATATTGTTTTTCTATTTTCCCCGTTTATTCTAAAGTTTTGGCCACGGAGAGTTCCGCTTTTAATTTTTGCTGGAATATCTTCGTTCGGATTGCTATGCGGATTGATAGCTCCCATATCCATCGTGAATCATTTTTTGATTGGCTATTATGTTTGGCTCGTCGGCTATATCAGTTTTTTATGTTCCATTGCTATCGCTATGTTCAATGCTCCAAATCAAGGGATATTTTTGGAGTCTTGACAGCGACAGAAGTCTGGCATTGGGATAGTGCGCCGTTTGGGGAGATGTTACCGAATGAGCAGCCGCAGAACAATGCAAGTAAATTTGTTTGGAATCAGCGCTTCCCTGGGCCGGATTATGAAGAGGGGACGATACTTTTGGGATTTTGATTCGCAGATAGGGCGGTGTGCCCACCGCTCAAAAATAATTCATGTCGAAAGAATTTTAAAATAAATGGATACTCGCCGATTTTGGTTTCTTTTCTTTGCATTTCTTCTTTTGTGGATCGGCATCGTATTGATAGCTAGTGAATTTGCCGGTAAGTTTGATACGGGTGTTTTGTATTGGATAAAGAAAAATTCTGATATGGTTTTTCTGTTTTTCTCAGTGTCCATATATTTGAAAAGTCATGATTTTGGTACAATTATTTCGTTTGTAGTAATTGCCCCTTTAGCTGGAATATGCGCTTATTTTCTTGGGGAAAAACAGGAAAGGAGACATGTTCTACTAATAAAAGTCATTGCGTATGTAGCCGTCTCGCTGCTGTCTTTTTGGTTTTTTTTATAGATGTAAATTCATTCTTTTATAATCCGAAAAATATTCTCGCAGATATGTCTTTAATTCTCATTGAGCTTGTAAAAATATTTGTATGAGAGTCTGTCAAAAATACCTGCGTAAATTCTTGTGAAAATATTGGCGAACGTTGATGCGCTCGCCAACTTGTCATCAACAGCCATGGGGAATCCTGCAGGATTTTTCGATTCGAGAGGGTTGGATATTATGGCTATCGAGAACGGCCCAACTACAGGAAATCCGATAGGCCACACTGCTATCGCCGTCACAGGTGGAGGGGTATATAGCTTTGGAAATGGTACTGATTTGGGCTCCAGTGTCGCTGATTATTTAGCTAGAGAAGCTAATCGACGCAATACCGATTTATATATTATTAAAACCTCATCGTAGCAAGATTTGACTGTGGTCGAGTATTACAAGCGATATAAAACCAAAGGCCTTCCTGGCGATTATTATAGTATTGCGTTGGGTGATAATTGTGCTGCACGTTCAAATGGCGAAATGGATGCTGGTGGTGTACCTTCATACGGTGAGGGGCAATCGTCTGGTAACGAACCACCAGTATGGGCTCCTACAAGCATGCCAGGTACTGCAGGATATCGTGCCGCAAACGCTGGGCCCCAATATATACACTTTCCACAGTATTCAAAAAAATTGCCTAAAGAGATAGCGCAATTTGAACCAAAACCAAAATCAAATGGATGTTTATGCGGAAAAAGTCAATAATTTTGTTGATAGCGCTATTGGTTTTAGTGCCTGTGATTTGTGTGTTGATATTTGATGCGCACCGGACTCAGCGCTTATCTCAATTCGATTCTTTAATTCAAGGAATGAGTGAGCGCGAGGTTGAAATCTTAATGGGAAAACCTAGCGCAATTAATAAAGAATGTCGAGATGCACCAAGTTGGATAGGTGAGAGAGTTCAGGGGCAATGTACTTTGGAATATCATTATGATGGCTTCATCATTCCTGAGTTCTGGACAATTGGATTTGATGCGAATGGGCATGTGATAGCAAAAGAATATTACACTTCTCCTTGACCTCCCTGATGAAAAAAAAGGGTTCATAAAAAGGGGGAGCGTCTTGCATTTCTTGCCTACCGCTGCTCTGCCTTGGTCGAGGAAAGTGAGAAAAAATGTTTTCTATGAATAGGGCTCTTTTATTTTGGATATTGTTCTTTATACAGATTTCTGCATATGGAAAACCCTTTTGGAATCCTCCAATATTTTTGGATGCATCGCCTGGTTGGACCATTCAAAAAAATATATCGGTTGATAGTCAGGTATTTACATTAAGTAATGACTCACAGGTTATTACGTTTGATTACGGTCGCCGCGGCACTAAAGACAAAGTTTGGTGCTCAATTTCTGAAATGCAGAATATTTCAAGATTGGATGATTTGAAGTGTATTTCATCAGCGAAACAGCATCAAAAAATAAAGCGAGTAATTTCAATCAAGGATCCAAAAGATGAGGATGTCTTTGGACTTGTGATTTTTGCCTCCTCTGGATTTGCAGGTGCGGATGATAGAGCGTTAGTGGCATTATTGAAGAGTATTCAATTTGTCGGTAGCGTCGAGAATTTGAAATTAATTTCAGTTAACTTTCGCAAACGGCAAGCAACGATAATGGATGAATCTGGAGTAGTTCGCGTCGTAAGAAAAAATGATTTGATAGCAAGAAATTTTGGAAGAGTCTGTGAAGTAAAGAAAGACTACCTTTTGATAGAAGAATTTTTATTGGATGCTGCTGGTGACTTCACATCTCATCAAATAGAATTACACTTGACGCATTAGTCGTCGTGTAGCGCGGCAGGTTGAACTAAATGTGGGTTAGTGCAGAGCTTGCAAAGCACACTACTGAAGTTTGATTAAAAAGGTGATTAAGAGGGCGATGATTTATTCATCGCCCTTTTTGTTGCCTTTAGAAAAGTTGTCGGCAAATTGCAATAACTTATCAGTGGATTAATAAAAGGGTAAGTGCTGCAAGCAATAAGCATGCTCGTCATGTATTTCAAGGATTTTGCACTGCACACCAAGCATCGTGAGCTAAGTTTTAATAGAGAGCTTATGAATAAAATAAAAGAATTTCGCAGTTTAATTGCTGCGTTGCGGCGTAAATTTCACATTATGAAATCATATATCGCTATTTGAAAAATTAAAAAGTCCTGTTAAAATACTTGCGAGAACAAAAAACTAGCCGTAATTTGTCGATTCGCCCCGCGCGTTTCACCGTAACGCGCACCAACAGGAGACCCCTTCTATGTCACCCCAGATAGACCAGGTGCTGGCCCAGGCCGCCAATGATCCCGATGTAGTTGAAACAAATGAGTGGCTGGATGCGCTTGAAGCAGTCATAGAGGCCGAAGGCCCTGAACGTGCGCATTACCTGATGGAGCGCATGGTTGACCTGGCGCGCCGTCGTGGTGCCCATATCCCGTTTTCCAGCAATACTGCCTACGTGAATACCATTCCGGCTGACCAGGGTGAACATTGCCCTGGTAACCTGGAAATTGAAGAGCGCCTGCGCTCTTATATGCGCTGGAATGCCATGGCCATGGTGGTCAAGGCTAACCGCGTTGATGGTGACCTTGGTGGTCACCTGTCCAGTTTTGCCTCGCTGGCAAACATGCTGGGCATAGGCTTCAACCATTTCTGGCATGCACCGACGGAAGATCACGGTGGTGATCTGCTCTATATCCAAGGCCATTCTTCTCCTGGTATCTATGCGCGCGCCTTCCTTGAAGGCCGCCTGACTGAAGAGCAGTTGCTGCATTTCCGCCGTGAAGTCGATGGCAAGGGCCTGTCTTCTTACCCGCATCCAAAACTGATGCCTGACTTCTGGCAATTCCCTACGGTATCCATGGGCCTGGGCCCGTTGATGGCGATTTATCAGGCGCGTTTCCTGAAGTATTTGCATGCTCGTGGTATTGCAGATACTGAGAAGCGTAAGGTCTGGGCATTCTGCGGTGATGGTGAGATGGATGAACCAGAATCCATGGGCGCAATCGGCATGGCTGGTCGTGAACAACTGGACAATCTGGTCATCGTCGTCAACTGTAACCTGCAACGCCTGGACGGCCCGGTACGTGGCAATGGCAAGATCATCCAGGAACTGGAATCTGATTTCCGTGGCGCGGGCTGGAATGTCGTCAAAGTCATCTGGGGCAGCGGCTGGGATGAGTTGCTGGCGAAAGACAAAGACGGCATCCTGCAAAAAGTGATGATGGAAACCGTTGACGGCGAATACCAGAACTACAAAGCCAAGGATGGTGCCTATGTACGCGCCAACTTCTTTGGCAAGCATCCTAAATTGCTGGAAATAGTCAGCAAAATGTCGGATGACGACATCTGGCGTCTGACTCGTGGTGGCCATGACCCACACAAGATTTACGCAGCATTTAAAGTCGCCCAGGAAAACAAGGGCCAGCCTACTGTTATTTTGGCGAAGAGTATCAAGGGCTTTGGCTTTGGCAAATCCGGCGAAGCACGCAACACCGCGCACAATACCAAGAAGCTCGACGACGAAGCCATCAAGGCCATGCGTGACCGCTTCCAGTTGCCGATTGCGGACTCTGAATTGCCAGCAATTCCATTCTTTAAACCGGCTGACGACACGCCAGAAATGCAATATCTGCATGCGCGTCGTAAAGAGCTTGGTGGTTATTTGCCACAACGCCGTCAAAAAGCCGACGAGGCCTTGGTGGTGCCAGAACTGACAGCCTTCCAGGCCATGTTGGAACCAACTGCGGAAGGCCGTGAAATTTCGACGACTGCGGCTTATGTACGTATCCTGACAGCCTTGCTGCGTGATGCCAGCCTGGGTCAGCGCGTGGTACCTATCATGGTCGATGAATCGCGTACTTTTGGTATGGAAGGCCTGTTCCGTCAGATCGGTATCTTTAGCCAGGTGGGTCAGTTGTATGAGCCTGTCGATAAAGACCAGGTCATGTACTACCGCGAAGACAAGGCTGGTCAGATTTTGCAAGAGGGTATCAATGAGGCTGGTGGTATGAGTTCATGGATCGCTGCGGCGACTTCCTACTCGACCAATAACCGCGTCATGATCCCGTTCTATACCTATTACTCGATGTTCGGCCTGCAACGTATTGGCGACCTGGCCTGGGCTGCTGGTGACATGCGTGCACGTGGCTTCCTGCTAGGTGGTACTGCTGGTCGCACGACACTGAATGGTGAAGGCTTGCAGCATGAAGATGGTCACAGCCATGTATTGGCGTCCACCATCCCTAACTGTATTCCTTATGACCCGACCTTTGCGCATGAAGTGGCAGTCATCATGCATGATGGTCTGCGTCGCATGGTGACTGATCAGGAAGATGTGTTCTACTACATCACCCTGATGAATGAAAACTATAGCCACCCGGGTTTGAAGGCCGGTCAGGAAGAGGGCATCATCAAGGGCCTGTACCAGTTGCAAAAATCCGAACAAACCACCAAGCACCGCGTGCAACTGATGGGCTCAGGCACCATCTTGCGTGAAGTGATTGCCGGTGCTGAGTTGCTGCAAAACGACTGGGGTATCGCTGCCGATGTCTGGTCTGCACCATCCTTCACTTTGCTGGCCCGTGATGGCCAGGATGCTGAGCGCTGGAACATGCTGCACCCGACTGCAGAACCACGCGTGCCTTACATCGCCCAGTGCCTGAAAGACACGGCAGGCCCTATCGTCGTCGCAACCGACTATATGCGTACCTTTGCTGAGCAAGTACGCGCCTTCATACCGAAAAACCGCAGCTACAAAGTTTTGGGTACAGATGGTTTTGGCCGTTCTGATTCCCGCGCCAAACTGCGTGAGTTCTTTGAAGTCAACCGTTACTTCGTGGTCATCGCTGCGTTGAAGACACTGGCTGATGAAGGTGCC
Organism: Undibacterium sp. Ji83W; assembly: GCF_049340385.1. Lineage (NCBI taxonomy): Bacteria > Pseudomonadati > Pseudomonadota > Betaproteobacteria > Burkholderiales > Oxalobacteraceae > Undibacterium > Undibacterium sp. Ji83W. Next base: position 78,621 of record NZ_JBMPOZ010000012.1, on the reverse strand, counting down.
TTGTCTGCATCCGTGGTGGCGCAGGCAATTGCCAAATACGGTATCAATGCAGATAAACCTAATCCGGTTACTGTGTAATTTTACGTCTGACACCCACTAACATTTCCTGTCTCTTTCATTTTTAGGGAGAGACAGGATGAGCGTGAAGACAGGTGATGAAACCTGGCTTCACCCCAACCGCCCTGCGATAGCGCAGGGCGACAATGGAGAAAACTATGAGTAGCGTAGAAGTCAAAGTACCGGATATTGGTGATTTCAAGGAAGTTGAAGTCATTGAGCTGATGGTCAAAGTCGGCGACACCATCAAGGTTGATCAGTCACTGATCACCGTAGAATCAGACAAAGCCAGTATGGAAATTCCATCCAGCCATGCCGGTGTGGTGACAGAAATTAAAGTCAAGGTTGGCGACAAGGTTGCTGAAGGTTCTTTGCTGATCGTGGTGGATGCTGCGGCAAGTGCAGCGGCACCGGCGGCGGCACCTACGGCACCTGCGCCTGCGGCTGCTCCGGCAGCAGCTCCCGCGCCAGTAGCGGCAACGCCTGCACCAGCGGCTCCAGCACCTGCTGCCGCTCCTGTAGCTGCTACGGCAGCACCGGTAGCAACAGCCAGCGCAGGCAAAGCGCACGCCTCACCATCCATACGCAAATTCGCGCGTGAACTCGGTGTTGATCTGAGTCGCGTTGCCGGTTCCGGCCAAAAAGGCCGTATCACGCAAGAAGACGTACAAAACTTTGTCAAGGGCATCATGGCTGGCAGCACAGCTGTTGCTGCGGTTTCTGCTCCGGCAAAAAATGGCAGTGGTGTTGGCCTCGATGTATTGCCATGGCCATCGCTGGATTTCAGCAAGTTTGGCGCGACCACGACTTCGCCTTTGTCACGCATCAAAAAACTCAGCGGCCCTAATTTGCACCGCAACTGGGTCATGATCCCGCATGTCACGCAATTTGATGAAGCGGATATCAGCGATCTTGAAGAATTCCGTAAATCATCGAACGAAGCCCTGGTTAAATCCGGTGTCAAACTGACGATGCTGGCTTTCGTCATCAAGGCCAGCGTTGCTGCGCTTAAAAAATTCCCGGCATTTAATTCTTCGCTTGATGCGACCGGTGAAAACCTGATTCTGAAGCAGTATTACAACGTCGGTTTTGCAGCAGATACGCCTAACGGCCTGGTGGTGCCTGTCGTTAAAAATGCGGACCAGAAAACCCTTTCGCAAATCGCTATTGAAATGGGCGAGTTGTCTGCCCAGGCACGCGATGGCAAGTTGAAACCTGCTGACATGCAGGGCGCAACCTTCACGATCTCCTCACTCGGCGGTATCGGTGGCACGGCGTTTACGCCTATTATCAACGCACCTGAAGTGGCGATCCTGGGCTTGTCCAAATCCAGTATCAAACCAGTCTGGGATGGCAAGCAATTCCAGCCGCGCCTGATGCTGCCGCTGTCACTGTCGTATGACCACCGTGTTATTGACGGTGCCATGGCTGCCAAGTTCACCGCTTATTTGGCTGATGTACTGGCTGATTTGCGTAAAACCTTGCTGTGAACGGAGAACAGACTATGAGCACTATCGAAGTCAAAGTACCCGATATCGGTGATTTCAAGGAAGTTGAAGTCATAGAATTGCTGGTCAAGGTGGGTGACACCATCAAGGTTGATCAATCACTGGTGACAGTGGAATCCGACAAGGCCAGCATGGAAATACCATCCAGCCACGCCGGGGTAATCAAGGAATTGAAAGTCAAACTCGGTGACAAGATTGCCGAAGGCAGTCTGTTGCTGGTCATAGAAGCTGAAGGAGCTGCGGCAAGTGCAGCGCCTGCGGCTGCTCCGGCAGTTGCGGCCGCTCCTGCGCCAGCATCAGCACCCGCCGCCGCGCTTGCTGCACCCATTGCAGCAGCACCTGCCGGACCAGTTGGTATCGTCGAAGTCAAAGTACCTGATATCGGTGACTTCAAGGAAGTTGAAGTCATCGAAGTCATGGTCAAGGTTGGCGACAGCATCAAGGTAGATCAGTCGCTGATCACCGTCGAGTCTGACAAGGCCAGTATGGAAATTCCATCCAGCCATGCCGGTACGGTAAAAGAAATCAAGGTCAAGGTCGGTGACAAGGTTGCTGAAGGCAGCTTGCTGTTGCTGGTTGAAGCCGCAGGCCAGGCAGCGTCTGCTCCCGCTGTTGCAACCACAACTGCAAGCGCTGCTGCTCCAGTTGCTCAGGCCGCCTCTGCCGCACCTGCGCCAGTTGCGTCCAGTTACACCGGCAAGGTCGATGTCGAATGTGACATGATGGTATTGGGTGCAGGCCCTGGTGGTTATTCTGCTGCCTTCCGTTCTGCCGATTTGGGTATGAACACGGTGCTGGTCGAGCGTTACTCCACGCTGGGCGGTGTCTGTTTGAATGTGGGTTGTATCCCATCCAAGGCACTGTTGCACGTGGCCGCCGTGATTGATGAAACTGCATCCATGGCAGCGCATGGCGTGACATTTGCCAAGCCAGAAATTGATATCGATAAACTGCGCGGCTACAAGGAAGGCGTCATCAAGAAAATGACGACTGGCCTGAATGGCATGGCAAAAGCCCGCAAGGTTAATGTGGTGCAGGGTGTGGGCCAATTCCTCAGCCCTAACCATATAGAAGTCACAGCGGCGGATGGCAGCAAGAAAACCGTACAGTTCAAGCAAGCGATTATTGCCGCTGGCTCTTCTGTCGTGAACCTGCCGTTCGTACCGGCTGACCCGCGCATTGTTGACAGCACCGGTGCGCTGGAATTGCGCCAGATACCAAAACGCATGCTGGTCATTGGTGGCGGCATCATCGGCCTGGAAATGGCGACTGTGTATTCCACTCTGGGTTCACGCATTGATGTTGTAGAAATGCTGGATGGCCTGATGCAGGGCGCAGACCGTGACATGGTCAAGGTTTGGCAAAAATTCAATGAAAAACGTTTTGACAACATCATGTTGAAAACCAAGACGGTTGCCGTTGAAGCTCTGCCTGAAGGTATCAAGGTCACGTTCGAAGCCGCCGAAGCTGGCGCAACAGCACCAGCACCACAAATCTATGACCTGGTACTGGTTGCAGTAGGCCGCAGCCCCAACGGCAAGAAAATTGCTGCCGACAAGGCAGGCGTGGCCGTGACTGACCGTGGCTTCATCAATGTCGACAAGCAAATGCGCACTAACGTGCCGCATATCTTTGCGATTGGTGACCTGGTTGGCCAACCCATGCTGGCACACAAGGCCGTGCATGAAGCTCATGTGGCAGCAGAAGCCGCTTCCGGTGAAAAAGCCTACTTCGATGCCAGCGTGATTCCATCCGTTGCCTACACCGACCCTGAAGTTGCATGGGTAGGTATGACAGAAGATGAAGCCAAGGCCAAAGGCGTCAAGCTTGAAAAAGGTCATTTCCCATGGGCAGCGTCTGGCCGTGCAGTGGCAAATGGCCGTGACGAGGGCTTCACCAAGTTGCTGTTCGATGCAGAAACCAAGCGCATCGTCGGTGGCGGCATCGTCGGCACGCATGCGGGTGACATGATAGGTGAGATTGCCCTGGCTATTGAAATGGGTGCTGATGCAGTCGATATCGGCAAGACCATCCATCCACATCCTACTTTGGGTGAATCGATAGGTATGGCAGCTGAGGTGTATAAAGGTGTCTGTACTGACTTGCCACCGCAGCGTAAAAAGTAAGTGAGTTTGTTGTAAAGATAGCCCTGATGCATAAAAAGCATCAGGGCTTTTTTGTATCCATCGCCAGTGAACTCTGGTTTTTTAGGAATCGCTGATTAAGCGTAGCGAGCGGCGCTAGCTTGACGCATTGAAAACCCAAAAGCGCAGTTGTGCTTCAGTACGGCGACGAACTTGCAAAAACAGCAGGTTCAAAATCGCGTCGCGCAGTAGCTTAATCAGTGGCTCCATGAACTTGTTCTGCAAACTGTAGTCAAATTGCTGCTTTTTGAGCTATCTTTGCGTGTTGGTCAAACGTAGCTCCATAGAATCTGATCAAGCTCCCTTACAATAAAATATTACAGGTGGTGCAACCATGAAAACCTTTGTACGCAGCACGCTGGCCCTTGCGCTGGCATCTGCCTTTCTTCCCGCTATTTCTGTTCATGCGCAGGATAAAGCTGCCCCGGCAACTACGGCTGCCAAAGCAACCAAACCAGGACAAAAAACCGCAGACCTGCTGCCATTTCACGCAACAGAAAAGCTCTTGCCCAATGGCCTGAAAATCATCATCGTGCCTACTGGCTTGCCAAACATCATCTCGCTGCACATCCCGGTACAGACTGGTTCACGCAATGAGATAGAAGAGGGTAAATCCGGTTTTGCCCATTTCTTTGAACACATGATGTTTCGCGGTACCAAGGAAATTCCGGCAGACAAATACAAAGACATATTGACCGCCACTGGTGCGAGACAAAACGCGTATACCAGCGATGACCTGACCAACTATCACACGACCTTTTCCAAGGAAGACCTGGAAACCATGCTGAGGATAGAAGCAGACCGTTTCCAGAACCTGTCCTATAGCGAAGCAGACTTCAAGACAGAATCGCGTGCGGTACTGGGTGAATACAACAAGAACAGCGCCAATCCCATCAGCAAGCTGTTTGAAGTCATGCGCGATGCTGCATATCAGAAACATACCTACAAACACACCACCATGGGCTTTCTCAAGGATATTGAGGACATGCCCAATCAATATGCCTATTCCAAGGTATTCTTTGACCGCTGGTACCGTCCTGAGCGCACCACCGTCATCATTGCCGGTGATGTAGAGCCGCAGAAGGCCATTGCGCTGGTTGAGAAGTACTGGGGTAAATGGCAGCACGGCAAGGTGCAGCCTGCTGTTCCGGCAGAACCACTAGCGACAGGTGCGATCTATAAACATGTGCCATGGCCCAGCTCTACCTTGCCGTATGTGACAGTGGCTTTCCATGCACCGGCTTTCTCTGAAGTGAACAAAGAACATGCAGCCCTGCGTCTGCTGCTTAACCTGTCTTTCGGTTCTACCTCTGCCCTGAACAAACGTTTGCAGCAGGACGAACAAAAGGTTGATCAGTTGTTTGACTTTACGCCAGACAATGTTGACCCTGGCCTGGCTACCATAGGCGCGCGCGTCAAGAAGCCGGAAGACGTGGTGTATGTACGTGATGCGATCCTGAAAACCGTTGCTGGCATCACCACCAAGCCATTGTCGGACAAGGAATTGGCCGACGCCAAGTCTGCACTCAAATACGGCGTGATACGCTCGCTCGATAATACCGAGCAAATCGCCTCTACCCTGGTGCGCTTTGTCCATTACAAGCGTTCTTACGCGACCATGAATCAGTTCTATCAGCTCATAGATAGTTTGACGCCAGCCGACTTGCAGGCAGCTGCGAAAAAATACCTGAGCGATGACAGCATGATCGTCACTACGCTGTCGAATGCAGCCTTGCCTGCCGAGGTCAGCCAGTTGCCCAAGCTGGCCAGCTTTGCTGACAAGAGCACAGGTGCCAAGCTCGACATGCTGGTACAAAAATCGGCTCTGCCACAGATACGCTTCAAGCTGGTGTTCAATGCCGGTGCAGCCAATGACCCGGCAGGCAAGGAAGGTCTGGCAGCCCTGACAGCAGCCATGGTCGATGCGGCAGGTTCCAAAGAGCGCAAGATTGATGAAATCAAGAAGGCATTATTCCCGCTGGCGGCCAGCTTCAATGGCCAGACCGACAAGGAAATGACGACCTTCAGCGGTTCCGTCCATAAAGACAAATGGGATGACCTGGTCAATATCGCCTTGCCGCAATTGCTGGAACCAGGCTTCCGCGAAGAAGATTTCCGCCGTCTCAAGGATGCGCAAAAGAATGCCTTGACGCTGGATCTGAAGGACAACAACGAAGAAGAACTCGCCAAAGAACGCCTGCAAACCAATGTGTTTGCAGCGTCACCCTATGCTCATCCTGTGCTCGGTACGATCAAGGGCATAGATGCGATTACGCTGGATGACGTCAAGCAGTTCTGGAAACAGGCTTATACCAAGGGCGCGCTGAAGGTTGGTATTTCTGGCGACGTGACAGAAGCGATGCAGGCTTCCTTGCAGCAGGCCTTGGCGAAATTGCCAGAAGGCGCAGGCATTGCGCGCATTGCCGCACCTGTGGGCAAGGTCAGCAAAGGGCTGGAAGTAGAGATCATAGAAAAGAATACGCGGGCAACCGCTATCTCTTTGGGGCAGCCTATCACGGTGACGCGTGCGCATCCTGATTTTGCCGCCCTGTGGCTGGTCAAGACCTGGCTGGGCGAACACCGCGCCAGTTCCTCCCATTTGTACCAGCGCATACGTGAAGTACGCGGCATGAATTATGGTGACTATGCGTATATCGAAGCCTTCCCTGGCGGCATGTTCCAGTTCTTCCCGACTGCCAACAGGGCGCGTCAGTCCCAATTGTTTGAAATCTGGATACGCCCGGTCGCACCGGAAAATTCCCAAATGGCCATACGTGTTGCGCTTACCGAGTTCGACAGGATGGTCAACAAGGGCCTGAGCAAGGAAGAGTTCGAGATCACCCGTGCCTACCTGATGAAGAATGTGTTCATGATGACGGCAACCCAGGACCAGCAGCTAGGCTACGCCATGGATTCGCAATGGCACCATACGCCAGAATTCACCAAGATGATGCGTGATAACCTGAGCAAGCTGAGCCTGGCAGATGTCAATGCAGCCATCAAGAAGCATTTGTCGGCAGAAAACCTGTCCGTCGTCATCATCGCCAAAGATGCCGCCGACCTGAAGGCAAAACTGGTGGCCGATGCTGAATCACCGATCAAATACAATTCCGATAAACCCAAGGAATTGCTGGATGAAGATCAAGTCATCGGCAAGCGCAAACTCAATATCAAGGCTGAGGCTGTCAGCATCACACCTGCAAGCAAGGTATTTGCTGATTAAGCCAGCCAGATAGTCAGATCGCCAGATAGTCAGATCGCCAGATAGTTAAAAAGCCCTGCAGTCGTTGAAGATTGCAGGGCTTTTTAATATGCGGATATTGCTAAAAATTACGCCGCTTTTTGTACGATCAAACCTATCGATGTCACTACGTATTTTTCTATCTGCAAACGCAGATGCGTATCTTGTATGTAGGGTGCCATATCGACATGGCCATCTGCAAAGCCATCACCTTCATCCCAGTCTATTTCTATATGGTGGCCTTGTGATTGCAGGGTAGTGATGATTTCTTCGATATCGCGCTTGCGGAACAAGACAGTCGCGCCAGCGGCTACAGTATCTTCGTTCGATGACATATTGAATTCTGTGGTGTGTACTGCAATGCCACCAGGCTTCAGGCAATGCATGGCATTGTAGACGAATTGCTTGCCATGCTCGATGGAGCCCAGATGTTCAAAAGCGCAGGATGACCACAGGAAATCGAATTTGCCATGCAGCTCTTCACTGATATTGTTCATGTCGGCAAACTTGAATTCGACCAGCCTGCGCAATTCTTTTTCATCACAGAGATTACGCTGGTTGATGGCTTCAAAGCCATTTGCGTGTTGAGTGGAATCGACCCAGCCTTTGGCTTGTGCTTCTTCGGTAAACAAATCTGTCGCGATGATGCTGGCACCATGCGCAGCGAAGATAGCTGTCAATGGCTCAGTGCCAACAGCAAATCCCAGGCCTAGTTGGCCTTCTCGCAGCATGCCGCGTTCTTTCAAAGCCTGGGTGATGAATGCCCATTCCCAGATTTTTCTGTGCATATGGCCAGGCCTGTCGCCCATGCGTGCAGTCCAGTATTGAAAAACTTCGGTGCGCATCATTTGTTCTGTGCACATGGATGATTTCAGCAGATCTGTGCGGGCAGGGGGCGGTGATTGCTGATAATCGTGAACGGGCTTGAAACTATCTTGCCACGCACGCACGGGTATCAATGGATCCTCCACTTCTACATGCACTGGTGCTGCAGGCTCAACAGGTGTCACAACAGGCGCAGGTATCTCTTCCGGTGCTGGTGTCACAAATTGCTGCCGGATTTTTGCTGCCAACCCGGATTGACGAAATTCAGCCGGGAGTACACGCCAGACTGGCAAAACCAATTTCAAAATACTGGATTTCATGAAATAAATCTTAGCTTGAATTGAATAAACTGCACTTATGCCGTATGCGACCAAGTAGAGCGCTTGCTGCTATTCTTCCTATAATAGCAATTGATTTGCCAGTCTGACTATTAAATTTTTCAATTGACACAGTCATCACTACTTACTGGTAGGCAATGGTTTTGCAAATAATCAAGTTATTGAGATTTTGTAGATATTCTCTGGGAGAACTCAAAATAATTCCCGCACAATATATAAGGACCCTGCTTTGGACTATAATTTTTAGTAATATTGATCTACGACAATCAGGAAAGCCTCAAGATGAATACCGCCACCAGCGTTGACAGTTTCACTAGTCCTGAATTTCTGGCAATGGAGCGTAGCATCATTGACGACTTTGTCGATTGCACACGTGAAGCTTGCGAAGAAGCGGAGGTTTGCGTCAAAGAACTCAATAATCAGGGGGGAGCAGCCTATGTACACCGCCTGTTCCGTGCCATGCATTCGCTCAAGGGCAATTGCCAGATGGTGGGATTGATTCCCTTTGTTGAGTTATTGCACAAAGTTGAAGAGATCGTCGCCAGGGTGAGGGCAGAGCAAGACCCTTATTTCCGTGAGTTGGGTGAATTTCTGCTGCTGGCCATCGATGAAGTCGAGGATTTGCTCAATGACCTGATTGCCAATGGGCATACCAGCGATGTCAGGCGCAAGAAGCTGTATGAGTTGTGTGATGCATTGGAAAAGACCAGCAGCAAAGGTTTTCAAGCGCAGCAGTTCAAGGATGCAATTGCTTCGCTGGATGGCAAAGTCGCCAACAAGGACAATGTCGCCAGGGCGCCGCGGGTATTGCTGGAATTATCAGATGACATGGCAATGATGTACAAGTTTGCCCAGCAAATCGATAATCTCAGCATTTATAGAAAAAATCGTAGTGAACAAGCAGCACAATTAACTGAATCCCTGAACGAAGCCCTGGGTTTGCCGGTAGATGCCCGGCAATTAAAGGCTGCCTCCTTAATGCATGATGTTGGTATGGGCTTTATCCCGCATAGCATTTTTAATAAGGAAGCGGGCTTATCCAGAGAAGAGCAGAAGATAGTGCAGGAACATGTGGTGACCGCCAGCCAGATACTCTTGCGTTTTGGCGACTGGGATGAGGCTGCCCGTATCGTGCTCGACCATCACGAACGCTATGATGGTTCTGGCTATCCAAATGGTTTGCAGGGACAGCAAATACATCCTGGCGCAAGGATGTTGGCGATAGTGGATACCTTTTGCTCTATCACCAATGAACGCTCTGACCGTAGTTACAGGCGTAGTTTGCTAAGTGCGATTTCCGAGATCAATGCCAATATTGAAAGCCAGTTTGACGCAGGCATGGTGGAAGTGTTTAATGATGTTGTACGTAAGCTGATCGCCAAACAATAGCTTGCATCACAAGTCATGCAGATAGTATGCAAGTAAGCAAATTACTAGAAATTTCACACAAGGATGTAAGCCTGCGCAATATACGCCGCAGCGATGCCGAAACCTGGTATGACTATCTCAAGAATCCGGAGGTGATCAGGCATACCAGCTGGAACCTCAGTAGTGCGGCCGATTTGCTATCGCAGTTCAACATGTATGAGAGTGAAGAGATCAATTCACCCATACGCCTTGCCATCGCCACTAAAACAGATGACAGCTTGATAGGCACAGTTGGTTTTCATACCATCTCGGACATCAATCGCAGTGCAGAACTCGCCTATGACCTGGCGCCTGAATACTGGGGTAAGGGCATCATGCAAGTCGCAGCAATGGCGCTCTGTGACTGGGGTTTTCATGAAGCTGCTTACAACCGTATACAGGCGACCGTGCTTGAAAGCAATTCACATTCCATACAACTGCTGGAGCGTATGGGCTTTGGGCGTGAGGGTTATCTGCGGGCTTTTCGCCTGGTGCGGGGCACACCAGGCAATTTCTGGATGTATTCCTGTTTGCATCCTGATATTGACGGCAAATAAACAAATTGCCATAGCGCTATGGTGAGACTGAGCAAGATTGAGCAAGACTGTTTTTTTCACGCAAAGCTTGTTGCTTAGTGTTGGACATATACTTGTGGCTTGAGTTAGGCTGGCATTGGACAGCATCGCAATTAATGTGAGAATCGCTGTTAGTGAATAGTCAGCAATAGTTAGCAATGGCCAGCAAAGACCAGGAACGCAAGCATGTTGTTAAAACGCTCAAAAGAAGAAGTTGTCTTGCTCATGCTTTGTGGCCTGAGCATACCCAGTATCCTTCCTTTTGGCATCGTGCGCTTGTTCCAGGGCAATTTGCTCATGGCAACGGTCGATCTCTTGATCGTGCTTGGCATGTTGTGCATCATGGTATTTGTCTGGCGCACCCGGCGGGTACGTCTTGCCGGTATTGCTGTCACCGTGTTTTATTCCATGGGCATGCTGGCGGCTGTATATGTCAAGGGCGTCCCTATCGCCTACTGGGTCTACCCCACCATGATTGCAGCCTTCTTCATACTCAGAGCGAAAGAAGCGCTGATGATCAATAGCGTGTCTTTGCTATGCCTGATCTTCATTTTACGTAATGCCATGCTGTTGCTGGACTTGTCCAGTCTGGTTGTGACGCTGGTGTTGATCAATCTGTTTTCATATATCTTTTCTGACCGTACCAGCCTCCAGCATTTTGAGCTGAACCAGCAGGCAGAAAAAGACTTTTTGACGGGGACCGGGAATCGTCGTGCTTTTGACAAACAACTGCAGACCATATGCGCCAAAGATGGCGTTCAAAAGGATGTCTGTATATTGATACTTGATCTTGATCATTTCAAGAGGATCAATGACCAGTTTGGTCACATGGTCGGTGACCAGGTCTTGATACAATTTTGCTCGCTGCTACGTTCGCGTATACGTACAGCAGACAGTTTTTTTCGGTATGGAGGAGAAGAGTTTGTTGTTGTCGCCATGGGCATAGATGATATTGCTGCAGCGCGTTTTGCTGAAGAATTGCGCGCTTTGGTAGAAAAAGCGCAATTGCTGCGCGACTATCCTGTCACCGTATCAATAGGAGTGGCAAAGAAAATGACCGGAGAAGATGGCGAAGCCTGGTTCCAGCGTGCTGACGCCAAGCTTTATGAGGCAAAACTATCCGGGCGCAATGCTGTGCGCGTGGCCCGGGAAGAGAGTGTTTGAACTGGAGTTTTCTGCTTAAATTTACTTGCCTGAGTTCTGCTGGTCTGAGCTATCGACGATAGCAGCACCTTCGTTCGCTACGACGATCTGCTTTTCCAGCTCACTGTCCGGGCGATAACTCCAGGTGGGCATGAAGAGCAAAACGAATAAGGAAGCCAGTGCTGTAATCGCACTGATCCAGATGACAAACTGGTTGGCAGCGATGCGCTCAGGGTAGATGTGGGTGACTGCACCCAGGCCTATGGCATTCGCAGCAGCTACCAGTACGGCACATGCATAATCCTGAAAGCGCCTGGCCTTGTTGGCGCTCCTTGCCCAGCGCGGGTCAGTGTTATAGCTGGGAAGGTGCAGGTGGGCATCTTCCAGTCTTTCCAGCGTGGCCAGGAAATGGCGTAAATTCGTGATCGAGCGTTCAGCCTTGTAATTCAAAAATGCCAGGCAGATAGATGCCACAGGAAAACCCATGACCAGCCATTCTATGGGCAGTTTGCTGTTTGGCTCACCGGGCTTCAATGCCACCAGGGCGGCCAGCAGGCTGACCACCAGTGTCACATATAGTGCCAGTGCCTGATGTCTTTGTGCTATGCGGGTATTGACTTCCTGGTTGGCGGCGATGAAACGGTAATTGGCATCAACATGGGATTTCGACATGCGCGACTTTCAACGATCTTGGAATAAGCCGCTATTATCGCTGAATCGGCGCATCCCTACACTCAAAATGCCCAGGTCGCAGAAATGTAGGCGGTTTTGCTGTCAGGCAGTTGCGCCAGTATTGCCTTGCTAGGGCCGCCATAAATACGCAAGCCGCCATTGATACTGATGCGGTCACCTTGCCAACCCAGTGCAGCGGTGATGATGCGGCCATTGTCTTCGGGCGTCCACAGTATATCCAGCGAAGGTTGCCAGTTATTCTCTTGCCAGCTCCAGCGTGCAAAGACATTCTTGCGGCGGATATTGCCAGAGGCAGACAATGCCTGGTTTTGCCAGGCCAGGTTATAGCCTATGACTTGTTGCATCTGTGGTAAATAATTTACGCTGCCCTGCAAAGCCAGGTTGCGCTTGTTCCAGTCTTGCCATTCGCGGTCTGACAAGGCCGTGCCATCCCACCAGGCTTCCAGGAAAAAACTGTGCTGCGATTCCGTCGTATAGTTCGCGCCCAGCATGGCTTGCACGACATTGTTTTGTGTATTGTTTTGCCATGGGCTGGTGCGTTGCAGTAGTGTGGTATCTGTATTCATGCGCAAGCCCGTATTTCTTTGCATGAAGCGTACTGAGCCGTGTACTTCCATTTCATCCGTCGCCACCCAGGAAGCAGCAGCACCCAGGCTGCCTCCACTCTTTTGACCATAACGGCCAAAGCCATGCAAATCGACGCCGCCAGCACGGTGATAGACCCGTGCTGCCAATGCCTGTTCATCTGCTATATCTGTCGTTGAGGCATGGCCGGGGTTGACCCACACCAAAGTTGCTGATGTATTCGCAGTGAAATAATCAATACTCGCCAAAGGCTTGCCGATGACGGTAGTGCTGATCAGAGAGCGACGTTTTTCCTGGGCCACGACATCATTCGGGCGAAAACCATAACCTACATCCCATGCAATGGTTTTTTTGCCGGCACTGAACTGCCATGCGCCGTCACCCAGGCTGCCATACAGTTCATTGAGCCATGCCGTGGCCTGGCTGCGCCCGCCATCATTGATTTGCCCCTGCAAGGTAGCAACAGCGTTAATACCTTTTCCACTGGCGCGTAATTCAGTTTCCACCACGCCCAGTTGCGTGTTCTTGCTGCTTAAGCCGGGGGCGAGTTGATTGGCAATCGCCAACTGACTGGCGCTATTGCTGGTATAGCTATTGACCAGACCGCGCACCTGGCCGCTGAAGTCCGCATCTTCAGCCATGGCAAAAGCAGGCGTGCAGAGCAGGGCAGTCAGCACGGCACCCAAGGCCGGGTTTTTCAAATCAGGCATGTCTACTCCAGACTAGGGTTTTTGGCCAGGAACATGGGATTCAACCATTGTTCAGGTACGGTCTTTTGCTTGCGGCTGAGATAGCGCACACGTGTTTCCTTATGGCTACTCAATTGATCCAGCAGGATCATTTCTGACACGGTAGTCGGCACTTGCGCTTTGTCGAGGACAAAGCTGGCTTGCTTGGCGAGTTTTTCTGACTGCACATACAAGTCTGCCTTGATGGGTTCGTGGCGGGTCTTGCCCAGCCACAGTTCTATGCGCTGGTAGGCCACGGATTTACGCACAGCGTTCAGGCTCAGATGCATGCAGGGTTTGTCGTTGCATTTTTCTTCGCCTATGATTTTGCCTGTGTAGTCTTGGGCCCAGCTCATGGTGGCGATGTCACCGATAGAGGCATCCCCCAATAATTTTTGCATGGGCGTGATGCGCAACGGGCGCTGGCTGCCGGGCAAGAGCATCCAGAAGTCATCACCCAGCATCAAGACTTTTTGCCCTTTTTCTGCCGGACTTTTCATGAGCACCAGGGATTGATGATTGACTTGTGAAAACACCAGGTAATTTCTTTCCTTTTCCTTACTGCCATCCTTGGCAAAAGTAGTGATCTCAGTCTCCACCTGCATGTTTTCTGTGCCGACCCTGAACTGGTCAGCCGCTTTCAGGATGTCACTGACTTCATCTGCCCTGGCCAGACCTGTTGCTGCTGCCAGCAGCAGGGCGGCGATGTTGGTAGTTGTTTTCATTTTTGTTCCAGTCTTAGTTATGTGCCAGCGCATCGACGATAGGTTGGCGCAAGGTTTTGCGGGCGATGAAGGCCGATGACAGCATGGACAGGGCAATCATCATGAACACAGTGAAGGCATACATTGCAGCATCTATCGTGATCAGTAAGGGGTAACCGCTGGAGCGTCCTGGTGGTGGCGGCATTTCTACCGGGAACACGATGAGCAATAGCGCAACGGTAATCGCCAGCAAGGCACCGGCGATGGCGCCTGTGCCACCCAATATCATTCCTTCAAATGAAAAGCTGCGTATCAATTGCCCTGGCAAGGTACCCATTGCGCGCAGTGTGCCAACTTCACGGGTACGTTCTATGATGGCCATGGCCATCGCATTGGCAACCACGAACACCACGATGACACTGATGATGGCACCGAGTGCACCAAAGATGCGGTTATACAAATCACGTACAGATTTATAAAAGAAGGCTTGTTCCAGCCAGTTTTGCACGGTCAGATCAGGGAATACTTTTGCCAGCCTGGCTTGCGCAGGCAGGGTCGCATCCATGGAGTTCAGGAACACACCGAGGCTGGAAATGCGCTGGGTATTCAACAGCTTTTGCGCGGTCTTGATGTTTGAATACACCAGGCGTTTATCGAGGTCAGGCACACCCGTAGATACCAGGCCCCTGACGGTGACATCAACCGCATTCAGGGCACCATCTGTAGTGCTGGCCATCAGCGTCAGGCTGCTGCCGGGTTTGGCTTTCAGGCTGCGTGCCAGTGCTTCACCCAAAACAATTTCTGCCTCTGCTGATTCGGTTTGCAGGAGTTCGCCTTCTTTCAATGTCAGGGTAGGGCCTTTGACCGAGAATTCAGCATCCGGGTCTATGCCTACCGCCATCATGATGGTGGACTTGTCACCATTGCTGATCAGGCCGCTATATTCTATGCGTGGCAAGACATAGCGTACGGCAGGGTCAGCCAGCAGCTTGCTTTGCAGGGCTGCTGCATTTTCCAGACCATATTGCAGGGGCACATCCTGGTCACTGGTGAAGTGCTGGGGCTTGCCTATGATGAGGTGCCCCGTGCTGCGTGCCGATATCTGCGCCAGACCTTCATAGGTGGAATAGGCAAAGCCACCAGCCAGCAAGATGGCGGCTGTGCCCAGTGCAGCAATCACCACGGTAATGCCGGAACGACGGCGGTTGCGCAGGGTATTGTAAAAGGCAAATTTGAGCCAGCTGAGTTTCATTGCAATCTCCCATCCAGCAGTGACACAATGCGGTCACTGCGGCTAGTCAGGCGGTTATCATGGCTGGCGATGATGAAGGCCACGCCTTCTGCATGACCACGTTCACGCATCAGATCCAGCACCTGGTCGGCGGTATGTGAATCCAGGCTGGCCGTGGGTTCATCTGCAATCACCAGGCTGGGGCGTTTGATGAGTGCGCGGGCGATAGCCACCCTTTGGCGCTGGCCACCAGACAAGGCGTCTGGCAAATGCTGGGCATGCTCATGCAGGCCAACGGCTTTCAATTGCGCTGTTACCCGCTCACGTCTTTCGGCTACCGGTACACCGGTCAGGAAGAGCGGGTAATCGACATTCTCAGCCACTGTCATGACGGGCACCAGGTTAAAGCTTTGAAAGATAAAACCTATGGTGTCGCGTCTTTGTAGTGTCTTTTGCGTTTCATTGTATTGATTGATGTTGACGCCGTTCAGCAAGATATCGCCAGCGTCCGCATGGTCTATCAGGCCGCACAGATTCAGTATCGTGCTTTTGCCGCTGCCAGACGGGCCGGTCAGGGCCAGCAATTCACCACGCTGCAGTGTCAGGTCTACACCTTGCAATGCCTTGACGACATGTGCACCCAGTTGGTAGGTCTTGTGAACTGCATGCAGTTCTATGGCAGGTGCCAGGCTCATGATGGGATACCTTTCAACATGGCCTTGGCGGCTTCTGCCTGCGGTGCATTTTGTTTGACCACTTCATTCAGGTAGCGCTTGGCATCTTCAGGGCGTTTTTGTTCATTCGCCAGACTGGCAGCGCGCATCAACACCGAGCCACGAAAGCCTGGTTCTGCCTTGTCGAATTGCTTGTGTTCCAGTACTTCATTCAAGAGCTTGACCCCACGCGGACCACGATTCATGAAAGCTGGCACAGCCAGGAAGGTGCTGGCGGCGACATACTTGACTTCCAGTATCACTGGCGTGCTGCCATGCGCTTGCGCATTTTCATTGGCGGCGGCTAGTTGCAAGGCTTTTTCGAGCATCGCCATGCCATCTTCTGCGTAAGACATTTTTTTCCAGGGGAACATGGTAGTTACTGCCAGCCTTCCCGTGCTGGCACCGGCATAAGCCATGATCAGTGGGCTTGCGGGGTCTTGCTTGAGCAATTCATTGAAGGCACTGGCGGCAGCTTCTTCACTACCTTTGCCAGACTGGGTGAATTGCTGGAAGGCAGTTTTAAACTCTGGCTCAGAAAATGCCATGGCCTGGCTGCTGACTAGCAAAGCCAGGCTGCTTGCCAGCAGAATTTTTTTACTGGTAGTGAGGTGAAATGCGCGCATGTGTATCTCCTGTTTGTTTAAATGGGGGGCTTGCTACAGGACGGAGATTAAATAGAGCGTGCTTAACCCTCAATGGAGATGCGACGAGGTAGGGAACTTTGCCGTGAACGGTAGTAAAAATGGCGCGAATGGATGGGGTATTGCGCCTGGGATTTTGCTTATATGGAAATATTGGCAAGACAGGAAAAATTTCCTGAATCGTGCAATACTAGAATTTAAATGTAAATTCCCTAATAAAATGACAAATAAAGACGAGAAAAAGACGAGACCATGAAAAATCCAGCCAAAGAATTTATTGTCAATAAAAGCAATTTATTGGAGTCCAGATTCAAGCCCCTGCATGTGCCTGCTGAGGCAGAACTGCAAAATGGCCAGGTGGTCTTGCAGGTGGAGCGTTTTGCTTTTACATCCAATAATGTGACTTATGCCGCCTTTGGCACAGCCATGCATTACTGGAATTTTTTCCCTACGGATGAAGGCTGGGGCAATATCCCGGTCTGGGGTTTTGGCGATGTGTTGGCTTCAAAAGCAGAAGGAGTCGAAGTAGGTGAACGCTTTTATGGTTACTACCCCATGGCGACTCATCTGACAGTACAGGCGACGCGGGTATCGCCTGGCGGCTTTGTCGATGGTTCAGAGCACAGGCAAGCAATGCATGGTTTGTACAATCACTATGTCAGAACAAGTACTGACCCTGGTTACACCAAAGAATCAGAAGATGTGCAAGTCTTGCTGCGACCCTTGTTCATCACCTCATTCATGATTGATGATTTTCTCGATGACAATCAGTTCTTTGGTGCACAGACCGTACTGATCTCCAGTGCTTCCAGCAAAACCGCTTATGGTCTGGCATTCATGCTCTCCTTGCGCAAGGGCAAGGCTTGCAAGGTCGTTGGTCTGACTTCTGCTGGCAATCTGGGATTTGTACGGAATATGGCTATCTATGATGAGGTCATCAGTTACGACCAGGTGACTGAGTTGGCTGCTGACCAGGGCGTTGTGTATGTCGATATGGCTGGCAATGGACAATTGCGCAGCCAGTTGCATCATCATTTCAAAGACAATATGAAATATAGCTGTGCTGTCGGTGGCACGCATTGGGAAGAGTTGAGCGGTGGATCAAACCTGCCTGGCGCAAAACCGACTCTGTTTTTTGCACCAGCTCAAATCAAGAAGCGCATGACAGACTGGGGGCCGAATGGCGTGCAATCGCGCTTGGCTGAAGCCTGGCAAGCCTTTATGCAACCGGTGATGGCGGCAGAAAAACCATGGATGCAGGTTATCCACGGCCAGGGTGAGACTGCAGTAAGGCAAGTCTATGATGATATGCTGGGTGGGGCCGCCCGGCCTGATCAGGGTAATGTCCTGACATTGCTCAGCGGTGACACTGCTTAATTTTTCCAGAGGGTGGGCAAATCGCCAGATTTCCTGCCCTTGATGATGGCTGCATTGATTTTGTTAATGACTTCTGCTTTGGTATTGATGCCAGCAGTGAAATGGATGGGGTCAACCAGCAAAGGCTTGGCAAACACCTTGACGCCGTAATTCATTTGTGTTTCGCTGCGCAGGTTCTTTTCATCCAGATAAAGGTTCAGTTCCGCTTCCAGGTCCCTGGCATTCGGCAGGCGTGAATTGACCAGCATGACATCCATGCGCCCTGATAAAAGTTTTTTCAGGCGCGAACTGCTTTGCGGCTGATCTTCTTCTACCTTGAACGCCACATTGCGCAATTTGTCGATCTCATCACCAAAGCGTATGCCCCTGACTATGCCCACGGATTTGCCTTGCAAATCGTTGATGCCAGCATATTTCATATGGCTGTCATCCCTGACCACGACCCACACAAAGTCTGAAAAAACCGCTTCTGAATAACGCATGGTTTTCAGCCGTTCACTATTTTTCGACAAGCCAAATCCCAGTCCTTCACCTTTGCCTATGTTTTCTATGACGCGGGGCAGGGGATAGCGACGCACCTCAAATTTCACATCCATGGCGCGTTCAAAATAGGCGATGATTTTTTGGTTCTCTGGCCGGATGGGAGCAATCTCTCCATTTTCATCACGGGTTTCTGCGAGTAGCAAAGGCAGGATAGTTTCAGCATGCACTTTTGATTGCAGGCAGCACAGACAGAGCAGCATCCCCATTAAACGGGAGACGTTCAGAAAAATGGCGTGATACTTATCTGACATGCAATGTTTTCGTGCGGAAATGATGTGCGATGATACCTTTGGTGAGACGGGCTTGTATAGCGGTCTTAGGTAAGGATTTGTTAAGCGAAGCTTGATATAACTTAATCGCTACAAAGCCTTACTAAAATAAACATGAACAAATTTCAAAAGAGCTAATTAATTTGCTAAGATGGAAATAAGCTTCTTTAAAGTCGCAGTTTTTGTAGAAAAGGAGACATCATGCCCCTAGTCACAATCACCGTCTGCAAACCCAAGTCTCTGTTGTTCAAAGAGACCGTCTTGAATGCCGTACATGCGGCATTGGTAGAAGCGGGTGTGCCAGAGAAAGACAAGTTCCAGCGCATACTGGAACTTGATACCGAAAACTTCCGCTTTGATACTCATTACCCTGACTTGCACAAGGACAGAAACCAGGACTTTGTCCTGATAGAGATACTCTGGTCAGTCGGGCGCAGTGTACAGATCAAGAAGAAGTTACTGGACACCCTCATGAAACGTCTCTGCGACAAGAGCATGAATCCAGAAAACATCATGGTCTGCTTCAGGGAAACAGCCTGGGAGAATTGGTCTTTCGCTGGCGGCAGGCTATTGCACACATAAGCTGCTGAGCAAATTAGACCGGCACCTGCAAGCTCCACACAAGCGTCACAAAGTTTTTTGCTGGCGCTGGACAAACATATCCGTCAGAATAATTAAAGTTTAACAAGACGGAGCAAGCATGATGGGAAAAACCAGGCTGGAAGCATTCAGCGACGGCGTTATCGCCATCCTGATCACTATCATGGTGCTGGAAATGAAGGTGCCACATGGTGGCACACTGGAAATCTTGCTGCCTGTATGGCCGGTATTCCTCAGTTATATCCTGAGCTTTGTCTATGTCGGTATCTACTGGAATAACCACCATCACATGCTGCATACCTGCCGCAAGGTGACTGGCGGGATTTTATGGGCCAACCTGCATTTGCTGTTCTGGCTTTCACTGATTCCATTCGCTACTGGCTGGGTAGGTGAAAATCATTTCGCCCCTATCCCTGCAGCCCTGTATGGTGCGGTCTTGCTGATGGCTGCGATTGCTTATTTCATCCTGCAACAGCAGATCATTGCCACTCAGGGGGCAGATTCATTGCTGAAAAAAGCTGTAGGCGCAGACTGGAAGGGCAAACTTTCGCCTGCGGTCTATGCTACTGGCATGTTGCTGGCTTGCTGGTATCCCCTGGTGGCGATGGCAATGTATGTCGCGATGGCCTTGATATGGCTGATACCTGACCGCCGCATAGAAAAAGTCTTGAAGAACCACGAAGAGTAAATCCCATGCGCATGACGATATTTGCCGCGGCTCTGGTGGCAGTCATTTTTTGCACATCGGCTATCGCAAGACAGGCCGATTATGATCAGGATATCGTACTTGCTACCACAGGTGGCAAGATTGAGGGCAGCCTGATCATGCCTGCCAATGGGGTGAAACCGCCTGTTGTATTGATTATTGCAGGTTCAGGTGCCACCGACAGGGATGGCAATACGGTCGGCCTGAAAGGCAAGAATGATTCACTGAAAATGCTGGCAGCATCCATGGCACAGGCTGGGGTAGCATCGGTACGCTTTGACAAGCGTGGCGTTGCTGGCAGTGCAGGTGCTGTAGCATCTGAAGCTGATCTGCGCTTTGAAACCTATGTGCAGGATGCCGTGGCCTGGATAAGGTTGCTAAAAGCAGACGTACGGTTTTCTGGTGTGGCCATACTTGGTCATAGCGAGGGCTCGCTGATCGCCATGCTGGCTGCGCAGCAAGAGCCGGTCAAAGCATACATATCTGTGGCAGGCCCGGCAAAAAATGCGGCGGATGTTTTGCGTCAGCAATTGCAAGGGAAGTTGCCACCACTTCTGGCGACCAGGAATGAAGAAATCCTCAGTTCACTGCAAGCTGGAAAAATCTATACTGATGTGCCGGTAGAATTAAGGTCTTTGTATCGCGACAGCGTACAGCCTTATCTTATTTCCTGGTTTCATTACACGCCAGAACAGGAAATAGTCAAACTGAGTTGCCCTATACTATTAATACAGGGTGACAAGGATATACAGGTAGATACTGCGCAATTGAAGGCCTTGATGGCGGCCAAGCCAGAGGCGGACAGCTTGCTGGTTCATGATATGAACCATGTATTGAAAATTATTCGCGGGGACATGACGCAGCAAATGTCTTCTTATACAGACCCGGATCTACCTTTAGCTCCCGAATTGAGCACCGGCCTCAATACTTTCTTGCGCGATAAATTCAAGAAGAAATAAAACATCTGCAGCAATGGATTGCCATTAGTAGCAGACTGTCTTAGGATGGAAATTGATCCGTATCATAGAAGCGGACATTTCCACATATCTGGGGAGAATATGGCAAATCAATCGCAGGGCAGGGGCGGGGATAGTGCACCTCCTGACATCAAGACCGTCATCGACAATGAAGCAGTTTTCCCGCCATTGCGCCGGGTGAACATGTTCCGACCACTGGTCTGGTTGCGGTTGGGCTGGCAAGATGTTCGCGCTTCTGGTGGCTCCAGCATTTTTTATGGCGCGTGCTTTGCCGCCATGGGGCTGGTCTTGCGACTGGTGCTGAATAATGTACCTGAATATTTGTCTGCCCTGACATGTGGTTTTTTGCTGGTAGGTCCTTTGCTAGCGCTGGGTTTATACGATATCAGCCGTCGCCTTGAAAATGTGCGTTCAGGTTTGTTGGACAGTGTATTTTCCATGCGGGGTCGCTGGAGCAATATTGGCGTGCTGGCGCTAGTACTGGCCGTCATCATGATGGTATGGGCGCGTGCTTCACTGGTGATCTTTGCACTTTTTTATAACAAGGGCATGCCGACCATGCAGGGTTTTCTGGCGCAATTGTTTTCACTGAATAATCTGGAATTTCTGGCCGTATATATCTTCATAGGTTTTGTTTTTGCCAGTCTGGTATTTGCCATCAGCTGGGTGTCGATACCCTTGATGCTCGACAGAGATACCGACGCCATTACCGCCATGATCATCAGTTGTGTTGCCTTGTTCGTCAATGTTCCAGCGACTATCATCTGGTCTTCACTCATCATTGCCAGTGTGGTGCTCAGCTTCATGAGCTGGAATCTGGGCTTCGTGATACTTATGCCGATTATTGGGCATGCAAGCTGGCATGCTTATAAGGACGTGGTTGGTAATGCTGCTGATCGTCAGTAAGGTGACAAGCAGATAACCTAAGTTGACCTGAGTTGACCATCAGCAGCCAGATCGAACCGCAGTCCATACCTTAAATTGATCAGACCTTTACATTGATATCGCCAGCAGCATCACTATCTTTTTCTGGTTCACCCAGCTCTTTGGCTTGATGATATGCAGAGTCCGCCTCTGCATCATGACGCTGGTTTTGTGCATGTTCATGCAAATCCAGTGTGACCGGTTCTACCAACGTGACAGCTTCTGGCGCTGTGACTGCATCAGTCTCTGCTGAGCGCGGTTTTTCTGTTGTATTGGCCTGAAGACCATCTCTCACACGAAATGCAGCTACTGCGGCAGAAATCAGGGGATTGATGCTGGCCTGTATGCCAGTGCCACTAGCGCTAGTGTTTATTATGGCATTGTTATTGACAGGTGTTGTTTGCAGAGTACTGGCATTGCTAGCCACCGGGGCAGCAACTGTCGTTGAAACTGGACTGCTTGGTAAAGGGGGATTGTTAGCCGCAAGCTTGTTTGCTGCTGTGGTAGCCTGATTGATCGTATCGAGTGTCTTGCTGACCTCTGCAAACGTGGAAGAGTTGTTGGGCACTGTCTTCGCATTTGTTGATGCTGTGTTGGATGCGGCGCTCTCATTCAATTTAATCGAATTTGCCGCAACCTGGTTTTCCAGCTGGCTTTCGGTCAGCAGCGACGATGGTACTGCAGGGTTTGCTGCAAGCTTATTTGCATTCGCTATGCTTGCCTCTATTGTCGTAGGTGTATCTACTGATGCTGCAGGTGGTGCCTGGATATTTGTTTGAGCTGTAGTTTGTGAATTCAGCGGCAGCGAAGACGCTGCGACGGTAATCTCAGGCGCTTCTGTTGCAGTTGACAGGGCACTGGTGTTACTACCTGCACTTGCACCGGACGCAGTTGCCGAAACATTTGTGCTGCTCTCCTGATCAGGTGCTTTGGTATTTAATGTCGTATTCGATGCTATGTCTGTCGCTGTGGCAGAAGTTATGGCAGACGTTATATTGGCCGTGGCATCAGCAGATGTGTCAATAGTTGGATTGAGCGCTGCACTAACTTGCGAATTAATTTGCGAATTCGTTGTCGCGTTATTTGGGGCAAGCGTTTCTGTAGTAGTTGTTTCTGACGATGCGGATATTGCAGGCGTAAGCTGCGAATTGCTCACTGCATCATTGGCACTGTCGGCGCTGATAACTGCTGCCTGAGTATTCCTGGTGGTATCAATCGCAGTTCGCAGCGCTTCATCTCCCAATGCTTGCTGGAGTTGTGCATCGGCGGTGGTCGTCGCGGTAACTGCGTCCTCATTTACATTGACTGATGCATTGTTGTTACTGACATTACTAATACTATTGCTATTCGTATCGGTACTTGAAGCTGGATTTGTCACATCAGTATTTTCAGTATCAGTCGAACCGGTAGTTGCCAAAAGATTGCCAGAAGCCAGTTCCTGATTTTGTGCGATAAGCGTGCTCTCGGCACTACCCAGTACCTGCAATGCTTGCGTCAGTAAAGATGTCGTGCCTGCTGGATTTTCCGTCAGAGCATTTTGAAAAGCATTCACATCCAGTGTCAGAAAACTGTTGCTGTCTGGTTGGGCGAGATTTTGCAAGTTGATCCCAATTTTTCCCAATTGCTCGAACAGGCTGCTGCCGTCTGCATTTTGTGCGCCCGCATTCATGGCCTGCAAGAGGCTGTCGCTACTGCTGGGTATCAAAGGGTTTTCGGCCAGATTGGAGTTGCTGGCTTGCAGTTGGTTAAATGTGTCTACCAATGAAGTCGCAATAGCAGTGAGCTGGGCAATGTCAGCCTTGGTTTGCGTGGCATCAGCCTGCGTTACGGTATTGGTAGTTGAGCCATTCGTTGAAACATTGGCAGTTCGCCTGCTTTGCAAACGCGCTGTGTAGGCCAACAACTCACCCAGCGCAGAAACATCAACAGTGATGTTATTACTATGTATCGCATCAAGCAAGCCGGGGTTGCTGCTTATTGCTGGTGACAGGGGATTAATCGTACCCAGATTGATTGCTGATGCTGCTTGCAATGCTGGCGTGGTTAATGAGGTGGTAACTGAGCTGATGGGCGAGATAATCATGCACTACCTGCTTTCCTGGAACTTACTTTTATACGTATTTACAGCCTATATCTACTTTCATCAATACTCTGTACGCTGCCTCACTTAAGGCGCAGAACCAGTAAACATTCAGGCAAATAAAAAAATCCTCATAGTGGTTAGTTATGAGGATTTTCACGCAACAAGAAAAAACTACTGATCTATTATTGAGTTGCCATTTATTTCAACGGCGGAATAACCTGCGGCACCAGCGCTTTTATTGGCTGTTCTTTCAGTTTCTTCTCCAGTAATTGAATTGCAGCCTCCAGTTGCTGGTCTTTGCCGTTGAAGGTGGCATGTGGCAGATTTTCTACTTCGATGTCCGGTACTACCCCTATACCTTCCACCAGCCAGCGGCCATCCATGCCAAACTGTGCATTTTCAGCAGCCCTGATCATGCCATTGTCAGACAGGGTATTGTTATCTGACAGCCAGACACCGGCACCTGCCGTGCGTTTGCCTACTAGCGGACCCAGCTTCAAGGCCTTGACACCCGCTGCGAAGGTTTCGCCGTCAGAGTAAGTCAATTCATCTACCAGCACCACCAGATGACCACGGAAGGTTTGCTGCATATTGGTGTACGGTGCAGAGGTTGGTGAAGCCCAGTAAGCCCAGGCTTTGCGCAAGAGTTTTTCTATGATCCAGCTATCGATATTGCCACCACGGTTGCGGCGTACATCAATGATCAGACCATCGCGGTCTATATTGCTGTAAAACTCGCGGGCAAAGCTATTGATATCTTGTGTGCCCATGGCACGCAAATGCAGGTAACCAATACGGCCTTGCGATACCTTGTTGACTTGCTCGCTACGGCTTTGCTCCCAGTCGCTGTAACGCAGATTGGCATGCTTCATCATATTGACTGGCGTGACGATGACAGCGCGGGCAGCCTGGTCGCCGCGTTTGACGTGCATCAATATCTGTTTGTCGGCTTGATTGGTCAACAGGTCTGAGATATCGCGTGCTTCCAGCACTGCCTGACCATTGATGGCGGTGATGATGTCACCTTCCCTGATGTCCAGATCAGGTTGTGACAAGGGCGTGCGCTCGGACGGCAATTCCGGTTCAGTATGATAGATATGGTCTATGCGATAGCCGTTAGCCGTGCGGCTCAATACTGCACCCAATGAAGCGGCTTGTCCTTCAGGTGCCGCACGGCGTATATCACCGGGACGGGTTTGTGAATGCAGGGTGCTGACTTCGCTGGCCATCATGCCCAGTACATCATTCAACTCTGCCCTGTCAGTGATGCGATCTACCAGCGGTGCGTATTTGGTACGTACCTTGTTCCAGTCTACACCGCGCATTTTGTCATCAAACAAAAAGTCCCTGTGCATGCGCCAGGCATCGGCATACATTTGCTGCCATTCAAGTTTGGGGCTGAGGAAGAAAGCCCAGTCGTTAATACTGACTTTGGATTTGCTGACATCGCCTGGTTGTTTCGCACCTGCCTCGACAACAAAGAATTCATTCGGGCCAGTGCCAATTTGCTGGCGATAAAACACATGCTTCTTGTCGGTGGACAAATCAAATTGGCGTATATTGCCCGCAAAAATATCAGGTTGCGGGGATGTCTTGCTGATCGCCAGGGTCTTCAATGTGGCCTTGCCATCGCTGCCTTCCAGCTCTGAAAAATAAATACGCTTGTCGTCAATGGCGAGGTCGCGGTAATTACCGTAAGCCAGCGGCACCTGGTACAAGCGCTCGGCCAGACCAGCATACTGTATGGCTGGCAGGGCAGGCTTGGCAGGTTTTTTTACTTCCTCAGTTTTGTCGCCAG
Organism: Undibacterium sp. Ji83W; assembly: GCF_049340385.1. NCBI lineage: Bacteria > Pseudomonadati > Pseudomonadota > Betaproteobacteria > Burkholderiales > Oxalobacteraceae > Undibacterium > Undibacterium sp. Ji83W. The sequence goes on along the minus strand of NZ_JBMPOZ010000012.1, from coordinate 52,808 downwards.
GTTTGTCTTTTGACTTGTCTGCGCTCTTGTCGTCAGTTTTATCTTTATCTTTTTCTTTATCTGCCGCTTTGTCAGCAGCTTTGTCACCGGATTTGCTCAACTCATCGTCGGCCTTGAAGGGAAAGCGATTTCCTGCTTGCAGCGCCAGCGCATACAGGCCAGTACGCTTTTCAAAGTGCGGGCCCATATTACGGTCACCCCAGGGGGCTCGGTTGCTGACCTGGAAATTGCGCTCAGAGTAAAAGTATAGCCAGTGGCCATCTGGCGAGAACACAGGTGCGTGTGAGTTGTACCTGTCGCTGGTGACAAAGTGAATTTGCTTGCTGTCTACTGCATACAAACCTATTTGTGGTCTTTGCAATTTATTGTCAGCCCTGACGATGGCGATGGTCTTGCTATCGGGCGACCAGATGACTTCTTCCTGTCTCTCCGCACCAATTTTGCCAGCGTCATCAATCACCTGATTTGTCTTGGTCGCCAGATCCAGCAGCCACAGCCTGCCGCGTTTGTCGGTATGCGCCAGCCACTTGCCATCAGGGGAGGGGATGATACGGTAGCGGTGTACGTCACCATTGCTTGTCAGGACTTCTGGTTTGCCAAGGCCATTGGCAGGGAATTTCCAGATTTCATTTTCGCCCGTAGTATCGACGATAGCGTACACGGATTTGTCATCATGCGAAAACACGGCTTCGCGGGCACGGGCATTTTCTGGCACTGGCAAGTCTATCCGTCTTTGCGGGCCCGAGCCTGCAATCGTCAGGCGGCCACGGGCGGTGAACAACAGGCGTTCTTCCTTGCCGGCGATTTCTATATTCGACACATAGTCCATAGGGTTTTTGATCTGGCGTTTGCGCTGCTGATCAAAGTCGGATACCAGGTCTATGCTCAAGGTCTGGTCTTTGGCACTGGCGATATCGAGTACATGCAAGTCGGCACCGAGCTGGTAGGCTATCTTGCCATCAGCCACGCTGGGATTACGTACTTCCCAATCCTTGTGCTGGGTCAGGGCGCGGGCATCCGTGCCATCAGGGTTGGCGCTCCAGATATTGAAGGCTCCATTGCGGTCGCTGACAAAGTAAAGCTTGCCCTTCCACAGCATGGGGCGGCGGTTATTGCTTTTGTCGTCGGCAAATAATTGGGTGGCTTCGGTTTTAGCCTGTACGTCATACCGCCAGACTTGTGCAGTAGCACCACCGCGATATTGCTTGGCATTGTCATTCGTCATGTGCAAGCCAAAACGGGTGAAGTACAAATACTTGCCGCTGTCGTCGAGCACAGCTTCATTCGCGTCTGCTACCGGGAACACCCTGCGTGTCAGGGTTTGCGGATTGATAGCGGCGATGATACGGTGCGATGCCGGGCCTGTGCTATTGAGTGTTGTCACCAATACTTCGCCACTGGTTGTCCAGCCCAGCACGGATACCTGGTCATTTTCGAAACTGATGCGCTTGGGCACGCCACCTGTCATCGGCATGACATAAGCCTCAGTCGCGCCTTCGTAGGCGGCAGAAAATGCCAGCCATTTGCCATCTTGTGAAATGGCGGGCAAGACTTCTGCCGCAGGATGGCTGGTCAGCCTTTGTGCCTGGCCACCATTACTTGCTACTTTCCACAAATCACCTTCTGCCGTAAACACGATGGCATCACCGCGTATGGCGGGAAATCGATAATAGGCCGGTGCAGCAAGTACGGTAGTCATCAGACTGGTCAGGCTAAGAGCGAGGGCGAGTTTGCTTGGTCTCATTGTTATTCTCGAAAATGGATGTGGATTGTTTTTTAATAAATACTTATGTAAATTGAAATTTAAATTACAAAGTCGTGTTGCAAAAAAATAGCCTTGAATACATGCAAAGGCTGGGTGAAGAAGATACTCAATAACGGGATTTGCAACATTCTGTAAGCAGTTTTTCATTTATTCCAAGGAAAAAAAGAAACAGTATGTTTTACAGTTACATTTGCCTGCCAGACATTTCTTGAATTGTTAAAAATTATGAAGTACCCTGAATGCTCAGTTTTCACTTGGAAATAATTTACTTACGAGCAGACCAAGGGTGCATCATGAGACAAGTCAGCTTGTGTAAAGTTCTTTTAATTCTGGGTATGTCGGTGGAAATTTCCACAACGTCGGCGCAGAATGTGACATTTTCCATTGATACGCAGGCAGAGCGCAAGACTATCAGCCCATTGATCTATGGTTACAACGCTTATGCCGATGGAACAGGCCGTGCTGGCTGGGCCAATCAGGGCGGGCAAGCCAGTCTGCAAAGCCTGAATTTGCGCTCGCGCCGCCTGGGTGGCAATAACATGACCAGCTATAACTGGGAAAATGGTGTCAGCAATTCCGGTAATGACTGGTGCCATTCATCCAATGCCGGTGTCAGTGCTACTGCCGGGGCAGGCAATCCCAATTCAAACAATGGCTTGGCCTATTACACGCCTGGTGCGGCCTTACAAAGTTTCCAGGACCAGTCGCTGGTGCTGGGCACTTATTCCTTGCTGCAGTTGCCTGCCGCTGGCAAGCTGCCTAAAGACATCATCAACCTCAATCCTCCAAGCACTTGCATGGGTTCCCAGCTTTGGCAAAGCACTGCCGGGCCGTCGAATGTGGACACGGCGCGCTGGGTCAATATCGTCAATGACAAACCGGCTGCGGCTGGTGGTCTGAGTCTGGTACCGGGCTTGGGTGATGGTGTGGTTTATATAGATGAAGAAATCAATTTCCTTGTCCAGAAATATGGCAATGGTGCATCCGCAAATGGTGTTAAAGGCTATGAGTTGGATAATGAGCCTGATCTCTGGCATCACTGGACAACCAATAGCGGAGAAAGCGGTACGCATGCGAACCTGTATCCAATGCTGACCACGGTTACTGATGTCTTACAGAGAAATATCAGTCTCGCAACAACAGTCAAACGCATGGATGCCAGCGCAGAAACTTTTGGGCCTGCAATCAGCGGCTACCTTGGTTTGTTCAGCCTGTGGGCAGTGTGGGATGGTTCAGCCTCGCATCAACCATCTGACTGGGCGCAATACAATGTAGAACCCTATTACAGCAATAATACCGGGGACCGTTATCGTTACAATGGCATGGCCATGGCGAATGCCTATCTGGCAAAGATGAACCAGGCTTCGCAAAGCGCTGGCCGCCGTTTGCTCGACGTGTTTTCTTTCCACTACTATCCGCAAGCTTCTTACAATGCCACTGACCGTGTGCAGGCCGCGCGCAGTTTGTGGGATGCGACTTATGTAGAACCTAGCTGGATTACTCAATCCGGTAATGGTTTCACTGATGGCCGCTCTCTGCAAATGCTGCCCAAGCTGCAGCAATCCATCAATGACTTTTACCCCGGCACAAAAATGGCCGTGACTGAATATGATTTCGGCGGCAAGAGCGATATCACAGGCGCGATTGCCCAGGCGGATGCGTTAGGTGCCTTTGGCAAACAAGGCGTGTATCTCGCGACTTATTTTGGTGATGCAGAGCAGTACATCGCTGCCGGTTTTAAAATTTACAGAAATTATGACGGTAATAAATCTGTTTTTCCAGCGACCTCAGTCAAGGCAGTTTCCAGCAATAATACCAATGCGGTAGTGTATGCAGCGGTCGATGCCAATGACCCTAACGTCATACACGTCATTGCCATCAATCGCCAGAGCAGTAATGTCACGAGCAGTTTTCAACTCAGCCACCCTGTGAATCTGAAATATGCGCAGGTCTGGGGTGTCAGTGGCAGCAGCACCAATATCACTGCAAGGAGTGGGCTCAGCAATATCTCCAAGAACAAGTTCAGTTACACCTTGCCAGCATTGTCTGTGCTGCATTTTGTTCTAAAACCTTAAGTAATTAAGCTTAAGCAAAAAAGCCACCAGCATGCTGGTGGCTTTTCATTTGATGCTTACTATCGATGCTTACTATCTTTCTTGGACTCCAGCTACTTTCAAGATCAGCTTGCCATTGTTTTCGCCAGTGAACAGTTTCTGGAAAGTCTCAGGGAAATTTTCCAGGCCTTCGACGATGTCTTCACGGCTTTTCAGTTTGCCAGACATGATCCAGCCACCCATGACCATCGCAGCTTCCATGGCACGTGGGTAAAAGTCGGATACCATCACGCCCTTCATCGTTGCGCGTTTTACCATCAGGTTCAGGTAGTTTGATGGGCCTTTGATTGGCGTCGTATTATTGTATTGGGATATCGCACCGCAAATCACCACGCGGGCACCAAAGGCCAGTTGCGCCAGGGCCGCATCAAGGATATCACCGCCGACATTATCGAAATACACGTCTATGCCTTTAGGGCAATGCTGCTTCAGGGCGGCGCTGACGTCTTCGCTCTTGTAATCGATTGCGGCATCAAAACCCAGTTCTTCTGTCAGGTAGCGAACCTTGTCTGCGCCACCGGCGATACCAACAACACGCGCACCCTTGATCTTGGCAATCTGGCCAACGATGGTGCCGACTGCGCCTGCTGCACCAGAGATGACGACCGTATCACCTTCCTTGGGCTGACCGACTTCCAGCAAACCAAAGTAAGCGGTCATGCCTGGCATGCCCAGGGTACTCAGGTATAGTGGCAGTGGGGCCAGTTTTGGGTCTATCTTGCTGATACCATTACCATCAGAATAGGCATATTCCTGCATGCCCAATATGCCACTGACGTGATCACCGACAGCGAACTTGGGATTGTTTGATTCAACTACCTGGCCAACAGCCAGGGCGCGCATGACTTCACCAATAGCAACTGGTGGCATATAGGAATTTTTGCTCTCATTCATCCAGCCGCGCATGGCAGGGTCAAGCGAGATATACAGGTTCTTGATCAGCACTTCGCCTGCTTGCAAGTCACGCAACTGTTCTGTGACATGATTGAAATCGCTGGCTTTGACGCTGCCTTGTGGGCGGGCTGCAAGTTTGAATTGAGAGTTGATGGCGTTCATGTTTTTTCCTTGTCGAGTGGTAAGGCAGCAAAGCGCTGACCATGGAGAGCAGTATAGGACGCTTATTGTTGCCTGATAAGCTGGGTATATTGCATAATATTGTTGTCGAAAACGGGACAATAAAAGGACTACTCTATGCTGAATCCACAACACCTGGCCGTATTTGCCTCCATCATCCGCGCTGGCAGCATCAGCAAGGCAGCCGTACAACTGGGCTGTGGCAAGTCCTTGCTATCGCGGCAACTGGCCAAGCTTGAGCAGGATCTGGGCGCACGCCTGATACAGCGCTCCACCCGCAAGCTGACCCTGACCGAGATCGGTGAGCAAGTCCTGCATGAGGCGCAGCGCATCGATACCGCATTAGCCAACATAGAACAAATGGCGGGACAACACCAGCAAGAGGTTAAAGGGCGCTTGCGCGTGACCTGTCCCGTTCCAGCGGTCACCCGGCTGGTGCCGGTCATGATGGAGTTTTGCAAACGTTATCCGCAAATTGATTTTGCCCTGCAAGTCGAAGACAGGCTGGTCGATCTGATTGCCGGGCAAATTGATGTCGCCATCCGTGTTTCCCACCTGGAAGACTCCAGCCTGATTGCACGCAAGCTGGTGGATAGTCAGCGCATACTCTGCGCGTCACCTGCTTATCTGGCCAGTGCAGGCCATCCTGTGGTGGCAGAGGATCTGGCGCAGCATGCCTGCCTGTTGTATATCAACGCTGCGGGCAGGGCCAATGATGAATGGACTTTGCTGGAGCATGGTGAAATCAGGAAAGTCAGAGTGAGCAGCCACTTTCAATCAAATAATGGGCTGGCTCTGGTAGCCGCTGCCTGTTCGGGGGCTGGTGTTTTGTTGATAGACAGGCTGATAGTCAGCAAGCACTTGCAAAGCGGGGAATTGGTGGCGGTGCTGGACAATTATCAATTGCCCAGCGGCTCACCAGTGTATGCAGTGTATCCAGCGCGCGACTGGCTGGCGTTGAAGACGGCCACTTTCGTGGCCTTTTTGCAGGAACGATTATTTACCGGCGTCTGATGCTGCCAGTGATTGGCTTTTACCGATATTCTGGTCAAGGAATTTTTCTACGCGGCCCCAGAAATCAACATTGTTTTTGAGCAGGAAAAAACCGTGAGCTTCTTCAGGATATTCCACCCATTCGACATTGGCATTTTTCTCTTTGACGGCTTTATAGAACTTGGTGCCATGATCTATTGGTACACGACGGTCACGCTTGCCATAAGCCATCAATAAAGGACGTGTTAGTTTGTCGGCATTTTGCAGGGGAGAGGTAGCTTTCAACTGAGCCGCATCCTTGACCTGGTCACCGATCAATACCGGCATGCCGAACCATTTCCATTCATCTGAGAAATCACTCCAGTGTATGTCATACATCAGATTGATGTCGGTGACGCCTACCCACTCTATGCCACAGCGGAAAATATCAGGGTCTTTGATCAGGCCCATCAAGGTCGCATAGCCACCGTAACTGGCACCAGCAATACAAATACGCTTGGCATCGACATAGCCTTGGGCTACTGCCCATTTGGCGGCATCGGCCACATCATCCTGCATGGCCAGGCCCCATTGCTTGATACCAGCACGGAAATGCTTGGCGCCATAACCTGTGCTGCCGCGATAATCTGGCTCTATGACGGCATAACCGCGCGATGCCAGGAATTGCGCTTGTGGATTCCAGTTCCAGTGATTGCCGCGCAAATACGGGCCACCGTGTACCAGCACCACGGCTGGCAGGTTTTTGCCTGAGCTATTATGAGGCAGGGTCAGGTTAACAGGTATCTGCAGACCATCGCGTGCTGTGTAATTCAGCATTTGCTTTTCTGCCATTTGCTCAGGTTTGATGTCAGGTTTGCTGACACCCAGGCGCACCAATTTTTTTGTATTGAAATCAAACAACTGCCAAAAGCCAGGTGCAACATCTGAATAAGAATGAACCAGCGCGATATTGGTTTTCAGTTCTGATGGGAAATGCAGGGCATTGTGGGTATCTGGTAAAAGTGCATCAATCTGCTTTTGTTTATCCGCCATGGTTTCATCAAACCATATGGTTGCAGGTCTGCTCATTTCATAGCGCAGGCCCAACACCTTCTTTTGCGGAGCGTTGTAGATCAACTGACCAGTAAAATCATAGCCTTTCAATGAGATTACTGGATCTGCTTCGAGCTGATTCTTTTCCAGATCAAAACGATACAGTGAGCTGAATTCCTTGCCATTGTTGGCACGTACATATAAATCACCTTCCGGACTGAAAAACACAGGCGTTATCCTGTCATCGGATGTCCAGCTGGATGTTGCCAGTTTGCGCCAGGCATTGGTTTTCGGGTCTTTATAGTTAAGGACAGATTTGTCTTCTTCTGTCGTGACTGCGGCACGTGCAACCCCGGCCTTGTCTATCAACCATGCGTTGACCTTGCCAGGGCGGGGAATAAGTTCAGTATTGCCTGTTATCGTGTTAAGGCGATACAGATCATAGATACCAGACCCGGCTTCGGTAGCTTGAGTGACATAGATGTCTGGCGAATTTAAATCATGAGCGATGTCCAGAAAGTGGGTGTACCACGGTAATTCGCCTACCACCTTGGTGCCGGGATTGGTAAACTGATGTGTGACCAGGCGTACACGTTTGCTGCGGTCTTTATTTACCGCATATAAGCCAGGTCTGAAAATGCGCTGGACTTCTTTGTACTGCAGATCTGTCAGATCGTAGACCAGCCTGTCATTATTGATCCAGTGGAAAGAGTCCACATCCTTGTCTTCATAATTGGCGATAATTTCCGGGCGCAGTTGGCCAATTTCCAGCACTGCCAGCACCATACGGTCATTCGCACCCTTCATGATCATGGCGATGTTTTTGCCATCAGGAGACAGGCGGGCATCATGGAATTGCGATTCTTTGAAAAAATTCGCAATAGGAACAGGTTCAGCCGCTGCATGCGAAACTGGAGCCTGAAGCAAGAACAGGCTGCCGAAAACACCAAAGGCGATTTTGAGGGCGAGAGGCTTGTAAAAGTGATGCATGCGCGCTTTCATTGCTGGAATGGAATTGCGCATTATATACAAGATAAATTCAGATTAAATACAGATTGATAAATGTTAAACAAGCTTTAGAGGCGATGCTTTAGATGCAATGCTCTTGTCACAAAAAATGGCCTGTATTGCTTTCACAATACAGGCCATTTTCTTTATCTTGAAGCTCAGGCTGCGTTTTTGACTTGCTGTATTACGACACGCAACATGCTGATCAGCTCATCAATTTCTTCCTTCGTCACATTCAGGGCTGGCATGAAGCGCAGCAGGTCAGGGCGAGGGGAATTGATCAGCAAACCTACTGGCTCCATATCACGCGCAGCTTCCACCAGCTTGCCGCCGATATTGTCACCCAGCTTCAGGGCACGCAGCAAACCAAAGCCACGTTCGCCTTGCATGCCAAATTCTTCAGACAGTTTTTCCAGTTGCAGACTCAGGTATTCTGCTTTTTCCTGAACCGATGCCAGGAAGCCAGGTTTGGTCAGTTCCTTGAATACTGCGATACCGACAGCTGCCATCAAAGGCGCACCGTTGTAGGTACCGCCCTGGTCGCCAGGAACGAAGCAGGCTACTTCTTCACGGCACAGCAGGGCACCCAGTGGTACGCCACCGCCTATGCCTTTGGCCAGAGTCATGATGTCTGGTTCTATGTTGGACAATTGATAGCCAAACAATTCGCCGGTACGGCCCATGCCGGTCTGTACTTCATCAACGATGAGCAGCAGGCCATGCTTCCTGGTCAATTCACGCAGGGCTTGCATGAACTCAGGGCTGGCGGGGATCACGCCGCCTTCACCTTGTACCGGCTCCAGCATGACGCCTACGGTTTTGTCGGTGATCAGTTTTTCTACTGACGCGATATCGTTCAGGTCTGCCTTGGGGAAGCCGCTGACTTGTGGAGCAAAAATCGTGTCCCAGCCTGGTTTGCCAGAGGCAGACATCATTGCCAGGGTACGGCCATGGAAACCATGGTCAAAGGTAATGATTTCAAACGCGCCATTCTTGTTCAACTGGCCCCACTTGCGCGCCAGTTTGACTGCGCCCTCATTGGCTTCTGCACCGCTGTTAGTGAAAAACACGCGGTCAAAGCAAGAGTTCTTCGTCAGCAGATCAGCAAACTCCACCATAGGGGCGTTATAGAAAGCCGGGGAAGGGTTCAGCAATTTTTTCGATTGGGTGACCAATGCATCATGAATCACGTCTGGGCAATGACCCAGGCAATTGACTGCCCAGCCTTGCAGATAATCCAGATATCGCTTGCCCTTGTGATCAGTCAAATACATGCCCTTGCCTTCGACGAACACGAGTTCTGGGCGTGGGGTGATGTACATCAGGGAATTTACGTTGTACTGACTGAATTCCATTTCAAGACTCCTAAGGTCGTTACAGTGGGTGGGAATAGACAAAAATTCAAGATAAAAAAAAGCCACAGGGCGGAACCTGTGGCTGGATATTCGTGGTGCAGCTTTTTACGCGCACGCTCACTCCTACATCGGCCCAGGCTCGCTTGGCGAGTTGCGACGTCGTGCAATATTCGGTGAGGACATGTCAGTAAAAATTTTCATAAAACGGATAATAGGACTTTTTGCGCACTGCGTCAAAAAAATTTTGGTGGACTTACGCAAAGCCGCCCCAGCTGCGTTGCAACTCCTCTCCTAGGAGCCGCGTACTAAAGTACTGTCTTCGTCGTTGCCGGTGTAGTCGGGGTTTCAGACAATGTATTGTCTGCCGACGTAACGAACCGCCCTTGCAAGGGCGGTTTCCTAAAGCGATAGCCTTGCTGGGATGACTTTGCGTAAGCCCTGTTTTCGATAGGCTATTTGACCAGTGTTTGTGCCTGTCAATGCATCAATTCGCCAGATCAGCCTCAGAAGTAAAGGAGTCTGCATAGAATTCGTCTGCAGGCAACTGGCACTGTGTCGTAAAGTCACGCTTGGCTGAGTCCACCACGACAGGTGCGCCGCAGGCATACACTTGATAGCCAGACAAGTCTGCATGGTCAGCGATGACTGCCTGATGCACAAAACCGCTGCGGCCAGCCCACTCATCTTCAGGCAAGGCGTCAGAAACGACAGGGATATAGTTAAAGCCTGGTATTTGCTTTTCCCATTCCTTGCACAAAGCATGCATATACAAGTCAGCAGGGCGGCGGCCACCCCAGTACAGGCTGACGGGGCGCTTGGATTCTATATGGATCAAATGTTCCACTAATGCCTTGATCGGGGCGAAGCCAGTACCGGAAGCCAGCAGGATAATTGGTTTTTCACTATCTTCACGCAGGAAGAAAGTGCCTTGTGGGCCCTCAAAGCGCAGGATGTCGCGTTCTTTCAGAGTAGTAAACACTTGATCGGTGAACAAACCGCCTGGCATATGGCGTACATGCAAAGTGATATGCTCATCCAGGTGCGGGGCATTCGCCATGCTATAGCTGCGGCGCTTGCCATCCCTGAGCATGAATTCTATATATTGGCCGGCGCGGTATTGCAGGCGCTCATTGGCTGGCAATTGCAGGGCGATGAGCATGACATCATGCGAAAGCTTTTCCAGTTTGGCAATGCGGCTAGGCATTTTCTTGACCGGGTAATCACCATCTGCGACGATTTCGCGGGCTTCTATGGTCAGGTCGGATTGTGGTTTGGCACAGCAGAACAAAGACATGCCCAGGGCTTCTTCAGCCTCGGGCAGGGCGCGTTGCTGATGCGGGCCATGTTGTACTGTGCCGCTGGCTATCTTGCCCTTGCAAGAGCCACAGGCACCATTTTTACAGCCATATGGCAAGATGACGCCTGCGCGCAGAGCTGCCGACAAGACGGTTTCATCTTCTTCGCAGCTAAATTGACGGCCACTAGGGGTGACACTTACTTGAAAAGTCATACAATCCTGAACATGAAAAAACAGTTTAAACAAATTGGCAAGCCACGCTTGCTTATCATAGGTTGCGGCGATGTAGGCATGCGCCTGTTACCATTATTGCGCCAGCATTTCCGCATCTTTGCCCTGACCAGCCAGACCGGGCGCTGTGCAGAATTGCGTGCTGCTGGTGCCATTCCCTTGATAGGAAATCTGGATCAGCCACATACCTTGGCGCGCCTTAAAGGACTGGCAGACAGGGTTGTTCATCTGGCACCACCACCCTCAGAAGGCAAGACCGACAGGCGCACACAAAATTTGACCGCCATTTTACCTGACAAGAGCAGCCTTGTTTATATCAGCACTACTGGGGTGTATGGTGACTGTGCCGGGGCATCGTTTGACGAGACCAGAGCGGTCAGTCCACAAAACGCCCGTGCCCAGCGCCGCGTGGCTGCTGAAAACTGCCTGCGTGCCTGGGCCAGGCGCAGTCATTCCTGCCTTTCCATCCTGCGGGTGCCGGGTATCTATGCAGCTGATCGCCTGCCATTGGAACGTTTGCACAAAGGCACGCCCGCACTGATAGAGGCTGACGATGTGTACACCAATCACATTCATGCAGATGACCTGGCGCAGTTGATCAGGCTGGCATTGTTCCGGGCGCTACCCAACCGGGTTTATCACGCAGTGGATGACAGTGACATGAAGATGGCTGCGTATTTTGATCTGGTGGCGGATGCGTTTGCACTGCCAAGGCCACCACGCTTGCCACGCGCCGAACTGGCGCAGCAAGTCAGCCCGGTATTGCTGTCCTTCATGTCGGAATCAAGGCGCATGCAAAACCAGCGCATTAAACTGGAACTGGGTGCGCGCCTGCGTTATGCCTCGGTGGTTGACGGTGTGGCAGCGGCAGTAGCAGTTGTACCAGCAGTAACAAGCGGCAAGACAATATAGAAGCAAGAACCCAGGTTTTCTGTGCTGCTGAAGCCGATCTGCCCGCCCATTTTTTCTATCATGGTCTTGGTCAGGCTGAGGCCCAGGCCAGTGCCTGCATATTTGCGGGCGGCCTTGGCATCTTCCTGGGTAAATTTCTGGAAGATACTGCTCTTGAATTCTTCTGAAATACCTATGCCATAGTCTTGTACTTCTATGCGTATCTGATCGCGCTCCACCGTGGCACGCACATTGATTTGTCCATGTGGCCGTGAGAACTTGATGGCATTCGACAACAAGTTGGACAAGACTTGTACAAAACGCTGCGAATCCACACGCACAAGTACAGCATGATCCACCTGCGTTTCATACTGTATACCTATGTCGAAACTTTGCGCATATCCCTGATTTGACTGCAAAGTGCTGTCTATCAGTTCTGCCAGTGGCAGTGTTTCGAAATGGAATTGCATGCTGCCATATTCCAGCTTTTCAAAATCCAGCAAATCATTGATCAGTGTCGTCAGGCGTTTGGCATTGTCATTCGCCATCATCAGCATGGATTGTGCTTTTTCCGGGATTTCTCCGGCAACACCGCCTACCAGAAGACCCAGCACACCACGTATGGAAGTCAGTGGTGTGCGCAATTCATGGGAGACGGCGGAGACAAATTCAGTCTTGAGTTTCTCCACCCGTTTTTTCTCGGACAGGTCATGCACAATAATGACGTACAAGACTTGCAAGCCCAGGCGCACACGGGTAATTGCCAGTTCTACTGGTACGTCCTGACCATCTTTTTGCTTCGCCAGCAATTCCCTGCGCTCACTTTTTCCTGCCACTTCAAATTGTTTCTCACGATCGGTTGCACGCAAATGTGTTGTCAGGAATTGCAGGGATTCAGGATCAGGAAACAGGCTAAATATATTCCTGCCGCGCAAACTGCCATGAGCATACTTCAACAAGACTTCTGCAGAACGGTTGGCGGATTCGATAAGGCCGTTTTCATTCGTCGTCAAGATACCTTCCGCTGCATTGTCGAGTACTGTGCGCAGGCGTTCTTCACTATCATGCAGTTCAGCCGTTCTTTGTGCGACCAGGCTTTCTATACCAAAGGTATGGGCCGTTGCCACCAATAGATACGCGCCCAGCAGGCCAGTGAACAGCAGACCACCTATCATGGTGATCCAGGTAATCCAGGCGACATGGGTGCGCCAGTATTCTGACGAAGGCTGCGCCTGCAAGGCAAATTGCCGGCCACCAAAATTGATGGTGGACTGGAACAGGTAACCCTGGTTCAGTCCGCTGATTTCATCGATGAATATCCCCTTTTTACCAGGGTAAGAAAGATCATAAAATTTGATGCGCACGCTACGCATGTCTTCGTTTGAGAGAATTTCCCTGACCACGTCAGCCATGCGTATCATGCTGACTGCTGCACCTGAAAAAGCAGCCTTTCTTTGCTCCATGGTCTCTTGCGGTTTACCGTTTTCATAGACAGGGGCAAACAACAGTACATGCAATTGTTCCCGGCCATCGGTCTCATTGAAAATCAAGGGGTCGGTTACCGTCAGATGACCACTGTCGCGCGCATCTTCTATCGCGATCCTGCGTGCAGTGGTCGACCCCATGTCATAACCAAACATCTGGTGATTATCAAAGAAGGGCTCTATGTAGCGGATGGGATAATATTCATCCCTGACGCTGACTTCAACGAGTTGCTGAAATTCATTCATCTCCTGTATCTGGTAATTGGCAAATCCTTCTCGCAGCACGGTCACTTCAAAGCTTTGTCGCTGCTGCAGATCGACCCTGGGTACCCAGGAAAGGAAGGAAATGGCTTTCTGGCTTTGCAGGTTATGGCTGACAAAGGTAGCAAAATCGCTGCGGCTGACTTGCTGGGAACTGGCATACAGGCGCTCAATATTGCGCATGATGTCGGCATGCGTATCGAGCTTGTTTTGCAAATTCTGGCCTATGCGTTCAGCTTTCAAGCGGAATTCGAGTTGTTGTTTTTGTTCTTCACGGTAACGGGTAAAGGCAAATGCAGTAATCACCAGCATCAGGCAGATCAGCAATGGCACCATGACACTCCAGCGTCTGGCATACCAGATTTCGCGTGGCTTGCCATAGATCACCATGATGATGGGCGCAATAGTTAAAACGCCGAAGGTGTCGCCTATCCACCAGCCTATCCAGTTATTGAAAAAATCCTGCCAGGGAATGACACCTAAAGCCACCAGGGCGGTGACACTGATACTGGCATTGATCAGGCAGGCAATGATGCCGCCATAGATGAAAAACTGGAAAATCGCCTTGTCTGAATCCAGCGCCAGATTGTCCTGTAATTTTTTCAAGACCAGCTTGCTGCCGGTGAAGGCCTGCAGGGTGGCTCCCGCAGCAACAATAGTTGATGCAATCAATGAATTGGTATTGATGTTACCAAAGATGCTCTGATTAATGAGTAAATTGGCAATGTATGCGCCGACTGCCACGCCAGGCAAGAGGCGGTAGCCGCCAGTCAGGACCATGCCCAGTGCTACGCCTGCAGAAGGGTAGATGGCGATGGCATAACCAGGTGGTATGGCAAGTAGCAGGGAAAGGCGTCCAAGTGCCGCATACAGTATGGCAAGCACCAGCATTTGCCATAGTAGTTGTCGCGTATCACTTTCCGGTGTTGAACGCATTCCCGCCTTCCCTGAAGACTATGCTAGATCAGTGAGGAAGTGACTTTCAAAACCTCATCTGCCGTAGTAACACCTTCGATGATCTTATATGCGCCTGCAATGCGCAAGGGTTTCATGTCATCCTTGATGCTTTGTGCACGCAAGGCATGGATATCGGCACTTTCAGTGATCAGTTTGCTGAAAGGCAGGCTGACCGTCAGTAATTCATATAAACCAGTACGTCCCATGAAACCAGTCTGGCGACATTCAGGGCAACCGACAGGTTTGTAGATTTTTTCGGGTTTGCTGATGCCCCAGCCTTCGGTCAGGGTATCCCAGACTGCATCCTGTAATTCACCTTCAGGCGATTTGCAGTGTATGCACAGGGTTCTGACCAGACGCTGAGCCAGGATGCCAATGATTGTTGCTTCCAGTAAATAATAAGGGACGCCCAGTTCCAGCAGACGCATGATGGCTGATGGCGCATCATTGGTATGCAGGGTGGACAAGACCAAATGGCCAGTCAGTGCGGCTTGTATGGCCATCTCGGCAGTTGGCAAATCGCGTATCTCGCCCACCATGATGATGTCAGGATCCTGACGCATGAGAGCCCGGATGCCGTCGGCAAAGCTCAGGTCTATGGAGGACTGTACCTGCATCTGGTTGAACGAGCCCTCTACCATCTCGATAGGGTCTTCGACGGTACAGACATTCACATCCGGTGTCGCCAGCGCTTTCAGGGTGGTGTACAGGGTGGTGGTTTTACCGGAACCGGTAGGCCCCGTGACCAGGATAATGCCATGCGGTTTGCTGGTCAGGTGGTCCCAGCGCTTGGCGTCATTCAGCGGAAAACCCAGTTCCGGCAAGGTCTTGACGACGACTTCAGGATCAAAAATACGCATGACCATTTTTTCGCCGAACACCGTCGGCAGGGTGGACAGACGTAATTCGACTTCCTGGCCTTCGCTGGTGCGGGTTTTGATACGGCCATCTTGGGGACGGCGTTTTTCGATCACGTCCATGCGGCCCAGTAATTTGATACGGGCCGTCATGGCGATCATGATGGTGGCCGGTACCTGATACACCTGGTGCAAAACACCATCGATACGGAAACGGATGACCGAAATATCGCGCTTGGGTTCCAGATGAATATCCGAAGCGCGCTGCTCAAAGGCAAATTGCCACAACCAGTCAACGATATTGACGATGTGCTGGTCATTCGCATCAACCTGCTTGTTGGTTTTGCCGATCTCTATCAGTTGCTCAAAGTTCTGGCGCAAATTGGTGTCATTCTTATTTGACTTGCGCGCGTCCTTGATGGATTTTGCCAGGGAAAAAAACTGGACGATGTATTGTGAAATTTCCAGCGGGTTCGCCAGCACCAGGCGAATTTCCTTACTGCTGAATTTCAGTATTTCATCCTGCCATTCAGTATTGAATGGCTCAGTCGTTGCGACGACGACGATATTGCCCGTAGACTCTACTGGCAGGATGTTGAAACGGGTCGCATAGGACGCAGACATGACATCTGATACGCTGGTGAAATCAATCTTCAAGGGATCAATGCGGTAAAAAGGCAAATTCACCTTGGTCGCCGCCCATTCTGTCAGCCAATCCAGCGTCAGCAAAATATGCGGGGAAATGGCCGAATGCAATCTGGCCTGCGCAACCGCAGTCAATGGATGCATACTGGCCGGGCCATTTTTTAACAAGCCTTGGGACGCATGGAACTGGGTCTTGGCTTCATCTTTAAGGACGATGCCGTCAGCCATCAACCAGGTGAAAATTTGTTGCAGATTCAGGCTGCGATGTGCGGGTTTATTCATACTGTATGGCCGTTTCCATCAATTTATTTTGGAATTATTTTGAATTGCAGGCTACTTTGAGCCCGCTTTTAATCCATTTACCCAGGATTTTGCAGGCAATTTGGTACTGGCCTTGATCTGTTCAGCTTTCTCATACAGATCTGGGAAATTCAATTCAGGTTTGCGCTTGAAGGCAAGAGCAACAACATTGCCATCATGGACTTCTGGCAGGCACAGCACCGTATCAAAGGCAAAGCGCATGGCTTTCAGGTTACGTGCATAGCTGGGGTGGTCACCAAAGAGGTTGACAGTCAGGATGCCGTTATCCTTCAGGCAATTTGCGCAGGCTTGATAAAATTCAGCACTGTCGAGCACAGGGCCACGTGCGGTGGCATCATACAAATCCACTTGCATGGCATCAAAATGACCATGATTATTGTCATCATTGACAAAGTCCAGGGCATCCATTTCCCGCACTTGAAGGCGATCATCATTGGCCGGCAATTTGAACATGCTTTCGCAAATGGCAATGACTGAGGGATTGAGTTCTACCGCCGTTACTGACGCCTCTTCAAACTGACGGTAACAGAATTTGGTCAATGCACCAGTTCCAAGTCCCAACTGCGCCAGGTGTTGTGGTGCATCAATGAACAGCATCCAGGCCATCATCTGTTGTGCATATTCGAGTTCGATAGCGTCGGGCTTGCGCAGGCGCATGGCCCCCTGTACCCATTCTGTACCAAAATGCAAAAAGCGTACCCCATCCATTTCAGACAGGGTGACGGGAGCAAATTTGGGTTTGCGGTTGGCTTTCTTGGGCGCTGCAGCCGTGGGGCCAGACCTGTGGTTGGCCTCGGCTTCTATGGATTTTCGTTTGATTAGCATTCGCTTATTTTAACCTCCATAGTGTTTATGGAAAGCAAATTTACATCATTCATACAAGTTGTAATAAATTTTGACCGAAAAAGCTGCAAAAATTTGCTTTTTCCTGTTGCGCCAGACATGGGGCGATTTGGTGGAGCGAGAACGCAATGCTACTGATGAAATGAATTTCAGGGAGTGACAGGCCCTAGTTCAACTTGCCAGTCCCTTAGTTTCTCTTCAAAACTGCGCATCGCATAAGCGGGTGAGGATGAGGGAAGTATCGCCGTCAGATAGCCACGCTGTTTGAAATAAGCTGCCATTTTGCCAGCAGTCTGACCATTGAAGCAAAGCTTGCGCAATTGTGGATGACTGGCTTGCAGGCCGCAGAAATCATTCAGTTTGCCATCACGTATCGCCGAATCAAGACTGCCTGCGCGTACGCAAGAATGAAATACATCCCATAGGCCAATACCATGGGCCAGCAAGCCTTGCAGGCGCTGTTCATAATCCAGGCTGACCAGGTCTGTGCCCAGTGATGCAGAAACCAGACGCCAGAACTGGTTTTGCTTGAATGCATAGTATTGCGTTGCATCGAGTGAGGCAACGCCAGGGAAGCTGCCCAGTATCAGTGTGTGAGTATCTTGATCCACCACAGGCGGGAAACCTTGTAGCAAAGGAGATTGTGTCGTCGTGATCAAGTCAGGTGTTTTCATGTAGCTAATATCTGGTCAGCTTTCAGGATAACAAGTAGATGGCTTTGCTACGTGATATCGATGCCATATCCGTCTCAGTGCACCATCGGTACAAATGAAGGCTGAAAAACTTTGTGACAAAATTCATTCTGGCTGGTGACCAGCATGTCTGGTCGTTTTTGCATTCATGGACTATTCTTGAATGATGGAAAATCTTGCAGTACTTGCTATAGTAGAATGAATCAGGAGGTTAGAAAATGAAATTGATTTTTAACACAGTGTTTTTGGTTGCCGTGATGGCGACGCAGGTACAGGCGGGTGAGGTAAAAGTCACCTGGCAAGAGCCTGAAAAGTATACCGATATTCGCCCTGGCAATGAATCCAAATCAGGCTTCCAGGCACGCATGATCAAGGAACTTGACCAGGTATTTGCAGATATGGCGAAAAAACTGCCCGACGCCTGTCAATGGGATGTGACAGTGACTGATGTTGACCTGGCTGGTGATGTACGTCCATTTTTTCGCAATACTGTCGATGATATACGTGTCATCAAGGACTTGTACTGGCCGCGTATGACTTTCAGTTTTGACTTGAAAGATGAAAAAGGTAAAAGCATCGCCTCTGGTACAGAAAATATCAAGGATATGAACTTCCTCATGCGTTCCGGTCTGGCCACTGGCAATTCCAGTTTTCGCTATGAAGAACAGATGTTGCGTGACTGGTTTGCCAAACAACAGCGCGAAAAAGTATTTCCTTCGCGTTAATTTTTCAGATTTGTCGCTGATGCATAAAAAAACGGACTCACTGCTGAGTCCGTTTTTCTTTCATTACTGAGATCCTTGAGCTTACTTATCTACCTACTTACTGACTTACTTACTCAATAACATCTCATTAAGACGTTTCACAAAACCGCTAGGGTCAGTGAGGTGGCCGCCTTCTGCCAGCAAAGCCTGGTCAAACAAGAGATGTGACCAGTCATCGAACTTGGCTTCTTCATACTTGAGTTTCTGTACCAAAGGATGGTCAGGATTGACTTCCAGGATAGGCTTGGAGTCGGGCGCGCTTTGACCCGCCGCCTTCAGCATGCGCGCCAGGTTACCGGACAAATCATGCTCATCTGCGACCAGACAGGCTGGTGAATCAGTCAGACGGAAAGTCACGCGCACATCCTTGGCTTTATCTGCCAGGGCTGTTTTCATTTTCTCGACCAGGTCCTTGAACTCGGTCTGCGTTTCTTCATGCTGTTTCTTTTCTGCTTCATCTTCCAGTTGACCCAGGTCCAGGCCGCCTTTGGCGACAGACGCCAGTTCCTTGCCTTCAAAGTCAGTCAGATAGGACAACATCCATTCATCAACACGGTCAGTCAGCAGCAGGACCTCAACGCCTTTTTTGCGGAAGATTTCCAGATGCGGGCTGTTCTTGGCTGTTGCATAGCTCTCTGCCGTGACATAGTAAATCTTGTCCTGGCCTTCTTTGGCGCGGCTCAGGTAATCTGCCAGTGACACGTTCTGTACATCGCTGTCATTGTGGGTAGAGGCAAAGCGCAAGAGTTTGGCGATACGGTCTTTGTTGGCACTGTCTTCGCCAACGCCTTCTTTCAACACTTGGCCAAATTCGCCCCAGAACGTGGTGTACTTGTCTTGCTTCTCTTTAGCGTCGTCACCGTCAGCATTTGCCAGGTCTTCCAGCATGCCCAGTACGCGTTTGGTCGAACCTTCACGGATAGCCTTGATGTCGCGGCTTTCCTGCAGGATTTCGCGAGAGACGTTCAAAGGCAGGTCATTTGAATCAATGACGCCTTTGACAAAGCGCAGATAGACTGGCATCAGTTGTTCAGCATCATCCATGATGAAGACACGTTTGACGTAGAGCTTGATGCCGCCGCGTTTGTTGCGATCCCACATGTCAAACGGTGCACGCGCCGGGATATACAGCAATTGCGTATATTCGCTGCGGCCTTCAACGCGATTATGGGTATGCGTCAGTGGTGCGCTGTAGTCGTGCGAGACATGCTTGTAGAATTCATCATATTGTTCCGGCGTGATCTCAGACTTGCTGCGCGCCCACAAGGCACTGGCCTGGTTGATGGTTTCCAGTTCGTCCTTCAAGACCTGTTCTTTTTTCTCTTCATCCCATTCTTCTTTCTGCATTTTGATAGGCAGGGAGATATGGTCGGAATAAGTACGGATGACGGATTTAAGCTTCCATGCAGACAGGAACTCATCTTCGCCTTCACGCAAGTGCAGGGTGATGCTGGTGCCACGGCCTTCTTTTACTATATCTTCGACGCTAAAGTCACCAGCACCTTCAGATTCCCAGCGTACAGCCTGGTCTGCAGGCAGACCGGCGCGACGGGTTTCTACGGTGATGCGGTCAGCAACGATAAAACCGGAATAAAAACCAACCCCAAACTGGCCTATCATGGCGGCATCTTTTTGCTGGTCGCCAGACAATTTGCCAAAGAATTCTTTGGTGCCGGATTTTGCGATCGTACCCAGATGTTCTATGGTATCTGCCTTGCTCATGCCTATGCCATTGTCGGCGATAGTGATGGTGCGGGTTTCTTTGTTGAAGCTGACCAGGATTTGCAGATCAGGATCGTTTTCAAACAGGCTGGCATCGTTAATTGCTTCAAAGCGCAATTTGTCTGAAGCATCAGAAGCATTCGAGATCAGTTCGCGCAAAAAGATTTCCTTGTTTGAATACAAGGAATGAATCATCAACTGCAAGAGTTGTTTGACTTCGGCCTGAAAGCCCAGGGTTTGTTTTTCTGACATGGTTTCCCTCAAAGATTTCTTTAGTAGTGTTGGCAATCGCTCGCCTGCTGCTTTTTTTAAGCATTGTTTGCAACATTGCTTTAGCAGGTGGAAGGTGAGGCCGCTTTGGTGGATTTCAAGATGATTGTTTAAAAAGCATGAAAATGTTACATCTTAATCCTGGGAACGCACGGATATTTGTAATTTTTGCAAAAAATCACTAAACTTCATTTGATCAATGGTGATCAGTACTGATTAATCGATACTTATTTCTTTGATCCTTAAATGCTCATGGAGTCACAGCGATGTTGCTTAAAGTGGCGGGTTTGCTTTGTTTATATCTGCTTTATGGGTATGCGCCCAGGCTTAGTGCAGCCAATCTCTATCTGACAGAAGTGGCTCCTTTTGCTTTTGTCAAAGACACTAAAGGGGGGTATGACGGTATCAATGTACGTATAGCTAATGAGTTGCGCAGGCGATCCGGTGTGTCTTTGGAACTGGTGGTGGTGCCCAGTGCCCGTCATATAGTGATGTTTCCGGCAGATAAAGAAGCTTATAGTATTTCCCAGGCTGAAAATTTTACAAATCAGGAAGGCAGTTTTTTGTCCGAGGTGACGCAGTTCCCTATTGTGGTGGTCGCGCAGCGTGGTGCCGTGCTGAAGAATTATGATGATCTGATTGCGCTGTCTACGGAAAAAGGCATAGGCATGATGCGTCGCTTGAGTTACGGTACGTTTGGCCAGGATGACAGGGTCAGAAAAGTAGAAATCAATACGCTGGAAAATGGCCTGCGCATGCTGGAAGCCGGGCGTATCTCGGGTATTGTCGCCAGCCAGCCAGCGATACTGGCTGCGGCAGAAAGAAATGCATCGACGCATTTGTTGGGACCTAGCCTGGTTATTTCTTATGGTTCCCATGTCATGCGCGTCAGGCCAGAATTTGCTTCAAGCTCGACTTCAAAAGCCATCAATGCGACTTTGCTGGCGATGAAAAATGACGGTAGCATTGCGCGCATACTTGATGATTTTTTAAAAGACCTCAAGACGGGTTTGCCATCGGTAAAATAGCAGGCTGGCATAGCCCTCGTTATCCTTGAAAAAGACTTCCTCAGTCACTTGATTTCGGGCTTTTGTCACAAGCCTGTTCTGCTATAGTCTTGCCCACTTTACACTTCCTCCCGTTGTCTAAAAATCTCCTGCTTGCCATCCCTGGCTGGCAGCACTATCCCAGTTAAATTTTCATACAAATGCCCAAGCTTGCCTCAAGAAATAAATCTGTCTCGTCCAACCTGCCGTACCAGGCAATCATGAAGGCCAGCATGAACTGTGTTGGGGCCTCGCTTTTACTTTTCAGTCCGGTATTGCGTGCTGCTGATGCGCCCACCAGGAATGGCGAAGTCGTGCAAACGGTGGAAGTTGCAGGGCCGGGTGCGACAGCGCAAAGAAAGAACGACACTGCCGCAAAAATCATCATCAATGCTGCTGAGTTACTGCAGTATGGGGATACGCAATTGTCCGCCGTATTAAAGCGCCAGCCTGGTGTGTCTGTGGTGGGCAATGAATTGCGCATGCGTGGATTGGGATCAGGCTATACACAAATCTTATTAAATGGCGATGCGGTAGCGCCTGGATTTTCCATAGACAGTATCGCGCCTGAGTTGATAGAGCGCGTGGAAATCCTGCGTACGACGACGGCAGAGTTCAGCGCGCAGGCAGTGGCCGGGACCATCAATATCATCCTGAAAAAAGGTGTAAGCAGTGCCAGGAAAGAAGTCAAATTCGGCATGTCGCGTAGTGAAAATAACTGGAATCCTTCACTTGCTTTGGAGATCGCTGACAAGAATGCCGGTTTTTCCTATGCTGTTAGCGCTACTCTGTCGAAAACTGGCTATGAAAGCACGCCCCTGGTCACCGAGAGTATTTATGATGCAAGCGGCGAATTTAAAATTCTGCGCCTGAGGGAGCAAAAGAATGTCACAGACGTGTGGCGCTTTGGACTTAGCCCCAGGCTGAACTGGAATCTGGAAAATGGCGACACGCTGAGCTTGCAGAGTTTCTTTGACTACTACGGCAATTTGAATTGGGGTCGTGATCATGAAATAAATATGACGAAGCTCACTACGCAATATCCAGACAATAATTATCAGGCGTCCATGCATACAGCCATATTACGCACAGACCTGAACTGGGCACACAGACTAGATACCGATAGTAAGCTGAATGTAAAGCTGGGTTTTAATTACAATCACCGCGAGGTTGACTACAATTTTTTTGGTTATCCATTGCCGCAGGATCAGCCTTTCAATCGCCATGTCGTGTCGAATGCCGCCGAAAGCAGTGCCAGCAGTAGCGGCAAATATTTGAGCCGCTTTCGCGAAGATCACAGTCTTGCTTTGGGTTGGGATGCCACGCTGACGCAACGCAGTGAAGCGCGTTTGCAATTTGACCGGCAGACTAATACCAATATCATAGACCCGCTGGCGGAAGACTACAAAGCCAACGTGCGCCGGATTGCCATGTTTGCCCAGGATGAATGGGATGTGACAAATCGCTTGCAAGCTTATCTGGGTTTACGCTGGGAAGGTTTGAATACAGAAACCACAGGACGTCTGATGACACCAGTGCAGACCAGGTCCAGCGTCTGGAGTCCGGTCATGCAATTATTGTGGAAACTGCCGGAACAAGAAAAAGACCAGCTACGCTTTGCCCTGTCACGTACTTACAAGGCTCCCACACCGCGTAGCCTTGTGCCACGCCGCTATACGGCGAATAATGATAATGGACCGACTAATCCAGACTACCAGGGTAACCCGCAACTCTTGCCTGAACTGGCTTGGGGTGCCGATCTGGCTTATGAATCTTACTTTGGCAAAAACAGCATGTTCAGCCTGTCAGCCTATGCCAAGCGCGTACAGGATGTGACTGTGCAAAACCTGTATGAGAAAAATGGCGTGTGGATTACGACGCCATATAATCATGGCACTGCCAAAGTGATGGGGATAGAGTTCGATGCAAAAATAGCCCTGCAGAATTTGCTGATTGCTGCGCCACCAGTAGAAGTGCGTCTGAATGCGGCACGCAACTGGTCCAGGCTCGATGCCATACCGGGGCCGGATAATCGCCTGACAGATCAAGTGCCGCTGACTGCTAATCTGGGTATGGATTACAAGCGCAGCGAGCAACAATCATTTGGCTTCAATTTTAATTTGCAGACAGGGGGCACTGTGCAGGCCACCCCTGGTTTGCGCAACTATACTGGCGTCAGCCGTAATCTTGACTTGTACGGTTTGTGGAAGCTGGAAAACAAGATGCAACTGCGCTTGTCTGTCAGTAATCTCCTGCATCAGGATGTGCTCCAGGCTTCGCAATACAGTGATCAGGATGGTCGCAAGCTGCGTAGCTCGGTCACACCGGGAAGTGCGATGATACGCCTGCAGTTTGAAAAGAGTTTATAGATTGATTGGGGATTTCTCCCCAATGTTTGCCTGGTATTTGCTACCTGGCACACGCTACTTAGTACACGCTACTTGATACCTGCGCCTTTGAATTTTTCAGGATCAAAATCGGCAATATCAATTTTGCCGAAATGTTTGGGCGGCGTGTATATCTTTTCTTTGGCTTTGTCCGGCTCACTGGTATGGAAGGATGATTCAGATGCCTTGACCAGTTGCCAGGTATCGTCCTTGCGTGAGTAATTGAATTGATAGGCATTCGCCCAGCGCCAGGCACTGCCACCGTAGTGGGACACTGTGAAGCTTTTCTTGTCTGCCGTCAGCTCAGCAAAGGGATCACCAAACACGCCGCCACAGGTAGAACAGAGAACGATTTTCTCGTTGGTCTTGACCAGCTTTAATTTGCCATCGGCCTGGCGTATGGCGATGTGCAAGGGGCGCTGCCCTTGCTCCATATCTTCATCTGTGGCGTTTTTCTTTTGTTTTTCCAGGATGAAAACATAATCAGCCTTGTCGTCGCCATTCAAGTCAGTGCTGACAAAGGCCAGCAGTTTGGTATCGGCTGTGATGAAAGCGCGCAAATCTGCTGGAATTTCTTTTCCCTCCAGATAGATACCAGCCTGGCTGAGGCCAGGCAGCATCGCCATACTGGCAATGACGGCTGCTTTTTTTGACAGGCTGATACTTTGCATGGTGCTTCCTCTTGTCTTGAATGAAAACAGGGGAAACGATTGTTTCCCCTGGGTGATTTCTACCCTAAATTTTACAGCGCCTTGATCTGCATACCTTCGGCCTTATCTTCGACTTCATAGCCCAGTGCATGCAACTCGCCACGCAGGCGATCTGCCTCGGCCCAGTTTTTGGCTTTACGCGCAGCCTGACGTTGTTCTGCCAGGCTTTGCACTTCCGCCGGGATAGCCAGCACTGCAGGTTGCCATTGCGCCAGACCCAGGCCAAACACTCTGTCGAATTCTGTCAACGTGGCTTTTTTGTCGGCATCCGGCAAATCGGCTTTCAGCATTTCCCAGACCAGTGCCAGGGCGCGCGGTACATTCAGGTCTTCATTGATGAAGGCTGTGAATTTTTCGCTGTATTCTGCATTGACGCTGCCACCTTCTGGCCAGGCATGATAAGTCTCGCGCAAGCGTTGCAAGGCAGTTTGTGCGGACAACAGAGCCTCAAAGCTGAACTGCATCTGGCTGCGGTAATGCGCAGTCAGGCACAGATAGCGATATGCCAGCGGATCAATGTTCTGGTCCAGCAAAGTTTGCAGGCGCAGGAATTCACCCGTCGATTTAGACATCTTGCCAGAATCGATTTGCAGGAAATAGCCATGCATCCAGAAGTTGGCCAGGCGGGTGCCATGGCAAGCCTGGTTTTGCGCTATCTCATTGCTGTGATGGATGGCAATATGGTCTTCGCCACCGCAATGGATATCAAACCATGGCGTCAGGTATTTGGCTGACATGGCAGAGCATTCTATATGCCAGCCAGGGAAGCCACGGCCCCATGGGCTGTCCCATTCCATTTGACGGTGTTCGTCCGGTGGGCTGAACTTCCACAGAGCGAAGTCGGTCGCATGCAGTTTTTCACCGAGTTCAACACGGCTGCCAGCCTTGATGGCATCACGCTTGATACGCGCCAGGAAACCGTAATCGTCCTGTTTGCTGGTATCAAAGTAAATGCCATCGCTGGTGCGATAGATATAGCCATTTTTTTCTATGGCAGCAATGAAATCGATTTGCTCAGCGATGTGGTCGGTGGCCTTGCACCAGATGGCGGGTTCAAGAATGTGCAGTTTTTGCAAATCATCCTTGAAGGCGGCAGTGAAGCGGTCGGCGATCTGCCAGGCAGATTCACCGGCCTTACGACTGCCTTTTTCCATCTTGTCTTCACCGTCATCACCATCGGAGACGAGATGGCCGACGTCAGTAATGTTGATGACATGGCGCACGGTGTAGCCATTCCATTCAAGGGCGCGGCGCAACAGGTCTTCAAACAGGTAGGTGCGCAGGTTGCCGATATGGGCATAGTCATACACGGTAGGTCCGCAGCAGTACAGGCCCACCCAGTCTTTGTTCAGTGGGCTGAAAGGGCGCAGGCGGCGTTCCCAGTTATCGTAGAGAAGTATGTCCATTTGTTGTGAAAATAGCTAAGTGTGAATGTGATCGATGGTGAAAGCAGATACTCAAGACGGGCAGACAGGGCTATCCCTTCTGCATGCAGTTTTGCAGACTCAACAACAGCTTGAGTTGAAAACTTGTGTTTGCGCGGACGCAGACATGCCAGACACAGACGTTTCGCCTATGCAATCTTTAACATGTTGTTGGTCCAAGTGGGGCATATAATTAAGTCTGACCGGTTCCGTTAGTACAGAATTTAAGAAGTTCAGCGTGAGAATGTAGCATACATATGCACTTTTGATCAAAATTGAACTGTCTGATCGCGAACCAAATAGGCAAAACAAGACGTAGCTGAAAATAAAGCGGTGCAAAAATGCAAACGAATTATAAAGACGTCAGCGAAGAAAACTATCGTTCCCAGTACATCAAACAGGACAGGGCACAAGTCCGTCGTGTGGTGCGCATCATGCTATGGGCGTTCCTGCCGCTGGCACTGGTAGATGTACTATTTCATGAGTTTGACATTCCACTGGCTATCTTGTTGGTCATGCGCCTGGCCGGTTTCGCTTATTCCCTGTGGTTGATACGGCAATATGGCAGGGAAGAAAACGTACCAAAACTCGACCGTTATGCCATGCACTGGATAGTCATGGTCTTGCTGATACAGTTCATCAGCAATGCCTGCCTGCCGCGCGATTATCTGGGGCATTACATGGTTGATGCCTGGCTGGTGTTGATGGCTTTCATTTCTTTGCCCCTGGCTTTGAGTGTCTTGCGCATTCCTCTGTATTTGTTTGTCGCCGCATCCTGTTTGCTGCTGTTGTATAAACAATCAGGTACTTTTTCCCAGGCGGCCAGCGTAGTGCTGGTCTTGCCGGCGGTCGCCATCACTGGTCATGCTATCGCGTCTTATGTGCACAGATACAGGCGCAAGTTGCTAAGTGCAGAGCAAGAACTGGAAAGGCAGGCGAATATGGACCCTGTCACCGGTGTCGCCAACTGGAAAGAATTCATGCGCATCTCAGACACTGAGCTGCAACGTCACCAGCGCCTGGGCAAGCAATTGTCCATGCTGGTACTTGACCTGGACGATTTCAAGCATATCAACGATACGCATGGTCCACAGGTGGGTGATGTGATCCTGGTTGAGGTCAGTCGCCGTGTGAAACGAGCAATGCGCGCCTATGATTGCATAGCCCGTTTTAGCGGCGAGGAATTTTGTGTGCTTTTACCAGAAGCATCTGCGGAGGATGCCAATAAAATTGCCGACCGTACCCGCGCCACTGTGATTGCCATGCCTATCTCGGTCTCGGGCAAGGAAATGAAAGTCAGCGCTACCGTACGCACTGCTACATTGCGTGAAGGGGATACTGCACTGTCACTTTTGCGCAGGGCAGGCGAGGGTTCTGGCAGGTCAGAGCAAGAAGTGCCGCAAAATGTTAATCTCGTGCCTGAGCCGGTGTAGACGGCGGAACTCGGTAGAGCCTACTGAGTAATCTACTGAGCAAAATAAAGGCAGAGCAAAATGAGTTTTTATGGTGTAACTGATTTATGGACTTATGTATTGGGTGCCCTGGGCATTATCTTGTTGCCAGGACCTAATTCTTTGTATGTATTGGCGGTTGCCACTACACGTGGCGTACGTGAAGGCTATAAAGGTGCGGCAGGGATCTTTGTGGGCGACAGTATTTTGCTCATGCTGACTGCCCTGGGTGCTGCCAGTATCTTGCGTACTTATCCCGCTTTGTTCATGGTCGTCAAATATGCCGGTGCTGCTTACCTGGCCTGGGTAGGTGTCAATCTGATCTGGGCTGCCATACAAAAATGGCGTAACAAGACAGCGACGGTAGCAGAAACGCAGGCGACGGCTGTGAATATGCAAAACCCTTTCAAGCGTGCCCTGGTCATCAGTTTGCTGAACCCGAAAGCTATCCTGTTTTTACTGTCTTTCTTTGTGCAATTCATCGACCCTGACTACCCGACGCCAGCAGTACCTTTTCTGATACTGAGTGCAGTGGTGATGGTATTCAGCACCACTTATTTATCGGTATTGATCTTCCTGGGTTCTCGCCTGGCGCGCAATTTCAGCAAGCGTCGTCGCCTGTCTGCCAGTTTGTCGAGTGGTGTGGGCAGCATGTTTGTCTGGTTTGGTGTCAAGCTGGCCAATGCCAGCCTGCATTAATCGATCTGCGGGCTAATTTATCTCACGTTTTAAAAACTCCCAAACGCCAGGATCAGACATCGCAGCGATATTGATACGCATCTTGGTGGAGGGGAGTTGACTGGGTGAGAATAGGCTGCCAGGTGCCAGCAGATAACCCTGCTCCATGGCTTTCTCTGTCAGCTTATTGGTGTCGCAGCCAGTCTCTGTCCACAGGAACATGCCTGCTGGCGTGCGGTAATCGACCTTCATGCCCTGTTGTTCCAGTCGTTTGGTGATGTCATCCCTTACTCCGTCAAGCTTTACGCGTATGCGGTCTACATGCTTGCGGTAATGTCCTTCGGACAGGATTTTATACACCACGCGCTCACCAATTTCTGTCGTCGTCAGAGTAGACAGCATTTTGCGGTCAGCCAGGCGTATTGCCAGTTCGGGCGAGGTGGCGATAAAGCCGACGCGCAAATTTGCTGCCAGCGATTTTGAAAATCCACCCAGATAAATCACCCGGTTCAACTGATCCAGCGCAGCAATACGGGTGGCCGCCTGTACTGCAGGCCCTGGATGCATATCGCAATACACATCATCTTCCACGATCATGAAGTCATGTTCCTCGGCCGCCTTCAAAACCTGGAAAGCCTTGGCTGCAGAGAGAGAAGTCGAAGTCGGATTATGCAAGACCGAGTTAATGATATACAGCTTGGGTTTGTGCAGGGCAGCCAGCTCAGCCAGCTTGGCAACATCCGGGCCATCATGCAGACGCGGTATGCCGATCACCTTGGTGCCAAGGATGGCGAAAGAGCCAAACATCAAGAACCAGGCGGGGTCATCGACAAAGATAGTATCGCCGGGTTGGGTAAATTCACGCGCCACCAGATCCAGTGCTTGAGTAACGCCGCTGGTCATGACGATTTGTTCGGGTGATGCCGCGATTTCCAGCTCAGCCATTTTCAATTGCAATTGCTGGCGCAAGGGCAAAAAGCCTTGCTGGGTGCCATAGTGCAGCAAGAGGTTCTGGTTCAACCTGCTGATGGAGCGCAAGCCATTTGCCACCAGTTCGCCATCAAGCCAGTCATGTGGCAAAACACCGGAACCCGGCATTTTTTGTGGTGGCAACTGCCGGAACATATTACGTACCAGCCACACCACATCCAGGTTTTGGGTGATGGGAGCTATTTGCGCATTATGGGGGACGTTATTCAGCATGGATGCACGTTCGCGCACAAAGAAGCCGGCACCCCGGCGCGATTCCAGATAACCCTTGGCGACCAGCCTGTCATAGGCTTCCACCACGGTAAAGCGCGACACCGCCTGTTCATCGGCAAACTGGCGTATTGACGGCATGCGCGCACCGGTGCGCAGCAATTTATCGTCTATGCGGTTGGCCACGGCATTGACGATTTGCTCTACCAGCGAACCGCCAGAGTCACGTGAGATAAAAAAAGTGGGCGTCAGCATTGCATGTCTCCAGACTGGTCTTCTGTAATGGGTAGTTGACCATTACAGTACGAATATTATCGTTTGTAGTGTATTGGTACTGTATCGGTTTTTGCGTTTAGGATAGCACAACACTAAAGTAAAAACGGGAGAAACACGATGGATGACCGACAGAATTTTGATCGCTGCCAGCAGGGGCACGAACACGGAGTAAGACATGGCAATTGATACCTTGATGGCCTTCGCCCTTTTTGCCCTGGTGTCATCCATCACACCAGGCCCGAATAACCTGATGTTGCTGGCTTCTGGCGTGAACTTTGGTTTTCGTGCCACCTTGCCTCATATGCTGGGCATCAGCATAGGTTTCATGATACTGGTGCTGGCGGTTGGCGTTGGTCTGGCGGGCTTGTTTGCGGTGTTTCCCTGGTTATATGTCGTGCTGAAATGGGCAGGCGCAGCTTATCTGCTGTATCTGGCCTGGAATATTGCCAATGCCGGACCTATAGAAAGCAAGACGCAAGACGGTGCACACAAAGCTGGTCCCATGAGTTTCTTGAGTGCGGCTGCTTTTCAATGGATCAATCCCAAAGCCTGGGTCATGGCGCTGGGTGCTTTCAGTACCTATATACCCGCAACCAGCGGATTCTGGATTGTTGCCCTTGCTGCAGGTGTGTTTGCGGTCATCAATTTACCCAGCGTAGGTCTGTGGGCCTTGTTCGGTGCAAAGGTCAGGCATTTGCTGAAGGTGGAGCGCAATCTGCGCATCTTCAACTACGGCATGGCCTTGCTGCTGGTCTTGTCGCTTTACCCTATGTTGGTGAGTTCATAATGACAACCGGCACGCAAATTAAAACAGGCAGGTCTGTCATGCCGATACAGGAAAACAGAGGCATGGCCCTGGGCCTGGTTGGCGTCATGATTTTTAGTCTGACCCTGCCATTCACCCGCATGGCAGTGGCGGAACTCAATCCTGTCTTTGTTGCACTGGGGCGGGCCGTGGTGGCTGCATGCTGCTCAGGTATTCTGTTATGGCTGCAGGGCGCCGGATTGCCGCAACGTGCGCAAATCAAACCATTGCTGATCACCTCGCTGGGCGTGGTGGTTGGCTTCCCCTTGTTCAGCTCTGTTGCCATGGCTTATGTGCCCGCTACTCATGGGGCTATCGTGCTGGGTATCTTGCCATTGGCCACGGCCTTGTTTGCCGCCTTGCGCTTTAATGAAAAGCCGTCAACCGGCTTCTGGGTAATGGCAGTACTGGGCAGTGGTCTGGTTATCGTGTTTGCCTTGATACAGGGAGGTGGCTCATTTCAATTTGCTGACCTGGCCTTGTTCATCGCCGTGATTGCTGCCGCCATGGGTTATGCCGAAGGTGGACGTTTGTCGCAAAGCATGGGTGGACAGCAAGTCATTTCCTGGGCTTTGTTGCTGGCTTTGCCAGTGTTGTTACCTGTTACAGCCTGGCTGGGTTGGCATTATGGTGTACAGGCCTCTGGCCGTGCCTGGGCCGGGTTTGCCTATGTTTCGGTATTTTCCATGTTTATTGGCTTTTTCTTTTGGTACAAGGCCCTGGCGATCGGTGGTATTGCCCGCGTTGGCCAGGTGCAATTGTTGCAACCATTTTTGAGTTTGCTGGGTGCTGCTGTGATATTAGGGGAAGTTTTGACTGGACGTGAAATCTTCTTTGCGCTTGCAGTCATCATTGTGGTGGCACTGGGTCGACGCATGAATATTCAACGGTGAAGCTGAGAAATCTCCCAGAATGACCAAATTTAATCTGTCACATGGAATGCTCTAGGGGGTGTTAATCGCTTCGGTGCGGGCTTACAATAGAGGACTGGTATTTGTGATTGAATTTCTACTTTATTAAGTCGGCATTTGCCAGAGCAAGGTTTTGACTTCTGCAAACTCTTAAAACTTGCAGAAAATAATAATAAAAATTTAATTATCTCTAGTGCATCAGTGAGGGCTGTTGTGCTTTTTCCTGGAAAATAGACATGTCATTTTACGAAAAGCTTCAAGCATTAAATATTGAATTGCCTGCTGTTGCGACACCTGCTGCTGCCTACGTCATGTATGCGCAAACTGGCAACACGGTATTCCTGTCCGGCCATATTGCCAAAAAAGATGGCAAGCCATGGGTAGGTCAACTGGGTAAAAATATCTCTACTGAAGAAGGCAAACTGGCAGCACGTGCGGTCGCTGTTGATTTGATCGCGACTTTACAGGCAGCCTGCGGTGGTGATCTGAACCGCGTTAAGCGAATTGTCAAACTCATGAGCCTGGTCAATTCCACGCCTGATTTTATCGAGCAGCATCTGGTGACAAACGGTGCTTCTGAACTCATAGGTGAAATCTTTGGCGAACAAGGCAAGCATGCACGTTCAGCCTTTGGTGTTGCCCAAATCCCTCTGGGGGCTTGCGTAGAAATTGAAATGATCGTCGAGATCGCCTGAATTTTATAAAACAATAAGCTTGCCCGAGATGGCAATCCTAACCGAGAGATAGTGAGACCAGCATGAAACTTGAGAATCCCAGCCCCATAGATTGGAAATTTTCTGACCGCGCAGAGCAATTGCAAAGCTCAGCCATCAGGGAAATTCTAAAAGTGACCATGCGTCCTGAAGTGATTTCTTTCGCTGGTGGATTGCCATCTCCAGAAACCTTTCCGGTAGAGCGCATGCGCGCCGCCTTTGACAAGGTGCTGACGCAACAAGGTAAATCGGCATTGCAATATGGTCCTACCGATGGTTATGCCCCTTTGCGTGAGTTTTTGGCTGATTCTTTGTCTACCAATGATTCAAAAATCCTGCCCGATCAAATCATGATGGTGTCTGGCTCCCAACAAGGCCTGGACTTGCTCGGTAAAGTGCTGGTGGATGAAGGCAGCAAGGTTTTGGTGGAAACACCGAGCTACCTGGGTGCATTGCAGGCTTTTTCCGTTTATCGCCCTGAATTTGAATCAGTGGATACCGATGACCATGGTCTGATACCAGCCTCGGTTGCTGCCAAAGGTGCGGGCGCTCGTCTGATGTATGCCTTGCCAAACTTCCAGAATCCAACCGGACGCACGCTGTCGGTAGAGCGCCGTTATGAACTGGTGGAAACCTGCGCACGCATGGGCATCCCGCTGGTAGAAGATAATCCTTATGGCGATCTGTGCTACAGCGGCGAACCTTTGCCAAAAATGCTGAACATGAATCCGGGCGGCGTGATTTACATGGGTTCTTTCTCCAAGGTGCTGACGCCAGGCATACGCCTGGGTTATGTGGTTGGCCCTACACCGCTGATACGCAAACTTGAGCAAGCCAAGCAGGCGGCTGATTTGCACACAGCACAATTGACACAAATGGTGGTGTATGAAGTTATCAAGGATGGCTTCTTGAGCGAGCACATCCCAACAATACGCACTCTGTATGCAAAACAATGCAACGCCATGCTTGAGGCGATGAGCAAACATTTCCCGGAAGGCGTGCGCTGGACCAAACCTGAAGGCGGCATGTTCATCTGGGTAACCTTGCCTGAGCACATGGACAGCAAGCAATTGCTGGATGAAGCAATTCAGCAAAATGTTGCCTTTGTTCCTGGGGGACCTTTCTATGCAAACAATCCTGAAAAGAATACTTTGCGCCTGTCCTTCGTCACCGTGTCGCCAGAGCGTATCAATGAAGGTATAGAAAAACTGGGTAAGCTGATCAAGGCAAAGCTGTAAGTGTTCCTATCATCCTCAATATAGACCCGCCAGATGGCGGGTTTTTTATTTACCCGTGATGCAGCAGGTTTTTGTCTTCATGCGTTGACGTCCACGACCGTGCGGCCGCGCACTTGGCCTTGAAGCACCGGGCCCGCAAGGCCGGGCACATCGGCCAGGCCAACGACTTGCGTAGCGCGGGCGAGCTTGCCTAAGTCCAGATCGGTGGCCAAACGTGCCCATGCCTGCAGCCGCACGTCTTGTGGCGCATTGACCGAGTCGATGCCAGCCAGAGTCACGTTGCGCCGGATGAAGGGGAATACTGAGCCGGGCAGGTCCGCGCCCTGCGCAAGTCCGAAGGCCGCTACCGCACCACGGTAGCGGGTCTGCGCAAGTACGTTGGCCAGTGTGTGGCTACCCACAGAGTCAATCGCGCCTGCCCAGAGCTCCTTGGCGATTGGCGAGCCCGGCTCGGACAGCGTGTGGCGGTCGATAACTTCGGCCGCACCCAGCTCGCGCAGGTAGCCAGTCTCCTCCAGTCGCCCGGTCGAAGCGACCACCCGATAACCTAGCTTGGAGAGCAAAGCGATAGAGATGGAACCAGCGCCACCGCCAGCTCCAGTTACCAACACATCACCTTTGTCCGGCGTCACTCCCGCATGCTCCAG
Source organism: Undibacterium sp. Ji83W (assembly GCF_049340385.1). Lineage (NCBI taxonomy): Bacteria > Pseudomonadati > Pseudomonadota > Betaproteobacteria > Burkholderiales > Oxalobacteraceae > Undibacterium > Undibacterium sp. Ji83W. The sequence continues at coordinate 18,746 of NZ_JBMPOZ010000012.1, read as the reverse complement.
CGCGAGCACGGACAGCATTGCGGTATACCCCGCCGTGCCGATGGCCATGGCATCGTGCGTCGAAAACACCTCAGGCAGTTTGACCAGCCAGTCGCCGCTGACGCACGCCTTCTGCGCGAAACCGCCATGGTGGGTTTGGCTCAGGCCCCAACCGTTGGCGACAACGCGGTCACCCACTGCGAACCCTGGGTGCGACGAGGCTTCCACGGTGCCCGAGAAGTCAATGCCCGGAATCAGCGGAAACTGGCGTATCACCGGCGAGCGGCCACTGATCGCGATTGCGTCCTTGTAGTTCACCGTCGAATAGTCGATCGCGACGGTGACGTCGCCTGGCATCAGATCGGCTTCGTCGAAGTCGACCAAGGCGGTGGAAATCACATCGCCCGTCTTGGTGGTAAGCAGCGCCTTGAATGTCATGGTTATTTCTCTTTTTGGGTTACGGGTTTGATATGTTAAGCATCATTCAAAATAGCAAAAAAGGATGAAGGCTCAGTTCGCCAGAAATGCATGTGCTTTGGGTACGAAGTCCTTGTGGTACTGGAACACCCCGCCATGGCCAGCATCAGGGTAGATGATCAACTGGCTATTCGGCAGGCGCTTGGCGAGGTCATACGAGTTGATGGTCGGAACCATCCTGTCGTCATCGCCATTGACCACAAGAACGGCTTGCTTGACCACCGAGAGGTCGGCCGGCTGCTTCTGACCCCACACTCTGAGCGCTTGAAGCTGAGCCAGGTAGGCCCGCACGGTGATTTCCTTGTCGCGATTCTCTGTGCGCTCTTGCAAGCGCTTCAAGAAGCCCTTCCCAGCCTCGATACCGTTCGGCGTACGCGTGAAGAAGAGATACTGCTTGGGATCCTGGCCGGTGAAGGTCGCACGGAGCAAGTCGTAGTTCGCTACACCCGCCACCGTGCTGATACCTGGTCCACCGGCAGGCCCTGTGCCAGCCAGGATCAGTTTGCGCACCAGATCAGGCTCCTTGAGCACAATCTCCTGCGCGATCATTCCTCCCATCGAGAAGCCGAAGAGATCAACCTGTTTGTATCCCTTGGCCTTGATGAAAGTGATGGCGTCGTCCGCCATTTGTTCTATCGTGTTTGCTGGCGTGCCCGTCGATGCACCGACGCCACGATTGTCGAACGTGACCACGTGATGTTTTTCAGCAAACCCGTCAACAACGCGTGGGTCCCAGTTGTCCAGGACGGCAGCCAGATGAACGAGAAACACCACCGGAGTGCCGCCGTTGTGTTGCCCGAGTTCACGGTATGCGAAGTCCACGCCGTTGGCGGAAACGCTTTGCGTAGACACGTCTTTCCAGGTCATTGTCTGCGGCATGGTTGCAGTGGTCGCAGTGGCCGTATCGACGTTCGCGGCAATCGCATCGCTGGCCGTAGCAAACGATGAAACAAGCGCTGCGGACAGCGCAAAGAGGCAAAGGGTAGTTCTTGGCAGAGACGACATGGCGTGGATCTTCGAATCAAGTTGTGGTGAAAACGGTCAGGCTCAGGCTTGTGGCCTGTAGCGCCCGGCCACGTTCGCTTGTTGAATATCCGAAAGCAGCACTTGCCGCGCGGTATCGAGAGCGTCCCAGTGTGCAGCGTTTTGCAGTGGCGGAATGGTGACGAGTTCACGACGATCAAAGCCAGCCAGTGCTGCATCAACCAGGTCGTCTACTTTCATCATCTCGGAGTAGGCACTGATGTCGATACCCGCACGCTCCCAAATCTCAGTGTAGGTTCCAGCGGGAAGCACAGCCTGGACATAGACGCCTTTGGGCGAGAGTTCCAAGTGCAGACCTTGCGAAAGAAACAGCACGAAGGCCTTGGTTGCGCCATAGACCGACATATTGAACTCAGGCGCCAGGCCAACGACTGAGCTGATGTTGATGATTGCACCTTTACCAGCACGCACCAGGCGTGGAGCAACCGCGTTTGAGAGCCGCGCCAGTGCGATGGTGTTGAGTGCAATCAGCCGCTCGACCTGATCAGGGGTCTGCTCGATGAAGCTGCCTGACTGTGCCATCCCGGCATTATTGATCAGCGTTCCAATGCGTTCATCGTCGCGCAGACGTGCTTCGACGAGGATCAGGTCACTGGATTTGGTAAGGTCAGCTGGCAGGACATCGACGGTAACGCCATGCTCCTGATGCAGGCGGGCCGCAAGGGCATCCAGTCGCACTTTGTCGCGTGCCACCAGCACGAGGTCGTGGCCGCGGCGCGCGAAACGCTCGGCGTAGGTGGCACCAATGCCTGTGGAGGCGCCTGTAATAAGAACGGAGGTAGATGTAGTCATGTGTTTGCTCTCTGGGTTATGAAGGGGCACCGCCCCGATAAAGTGATATCTGATTTTAGGACGCACCGATGCGTGGCCCTGCTGGCCTTATGGTTCAAAAAATTGTTTTCTTGATCATGCTGATTCAACCTCTGGTGTTGGGGATTTCTTTAATGATGACGATCATAATCAAAATTGTCAAGACTTTGATTACGATTGACATCAATATATAATGAGGCCTTCATGCATGTGTAAATCCACCGAGGACGAGAAATGAAGATCACCAAAGCCCAGGCGCAAGCCAACCGGGTACACGTTGTCAAGACGGCATCCACACTGTTTCGGGAGCGCGGCTACGATGGGGTTGGTGTTGCCGATCTGATGGCGGCTGCTGGCTTCACCCACGGCGGCTTCTACAAGCACTTCCGCTCCAAGGCCGACCTGATGGCAGAATCGGCGGCCTGTGGCATCGCAGAGTCTGCAGCGCTCACTGCTGGTGTGGATATGTCGGAGTTCGTGCGGCTTTATATCTCGCGTGCGCACCGCGACACTCTTGCGACTGGCTGTACGATGGCTGCGCTGTGCGGGGATGCCGTGCGTCAACCCGAAGAGGTGCGAACCACGTTTGCGGCCGGCATTGAGATGCAGTTGGCCGCGTTGAGCCAGCAGGACACTTCCCTGAACGGTGTAGACGCAGGCCGGACGCGAGCCAGCTCCCTTGATATACTGGCGCATGCGATCGGTGCCATAGTCATGTCGCGCGCATGCCCGGACGATTCACCCCTGGCCGACGAAATCCTGTCGACCTGCCGCGACAAGATCCTCGCGTCATTGAGCGAGACCGCATCACTGAGCTCGACCTCGATAGCGAGCACACCTGTGAGCGTACGCACCACTGTTTAAGCTCTGGCGTGATGTAGACCAGGAACTGTCAATTATTGTTATTTAGGTCATCAATTTTCCTTTATCAACGTTAGGAGTAATATGGTTCACCAAGCCATAAAAACTTTGATCAATCGAGGAGTAGTAAATGAATAAAAAATTGTTTCTGGCCAGTCTGATGTTGACTGCCGTGACGGGTGCTTTTGCGCAAAATATGACTGCCAAACAACAATATGCAGCAGACAGCAAACGCGCCACGCAAAGATACAACGACGATAAAAAACTGTGCGCTGATGCTGGCAGTTCAGCGGCCAGGATGCAGTGTTTGCGTGATGCCAAGGCTGAATACAATGCATCGCTGGCCGTTGCCAAACAAAACATGAGCAAGCCTGTTGCAGCTCCAGTGAATGCCAGACACGAACCGGTTTGCCCTGACTGCGGCAAAGTCGTTGCCGTTGCCGTTGTGGATAAAGAAGGTGAGGGCGGCGCCCTGGGCGTGATTGCAGGTGGCGTTGCCGGTGCCCTGCTGGGCAATCAGGTTGGTGGTGGCACTGGCCGTGATCTGGCGACTATTGCCGGTGCTGCTGGTGGCGCATTGGCCGGGCACAAGATAGAACAAAAAGTGAAGACGACCAAGGAGTGGAATGTGACGGTGGCTTTTGATAATGGCAACAAGCAAACCTATGCTTTTGATCATGATCCTGGTTTGCTGTCCGGTGATGCTGTCAGAAGTAATGGTAATTCTATCGTCAGGCGCTAAACTTATATCATAAACATATAGCATGAGGATATGTCGAAAGTGGATTGCGTTGCTTAATTCAGTCTCACGCAATCCCTTTTTCTGTCCGATTTCAAGATGGTAAAAATCTTGCACTTATAGTCAGGATTTGGAGGAATTATTTTCTTTTTGGAAACCGTTCCTCCTTCGCAACTACTTCCTTGCCAAGCCTAATTCCAGCAGTTAGACTTAGGTGTCTATCCCCCACGTTCTTGTCGAGAAGGTCGTGCCATGAAGCTTGATACTTGCAAAGCTGGTCCTTCAAATAATGTCATGCTGCGGTTGCTGTGCTGGATGGCATTGTTGCTGGCGACAGCGTTTAGTTCAGCCGCACGTGCCAATGAATCCTGCAAAAGCCTGATAGCGACTGGCAACCCTGAATATCCCCCTTATTTGTGGCGTGACCCAGAAGATGAAAACCGCCTGATAGGGGCGAATGCTGAATGGATGCAATTATTGTCCAAAGAAATCGGCATACCTATCGACATTAAATATGTAGGCCCGTGGGGACGGGTACAGGAAGAAGCGAAACTGGGCCGTGTGGACTTGTTGGCAGGTGCCTTTTTTACCCAGCCAAGACTGGAATACATGGATTATTTCTATCCGGCTTTTCGTGAAACACGCACAGTGATCTGGACCCGCAATAATTTTAATCTGCCGTATAAAAAATGGTCTGACCTTGCAGGCAAGCAGGGGGTGACTGTGATTAATAATAGTTTTGGCGAAGACTTTGATCGCTATGCCAAAGAGTCACTCAAGATTTCCATGGTCCCCAGTCTGGAACAGGCTTTGAAGATGCTCAGTCTTTCCCGTGCAGATTATTTGATTTATGAAGAAGACCCTGGCCTGGCCTATGTTGCCAAGCTCAATATTTCAGGCTTGAAAACCGTCACGCCACCTATTACAAATGAAAATTTATATTTGACCCTATCCCATAAATCAGCCTGCAACACGCCAGAAATGCGTGGCCGTATTGCCAAGGCAGTTTATAAACTGGACAAACAAAACGTGATGAACAAGCTCATCGCGGCAAATATACAATTGTGGCGTAAGCAACAATCGAAGTAACCGCTGCAAACAACAGGTAATCCATTGCGTACACTCTCCCTCCGACAAATTCTTATTATCGGCGTTGTGGTTGGCATCGTATTGCCTGCGATTGTGTTGGGGCGTTTTTTGGTTCAGGACAGATACGAGCGCGAGTTGCAACTGCGCGTACGTAATCCCATGTCGCAATATGCCGACATGCTGTCGCGCGGCATGGCAGTGCCAGTCTGGACGCTGGATAAGGCTGTCGCCAATCAATTCATACAAGCCGTCATGCGCAACCCTGAAGTGGTCAGCGTGGAAGTGCTGGATGAATCCAAATCCATTTTTGCCCACAGCAGCAAATTCAAAAAAGAGGGCGCTAAATTCCTGCGCGAAGAACGCCCGATCTTGCTGGAAACCAAGGTCATAGGCAGTGTCATGCTGGAACTGACCACCGAGCATATCGAAAAAGAATTATGGGCAGATTTTCTTAAACTCGGTCTGGCCTTGCTGGTCCAGGTGGTGTTTTCTTTTATCCTGATCTGGTTATTGTTTGAACGCCGCATCGTCAGGCCTATCATGGAATTGCAGTCGGCAACGGTACGGCTGGCACGTGGCAAACTGGATCAACCGCTGGAATGGGTGCGTCAGGATGAAATTGGAAATCTGGCGCAGGGCCTGGACAAGATGCGTCTGAACCTGGGACGTTTGATTACCGAAAGAGAAGCGCAAAATATCACCTTGCAACAAGAGCTCAATGAACGCCTGCGTGCCGAGCAGGCCTTGAAGGTCACTGAAGAAAAATTCATCGGTATTTTCCAGGCTTCCCCCGTTGCCATGACGGTGCTGCGCAAGAGCCAGCACTACAGCATGATCGATGTGAATGATGCCTGGGTCAGGCAGTTCTATTGGTCACATGACGAAATTCTGGGGGATAGCGAAACCCAGAAAGCCCTGTGGCGCAATGAGGCTGATTTTCTGGAAATTTTGCGCATCATAGAACGTGATGGTGAAATCCATGATTATGAAGCCTGGCTGACCTGCGGCCAGCAGGAAAAAATCATCCTCTGTCAGGTATCAGGTCGCATGATACGGCTGGGTAATGAACCCCTGATTATCTTGGTGCAAGAAGACATTACTGAAAAACGCCAGAATGAGCAGGAAATTCGCAATATGAACACCACGCTGGAAAGGCGGGTGTCTGAGCGCACCCAGGCGCTGGAAGCAGCCAACAGCGAATTGACCATTGTGCTGGAAAATCTGCAGCGTGCGCAGAGGGAATTGCTCAGGACTGAAAAAATGGCGGCGCTGGGTTCTCTGGTGGCGGGAGTTGCCCATGAACTCAATACACCTATAGGCACCAGCGTCACCGTGGCTAGTACGCTGGCCCAGCATACAGATAATGTGCTGGCCGAATTTGAAAAAGGCTTGCGCCGTTCTGTACTGGAAGAATATTTGAGAAACGCCAAGACTGGTGCCGATTTACTCTTGCGTAATTTGAGCAAGGCGTCCGAGCTGGTGATCAGCTTCAAGCAAGTTGCCGTCGACAGGACCAGTGCCAACCGCCGTGTCTTCGCGCTCGACGAAATGCTGTCCGAGCTGATTTTGACGATGGGGCCTGCCATACGCAAGACACGTCATGATGTTGTGCACAATGTCCCAGCCAAGCTGATGATGGATAGTTATCCTGGGCCTTTGGGGCAAGTCATGACCAATTTGATCAACAATGCCTTTATTCATGCATTTGAAGGGGACTATCGCGGCACGGTCAGTATTACCGCGCGCATTTTTGATGAAAGTTTTGTCGAAGTAACCGTGCGCGACAATGGCAAGGGTATACCAGATGGGAATCTAGGGCGTATTTTTGACCCCTTCTTCACCACCCGCCTGGGCTTGGGGGGGAGTGGCCTGGGACTCAATATTGTTTACAACCTGGTGACTGGCATACTGGGCGGCAATATCATTGTTGAAAGTGAAGTGGGCAAGGGAACTTGCTTCAAGATCAGTTTGCCTCTTGATCCCAAAATGGTGGATGAAGAAACCGCTGAGGTCAATTGAAAGCAAGTGGTGGCTAGCCGGGTAAGTGCAACATCTGATAAAGTCGCGGCATGACAAAATTAAGCTTAGATAAAATCCTGCAGTCGCAAGGATTTGGAACCCGAAAATATTGCCGCGACTTGGTGGAAGATGGCGAAGTCTCCATCAACGGTGAAGTGATACGCAGTGTCAAGACCAGCTTTGAAACCCAGGACTTGCAGTTTCATATTTTTGAAGAAGACTGGGAATACCGCGAGCGCGTATATATCGTTCTTAATAAACCGGCAAACTTTGAATGCTCACGCAAGCCCAGCCATCATCCAGGTGTGTTGACACTTTTGCCAGAGCAATTCAGTTGGCGCGATGTGCAGCCTGTGGGGCGGCTTGATCACGACACTACCGGCATGTTGCTGATGTCTGACGATGGTCCATTTATCCACGCTCAATCTTCACCCAAGCGCCATGTGCCCAAGGTGTACCAGGCGACAACGGCTGAACCAGTGACGGAAGATCTGGTGAATTTATTATTGCAGGGCGTGAAACTGCATGATGAACCCGCGCCACTGGCAGCAATACATTGCCAAAAGTTGGGTGATCATCTGCTGGAAATCGTGCTGGAGCAGGGTAAATACCATCAGGTCAAGCGCATGCTGGCCGCTGCTGGCAATCATTGTGCTGCCTTGCAACGTACAGCCATAGGTAAATTGACATTGGCATCGCTGGAACTGGAAGAAGGGGAGTGGTGTTATCTGAGCCCTCAACATCTGGCCTTATTGGTGCCTGCCTGATGCTTCTTTAGCACTTGCAAAGCGGTTGGGATGGTTTTGCGTATGAGCTTTTCCAGATGAAGTCTTGCTATCTTCCGGTTAATATGGATAATCTGACCAGATGCTGCGGTTCTTAAACTGTAAAAGGAGCGGACATGCCTGTCATTGCAATTGTCAACCCCAAAGGGGGCGTCGGTAAAAGCACGGTGGCAACCAACCTGGCTGGCTATTTCGCTGCGCATGGGCACAAGGTCATGCTGGGTGATACCGATGTGCAGCAGTCTTCGCGAACTTGGCTGACATTGCGGCCACAGAATCTGCCCCAAATCCAGGCCTGGGATATTGCTGACGGCAATGTATTGAAACCACCCAAAGGCACGACCCATGTTGTGCTGGACACCCCGGCCGGGCTGGTTGGCAACAAGCTCGATATGGTGTTGAAGTCCGCAGACAAGATTATCGTGCCCTTGCAGGCATCGATTTTTGATATCCTCGCTACCGAAGAATTTCTGAAAAGCCTGTCCCAGCATAAAAAAAATGGCTACCAGATCGCCATACTTGGCATGCGCGTGAACACCCGCAGCAAGGCAGCTGAGCAGCTTGAACACTACGTAGGGCAGCTAGGCTTGCCAGTACTTGGTTTTTTGCGGGATACACAAAACTACATACAACTGGCAGCCCACGGCGCCACTTTGTGGGATGTCGCCCCCTCCAGAGTAGAAAAAGACTTGCCCCAATGGGAACACATCCTGAATTGGGTGAAGACTTGATAAGCTTGGTTTAATTGCTTTCGTTAATTAATTTTAAAAAAGCCGATATTTATTTCCCAGAGTTGCTACCGCTCACTATAATGCCGCTTGCTTGAAGAGAAGGCAGAATTCTCTTTTCTTATCAAAGACTTACGGCATGCATCTTACCATTTTTGAAACTCCCGTCATCAATACCATCATGCGCTGGCTGTCCGTACTCGGACTCAAGCTGATTGGTTGGAAGGTCGAGGGTATCGTTCCTGCCGAACAAAAATATGTCCTGATTGCCGCTCCGCACACAAGTAACTGGGATTTTCCGGTGACCTTGATGGTTTGTTTTGCCCTGCGTTTGCGGGTTTACTGGATGGGTAAGTCCAGCTTGTTTCCGCCAGTGCTGGGACATGTCATGCGCTGGCTGGGCGGTATTCCTGTTGACCGCAGCAAGTCTGGTAACCTGGTGCAAGGCACTGTAGACGCTTTTCATGCAAATCAAAGATTGACGGTGATCGTGCCGCCCGAAGGTACCAGGGGCAAGGTTACTCACTGGAAAACCGGGTTTTACTATATTGCTCTTGGTGCCGGGGTGCCGATTGCACTTGGTTATCTGGACTTCAAGCGCAAGGCTGGTGGTATCGGGAAAATGTTCAACGTGAGTGGCGATATTGAGGCGGATATGCTGCAGATACGTGAGTTTTACTGTGGCATTTCAGGCAAGAATCCACAGCAGTTTGATGAAGGTAAAACCAAGGCACCAACCCGGGACTGAGCTGATGCCATTTGGTGTTTGATGAGATTTAGCTGAGAGTAAACTCGCTTTCATCGATAGAAGCGAGTTGTTCAAGATTTAAGGTTCTTGCTGCACAGGTTTTTCTTGTGTTTCGGGGATGATCTCAGCAGGTTTGCTTGCTGGCTGAGGTATCAGCAACCATGCGAGTGGGTTCAGAATCAGGCGCTTGGTCAGAACTTCGGTTTTTCCATGTGCGCATATCCATGTGATCGCCATGGAAACCAATACTGAAATCGCCAGGGCTACTGTATTTTCATATTTGAAAATGGCTCGTAATACGCCGGTTTCTTGCAAAATAATGAGCGCCATACCATGCCAGACCAGAACATAGATGGAGCGCTTGCCTATCTGTGCCAGACGCAAATCTTTTTGCGCCAGCAAATACAGCACTGCTAAACCTATTATCGTCGACGCTGCATACTGTAATAACTGGTACATGCTGCCAGTCAGGTTAGCCATTTCCAGGCGGTGCAGTGAGTAACTGCCATAGAACCAGCGATAGTCAAAATCACTTTTCAGCATGAAAGCGCCGATGAAGGCCGCCAGCACCACTGCCGCACTGATAAACAGTCGTTCCTTCTTTTTGACATTGAACACTTCAGGGCCAAGCTTCCAACCCAACAAGAAGTAGGGGAAGAAGATCAGGGTACGTGAAATACCAAGGTAGTAGCCAGCATGCTCAGAATAACTGCCCACCAGTGACAATGCCAGTGCCAGCATGACGCCAAACTGCATGCGCGAAAATAAAGGCAGCATCAGGCGCCAGCATAACAAACTCAGCAGATACCATAGCATCCAGTAAGGGGCGATCAGGCCGACATAAACGCTGCCCGTGCCTTTCAGGGCAAACTCGGTGGCTTCATAAATAATTTCAAAGCCTATCAAAGGCACCAAAACCGTGGATATCAGTTGCGTAGCGTTTTTATCATCCCATTGCGCCTTCGAAAACATGCCTGACATCAGGGCAAACATGGGCATGTGGAAGGAATAAACAAAAATCCAGATGGAGCGCAAAAGATGATCTTCACCCACATAAATTTCTATCAGATGGCCGAAAACGACAAAAAATATCAAGACAGCCTTGATATTGTCTATGCTCGTATTTCTGACTTTGGGAATTGCGGGATTGGTCATGCCTGTCGTGGTCGTGCGGGGGAATGTCCACATAATAGCGAAATTGGCTGCTGATTTACACCCTTAGTTTGTAACGAAGCATTTAAGTGCCAAACCCGGTTGGATGTGCAAGCGGCGAAGGAGGAAGGATGATTGCTGAAAAACAAATGGCCCAAATAGAGTAAACACAATACTTGGTTCATTGAATTTTTCGAGCCCATGCCTTGGATTTTTGTGAATTTGGGTAAAATATGAGCTATGCTTTCCTTGCTTAAAAATTTCCATGTGGCAATGTAATTGCTTGACCAGTGTCGTGGGCATATCGCCATGCGCAAGCTATAAGAGGTAGTCATGTCTAAAGATAGGTCAAAAGCCAGCTTGCTCAGTGCGCAATTGGATTTTGAAGCAATAGATGGCAGTGAAACAAAAAATCCAGACCCTGACTTGGATTTTGATGTCGGTACTGACACGCCCGCCGCCCAGGCTGCCAGCCCCGCATCTAAAGCTAGTGCAGCCCAGTCGCGCAGCTCCGCACCTGCCTATAGTCCCCCTAAAAAGACAACTGCAAAAAACTCAACAAAAAAGACTGCTGCAGCTAAAGATCGCTTTGGCATATATGCCGCCGTCATTGTGGTGATTGGTTTTGCAATTTTGCTGGGGATTTTCTTTTATATCCGTAGCGTGACCAGCAATACTGCCGGGCTAAGTTATTTTGTATTGCCGCAGCAAGTCGCCAACCTGAATGGTCAAGTGGTGCGCATGCAAGTCACCATACAAGTCCGCACTGAGGATAAGGAATGGTTATTTGAAAACAAGAAAATACTGACGAATATCTTTCAAATCGAATTTGCCAAGATTGATCCGGATGATTTGCATAGTGAAGAAGGATTCGACACCGTCAGGGCGCAACTCAAGTCTGGCTTGAACACAGCGCTACAAACAGACAAGATAGAGTCGGTCCTCATCAACGAGTTATTGATGCAAAATCGGGAGCAATGACAATTTCTTGAATCGGGAAAACCAGAAAGGCACATCATGAATATGTGCCTTTCTGTTGTTTGATACTTACGGGATTATTTCGTTTTCAAGCGCTGACCGAAATACTTTGGCTGGTAGATGTAGTCGGGGGAGAGCTATACGCGCGCAATAACTGTAAAGCCTTTTTGAACAAGGCCGCATCAGTATTCGTACTTGTGTTCGTAACAGAACTGGCCGTGCCATCTGATACAGTGCTGGTGCCCGTATCCGTACTTGAGCTACTGCTTGTTGAGCTGCTGGCGGTTGTGGTCGCGGTGTTGGCTGTACTGGCAGTTGCGGACGTACTACTCGCCTGAGTATTGGTGGTAGTAGTCTTTTCAAGATAAGCCAGGGTTTCTTGCAGGCTGACCTTGCCATCCTGATTCGTATCGGCAGCCTCAAAATTTTGCGCCACCTGGCTGAGTGCCGCACCAGCACTACTATTGGTTTTGCCAACTTCGGCAGACAAATCTGTCAACTGGGTTTTGTCCAGGCCAGTCTGGTCAGTATCATCGCCGTCTTCTGGTGGAGGAGGTGGCGGCGGTGGCCTGGAACCTTCTGCACCACGGGTGCGTCTGGCATTGAATTGCGTTTCCAAGGCATCGCTGAGTTTTTTAATACCATCGCTAAACTCGCTTTTGGTGACTTTACCGTCGCCATCACTATCGAGTTTTTTAAACAAGTCATTAATACTGGTGTTATTGCCTGTTGTATTGGTTGAGCCAGTTGAGCTGCTTGTACTGTCACTATTGGTAGCGCCAGTAGATGAAGTTGACGCGATATTACCAAATGCGGTTTCAAGATCCGTGACTTCAAGATAGCCTTGGTTTTTTGTGTCAAGCTTGGAAAAAACATTTTCCGCTATCTTGCTGGTGTCGCGCTCACGCCTTTGCGTGCCGCCAGTTTGCGGGAAATAACTACTATTGCTGCCACTTACGCCAGTGATACTGCTCATTGCGTTCTCCTTCAGTCATGCTTGTCATGTTCTGAAGTGTCGCATTCACGTGTTGCGCGCTTGTGTCTGCTTTGTATCGGTTTTGACACAATGTAGAACTCATCCTCTTGGTAGACGCAGTTCTGCTATCAAACCTTGATGCTCGGGGCGATTTTTCAATATCAGGCTACCTTGATGACGTCTTGCGACTTCTCTGGCAATGCTGAGCCCCAGGCCAACACCACCGGTATTTTTATTTCTGGAAATAGCCAGACGGACGAAGGGGGCGAATACTTTTTCCAAATCTGCTTCGGGTATGCCCGGGCCTTGATCTTCAATACAAATTAATAATTCATGCTGACTGTCATGCATACTGACTTGCGCAGTTTTGCCATAGGCAATCGCGTTTTCCAGCAGATTGCTGATACAGCGCCTCAGTTCATTTGGCAAGGCCGCTAAAGGCCTGGCTTCCCCGTGCATGCTGACAGCTTTGCCTTCGTCCTGCATATTGTCAACAATGGCAGCCATCAGTGAAGTTATGTCCAGCATTTGCCTGGATTCTTCACTGCCACGCAGATAATCCAGGGTGGCGTCCAGCATCATGCGCATTTCTTCCACATCATCCAGCAACTTTTCGCCTGTGGTTTCATTTTGAAGTTGCTCTATACGCAGCTTCATGCGCGTTAGGGGGGTGCGCAAATCATGGGAAACTGCCGCCAGAAAACGCTCCCTTTCTTCCATTTGCTGGAACAGGCGTTCTTGCATTTGATTAAAGACTTTGGCACTTTGGCGTGCTTCCTCCGGGCCAGTCTCCGGAATCGCCAGGGGCTGTTCGTGATTACCCAGGGTACTTGCCGCAGCAGCCAGTTTTTGCATGGGACGTGCCAGGCTGCGTGAACCTATCCAGGCAGCTACCGCCAGTAATAACAGTTGTATTGCCATGCTCAGGCAAAAACCCAGAAAAGGGCCGTGCAATATGCCGTGCGGGGGATGGGGTGGCATATGTTCTGGCGAAGGAGGAGGGCGGTGATCTCCCAGAAAAACAAACAACAGGATAAAGGTGACGATGTGACTGACAACTACCGCCGCCATGGCCAGGCCAAACAGGCGGCTGAAGATGGTATCGCGAAGCAGCTTTTTCATAGCACTGCGGCGTTAAACAGATAACCTTCACCACGTATGGTTTTTAACAGGCTGGGATTGCGTGAATCATCACCCAGTTTTTGACGCAGGCGAGACACCAGCAAATCTATGCTTCTGTCAAAGACTTCGGTGGACTTATTGTGTGCGAAATCGATTAATTGGTCGCGGCTGAGTATTTGCCCCGGTCTTTTGATAAAGGCCAATAAGAGCCTGAATTCGGCATTTGACAGTGGAATAATGAGTTTATCCGGGCTGCATAATTGTCGCGCTGGCAAATTCAACACCCAGGCATCAAAGCGTATTTCCGTTGTTTTGCTATCGTTGATTTCTTGTGTTTGCCGCGCAGATGTATGCGCGCGTCTGCTGACGCTTTGTATGCGAGCGACCAGTTCCCGGGTATCAATGGGTTTGATCAGATAATCATCTGCACCCGATTCCAGTCCCAGTATTTTGTCAGCAAATTCGCCTCTGGCAGTCAGCATGATCACAGGTGTGGTAGCGCGGCGGCGTAGTTGGCGCAACAGACTCAGGCCATCCTCGCCGGGCAGCATCAAGTCCAGCAAAATGACATCAAAATGATGAGACTGCAATGCTGCGCGCATGGCCACGCCATCTTGTACGGCGACACAGCTTATATCAAATTTGCCCAGATAATTGCTGAGCAGCTCAGCGATTTCTGCATCATCATCTACCAGCAAAATATGCAGGCGGCTGCTATGTGCCGTTAATTTTGCTGGTGAATGCACGAATGTAGCAATTGTCGCTGGCAATGCCGTCAGCAATTTATAACTCCTTGATATACCTTAGTAATTTATCTAATGCATGAACAACAGTTTGTTCCCGAACGGATTTCCTGTCGCCTGCAAATACCAGTCTTTCTGTATGAGAGACACCGCCGACTACCCAGCCAAAGCAGATTGTTCCTACCGGTTTGCCTGGTACTGCCCCAGTCGGGCCTGCAATACCTGTAGTTGATAAGGACAGATGGGCTTCAGAATTAGCCAAGGCACCCTGTGCCATGGCGGCGGCGATTTCTTCACTGACTGCACCATGTTGCGCGATCAGCGCTGCCGGTATATCCAGCAATTCAGTTTTGGATGAGTTGGAATAGGTGACAAAGCCACAGTCAAACCATTCCGAAGAACCGGCAATTTCTGTAATGGCATGGGCGACGCCGCCTCCAGTGCAGGATTCGGCTATGCTAAGTATCAGTTTTCTGGATTTGAGTTCTTCACCGACTTGTGTTGCGAGTTCTATGGCGTTTTGCATGATGCGTCTCCTGGCTGCTTGCTCTGACTTGATGAACTTATCCAAAACTTGTTTATGGCTTATAAAAACTACTTTACCACCATGTCTACCCCGAAGTGAAGTAAAGAAACAAGTCAAAAAGTAAGCTGACGAGAAAATAACAAATTACATCCATGCAAGCAGAAAAGTGATATCAAAATACGGTACCCTGTCTGAATTGTTAGCAATCTTGTGTAAAGCGATACATACAGCAAAAAAGCATTTCTGAAAAACCAATATCAGAGTATGATTTTTGATAGCAATACGCATTTCTCCCGGTTACTCAGGGAATTTGCTGACTGGTATTCAATTTCCGGAAAATAATAAGAGGCACAGACCTCTTTATCCACATCCCCAAAGGAGATGCCCTATGAAAATCGAGAATCTGTTTCAGCAGCAAAATGCTTTGCCATCTATACCCAAAGTCGTCCAGGAAGTCATCGACAGTTTCAATAATGATGATGTCTCCATAGACGAGATTGCCCGCAAGCTGTCTGCAGACCAGGTCCTCAGCGCAAAACTGCTGCGCCTGGCAAACTCTTCTTATTATCATGCATCAAGGACGGTCGGTTCGGTCGATGATGCTGTGCTGATGCTGGGTTTCATGACCGTTCGTACTCTCGTGGTCAGCAGCGGTTTAACCAGCGGTTTCAAAGCTATGCCTGGGGTGGACCTTAAGCAATTCTGGCGTTATAGCCTGCATACTGCTGTCGTATCAAAATGGCTGGCAAAAAAAGCCCACTGTAATTCGGACTTTGCTTTTACTGTTGGTTTGATGCATGCCATAGGCCAGTTAGTCATGCACGCAGGTATGCCAGAGCAAATGCTGCAAGTCGATAAAACTGCCGGGCCGCTTGATCCGCGCAGGCCAGATGTCGAACGCACGTCCTTTGGGTATGATTTTTTTGACGTAGGTGCTGAGTTGTCCAGGCGCTGGCGCTTCCCGGATACTTTTGCCACTGCCATCAAGGCTTGTGGAGAACCCTTGCAACAGTCAGAGTTTGACCAGATAGGTGCGGTCGTCCATATCGCCTCCTGGTGTGCGAGGGGAGAGGAAAGCCATTATTCCAAAGAAGAGCGTGAAGCCACTTTCCCAACAGATGTGGCAAAAAAACTGGGCATCAAGCCAGAGCTTATCCTTGAAGAAATGCCTCCATTGGCGGAGTTGGCTGCAGGACTGGAAGATCTTTTGGGTTAAAACAAGTCGCAAAGAAGAATGGCAAAAACGAATTCCGTTTTTGCCATTTTCTATGTCTGCTTGGATTTTTCTTTTTACGTGTTCGCCTGGATATCAAGGGCAACAGCTTCTGCTACCCTGATGCCATCTACTGCGGCAGACAAGATCCCGCCTGCATAGCCAGCACCTTCACCCGCAGGAAACAGACCGCGTGTATTCAGACTTTGCAAATCATCGTCATTGCGCTTGATGCGTATGGGGGAAGACGTGCGTGTTTCCACTCCAGTCAAAATCGCATCCTTCATTGCAAAGCCTTTTATTTTTTTCTCAAACTCAGGCAGGGCTTCACGTATTGCTGTGATTGCAAACTCAGGTAATACCGTCGCCAGGTCACACAAGGTAATACCAGGTTTATAGGATGGCTCTACCGTACCCAGCGCAGTTGATGGGCGGGCGGCCAAAAAGTCGCCAACCAACTGACCAGGTGCATTGTAATTACTACCACCCACTTCATAGGCCTTTTCTTCCAGCGCCCTTTGCAAATCTATACCCGCCAGTGGATTGCCAGGATAATCGGCTGGCGTAATGCCGACAACGATGGCAGAGTTCGCATTGCGCTCATTGCGTGAATATTGGCTCATGCCATTCGTGACGACACGGCCAGGCTCGGATGTGGCTGCCACCACCGTGCCACCCGGGCACATGCAGAAGCTATATACAGAGCGGCCATTTTTGGCGTGATGCACCAGCTTGTAATCTGCGGCACCCAGAATCTTATTGCCTGCATTTGGACCAAAGCGCGCTTTATCAATGATGGATTGTGGATGTTCTACCCGAAAGCCGATGGAAAATGGCTTTGCCTCTACATATACGCCGCGCTCAGCAATCATCTGGAATGTATCCCGGGCGCTATGACCTATCGCCAGCACCACATGAGCAGTCTCTATATATTCATTGTCATTCAAGCGCACGCCCTGAATCTTGCCATCAACAATATCGATATCCGTCACTTTTTGCTCAAAGCGGATTTCACCGCCCAGCGCTTCTATATTGTGACGCATCTCTTCTATCATCTTCACCAGACGGAAGGTTCCGATATGCGGTTTGCTGACATACATGATCTCGTCCGGTGCGCCAGCCTTGACGAATTCCGTCAACACCTTGCGACCATAATGCTTGGGGTCCTTGATCTGGCTATATAACTTGCCGTCAGAAAAAGTGCCCGCACCACCTTCACCAAACTGCACATTTGATTCCGGCTTCAATTCACGCTTGCGCCACAGACCCCAGGTATCCTTGGTACGTTCACGCACAGTTTTGCCACGCTCCAGCACGATAGGATTAAATCCCATTTCCGCCAAGAGTAACGCAACAAACAGACCACAAGGCCCGAAGCCAATCACAACTGGGCGTTTGAACGGCTTGTTATCCGCATGTGTGACAAACTTATAGGATGTGTCTGGCATCTCTGAGAGCTTGGTACGGTTTTTGTGGCTGGCCAGCAAGGCAGCTTCATTCGTCGTTTCTACATCTATCGTGTAGATCAAAATAATCGCCGTCTTTTTACGCGCATCATAGCTACGGCGGAACACCGTAAAATTAATCAATTCTTTTTCTGTTATTCCCAATTCCTTTAGTACGGCTATTTTTAGCTCGTCTTCGGCATGGTCCAGCGGGAGTTGTAAATCGGTAATGCGCAACATAAATTCGGTCCGGATGACACTAATGACAAGTGATCTGCTTATATGTGTATACACAAGCAGATGTTCTATTAGTGATTTGATGAATCCGCTATTTTACCCGCATGTGCTTTGATATACGGATTTCCTTGCGGGAAAAGCCGACGTTAACTATGTATGCGAAACCCTTCCCCCTTCTAGGGATGATGCCGGGGTTTCGCAATGCCTACATTTCGCCAAGCCGTGAAACCCCCTTCCCCTTCAAGGGGAAGGAAGGGATGGGGATGGGTTTCGGTCGCTGAGCGAAATGCCATCAATATAGAGACCCATCGATTCGTCGCTCCTGCGCAGGCAGGAGCCCAGCGTCGTCCGCCGATGAGCCGTGATGCCAGCAACAGAGCTCTACGACAAACACCAAGAATAATAAGGTGCGCGCAGCGCACCCATGATTTTGCTTTTTATAAACGAACTAAATAATTCCCGCAAAGCCCTTGCAAAGTAGGGAGATAGTTTGCTATAGTTCGCCTCCCGCTGAAGAGCGGGGCGAAGAAAGTGAAGCAAGGCTGGAGATTGAGCGGAAAAGTAAAAGCTGCGGAAAGATCTGGTGCTGTAAATGCCGCGCAACAGTTTAAGTCGTTCGAAAGAGCGAAACAAAACGAAAAGAGTTGCAGGTGTTGACAGGGTAAGTAAAGTGCTTCATAATCTCGTTTCTCTGCTGCTGACGCACACAACGCTGCGACGCAAAGCTGGATCGGAAGATAGTCTGGCAGGGTAGAAAAGAATTTGGTTCTTTAACAATTAACAGTCAATAAATGTGGGCACTTGGTGAAGCGCACCAAGCAACTTAGGTTGTTTGGAAATGCTTAAATAATATAGCAAGTGTTCACAAGAAATAAAGCAAGACGATCTTCTAGCAATAGGAGATTGAACTGTCAGTATTTTGAGTGAGCGACACTGTTCGAAAGAACAGAGTTCAGAAATGAACACAAAACAGAGATTAAACTGAAGAGTTTGATCCTGGCTCAGATTGAACGCTGGCGGCATGCCTTACACATGCAAGTCGAACGGCAGCGCGGGGCAACCTGGCGGCGAGTGG
>NZ_JBMPOZ010000011.1:0-232422 GCF_049340385.1 Undibacterium sp. Ji83W | reverse complement strand
GTTATGAACCGGCTACGCCGGAGCAACGCACGATGGATGAGCTGCTTAAACGCAGGGCTAAAATTGTTTCTCTGAAGACGGCTTTACGCCTGACCTGTGATGGAGCGCCGTCACTAAAAGTGAAGGCGGTCAAGCTTTTAGATAGCTTTACAGAATTACTCAAGCAGATCGATCAGGACATTGCCGCATTGAATAAGGATATTCCCCACCGGGCAGAACAAGTCTGTCGCCTGCAATCCATTGCAGGAGTCGGGCTATTAACCAGCTCCTGGCTGGCAAATCTGTTTGACCGCGTTCGCTTCATAAACAGTGATGCTGTCGTTGCATTTGTCGGTATGGATCCACGTCCGAGTGACTCTGGCCAGAGACGTGGGCGCAGGAGGTTGTCCAAGCGAGGCCCTGCTGAAGGGCGCCGCTTGCTATTTAACGCTGGCATGGCAGCAGCAAAATCAAAGGTTTGGGCACCTGTGTATCAACATTACCGGCAACTTGGCTGGCCCTCAACGGCCGCTATCATGATCATCGCCCGTAAAATATTGCGAATTGCTTTTAGCTTGATCAAGAACGGCGTTGATTTTAATTCTCATCTCATCTCGATAAAAACTTGACGGGAACCATAGAATCTAATCGTACCTACATCCCTCTCTCTGGTTGCAGAGATCAGCATGTCCTTGCCCTTTTGCGACAATGTAACCAGCCCGTTCACGCCACCTTCGCAACTGATAAAACCGTCGGCACAAGCATCTTCCCAAATGCACAGACGTGGACAGGTACTATGCCATGCATCCAATACTTCTGCATAAGTATGCGGTCGCTGCTGTATCCATTCCAGCATTTGCAGGGTCAGGCTGGTGTGAGCGTCGGGCATGATGTAATCCCCCTGGGTTGAGCTTAGATAAGGTGCAATATCCCTGCTGCTGCCCCCGCTGCAATCAAGATGACGGGATTGAGCTTGCTGCGCACGACGATGACGGCTGTCAGCAAGCTAATGACATCGGTACGCCAGCTGGCAGTGTCGAGTTGTGTGAACAGGCAGGCGGTTGCCAGCAAGAAGCCTATCGAGATCGGAGCAAAGGTATCCCGCACAGCAGCTGTCAGGCGCTTGTTGAAACTGGATGTTTTCAGGCTGATGACGGACAGTGTCAATATGGTTGACGGGATGATCACTGCGAGGGTCGTCAGTATCGCACCAGTCCAGCCAGCAATCAGCCAACCCACCAAAGAGATGAATAACAGATTGGGCCCGGGTGCTGCCTGGGCGATGGCATAGGCAGAAGCGAACTGGGTGCTGCTGACCAAATGTTTTTCAGTGACGACAAAATGGCTGATGTCAGGTGCCATCATCACCAGCCCACCGCCGACTGCCATCATCGACAGGATGGACAGATGCAGGCACAGGTCCAGCATGGGGGACTCGTCATTCATTTTTATCTTTCAAAAAATAAGCGGCCACACTGCCCGGCAAGGCCAGCAGTGCGAATACCACAATCAGGCGAAACTTGAGCAGGGCCAACCCGGCAAAGGCCAAAGCCATCAATACCGCCTGCAAACTGATACGCCTGCTGACGCAGTTGAACAGCTTGTTTTTGTCGGACGTATAAACTTCACCAGTCTTGCCAGTATTACCGGGATTACCAAAGAGCGAAATCGCCATCTTGATAGCAGTTGCCAGCACCAGGCCTGCTGCCACTGCTGTCATGCCAGTCAGGGCATCCTGCACCATGGCCAGTTTGCCAAAGCGCTGATAGGCAACGCCAAGGGCTATCACCAGCAAAAAAGGTGCAATGATCAGGCCTGCCATGGCAGCCAGTGCACCAGTAATACCGGCATAGCGTTTGCCTATCATCAATGCAACATTACAGATAGTGGGGCCGGGCAAGACCTGGCTCAGCGCCAGATAGCGGGCGAATTCTTCTGCACTGAGCCAGCGGTATTGTTCAACCAGCGCCCGGTAGGCAAAGGGCATGACACCACCAAAGCCAGTCATGGCTATTTTTGAAAAGACCAGGAAAAGTCGTAAGGCTGAAAGGCTGGTAGTTTCAGTAACAGCAAGC
This sequence comes from Undibacterium sp. Ji83W, assembly GCF_049340385.1. Classification (NCBI taxonomy): domain Bacteria; kingdom Pseudomonadati; phylum Pseudomonadota; class Betaproteobacteria; order Burkholderiales; family Oxalobacteraceae; genus Undibacterium; species Undibacterium sp. Ji83W. The sequence goes on along the minus strand of NZ_JBMPOZ010000011.1, from coordinate 230,368 downwards.
GCGGGCAATGGCGGATTCAACATGAGGCACCCATCAAAACGGTAAAGAATATTTTCTGCACGAACATCTTCTTACCTGGGCAATTAAAAGTACAATGAATTTATTTAGATGATTGATTCATTTTTCTTATGAAAATCGATATCCTCGGCGTACAGGCTTTTGTGGCAATTGCCGACCATGGCAGTTTTAACAAAGCGGCTGATGCCTTATTTATCACGCAAACGGCGGTGACCCAGCGGCTGCGCAATCTGGAAATTTTTCTTGGCGTGACCTTGCTGGAAAGAACCACACGTTCCATCGCGCTGACCAGGACGGGGCAAGACTTTCTGCCGCAAGCCAGACGCCTGCTGCAAGAGCTGTCAGCAGCACTGACCGAAATACGCGAAACCGGCAAGGCCCTGCGTGGAGATGTCTCAATTGCCTGCATACCGACAGCGGGTGTGCGTTACCTGCCGCAAGTCATCCGTGAGTACTCCGCACTATTCCCTGACAACCGTATCAAGATACTCGACCATGCATCTGCCGGAGTAGCCGAAGCCGTGTTGCGGCGCGAGGCCGAGTTTGGCATCAACCTGGCTGGCCCGAATCATCCTGAATTGAGCGCGACACCTTTGCTGGAAGACCGCTTTGTGCTGGTCTGCCGTGATGACCATGCACTGGCCAGACGCAAGAGCTTATCCTGGGCACAATTGCAGCCACACCCATTGATCTTTGCCGGACAGGCAAGCGGCAATCGCGCCTTGCTTGACGGTTACCTGGGTGCAGAGAATCTGCATGGCGGCCAAGGTGGGCAGACTGGCCTGAGCTTGCAGATACACTACGAAGTACAGCGCAACTCCACCGCCCTGGGCCTGGTAGATGCGGGTATTGCTGCGGCCATCGTACCCAATCTTGCCATGCAAAAAGCCAACTACCCCCGCCTGCGCGTGATCAGATTGCAAGACCCGGTGATTTCCCGAACCCTGGTGCTGCTTGCACGCAAGGCCGCCCGACTGTCACCGGCAGCGCAGCTTTTGTATGACATGATCAGGAACAACCGGGTGGTCAAATAGAAGAAAGAATGCGGAGAGAGGCAGGCAGCGCACATGGTAAAGTCAGTCCATATCAAGCAGCTTGCATTTATTCTGGCGGCACTTTCCTGATATCGGTAATGAGCAAAAACACAAATCCAGTCTCAAACGGCACGCGGTAAATACCTTTGGTCTTCAGCAGGTAATTTGCTACTGTCGCCATCTCCCATCCATCCGCTAATTGCGCTGGCCAGGTGCGCTCGGTCAGTTTATTGAAGTGGTGTTTTGCACCCAGGCTCTTGAGCACATCCATGCGCTTGAACAAGGCTGGGGAAATAGTGGAATTACCCCAACTCCATAACCAGGTCTTGCTGCGTTCAGAATAAGAACCGACAAACTGGATTTTGGCGCTTAGCTTGAGCACACCATTATCTGAAAATGTCAGGTCGCCCGTGCCTTGATCAAGATCCCATTGTTCATAACTGGAAATTTGATAATCGTCGTCCAGGGCTTTTTGGGTGGTTACTGAATATTCTGCACTGGCGACCAGGATTTGTTCCCAGCCTTGCTGGCGTGCTTGTGCCGTTGTCGTCAACAGGGTCAATGCAAAGATCACGAGGGATAAAATGCTGACGCCACGCAAGGGTGATGCAGCCGTGCCTGAATAGCGGCCTTGCCCCATCATTTGCACTCCCTCCGCAGAAAAAAGCTAACTCAATATCACACCGCCAATGACAAAAATGATCAGTCCCAGTACATAGGAGATCAGAAATTTTCCATACAAGCCATTGCGCTTTGCCAGTAAAAAAATATAACCGGGAATGAAGAGCGAGACGAAAGCTTTTCCAGGTTCAATTTTAAAAATCATCGCGGTTAAATACAACTGTGCGATAAAGGCGATAACAAGCCCGGACAATAATGCTGTAACTCCAAAAGTATGCATGTCTATTTCGATGATATTTCAATACTTGAATGTATCACGGGAAATGTAGAACAGACTAGCTTGCCATCGTATATTGGTGAGAATAAGTTTGGCACTGGCTCATTCGGCTCATTCATGAGCAACAGCGCTCATTTAAGCGGCGAATTACTCTACACCCAGCAACCTCGCCCCCGCCCCCTCTTCTGACAAAGTATCGAGTGGATTGCGCAGCTTGCAAGCCTTGATGGACAGGCAGCCGCAGCCTATGCAGTCACCCAGTTGTTCGCGCAACTCGATGAGCTGGTTGATGCGTTGATCAAGATCTGTCTTCCAGCGTTTAGACAATCTGGCCCAGTCTGCCACGGTGGGTGTGCGGCCTTCGGGCAGCTCTGCCAGGGCGGCATGGATGGATGCGAGTGAGATGCCCAGGCGTTGCGCCACCTTGATGACGGCGATGCGGCGCAAGACATCACGCGCATAGCGGCGCTGGTTGCCGGCATTACGCTGGCTGTGTATCAGCCCTTTGGCTTCATAGAAATGAACAGCCGACACAGCCACGCCACTACGCGCAGCCACTTCGCCCACAGCCAAGGGCTTGCCTATATCTTGCGGATTAATTCTTGCCATGCAAATTCTCCTTGACCTTAAGTTAAGTTGAGGTTTTACACTACTCTTAACCTAGATTCAAGTCTGTATAATTTTGGAGAAATAAAGATGACACCAGTAAACCATCCTGAACAAAACCTGCAACTTGTGCGTCGCCTGTATGAAGATTGCTTCAACACTGGCAAGCTTGATCTTGTGCCAGAAATGATCGCCATGGACTTTAGCAGCAACCGGGGTGAACACGGGCAGGCTGAATTTGCTGCCAACATCGCAGGCTTGCGCAAAGCCTTCCCGGATGTGCGTTTTGTGATTGAAGATTTGTTTGGAGCTGCAGACCGGGTAGCTGTCAGGTGGAGTTTCACGGCCACCCACAGCGCGCCGTTTGCCGGTTTCACAGCAACTGGCAAGGCCGTAACGCAACAGGGCAATGTGATTTACAGGATCATGGATGGCAAGATCGCCCAGGCCTGGGTGCAGATAGACAGGCTGGGTCTGATGCAGCAATTGGAAAGAGCCAATTAATGAGTAATCATGTTACGGTAAGCAACGATGGGCCAGCTCAATGCATGGCACCAGAAAGCAAGACGATTTTGCCTTGCGCCTGCGGGACAGCCGTCAACAAAGCCCTGGCAACAGCAGTAGCCGCGATAGGCTGGTAGTTGGCGGGGATGAGAAATCCAAGTACCTTGCTGATCGCAAACCCCAGCTTTTCACCACTCCGCTCCGGCTGCCCCAACACTTCACGGTCGCCGACCAATAGGGAAGGACGGGCGATGACCATGCCTTCAAACGGCATTTTTTCTAGCGCGTCTTCCAGCTCTCCTTTGACGCGGTTATAGAAGACCTTTGAATTGGCATCTGCCCCCATGGCGCTGACCAGCCCCAGCTTCCTGACGCCCGCAGCCTGCGCTGCCTTGGCAACAGCCAGGTTGGCATCATAATCAAGGGCTCGAAAAGCCTGCTGGCTCCCGGCGACCTTGATGGTCGTGCCCAGCGCCAGATACACTTCATCCGCCTGCGGTAAAACCGGCAGACTGGCGAAATTGACGACATGCGCCCTCAACCTGGGATGCTGCACCGTGGGCGGCCTGCGGCCAAGGCTGTGCACTTCGGCCACGCTGTCGTCTGCCAGCAGGCCAGCAAGAATTTCCCTCCCCACCATGCCGGTGGCCCCGGCGATGATGACTGTTCGCTTTGCCATGCCTGATGCTCCTTAGTGAAATGCTTGGTGAAGTGCTCAATGAATTAATTTCATGTCCAGCTTTTGTCAGCGCTTCTTGAATGCTGTTATTCTAAGCCAGCTACATCAAAACTCAATACTGCCGGATTTACACAGGCACCGTAGACGAACATTTTTTGCAATATGCCAATTGTCCAGGAGAGGTAGCCAATGGCTGAGATCATCCATCCCACCGCCCATCCTTCTTACGAGTCACATCGCGCTGCAATGGAGGCAGCCATGCTCCATCGCCTCGGCCTTGCCGAAACGATGTTGCGTGAGCGCGCACACCTGTCCAACATTGAGACGATCAGGCAAGAGGTGATGAATGAATTTGACATCGTGCTCACCCAGATGCCCTATGTCGGCGGTGCAGCAAGTCGCATGAGCGATTTCTTCATGCGCCTGCTGGGCTTTATGGCCATCAGCCGCGTGCTACGGCGACATGGCGTGGAGCTGTCCGTCATTGGCGACATCGAGCGCGAAACCTACCAGGCGCAATTGCTCAGTGTGCCAGAAGCGGAACGCATGGCCTCCGGGCAGCAATTCATGTCAGCAGAGAACCAGGCTTTGCTGCGTGAGCAGGCTGCGCAAAGCGCGACAGAAAACCACCAGCAAGAGTTTCCGCAAGATTTTGTGTATGACTTCGTAGCACCAGGCCCGGGCGACAATTTTGAATTTGGCATTAACTACAAAGCCTGCGGCTTTTGCAAATTCGCCGCTTGCCATGGAGACAAAGAAATCCTGCCTAACATTTGCGGACTGGATTTTGTTGCCTACGCAGCGCGGGGGATACATTTGGAAAGAACGCAAACCCTGGCTGGCGGTGCTAGCCACTGTGATTTTCGCTTTTCAAAGCTACCGGCTAACTAAGACAATTTCAGCTCTTCATTGAGTAGGGTGCGCCATGCGCACCACTCCAGCAACTTAAGGGAAAGATGTGGTGCGCACGGCGCACCCTACCCACCTCAGACAGCCACCACAGGCACCAAAGTCCTCAGGCGTAGCGTAATCGCCAGGCCCACGCTGAGTATGCCACCCAGCAGCATGACTACCCCAGCCCAGCCGTGGCTGGCCCAGACCACGCCGGTGAAAGAACCGATAAGGCTGGACCCCAGATAATAAAAGCACAGGTAGATCGCGGAAGCAACCGCCTTGTACCCTTGCGCGCGGCGGGCCACCCAGCTGCTGGCGACGGAATGCGAAGCAAAGAAACCAAAGGTGAACAAGGCCACGCCAGGGACCATGATAAACAATGAATTAGACAGACTCAGCAACAAACCCACCATCATCACCAGCAAGACTACCCACAGCACACCACGGCGGCCTATGCGGTCTACCAACCTCCCTACCCAGACCGAGCTGCCCATGCCCAGCACATACAGCAGGGCTATCGCCCCCGCTGTACTCTGACTAAAGCCAAACGGCGTGCCCTGCAGTCGGTAGCCTATGTAGTTATACACACTGACAAAGCAGCCCGTCAGCATGAAGGCCAGACAAAACAGCATGCACAGGCCGCCATCTGCCAGATGCAGGCGCAAACCCTGGTGCAGGCTGCCCCAGACCCTTGCTGCCGGTTTGAAGTTGCGCGCCAGCGGCAAGCTGCGCCAAAATTCCCATGCCGCATAGATGCCAGCGACACCGATCACTGCCATGGCTGCACGCCAGCCAAAGTGATCACTCAGCAGGGCCGACAGCAAGCGCCCTATCATGCCACCCATGGCGCTGCCTGCGATATACAGGCCCACAGCCGTGCCCATGGCTGCGGCTTCGATCTCCTCGCCCATATATGCCACCGCCACCGCAGGCATGCCACCCAGGGCAAAGCCCAGCAGGCCGCGCAAGAGCAGCAACTGGCTAAAGTCTTGCGTCAGCGCACACAGCACCGTGGCAATGGCTGCCAGTGCCAGCGCCGCCACCATCATCGGCTTGCGGCCTATGCGTTCACTGATGGCGCTACTGATGAGCAAAGAGAACGCCAGTGACAAAGTTGAAATCGACAAGACCCAGCTGCTTTGCGCCGGTGTCAGGTTGAATTGCAAAGCCAGCGAAGGCATCAGCGGTTGCATGCTGTACAACAGTGAAAAAGTAGAAAAGCCACCAAAGATCATGGCGCGAGTGATATGCCTGAATGCTGGCGTGCCTGCGGCGATACGGGCTGGCTGGCTTATTTGCTGCGGCGGGGTAGTGCTGGCGACGGTCATGATGGCGGGGCTGGACGATCAAGGAGGCTTCATCTTATATTTGCGCTTTTATAGCGTCCAATATATATTTAAGGTGTTAGTAATACATTTTTTAGATGATTGGATAACGAATAGAGGCAGCTCCTCGTAGGTTGGGCTACGTTTCATCAGCCCAACACTCGGCCTTCAAATACGTATACGTTTTAGAAACGCCCAGTGTTGGGCAGATAAAGCGTTGCCCAACCTACGCACTGGGCCTCAACAAACGTATACGTTATAGAAAAGCCGAGTGTTGGGCTGATGAAGCGTAGCCTAGCGAGGCCCGGCCCAACCTACGCACCTTGCCCAACCTACGCACCTAGCCCAACCTACGCCCGCCCCACCTCCAACCAAACATACCATGGAACTCCGCCACCTCAAATACTTCATCGCCGTCGCCGAAGAGCTCCACTTCACCCGTGCCGCAGAGCGTCTGCACATAGGCCAGCCACCGCTCAGCCATGCCATACAGATGCTGGAAGCCGATGTCGGTGCGCAATTGTTTGAACGCAGCAAGCGCTGGGTGCGCCTGACAGAAGCAGGCAAGCTGTTTTTGCAGGATGCGCGACACATCCTGGCCCTGTCCGAACAAGCTAGCGAAAATGCCCGCCGTGCCCAGCGTGGCGAGACGGGCGAGCTGCGCATAGGCTTTACTTTCTCTACCCCGTTCACACCGCTGTTTGCCGCCGTCATCAACAGCTACCGCCAGCAATACCCGGATGTGACACTGACATTGCGCGAGATGGCGACCAACAAGCAACTCGAAGCACTGAGCCAGCATCATCTCGATGTCGGCTTCATACGCCCGCCAGAAGGCGGCGAACTGGCACGCGGCGTGTCTTCACCACTGCGCTTTCGCAAGCTGCGTGAAGACCCGCTGGTGGCCGTGCTGCCAAGTACCCATGTGCTGGCGAAAAAGAAAAAAGTGCCGATGAAAGACCTGGCACAAGAACCCTTCATCATGTACCCGCCCAGCGCAGGCACCGGCATTTACCCGCACATCTTGCGGCTCTGCCACGCCGCAGGCTTTGCCCCAAAAATCGCACAAGAAGCCAACGACGCCTCCACCATCATCGGCCTGGTGGCCGCAGGCTGCGGCATCTCCATCTTGCCAGGATCGTTCTACACGATACATTTTGATGGCATTTGCTACCGGCCTATTGCTGATGCGGGGGCGACAACCTCGCTGCTGCTGGCGCAGCGCAAGGGTGAGGTATCGCCACTGGTGGATGCGTTTGTGGGGTTGGCGGGGGGATTGGTGTAGTGATGCAGAGCTTCTATGAAGATGCTTATTTTACTTCTTCATAATAATCTTCATATGGCCAGAAAGTTTCAAAATTGGGGTATTCCACATTAACAGCACAACGATACCGCAACAAACTTATTCGCTCTTCAACGCTCAAATCTGAATCCACAAAGTCAGCTTCAAATGGATTTGTCAGATCCGTAATTTCAAATTTCGAACCACCATCGACGTTATACGCATAACGATCGCCTAGATCAAAATCGCGTCGAAATTCTATACTGTCACTGTCAGACTCATGACAGCTTCGTGTTCTCAAATCGCGGACATAGCACCAATAAAGACAGTGCCTATCAGCAATCCCCTTGGTCAGTAAATGCGTGGGCGCTCGGACGCGGACTCCCGCGCGGGAAAACATCAAATTGCCCAGCATGATTTCCGGCCAAAGAGTCTCAACAATTTCGATATCACCACCTTCTGTCTGCTCTACTTCCACCACTTCACAATGAAATGGATGGAATTGTGTAGGCCAGTGGATGTCAAAACCAACATGCTCAAACAGAGATATATATTTATCTAGAGTGAGATTAGTGCGTCGATAGCGTGGATTCTCCGGATGTAGCAAGGATATGAGAGACTCATTCGTGCGCGCAGCATGAAAAAGTGCATCCAATTCGAACCACGTAGTCGGGGGCCATGGTTTATATGCACATTTCCTATTTTTTTGTTCTGAGAAATACTGGCGTGCATCTCTAAATCTCTCCCATTTTTTGAGTATTACATCTTCCCAAAGCGAGTCACCTTCGTAACGATCTACATCGTAAAACATACACCAAAATACGTGAGCATGATCAGATTCAATTTCATATTCCGCTGGAATGGAAAGCAATTCTAGCTCATGCATGGCTTCCACATGTCCCGCCTGGAGGGCACACTCAAAATTACCTCTCGCTGTTTCACGATTTTCCATCGTACCTAATCCCATTTTATGCATGAGACCGAGTCTAAAATATGACTCAGGTAGATAACAACTATCGTAGTAAAGAACAGCCTCTTTGTATTGCTGGGCGACACCGATTCCGTGCTCATACATGTAAGCAACTTTGAATTTCGCCTGAGCGATATGATAAACATCGGCGGCAATTTTATACAACGAAAACGCCTTTTCCGGATTGTTCTCTACAACATTCCCAGCCTCAAATAGCTCAGCCATTTTCAAAATTGCCTGAGTGCACTTCAAATCGGCCGACTCCTGAAAAAAGACCGCGGCCTTTTCCATATCTACCTCAGCACCTGTTCCACTTTCCAGACAAAGTCCCGCGCTAAACAGGGCCATAGGATGCTTTTGCTTTGCCGCACACTCAAAGAAACTGAAGGCCAGCGCAACATTCTTTTCAAGGTGCTCACCCTGCTGATATTGATTACCCAGTGCATACTGCGCATCGCGGTCACCCAGCTCAGCGGCACGCTGCCAAAGCTGTATTGCATAAGTGCTGTTTTGTTCTGCGTCTTTTCCATCGGCATATCTTTGTGCCAGTTTGCCTACTGCATCACCGTCGTCACTTTCAGCGACTTTGGCAAAGAAGGAAGATGCTGCTTCTTTGTTTTGCCTGACCAGATGCCCTTGCAGATATAGTTCAGCCAGTTTCATTTGTGCTGAGCCATACCCGGCACTGGCTGACATTTCCAGCAATTCTATCGCCAGCAAAATATCTTTCTTGTCCTCTTTGGAAATAAGTATCTCCATCGCACGCTTAAATATGCTCTCCCTGTCACAGTCTTCGGGTGCTAGTCGCAACTGTGCAATACGCGCATCCAGCACTTCTTCCCACGAGACACCCATTTTATAAATGCCGTTAGCATGAGCGCGCCAGAAATTTTGATTGAGTTCATCCTTCTCCACACCTCTTGCGATCTCGAAATGCCATGCCACAGCTCGCATTGCTGGTATATATCCAATTTCTGCCGCATACAAATACAAGGTATGTCTCAAACTCAAATTGCTTTGCCAAGAGCCCAGATGATAGTAGGAAGGCCCATGTCCACTCTTTGCCGCCTGCTTTTTTATCTGGTGACTGATTTCCCTATTTTTCTGTATTCCATTACCGTATTCCATCATTGAATATAAATGGAACATCGCATTAAAATCGCCCTGTCTGGCATGCCTGGCAACTTCTTCGGCCAACGGGTATTCAGCGAAGGAATCGTCCCTGCGAATCAACTTGAATTGATCTTCACCGATGGAGAAATAATCAAAATAATCCCCGACATCAATCAGCAAGCACCTGGAATTATCGTCTTCCAGCATATCGACCACTCGGACCTGCTCGCCAGTCGGCAATTGCATGAGGTCATTGATCTGCGCCAGACTGCCATCCTCATAGGCAATTGCTACCGATTTTCGGGGGAAGGTTTCTAATTCTTTAGGTAAAAAATCTAACTTGGACATGTTTTTCTTTTTCTGATTGGCTTTGTATGTGTATGAAGATGAGCGCTTGTCTGATTTCAATCAAACAAATCCAGATTAGTCGGCACAATAATCTGCGGCTTTTTGGGCTTGATGATCTTTGCTATCTTCTCCACCTTGGGCTTGGGTGCAAAATCAGCAAACATGCGATCTGCCGGATAAGGTCGTAAAAATGCGCGGGCGAATTCCGGGTCGCGGCAGGATAACCAGTCGTCAAAATCTTCAGGCGGCACGACGACGAGCGAGCGTTTTTCTTCGCCGGGTTTGTGGAAGCGGTTCATGAGCGGATGATCGTCCGCATTGATGGTGATCTGGGTGAAGGAATAGCTAACGCTGCCATCTTCTTGCGGCCATTCCTTGTACAAACCGGCGACGGCAAAGTCAGGTTCTTCGATGAGGCCTATGCGCCAGCGTTCGGCCTCGCCGCTTTCATAATTGGGTTCAAAGAAGTGTTGCATGGGCACCAGGCAGAGTTTGCCGCTGTGCCAGGATGGGGCATAGCTGCGCAATGAACCCAGCGTCTCTGCTCTCGCGTTCATGGTAGAGAATCGTTTAACGCCGGGCTGCATTCTGGACTTGGGTATCATGCTATAGGCACCCAGCAAGGCCTGGCGATTGCCCTCAGCATCATGCACGACGATGGGGGCGTCGTAGTCTTGCCATACTTCTTCGCCCCATGCAGCCATGCCCTTGCTGCGGGCTTTGAATTGTTCCATGCGCTCCTGGCGCGTGGGGGTGTAATTGATGCACATGATTGAATTATTGCTGAGGTAGCTAGCTTGATGAATGCCCCTATTTTCTCACAACATCTGTCGTGGTAAAAATCGCTGTAGATTACCGATTGTAATAACTTGCACAGGTCGGCCATGTCTGGTTATAGTCCTGTCTATTATTCAAAAAACAATCCCGGAGACCGCATCATGACTCTTCGCAACGATGCCCAGCCCCTGCTATCCAGAACCTTATGCGGCCTGGTTTTATTGCCAGCCCTGCTCTTGCTCAATGCCCCTCATGTTGGCGCGCAAGAGCAAGCCAAGGCCAAATTCAGCATGGCGGCCAGCAACCCTGCACTGTCGGGTGACCCTTTGGGCATCACACTCAGCGGCTTGCAGCCCGGCGAAACGATCAACATCTTTGCCGAGCGCCGTTTTGCCCCCAATGCGCCCATCCATATGTCAAATGCAGAAATGCGCGCCGATGCACAAGGCAATATCGCGCTGGCCACTACCCCATCGCTAGCTGGCAGGTATACTGGCGTAGATGCAGCGGGTCTGTTCTGGTCCATGGAAACCAGCAACAAAGTCGACACAGAATGGCAAAAAGCCGAGATACGTCTGAGCGCCGTTTCAGGTGAGAAAATCCTCGCGCAAATGACATTTGCCCTGCGTAGTTCCAACGTCAGCATCAAGACTGAAGCAATCACTGGGCACACTGGCGCCAAAATCTACCTGCCCACCGATGCCCCCAAAGACAGCAAACTGCCGGTGGTGATCTTGCTGAGCGGCTCTGAGGGTGGTGATGCGGCAGGCCGCCGCTTTGGCCCCAAGCTGGCAGCGCGTGGCTTTGCCACCGTCAGCTACCCTTACTACTCTCCCAATACCCCACGCGGGCAAGAAGTGCCGGGCTTGCCCAAAGACTTTATCGACATCCCCATTGATGGCCTGGATGCCTTGTACCAGACCCTCGCCAAACGTGACGACATAGACAGCAAGCGCATTGCCCTCATGGGCGGCTCAAAAGGAGCCGAAATGGCCCTGCTGTCAGCCAGCATATTACCGTGGGTTAAATCTGTCGTGGCCATCGCCCCCAGCGACCTGGTGTGGGAAGGCTTTGCCATGGACAGGCTGCTGGAAGCTGGCCGCCATGGCAGCTTCAGCTACCAGGGCAAGACTTTGCCCTTTACCCCCAATGCCGGGCTGGACAAAGCTTTTGCCACTACCCCGCCCGTGCTGGCCCATATCTACATAGAAGGCCGCAAAGCCTACCCTGAACGGGCCAAAGCTGCCCGCATCGCGGTAGAAAACTTCAAGGGCAAGCTATTGCTCATCGCTGGCGGTGACGACCAGATGTGGCCCTCTGCCGAGATGGCCAGTAACATCGTCGCCAGCCGCAAGGCAGCCGGGCTGGAAACTGAATTGCTGTCCTTCCCCAAAGCCGGGCACCTGGTCGGTGGTGATGGCTATAGCCTCAACGACTACAGCGCACCTTTTGCCATGGGTGGTAATGCCAAAGAAGACGGGCAAGCGCAGACCATAGCATGGCCTGCGACCGTAGGGTTCTTGAAGAAGACTTTGCAGGGCGGGAAGTAATGGCTATGGTAACGGCGGTGGCCCGGCATATCTGTCATGTCAATGAAGCCTTGAATCAGCTTCCGACTTCTCATCCCACTCACCCCACTCGTCCCACTCATCTCACCGCTCTACGCCCATGTCTTCCAGACTGAAAGCTCTGCTAATCCTTCTTATTTTGGTTGCAGGTATCTTCCTGATTGACAGCCTGCTTCCAGCGGAAGAATTGACGACGACTATCGCCCGAAGCGAGGCAGGCAGCCTGGTTTATAACTTGCCAGATAGTGGCGGCGAAGAGGTGGTCTGTTCACCGCGAAAAAAGAATCTTCTCCCATTACCTGCCCAGACTTTGGTTGTGATACAGAAAACCGCATTATTCGGTTTCTGCATCAGTGCCATACCTGTTCCAGGCGAAGTGCTCACCTGTCTCAGCAAGCAGGCAGAGCATATCTACTGGCAAGCTGTAGAATTTGAAAAGCAGCGCGCGCTGGCGCAAGCCCATGATCACTTTGCCGCAGTCTGTTCCGTAGTTTATTCCTCAGTTTCTTTAGGCGAAGCAAAAGCCGAGCAGGGAAATCCCTGCCAGGCAAGCCTGAGGCTCTACAAGAAAACGCATGAAGCCTATTCTGCCGTACTCGCTGCACTGGAAAATTTCAAATCAAGGACAGGACATTACCCTGATTCACTGTCTGCAGTACAAGCAGACTTGACACCAGCCATGCAAGAGATGGTACAAGGTTTCAGTTACTGTAAAAAGGTCATCCCTGGCGACAGTACGGCACCATGTTCTGATGGCGCTGTCTCCTTCGCTGATAGCGAAATCAGCGTTGCTACTGGCCTGAACAAATATCTGCCGGCACTTGAAAAGAGCTTGTCCATATCTCAGTTTCAGCACTGCTGGATTCCTGATACTGCAAAATAATATCGCGTGCATCCTGTTAACAAGATAGCTAATTGAGGTTCACTATGGACACAAAGTTACGTAGGTTGGGCTACGCTTTACCAGCCCAACACTCAGCGTTTAAATAACGTATACGTTTGCAGTGGCCCAGTGTTGGGCTGATGAAGCGTAGCCTAGCGAGGCCCGGTCCAACCTACGACGATCTACCTACCCCCTTAAACGCAAAATCAATCGGTCCCACCAAGATCGCGCGTCATTCGTTAACACATACACCGCCTATATCAAGCCACCAATACCTCATGCATACCAAAAGCAGCGTGCATGAGGTATTCTTTACTCACGCAAAGTTTGCGTGATGAGGGGTCTAACCACGCAGCTTGGCGCTCAACTGGATTGCATAGGCAGTGGCTGTGCCCGGTGACACATTGCCTTCCATGTCGGAGTTATATTCAGACCAGGTCTGTGCAGACGAAGGGGCATTACTCTGGACCAGGTTACCCATGCCTGTGACATCGCTGACGCTGACACCACCACCTGCAATCGCAGTGACTGCTTTTGCCACGGCATTGCCGTGCTGGACGTTATAGATTGGCTGGTTGGTAATTTGCGATGTGATGTCCAGATATTCCGAATACACGCCAATTGCATATACCTTCAGCGGCACGTTATTGGCTGCACTTCCATAGTCATGTATCATGCCTGTCCAGGATTTGGTGTTGGCACCACCGCTCGGGTAACTTTGCATCAGGAATTTGCATTCACCTCCGGTCCAGTTGGCTTTTACACCGCCGCCTGTCAGGATGAAGTTGTCACCGATTATGGCCGTGGCAGTGTCGCCCCCGATGCCTGGATTAGTGCCGCTGGCGCTAGCGAGGTTGACCTTGAGCAAGTTGCTTGGGTCATAGATGGCAACGGCATAGGATGTCAATGTCTGGGATCCAGGGTCGGCAGGGAAACTATGATCATGCGAAGCTGCTGTCCAGCCTGTGATGTTATTGTTTTGGTCAAGGCTGGGGTAGCAACCCAACAAATAGTTGGGGCTGCCTGTCGTTACCGAAACACCGCCAGATATGATTTTGTAGTCTTGGCCAACGGTGACTTCTACCAGGTTTTCCTGGCGAGGCAGGACACTGATCGTGCTGGAGAAGTAGGATGGATAATTGACACTCTGCATCAAGACTTTCAATTGCACATAGAGCTGCAGGAATTTTTGCGCTGTGCTGCCAGCGGTTGCCAGTTCCCAGAATTCCTTACTCTGACTGACGCCTGATACCGTACTGGCGGTGCATGTTTCAGCCCAGGCAGCATAGGTTTTGGGGTCATTAACATCCATGTTGGCGGCAACAGCGCTGCTGCCGCCTATGGCTTTAACCTCGGAATGATATTGGTCAGTTTTATAAGTGCTCTCAAGGCTGCTGGTGACCTTTGCCGTCGCCGTTACGCTAGCGACGCTTTTATACTGTGCAGTAACTGCCAGGTCCATACTGGTTTTGCTGCTTTCACTGGTGGTATTGGCAGCTATGCTGACATACAGTGCACCACCGAGGTAGACACCCAGGACGAGGTGAGTGCCGTAATGATTGGTGAAATTGGCTGCGCTCGCCAAAGAGTTTATGCCTTGCAAGTCTGCGAGCAACTCACTCGTCAAATAGCTTTTGATCACTTCCACATCGCTGCTGTGTTTGAAATAAACGCTGCCGCATCTAAGTGTGGCTCCAAAACCAAAATTGAATGCGGTAGATGACTGGTAAGTTTCCTTGTTGTAGTTAGCTTGCACAGAACCGCTGAAGAAACTGTAACTGCCCTCTATACCAACGGAGACAGCGAAGCTCGATTTTGTTTCAACCGATGAATTACTCTTGTCGGTCTGCGAAGAAAATTCTTGTTGGCTGGTTTGCTCATTAATCTGTTCCGGGTCTATCACCTTGCCCCGATAGTCTTGCAGAAAATTGAGGATATTGTTAGGCGACTGTGCAATATTATTATTGAAGGCATTGTAAGACTGCAGGATAAAACTTGCCGGTGTGGATGCTGCTGAGCTCATATTGGTTTCCTTGGAATGCTGCCGTGGACAGATCAATTGACACTCGATTGATGCAATGGGCAGATGGCACAGCCATTCGTCCATGTCAAACAAGTGAATACGCGCTCTAAGGACATAAAAGCCGCGGGCGCTATAACCTGGTGGTTCACATCGCGACCGTTTGTCCGTCTTGATCAACCCAATTATTGACAAACTTGAGTTGAACAACAAGCACTGACAGCATGAGGCATAAGTATACTTATTAACAATGTCAAAAAGATAATTTTACTTGTATATTCTTTACATATTTTTATGATTTTTTCTTCACGAGAGTTCTGTTGGCTGACAGGGGCATTGCGGCAAACGGCGGGGGCCGGGTTACAAATTTGCGGTTCGCACCTGTGGCCGCTCTTATGGGGGCGCAATCATGCCGCCACTATGTCAGGCGATGATGTAGCTGGTTCCCTTGAAACGGATAGTCCCATCCTGGTATCTGGCAAACGCCATCCACTTGACATAAGAAAAATCCCTGATCAGAACCGCGTGGTAGCATTGCACGGGCTTGTTAAAGGGCCAGATGCGATCCCAGTCGTCCAGACATTTCTCCGCGGCTACCGCATGTACGGCCTCTATATGCAGCTTGGATTGATCTTCGGAATTGCGGCTATAACGCTCCGGTGGCAAACCGGCCTTGCGCAAGAGAGCTATCCCGCTGAGTTCTGCCAGGTTCTTGATCTCCATGGAAGCTTCCAGCGTTATGTCCGGGTAGATTTCTGTCCATTGCTGGCCGGGGTAAAACTGCTCACGATAATCCAGGGAAGGACATTGCCCTTTGCTATTGATGCGGGCTGCATATTTCCTGCTTTTGCTTTCTTGAAAATGCCAGGCCCGGTCTTCCCATTTGAGACTCACCTCATCAAACACGCAAGCCTTGCCTTGCATGTTGGCAGGTTTGCTGACCACAAACGCTTCCGGCTTGGAAAGACAGCGCACCAGCGTCATGCCATTTTCCAGCTTGAAGCTGGACTGCGCCATGATCCTGGTGCTCAACACTTGTTCAACCGGTGCGATGTCACAGGAAAAATTGGGGACTTCATAAACAATGATGGGTAGCATTACTTTCTCCAAAAATCCCAGATGCTGCGGGGTGCTTCTTGCCTGGGCGGATAGTTGCGATAGTTATCCACAAGTATTTTGTAGTCTCTCTCAACAGGTCTGGGCGAGCGGATAATGTCTGAGGCGTAAGACATAATGCCGGGTCGCATTGCAGGATCTATGTACTTGAATTTGTCATGGCCGCGTCCAAAGGCATGCAAGACTTCGTGCCCAGTCACATTGAAGTTGCGACTACGGGGCAGGTACATCGTCAGATCATTGCCATCCCAATATCCACCTGTATTTTCAGGCAGGGTCGGGTCCTTAGCAACTTCTTTTCCAAAAGCATCGTCATCCATGACATTCACTTTAAATGCCACTGGCTCATCTTTTTGCGCGAGATGAAAATCAATATTCATGCCGTATTTGCCGTCTTTGCCATTGATCAGGTTCAGTTGTTTGACAGCCAGATCACAATCAGGAACAGTACCTATGCATTCCAGTGCAGCCTTGGCAGAGAGTACGTTATCAGCAATGTTCAGGTTTTGCAAATTGCGCAACTGCGGCCCCTTCCAGTCGCGTATAGAGCTTGGTCTGGGTTCTGGACTATTCGCAATATGCGCAGCAATATTCGCCTGGATTCTTCTTAAATCTTCAGGCGAAACTTGCGAGTAGTATTTACTGCCCTTCCTGGCAAAATCGACATAATCTGCATTGGGCAAGCGGCTCACATCCAGACCCAGATCATTCTGGAATACCTGGCGCTGCAACCAGATCACTTCCAGTTCGCGGGTGAGTCCCGGTGGTGGCAAGTCTAGGCGCTTCTTATGTCTTTGCAGCACATCGGCCAAAGCATCTGGGTATGCTGCTGCCGTTCCTCCCTGGTCGTCCTCATTGGCATGCATGGCAGGATACTTTGCCTGCCCATCGTGCTCGCCCCATGCTGCTGGCCCTTGATCGTCAATTCGCATCTCACTGCGTTGCCAGCTATTGAATGGCAAATCCGCTTGCTGTCTGGTACGCAACAGCAAGGGATCATCCGCGACGCTCATACTGCCTGCCAGTGTTAGCGCACCCGGCTGCGGCCAGGGAGTTGCCTGTTCCTTATCGGTCCGTTCATCTGCCTGGAATGCAGCCATGCCAGTTTGTGCACTGCTGGCGCTACCTGGCATATCTGTAAAATCGGCTTGATCAATGCCGAGATCGTCATCCAGAACTGGAAAAAAATATGGCAAGCCATCCCTGCCTGTGTAGGTGTTTCTTATCATGTCATCCTCAATGATGGTGGTAGCATAGCGATTTCTGTGCCTGTTTTTTTTGCGTGCATGATGCACTTACGCATCAGTATTCTTCTTCATCAAAATAAGTTTCTTCATGCTTCCATAAGGGTCGCTCCTCCCAGTCTCTCAGATAATGTTCTTCAGGACCAAAGAACACGCTGACATGCATCACGGCATCCAACTCCACCTGCTTATCTTGAACAAACGAGCGATAACAAGAGGCGCCGTGAAACATGTGGACCGGGCTAACTCCTTCTGCAAGACGGGCATTCCAGGCCTGGTAAGCAGCGTTTTTATTACATGCAGAGGTCTTGGGATAATCTTCCCATGCATATTCAAAATATTCATCGCACTGCTGCGGCGTGGCCGCAGCTTTTGATTTTGATTTTGGTTTTATTTTTTTTATTGGCTGATTGTTTACTGGTTTATCGTTCCTGGTAACTGGTTCTTGGTTATTGGTTGCGATCTGTGCCGCTTGCAATTTCGCATCTGATCTTGTTTCTGATTTCAGAGGGGTAAGGTTTGCATGAAGTGTTTTCCCTATGCCACTTTGCTCAAATTCTTCATCTGTCTTTGCGGCCAAGCCTGCCCTGGCACCGCCCCAGCGTGCCTTGTTGGCCGACTTGGCACGGTCGGCCTTGGCACGGTATAAAGCCAGTTCTTCCTCACAACGGGTATGGGTATGACCTGCATCTAAGATCACAAAGAAGTCAGACAAGACATCCGCCACTTCATGCATATATTCGCGCATGCCTATCAAGCGCGCGACTTTTTCAGGGTCGGCTGGCAAGGCGGCTTCTGTTGTGTAGTACAAATCCAGCATGCGGCGGTAAGCCAGGTCTTCCAGCAAGCTCAGGTGGCGGGTGTGGGACGCATAATCGCCCAGGTGAAAGGGATAAAAATTCATACGTCCCCTCCTCTTGCACTGGTGTAGTGGCTGCGAAATGTAAGATAAATGGCCAGCCCTGCAAATGACCAGGCGTGACTGTGCGCTTGAATCAAGATATTCAATGAAAACCTCATCAACAAAAATGGTGATGCACAGGTCAGGACAACCCGTGCGGAAAATGATCTATGTGCAAACTGAAAAGCAACGCGAATTGATGAGCTGCCTGGCGCGTTGCGAGATGTGTTAAAACATGTTTTAAATGCGCATGTTTTGAATGCGTGCTGTGTTTGCATGCAGTAATGCGGTACAGAAAACCGGAAAGGAGACACATACCCGCAAAAAGGTAGGCTTAAGGTACACCTTGCCCCGCAAGGATGCATGTTACACAAGCCTTGCGCATCCTCCAAATTTTTCTTAAGTCAGTTAGCAACCCCGGAAAAGGCTAAAAAAACTCTTGGCAATGCATAGTGCAATGCTTTGAACCAAGCTTTTTAGCCGTCGCCCCAGTACAATACAAGCTGGTTCATTTTCCACCATCTACTAAATAATGCCGGTTAAATTTCACCCCCTGCTCTGCCTGGCCCTGGTGCTGCCTGCCGTGTATAGCCCAAGTGCCCTGGCTTCCACTGAAAAACAGGCCAACGTTACCAGCCCACAGCTTAAAAAGCAGTTATCCGCAAGTGAGGTGCAGACCAATGACCTGCGCAAGCTGGCGGCAGAGAATCCCGGTAAATACCTGCCCCAGTTGATCACTGTCATCATCCAGCAGGGTGTTATTTATCATAAGGAAAACCGCTACCAGGAAGCGCATGTCGCCTACGATGAAGCGCTGGAACTCTGTAACAAGGTAGAGGCAGAGAAAACAGACGCATACCATGCACAGTTGTATATGGTGCTGAACAACCTGGCATTGCTGTATCAGGCAGAAAAGAACTGGCCACAGGCGCGTATCTACTTTGAAAAAGCAGTTACCGTCCGCCGCCTGCAAGCAGAAAAAAACCGTGATGCTTTCCTGCCGCAATTGTCCGCGGTCTTGCATAGCCTGGCAGATTTTTACAAAGAGCAAAACCTGCGCCCGCAAGCGCTGGCTGTGTATGGCGAAGTCATCGCCAATTACCGCCAGTTGATGCTGCAAGATGTCTATACCTATACACCCAGGCTGGGCAGTGTGCTTTTTTATGCTGGCGTGGTTCAGTATCAGGAGGAAAAAATACCTGAAGCAAGGCAGATGCTTGAAGAATCCATTGCGTTTTACCGTCTTGCCATCCTAAAAGAAGAAAAATTCAAACCGGAATTGGCGCTCAGCCTGTTCAACCTGGGCGTCGCCAACAAGGCCGACCGCAAGTACGCTGCAGCCCGGCTGGCTTTTGATGAAGCCATCGCCATCTACCAGGCCGACAACAAGAAAAGCGCCCATGCCCAGTATGCCTATGCCAATGCACTCAGAAGCATGGGGGATTTGAATGCCATCGAAAACAAGAGAGAGCAAGCGCAAACATCCTACGAAGAAGCGGTCAAGGTTTATCGGCAAATCCCTGCCAGTTACGCCAATGAGGCGCGGCCATTCTTTGCCTATTCGCTCATTGAACTTGCTGGCATTTACAAACAGAAAAATCTCTACCCGCAGGCAATCAGCACCTTTGGTGAGGCCGCCGCCAATTATCGTCAGCTAAGCCAGAAAGATGCGCTGACCTACACGCCCAAGCTGGCCAATGCGCTGCTTAATGTGGGCTTTGTCCAGCATACTGATAAAAAGTATGCAGAAGCAAAAAAATCGTATGAAGAATCAACCAGCTTTTACCGCCTTGCGGCATTAAAAGACCCCAGGTTCAATGCAGGGCTTGCTTTAGCCCTGAGCAATATTGCCATCATCGACAAACTTGAGAATAGAACCCTTGAAGCGCGCCAGGCTTTTGATGAATCCATCGCCCTTTACAAGGAAAATGTAAAAAGCAACCCTGCGTCCCTGCATGGGTACGCAATTACACTGGAAGGCTTTGCCGAGCTCAACAAAAAAGAGAACAAGCCGATGCAGGCACAGGCAGCTTATGAAGAAGCCGTCAGCATTTACAGGCAAGAGCTGGCTACAGAGCCCGCGCAGGCCTTGCCAGCATTGTCAACTTCACTCAACAATCTTGGCGACTTTTATTGGCAATGGTTGCAGGCTGACAAGGCAATCAGTGCATATGAAGAAGCTGTAGGCTACTTGCGCAAACTGGCCGCCACCGCACCAGACCCGTATGCGATGAGCCTGGCAAGAACGCGCCTTTCCATGAGCCTGGTTTATATTGAAGAACGCAAGCTACCGCAGGCAAAGCAGGCGCTGGAAGAGGCCATCAGCCTGTATCGTCCTTACCTGGAAAAAAATCCCGGGCTGACCAATAATCTTGCACTCGCTTACAACAAATTGGCGGATATCTCGGATAAGAAAACCCAGACCGAACAAGCCTATGCTGCCTATACCCAGGCACTGCCCCTGTACCGCAAACTGACCAGTCAAGACCTTGAAAAATATTCGCCCTCTTTGGCGCACGTCATACTTAATCTGGCTGAACTTGAATATCAGAAAAAACGCTTTGATGAGGCACGTACTTTATATGAAGAGGCAGCCAACGAATACCGCCGTTTGTTTTTAAAAAATGCACCACTATACGCCCTCAATCTGGCAAAAACACTGCGCGATATGGGAAGCCTTCTTACCATAAAGCAAGATAACCGACGCGCAGAAGCAGTGCTCAATGAGGCAATCGGCATATACCGTCGCGTTAACACCAGTAATACTACCCATTCGATCGAATTTGCCAAGGCAAGACATAATCTGGCGGCACTTTTCATGCTGCAATCCAGGCTACCCGAGGCCAGAAAAATCTATGAAGAGCTGGTTCCGCAATTCCGCACGCTTGTCAAAAATGATCCCGATATTAATATTCAACTGAGTGTCGCACTCTACAGTTTATCAGACATTAATTTAAGAGAAGGGCGCAATGATGAGCTTCGCAAAAACTATGCAGAGCTGTTGCCACTCTTACGCGCACAAAGTGACGAACAAGCAGACACGCGCAATCCGCTTCTGGCATGGGTACTCAGAACTTCAGGCATCCTTGCAGCCGAGGACAAGAACTATGAACAGGCGAAAACACTGCTGAAGGAAGCAAGCAGCCTCTACCGCAAGGTGATAGAAAAGCATGCAGAATTATTGCCCAATCTTGTTATCAGCATCTATTCTCTTGGGCAGTTGGAACAGCGAGAAAAGCATATGGAAGAGGCACTCAATGCCTATCAGGACGCTTATACCATCCTGCAAAACCAGACGAAATTAAACCCAGATCTGCAGAACGAAAAAGCAGACATCATCGTCAGGATAGCCGATATCAACATCACCAATGGAGACATGGATACCGCGCAAAAATTTATCGACGAAGCGCTGTCTATCCGCAGGCAACTGACCAAAGAGCAGGCTGATCTTTACACGAAAGACCTGGTTCAAACTCTTTTAATACAGTGCCGCATTCATATCAATAAAAAAGATCAGCAAAAAACCAGGGAAGTCTATGAAGAAATCGCCAAGCTCACCAGCCGCACAGGATCGTTGTCGCCTTATCTGCAGTCTCGCATAGAGTATTTGAAAAAAATTATCAGCAATTTCGACAATCAATAGGCTCATAGGTTGTATCCCGGCCTTCGTCCGGCCCGGATACAGGGACCTGCCTGCCTATGCCCGCATCAATGCCCAGGTGCCGAGACATGCCCCACTTCGTAGGCCTGTACGTCCGCAAGCGACCCGGCAAATTGCATCGCTGTTTTAGCCGCTGCCACATCACGCCATAAAGTAAAGCGCACCATTGTCCATTCATTGGCATCAAAAGCCACCAGCATTGCCAGTACACCGTCTTGCTGGCTGAATTTTTTTGCGGTTTCGATTTCATGTTCACGCAATGCGCCCAGTGCGGTATAAGGCGCGATAGTGCTGACCTGGCGCGTGGCGAATTTCGCACCACGTACTTGCGCATCGACATGGCTATGCCATACCGACCATTGCTTGACCGCAGGCCAGCCAAAGGCGTGCGAGACGGCCTTGAAGCCATCGCCGCAGAGGAAATTGTTCATGCCATCGTTGTCGTTCCACAGGTAGAAAGGAGCGTAGACATTCTGGCTGGATGCCGTGAGTTCGCTGCTTTTGCTGGCATGCAGATAGGCTTTGAAAGCCAGGCCAGGAAAGTTGTCCAGCATGTGGCCCTTGCTGGCGATGCGCTGGCGGACGATGTCCATGTCGTAGTCGGCAGGGAGGGTGAAGTTGTATTGCATGGCGATCATGTTGGGATCCTTTGTCGGTTGGTTTGACGGAAAATTTTTCTCATAAATTGCAGGGATCATAGATTGGGCCGGGCCTCGTTAGGCTGATACCTCGTAGTCTGTAGGTTGGGCTACGGTTTATCAGCCCAACACTCAGCGTTTAAATGACGTATACGTTTGCTTAGGCCCAGTGTTGGGCTGATAAAGCGAAGCCCAACCTACCAACCCAGCCCAACCTACGTAAATGCAACGTCCTCACCCATACCGCGCCACCCCGTCATACATCACCCCACCGCTAAACGACCAATCTTCTGCTGCCGTGGTATTGATGATGACCATGACATCCTCTGCCCTGATGCCGGGTGATGCCGCCAGCAAACTCACCAGGCGCTGGTAAAACGCCTGCTTGGTTGCTGCGCTACGCTGGCGGCCAGCGGTAATCTGTATCAGCACAAAATCGTCCGACCTTGGCTTGTCCTGGTGACTGAGGTAATTACGGTTAAACACCAGTTCATTTGCTTCATGCTGATGAATGACCTGGAAACGGTCGAGTAGTGGCACTTCATATGCGTCGACCAAGGCCTGATGCAAAGCATCCGACAAGGCTTGCAGGTATTCAGGTGATTTACCCTTTAACAGGGATACGCGGCTCATGGGCATGATTTACTCCTTTGACTTTGAAATAGTTTGGCTTGCAGCCAATTGACGTAGCACGCTGATGGCAGATGCCGCCGTAGGCCAACCCGCATAAAAAGCCAGGTGAGTGATGATTTCCACCAGCTCGGCATGCGTGATGCCGTTGTCCAGCGCCCTTTGCATGTGGAAGGGCAATTGCTCACTGCGATTCAACGCGATCAGCGTGGCGACTGTAATGAGGCTGCGCTCACGCGGTGGCAGTCCCGGTCTTTGCCAGATGTCATCGAACAAGATCTGGTCGGTCAGCTCGGCAAATTTTGGGGCGATGTCGCCCATCAGTTCGCGGGCGATGGTGCTGGGAATTTGCATGGTGCGACTCCAAAAGCGTTGTTGACAAGTACAAGATACCCGACTATCTTCATCCATAAAATCAGATAATTTTAAACCTATCATTCCAAAAAACGGAATGGACAAAAAATAAACAAACCAAGGGAGTAACCAATGGGAGCAACTAAGTGAGCAAGATCACCTTCGACCTCGACGTCATGCGCACCTTTGTCACTGGCATAGAGCTGGGCAGCTTTGCCAAGGCGGCAGACAGGCTGGGCCGCTCTACCTCAGCCGTCAGCGCCCAGCTCAAGAAACTGGAAGACCAGGTCGGCAGCCCCATCCTGCGCAAGTCCGGGCGCGGCATGCTGCCCACGGCTGCGGGCGAAACCCTGCTGGCCTATGGCCGCCGCCTGCTCGAACTCAATGACGAAGCCGCCGCCGCCGTGCGCGGTGTTGACCTCGAAGGCTGGATCAGGCTGGGCATACCTGAAGACTTTGGTGAACGCATACTCACCGACGTACTGGGCCGCTTTGCCCGCGCCCACCCCAGGGTCAGGATAGAAGCCAAGATCGCCCGCAACGCCACCCTGCTCGACCTCATCACCGGCGGCCAGCTAGACCTGGCGCTAACCTGGGACGCCAACATCACCAGCCCGCACAGCGAACACCTGCGCAACTTTGCCATGCACTGGATAGGCCCGGCAGACCCACAACTGCAAGCCAGCTATTCCGGCGACGAACCCTTGCCTTTAGTCGCCTTCGAATCCCCCTGCCTCATGCGCAGCTGTGCCACCAGCGCACTGGACCGCGCCAACATCCCCTGGCGTTTATCCTTCACCAGCCCCAGCCTCAGCGGCATCTGGGCCGCCGTCGCCGCAGGCCTGGGCGTGACCGTGCGCACCGCCGTTGGCCTGCCCAATCACCTGCGCATCATCAACAACCCCGCCCTGCCCGCCTTACCCATGCTGGGCCTGACTTTACACAGGCTCGATGCTGAACCGGACATGGCGGTACAAAGATTGCGCGAGATTATTCTGGAGACACTGATGGAAGAGGATTTGGGGCAGCAGCTCAGGGCGGCATGATGGTTTGTCAGGTTTGACGGCAAGCCCGAGCCAACCCATCCACTGCGATCTGGTTTGCGCGGCGGTTTGCACAGCATTAAGGGGTCAGGTAATATCTGTGATCTGTGGTGAACGACTAGTCACATAATTTTTTCTACTTCAATCGATATCTTCAAGGAGGCAATATGAAACGTGTTGTTGGCATAGGCGGCGTGTTTTTTAAAGCAAAAGATCCCAAAGCCTTGAGCGCATGGTATCGCGATCATCTTGGTTTTGACCTGAGCGAATGGGGTGGCGCAGTATTCGAGGCCAATGGTGCCAACAACGATGCCAAGACAGCCTGGTCATTATTCCCTGCCGATTCGACCTACTTTGCGCCTGGCACCCAGCCCTTCATGATCAACTACCGCGTCGATGACCTGCACGCCCTGCTCGCCGCTTTGCGTGAAGAAGGATGTGATGTCGATGCCAAGGTGGATGACTCAGAATATGGCAAGTTTGGCTGGGTCATGGACCCGGAGGGTAACCGGGTGGAGTTGTGGGAACCGCCGAAGGATTGATGTGTAATATTTTGATTTACGTGTACCCAACGGTGCGCATGGCGCACCCTACACATGGCCGCACTCTGTAGGGTGCGCCGTGCGCACCGTTTTTTACGTGCATGCGGCGCATTACAATGCGCCCTACAGTACGGAGCTTATTGAGCCTTAATCTATTTTGACCATTACCCTCAAACCCGTCATGCCGGACTTGATCCGGCATCCAGTGTCGTTTGGCCCTGGCATCAAATTATTGTTACTCTTTGCAAAAGACGTGTGCGGCATCCAATTCCCGAATAACTGTGCAAGCGCGCAACGAAAGCCGCTGGATGCCAGATCAAGTCTGGCATGACGGTTTGAAGATTTCGGTTAGAAATAAGGAACAGGTTTTTCAGATTTTCAAAAAACAGATCTATGGGCATCTCTATTTATCGCTTCTACAGAAATAACCGTAACTACTCTTATCGATTTGATGATATCAGTCAGCAAGCTTCGCCATGCGCACCGCCGTCCATCAACTTGAATGATATTGACGCCAAGAATCAGTTCCAGCATGAAGACAATATCAGCAAAAATGGCAAGTGCAAGGTGCTATGCTACGCCCCCATCATCTCTAACCGCATCTACGCGAGATAGCTTACTTCGATAGATTTTTTGCTCAGCTCCGCTCCATACTGCTCTACAAACCGGGATGGCATGGACGACAGGCGTTTCAAGTTAGGAACTAGCTTGATATCCTCTGTAGATACCACATCGAAAGTATCGCACTCCCCATCCCAATACGGGAAAATTTGACGATAAATCTCGTTACCGCCATCAAACGCTAGTTTCTCCACTTGTGCCAAAAGTGACGATGGAATCAGCAAAGCTTTAAAATACGCCAACACTTCCGGGATGACCTCGTAGCCCTCTTTCTCAATCATGATCTCGCGGTCCGTGCATTGCCGGATAAATTCATTTACATCAAAGCGTGGCAAGAGTTTTTCCTGAACGTACATTAGCTCCTGTATGACAAGCAGCTTGAAGTTGAGGTCTTTAAATTGATGTGTCCCCGGCACGGACGGTGCCGGACTGGAGGAGCGTGAGTCGATACCCTGATGCAGCGACCTTAAAATATCAATACAGGCTCCAGAATATCCGCTATCAATAATCACCTTCGACAAGCGCATTGCTTTCTTCGATTTGGTCAATAGCAAACGCCTGTCCTCATCGGTTTTCAAGCCGTAGAAGAAAGCGTAGCGGGTAAATGTTTCTAACTGGCTCGCGGTCCATTGTTTTGAAGAGACTTCAATCTGCGCTGTAATCTTGTCCAGATCGTCATAGATAAAGCTATCACCGCTGTTATCCAGTAATTCCAGCATAATGCTATAGAACATTCCTCCCAGGTTGTCGTGCACACCAGCGATGATGTAAAGTTCGATGAGCTGGCTTACAATAACTGAGCGCTCGGGGGTATGTTCAATCAGAGACAGGGTAATACCATTTCCTATTTCCAGATTCGCACGCACGAGAGCTGGTAGTAGTCCAGCAACCTCAGCCTTCAGATCGGCCACCTGATTGA
Source organism: Undibacterium sp. Ji83W (assembly GCF_049340385.1). Classification (NCBI taxonomy): domain Bacteria; kingdom Pseudomonadati; phylum Pseudomonadota; class Betaproteobacteria; order Burkholderiales; family Oxalobacteraceae; genus Undibacterium; species Undibacterium sp. Ji83W. The sequence goes on along the minus strand of NZ_JBMPOZ010000011.1, from coordinate 203,780 downwards.
GCCCCCCATGATAAAAATAAATTTCGAGCAGCATTTCAATCGCATCGGCGCCGATACCAGTTTGTGGTTTGACGGGCGTCGTAAACAGTTTCTGCGTCGGGTAGGCGACTATCCTTTTAACTAACTCCAGGAGTCTGGGCGAATGCTGCTTTAGTGCAAGGTGCAAGTAGGTATTTGAGCCCGGGAAACGCAAATGGTTATCGTGAAAAGCATAGATCAGTTGATATGCGATTTGTGCTTCATCCACATCTGTCCATGTAGTTTCCTCGAGTGCCCTGATGACATCGTCATACAGCTGGTTCGCCGCCGTTGGCGACTGCTCGCAAAACGCCAACCATGCGCGATTGATGGCCTTGATGAGGTGGCTGTACTTGCTCTGAGTCGGCGGAAGCTCCTTTACCAACTTAATGGTTTCAGCAACTACCGTCCAGCCCTCTTCTAACGAATGATTTTTAATATCGTCTGTAAAGTTATCCAATAACCGAATCATTTGTTTGCTGCGGGTCTGCAGGGCATAAAGCAGGTCTTTGTTAATCATTTTTTTTCATTCGCCTCTAAAACATTGCTACCGTATGCTAAGAATACGGAGATACTTTGATTTACCAAATTGTGATTACATTATCTTAAGCTTTATCTGGTCGATAACGTAAAGAATGAAACCTATCGTCACTACCGACCGAACCATCTCCTCATCCACGCCAACCACGACCATCCCTCAAACGCAGCCCCAACCGGCATGGTATAAGCCAGGTTCGCAGGCAACCTGACCTGTATCGCCGTACCCTCACCCTCCACTGATTTCATGAGGTAGTTTGCACCCATGGCCTCGGCGCGTTCTTTCATGCCGACCAGGCCCCAGTGGCCTTCGCGGTGGCCTGCCTGGGCGATGGTGGTGGGCAGGCCCTGGCCGTTGTCGGCGACGCGCAGGGTGAAGTGGTCGCGCTGGTATTCGAGTTCAAGCGTGACCTTGCTGGCTTTTGAATGTCTGGCGGCGTTGAGCAGGGCTTCGCGGGCGATGGCGTGGATTTCATTGCGGACAGCTTCGCACAACCAGCGGGGCTTGCCGCGCAGGGTGAGGGTGAAGCGTTCATTGAGCAGGATGCTGCCGTATTGTTGTAGTGCTTGTTCCAGCTCTTCGGGTACGGATTCGCTGCGCAGGTCCATGATGTGTTCGCGACCTTCGACCATGAGCTGGTCGGCCAGGTCCAGGGTTTGTTCCAGCTTGGCGCGCTCTTCTGAATCACCGGGCAGGCGGCGGGCCTGGGTATCAAAATACATGATGAGGCCTTGCACGCTTTGCAGCAGGGTGTCGTGCAGGCCACGGGCGATGCGGGCGCGTTCTGCCAGTCTTTCATGCATGAGGTCTTGCATGTGGGCTGTCAGGTAGCGTATGCGCAGCAGGTAGAGAGCATACAAGAATGCCGCGGCCAGCAAGAGCAGCAGGATGATGAAGCCTGGTGTCTCGGTAAAGCTGGGGGTGACGCCAATTTGCATGGTCGCGCCTTGCTCATTCCACACGCCATCTTCATTTGCCGCCTTGACCATGAAGCGGTAATTGCCCGGCGGCAGATTGGTGTAGAAGGCTTCGCGGCGACCATGCGGGTCTTGCCAGCCTTTGTCGTAGCCTTGCAGTTGGTAGCGAAAGCTGATGCGTTCTGGCATGCTGAGACTGAGTGCGGTAAAGCTGATCTCGATGTCGCGGTTTTCTTTTGGCAGTTGCAGGACTGGCTGTGCCATATAGTCTTTGCCACCGGCACGGATGGCGGTAATTTCTACTGCTGGCGGCAGTGTATTGCGGGGGATATTTTGCGGGTCTATGGTAGCGATTTCGCTGGCGGTAGAAAACCACAGCTTACCGTCACTGGCGGCGATCAGCGACGGCAAAGGACGCAGTTGCGATGGGCTGCCCAGCAAGCCATCGAGCGCATTGAAGCGTTCGTAATTTGCTGCATGAGCGGGGTCACGCAATAGCTGCTCAACTTCGCTGGCAGAAATGCGGCTAATGCCATCTGCGCCATGCAACCAGAGATCGCCGGCGGCGGTGCGGACTATGCCTGAGATGCCTCTTAAGGCTTGTTGGCCGCTGACTTTGATTTGCACAAAATGTTGAGCATCTCGCTTGCCATCGTACAGGGCCAGGCCAAATTCGCCACCGGCCCAGAGACGTTCGCCATCTGCTTGCAGCGCAAGTACATTACCAAGTTCCAGGCCTTGTTCTTTGCCAAATAGCTGTACGCGTTTACTGTAAATAAGGGCGATGCAGTTATTGAGATAACCAGCCCAGATATGGCCAGAAGTGTCTTTGGCCAGGCTCATGACGGTCTCGGTGGGCAGGCCATTGAGGCCGCTTTGCAATTGCCATTCGTCATTGTCGATACGGAACAGGCCCTTGCGCGATACCGATACCCATTTTTGTTGTTGCTGGTCAATGACCATGGCCTGGATTTGGTTGCCAGTGACATCGTGCGGCATGGGGAAGATGGCAAACTTGTTGGCATCGCGCCGCCACAGTGCGTTATCGTTGCCTAACCAAAGCTTGCCATCGTCAGCGCGATAACTCATGCTGAAATGCGTATTCAGTTCTTCCAGGTAGTCGCCATTGGCCTTGAAGCTGCGTACAGGCCCGGCAAAATCTGCGGTCATGACTTCACCATTACCCACACTGACCATGGAGGGATGGTCAAACGGCAGAGCCACCGGCAAGATGTGCAGGCGGTTGCGGCGCAGGCGGTCTAGCCCGTGGGATGTGCCTATCCAGATATTGCCTTCCCTGTCCTGGAAGAAGGTTTGCGGCAGGGGGCCGCTCATGCCGCTCTCTTTGGTTAACAACTGGTCGAGCCCGCTGTTGGCTGCCCATGGTGCGCGGCGGCGTTCGAGAGCGTGGGTGCGCAATATCCACATGACGCCGTCGCGGTCAAAGTGCATGCCATTGCCTTCTATCTCAGCCTTGGGCACCGGGTTACCTGCTGGTGCGCTGGTGCTCATGCGGTAGAATTTATAGGCACCATCTGATGCCCAGAGCATGCCGTCGGGGCTTTCTGCCATGGCCATTAAATCGAGTTTGGGCCAGGCCTGGGTATAGCGGGTTTCACCAGGGCGGCGGAAGTAGACGCCCCCTTTGACCGACACCCATTGCACACCTGCCTTGTCAAACAGGATTTGCCTTGCCATGAATTGCGGCAAACCGGTCTCAGTGCCAACGCGGCTGAAGCGCTGTGCTGCTGGTGCCAATACGGCCAGCCCTTCGCGGGTAGCGGCCCAGATGCTGCCGTCCGGCCCCATGGTCATGCTCATGATGGTGCCGCCGGGCAGGCCGTCTGCCTCGGTATAAGTGCGCACGGTATTGCTCTTGAACACGCTGATGCCACCGAAACGGTAGCCTACCCACAAGCTGCCATCTGGCGTGCCCAGCAAACCCAGCACGTTGCTGGATTGCAGGGGGTGACCCTGGACTTTGTCCATGCGTTCAAAACGGACGCCGTCAAAGCGGAATAATCCTGTGGGCGTGGCCATCCATAACCAGCCATCGGTGGTCTGGGCGAACTTGAGTACGTCATTGGGCGCGCCGTTGAGACCATTCCAGGCGGTGTGGGTATAGTCAGACAGCAGGCGGCTGGGTTGCGGGGTAATGATGCCAGAATAGCCGGTCACAGCCGCTGCGGCTGGCGTGGAAATAATAAAAAGGGAGCTGAACATGAGCGCAGCCATGCCGGTTTTGAGCAAGGTCTGCAATTTGATAAAAAACACGTGGGTGATCCTGGGCGGTAAATAAACGGTGTACAGCCCATAGTCTAACCAAGTTTGTACATCAGGACAGGAAATACCGTACTACTTGCACTGCCCCGTCACGGCATTATAGGCTAGTGCTGCAGCGGCAAAATAACCTTTAAAAGTGGTTTGCCCTATGGTGATGCCCTCAGGATTGGGTTTGATGCAATCTTCTATCTTGGCCTGGCTGACTGCGTGGCCGAATTTTTTGTTCTTGCTGGCCTCTACCGTTTCCAGCATCTTACCAGCCTGACCAGCCATTTTCTGCATATCACTCTGGCTGTCTGCATAAGCTTTTGCAATGGCATCCCTGCCTATATTCAGCGGAGCTGGTGCGTCGGATTTCTGCCCAGCCGGGAAGTCTGTAGTGGCATCCTGCTGCTCTGCTTGCGGCGTTGGCTGCGCAACTGTTTGTTGAGGATGATGCGGCGTGGCGCTTGCTGGCTTATTTATTTGCCGTTCAATTTTTTGGGGATGACAGTGCTGCTGGTGGAGGGCTTATCTTTTTTGACCGGCGATTTGGGCATGTTCACGGCCAGGGATGACAAGTCCAGGCCTATATAGGCGGTGGCAGGCGCAGGCTTTATATGCCATGGCCTGACGAGCTGGAATAAAAACAAGGCAGTGATCAGTGTGGCGATGATGAAGGAAACGAAAGATTGCAAACTGCGTTCATTCATCAACATGCGCTGGCGTTCTTGCATCAAAGGCGTCTTAAGTGTGGAAACAGCCTGTTTGACCTTACCCTTTAAAAAACAGTTCCGCTCAAGGTTTTCTTCGTGCTACTCACACAATGAACGGGCATCAATGATTATTTGCTGGCATTATTTGCTGGCTTTTTTTGCGCCGCAAATTCGGCGACGCAAATGCAGCTACCAGGTACGCAAAACCGTGAATATGCCATGTTCGGCATCTACGGCGAGTAATTGCCCGCCATGGCTGCCATGGTGTTGGCCGGGGTGAAAGCCTATCTTGCCAAATCCCGCAACAGTAAAATCCCTGAGCTGGTCCAGTTGTTGCAGCAACTCGGCACGGCCAAGCTGGCGGCCACTGCGCTTGAGTGCTTCTATGAGTACCATGCCTGCCGCGTAGGCGGCGTCACTGTAGGCGGTGGGCAGGTCAAACACCGGGCTGCTGGTGTGCCATGGTAAAAGCAGGCGCAGACGGGCTGCTTGTGCGGGTGGCAGTTGCAGGCTGGCGTGGCCTATGTGGATGGCGCTGGCATATACCAGACCGTCGCCTATGCTTGCCAGTACTTCACGCAAATTGGCGGCGCTGCCAAGATAAATCACCGCTTCGCCTGGCTTGCGGACTTTGGCTGACCATATTTGCTCGCGCAGGGACTGGTGATTTACCCGTGCTTGCTCGCGCAACTCTTTGAGCAATGCATGCAAGGCGGGATCATTGCCCAGGTCATAGATCAAGGTCAGTTGTTGTGACGCTTTATTGCCAGGAACATTGTCGGGAGCAGAACCGGAAATATCGCTGCGAGCATCTAGTGCAGCCTGGGTCAGTAAAGCGCTGGCTTGCTCGCGTATGGAGGGCAAGAGGTAGAAATTGTTTGATGCAGGCATGTCGGAAAAATTCGCGACACCTGGCAAGGGTAAGGAGCCGATGACTGCCAGTTTGTTAGCATCAGTTGCAGAATAGGAGATGGCCTGTAAGCCAGCTTGCAAGCTGGCGACTTCGACAAACACCTGATCTGATGCAGGATTGACCAGCAGTTCCAGCTTGCGTCCATATACGCCATTGGCGACCTGATCAAAAGCCCTGTTCAAGCCTGCCTGTATGGCGGCACCGTAAACGTTGGCCGGTAAAGAAACGCCGACACGCAGCCTTGTGTCAGTGAGGCCGGGCGTATCTGTGCCGATGACGTTCAGGTAAGCGAGCAAATCATTCAGGCTCGCCGCATCGATGTGGTAACGGGGCATGAGGGGATGCAGGGTCTGGCCATTGCTGCCCACGCCTTCAAGCAGGGCGCGTTGCAGGTGCTGCTGATCTGGTTTGCCTGCCAGAGGCGGGGCACGCAAGCCGCCTTCTTCGCGCCCTTGGCCTTGATTGCCATGGCAACGCACGCAGGCAGCCTGGCCGTTCCAGCCTTTGTGGTACATGGCCTGGCCGCGTTGCCAGGCTTGCTCATCTGCGGCGGTGGCAATGCCAGCACTGAACAGCCAGAGCAAAACGGGAAGTACAGTCCAAAACCTTGCCATCATCTTGCTGGCAACAGCTTTCCTACGGCAAGGGCAATATCTTCTGGCTTTGCTGTCGCATAGATTTTTTTCCAGTCGCCGGTCTGTACATTGCCTGCCAATAAAATGCCGCTGTGGGCATCTTTGTCTTCGCCACTGCCACCCAGTTTTTTTGCAACAGTGCTGATGTTTTCTGAACTGCCAGTCAAAAATAACCAGCCTGGGCGCACCTTGAACTTGCTGGCAAAGTCTTTCAAGACCTTGGGGGTATCGGTGTCGGGGTCTACCGTGATGCTGACCATTTGCACGCGCGGGTCAAGCAGGGGTTGTACCTTGGCGAGGTTGGCCGTCATGGGTGAACAGATGCCGGGGCAGGTGGTGAAGATGAAATTGATGAGTACGACTTTGTCTTTCATGACGTCATCAAAAAAATGCACGGTTTTACCGTCTTGCGTTTGCAAAGGTAGATTGGGGAAGTAGCGGCCATTGGCGGCCTGCATGGCGGGGTCAGGCCCGGCCACTTGTTCGACAGTGCTCTGGATAAGCTTGGCCTCAGGCATGCTGGCCAGTTGTTGCCAGGCCTGTTTTTTTTCATTGATGACCAGCACAAGGCCGCTGTGATTGCTGATGTCGCCAACACCGGCATTGAGGGATCGCAATAACTTGTCGACGACAGATTTATTACCCGTCAAAAACTGCCAGCCTGGGCCTGCCTCAAACTGCTGGGCAAAGGCTTTGAGACGTGCGGGCTGGTCGGTATTGGGGTCTATGCTGATGGATATGAAAACCACGTCGCGCCCTACCCGCGTGCCAAGCTCACGCTGTACCTGGCGCAAGGTGGCTGTTTGGGTGGGGCAAATCATGGTGCAGGACGTGAAGATGAAATTGACGACCGCTGTCTTGCCTTGCACCAGGTCACGGTAGAAGGCGACGTTTTTGCCATCCTGATTTACCAGTTGGGCTTCTGGTATAGCGCGCATGGCGGCTTGCGCAGATGGCATTGCCACCAACAAGACGCTGCACACCATGATTCGCATGAGCAGCAACGCCTTGTTCATCCTGCCTGATACGTCTTTCATCACTTGCTTCATATTGGTTCCGATTCAGTAAATCTCTATTTCACCGTCAATACCAGTCGTGCCGATTGGTTCCAGCTCATGCCCAGCGATGCTGCCTGGAAGTAGACATAGTAATGCCCGCTGACGGAAGGCGCAAAGCTGATGCCATAGTCACCATTTTTTTGTTCATGCGCATCCAGCTGCAGTTGTTGATTGCCTGTTGTATTAAACAGCAAGACCTGCAAATCAGGGATGCCGGTCTTGGGCTGGCCACTGACTGCATCGCGGATGACGAATTGCAGGTTCTGGCTCTCACCTTTAGTCAAGGCAGGTGCAGCTCCCGCCAGTGTCACTGCATAAGGTGTTGCAGGTGGCTTGCTGGGATCAGCCTGCACCGTGATTGGAAAACAATGCAGCATCTTGGGTGAATCGAGATAAAACACCACCTGGTAATTACCCGCCTTGGGCAAGCGCGCGCTGGCCTGGTACAGGCCGGGCTGGCGTTCTTGCAGGCTGTGGTCCAGCACCAGCACGGCGCGCGGTTCATGGCCGTAATTGCGGAAGCTGCCTGCGGGTGCGCTCATGCCTTCCTGATAGTAATAGATGGTACGGTCAGCCGGGTTGGCCAGCAGAGCGGCTGCGCCATTGGGCACCATCACCGTGGTGTCTGCCAGGCTGCCCGCGCTGCGTCCCTGGTCCAAGGCTTTTTGGCCATTGCTGACGGATGCCAGCGCCAGTGCTTGCCCGGCTTGTATGTTGTGTGCTATTGCATCAAGCGGCACCAGTTGCATGATCTCACTATGGCGACGGCGTATATAAGCCATGCGATCAGAAAACGTGACCTGGTCTGGCCCATGCGTGATGTCTGCGCCTTGCACGATCTGGTTAGTCGCAGCATCGAGCAAATCAAGTTTGTTTTTTTGCGGGTTCAGGATAAAGCCATAGCGGCCATCCGGTGCAAAGCGGATGGTGGAGATACCTGGCAGCGCCTTGATACTGGCCACCTGTTTGCCTGCTACATCAAAGGCAATAATCTGGCCGTCACCTTCATGCGCGACATACAGCAGTTGCGCCCTGGATGACCATGCCATGGCGACAGGCTTGCTGCCACCGGCAAGCTCAGCAGTTTTCTTGAGGCTGCCTGCGTCGATGAGGCTGATGCTATTGTCTGCGGCATTGCTGACAAATGCGCTCTTGCCGTCATCACTGAAGGCGATGCTGTGGCTACCCTGCCCTGTCTTGATGTTTGCCAGCACCTGGCCATTGATTGCGGACAGTACTGTCACGCCATCGTCAGTCAATACCCATAATTGCTGTGCACCGGGGCGCAAGGCCATCTGGCCCGGATGACCAGGCACGGGTACATGGGTTTTGACTTGCCAGTTGCGGGTATCTACCAGCGCCACCTCATGCACTTGCGGCTGGCTGACCCACAGGTTTTGCTCAGGCGTCAGCAACCAGTCTTGCCCTGGCCCATGCAGTATCACCATGGTCAACAGTTTGGAGCCACCAAAGCCGGTTTGTGGATTGATGACGGAGATGGAGTTATCTTCGTTCAGGGCCAGCACATAATAGGCATTCAGACTCAGCGCGGGTGCATGCAGCAAATCGCCACCGATGAAGGTAGCGACCTTGCGGCGGCAAGCCTGCTCGCTGCTTTCTCCTGCCTGGGTTTGTCCACCTTGCCCATCGACCCAGGCGATAGGTCGTGCATTGCGGATGGGCTTGGCACTTGCGGCATCGCGCAGGCTCAGGGTGAAGCGGGCTTCTGCCCCTTCTTGCATGGACTGTGACATGTCCAGTTGCAAGGAGACGCCATCCTTGATTACCTGATTTGCTGTGGTGCTACCTTCTGGTACCGATGCTGCAATGGCACTGCCTGCAAAAATAGCTGCCTGCGCACTCGCCAGAGTAGTCGCCAACATCAGCCCAGCCAGGGCTTGATGCCAGCGATTGCGTGCATAGGCAAGTTTGCTAAGTATGGCGTACCCCATCAACGCTTCCGTCGTTCAATTTTTTGCAGTGGCAGCACGGGTGGTTCGGCCTGTTTGTCTATCGCCTCGATCGCATTGGTGGCGGTCAAGATAGTCGCTGCCGCTCTGTGCTGCGCCAGGCCACCAAAAGAAGAGCGCGCTTCCAGCATGCCGGGCGTTGCTACGTTGGCCTTGAATTGCCAGCGGCCTGACTGGTCAACTGCGACCTTGCCCAGTTCTTTGCCGTCTGCCACGATGGTGACAGAGTCGGCCTGCTCCCATTGCACACCACCAGGGCGCACCGTAACACTGCCTGTCACTTCCAGAATACCCTCAAGGGACACGACCTTGTCAATCACGACGACATCAGCAAACACTTCCTGCACTGTTGCTGTTGCCGTTGTTGCCGCTGCAACTGCTCCGGCAGCACGAGTGTGAGCAGGGCTGACGCGGAACACGCCCCAGCCACCAGTACTATATTGACCATTGGGCCAGCTACGGTACAGGTAATCGCCTGGTACCGAGAATGCACCACCAGCCTTATCGACGACAACATCAAAATGCGATGTCGTGCCATAGCCGGACTGCGTGCCCGTCGATAGTGATGCCGGGTTACTGCCTATCCTCGTAGAATTATCAGCATAAGGTTCAAACTGCCATTGGTGACCAGTCAGCTCAAACACATTCAGGCTATCTGCCAGCCCAAGCGGGCCAAACAGGCGGAAGCGTACTGGCGTGCCTGCATTGGCGCGGAAGACAGGTGTCTGTGGATCACCATTCACCAGAGTATTTGATACCTCAGCAGTGGTGTCGATAGCAGCCAGTTTCAAATTGGTCTTGGTACCATAACGATAAAAGAAAGGCTCGGTACGGTAGTTGACTGCCATCAAAGGCAAGCCCGCGCTGTACAGTGATTGCCCCTGATATTGCATGGCGATATCCGTTTGCATGAAGACCGCAAAATCACGGAAAAGCTTGCCCACCGCAGGCGACACCGTGCTGGAAATATGCGTGCCTGGATCGTCTTGCCATTTCGCGCCGATTGGCTCAATGATCATGCCGCCAAAAAGGCCATGGTAAGCCTGCATCAACGGGTCGGCAGGTGCCAGGTTGAGGGCACCAAATTCTACCGGCGTGGCGCGGGTGATGCCGTTCTCGTTTTGCAGGGTGCCAGCATACCAGGTATAGATGATGGATGGCGGCGTGCCGGTGCAAGGTGCAGGGTTGCAGGCGGCCACGGTTTGTACTGGATTGTTGCCGACGTTCATGCCATCTGCATTACTGACATCCATCGCCAGCAATTGCGGATGCAAGCCTGCCTGGGTAGAAGGCAGCAGATTGATGTTGGCATAGGCAGCGGTAAAGCTCGTTGGTATTTGGCGTGCTGCCGACTCAGCCGTGGTAAATACAGCAGCCCTGGCATTGACACGGTTGGTCAGTTGCAGCCGGATGACATCGCCAGCAGCGGCGCGCAAGGCCAGTGGTTCGATATTGAGCCCGGCTTTCAGGGTGCCGTTAGGGTTCAGGTCCTGGTCTTGCACATAGACGATGGCATTGGGGTCACTCAGGGCCAACTGGTCATTCGGGTCATTCGGATTCTTGACGCGCCGGTTGTTATACAGCAGTTGCTGATTTGGGCCCAGCAGTTGCTGTATGGTCGTGGCCGATACCTTGAACTGGCGCACGCATGGCCCACGCGCAGTGCAATCAGTGGGCAGGTTGGGCATGGTAGTGGCAACCGGCCTGATGCTGGAATTGCCAGGCAAAGGTGAGAGCCACGACACCTGGTTGTTATAACTGCGCATCAGGCTCCAGGCACCACTGACATTGCCGTCATAGGCATTGCTGGTGTTGACCAGATAATCCAGCGACTGCGCCTTGCCGGTTTGCGGGATGGTGAACAGGGTTTCAAAATGCTCGGACAGGCTCATGGTCTGGCTGTTGCGATAACCAGAGTTACTGTCAAAGGGTTCAAATAACCACTTGTTGCCATTCACGGTAACAGTATGGTTGCCCACCAGTGCACCATCGATGACACGCAATTGCACGGGGTCATTTTCATAGACATGCAAGATAGGCGTAAAAGGATCGGTGCCGCCCATCTGCGCACTGACTGGCTGTCTTGGGAAAGTAAAGCAATTATTCGTGGCAGTTTTTACGCAACGTGGATTGATGTTGGCACCGCCTACAGGCTGCACGTTCAGTTGTACATCATTACGTAAAATGGAACTGTAAGACCGCGCCAGGTCAGTACCTGAATTGACTGTGCCACTATTTGCAGCCACCCGCAAAGCCAGGGATTCATTACGGTAGTTGAGTACCGATACACCGACACCAAAACCACCAATGATACTGGGCTTGGTGGTAGGCGCAATAGGTGGAATCGGTGGATTGACCGGATTGCTGATTGCCACTGGCAAGCAGTCAACGCAGTTGATGCCATTAAGCGGATCAGCCCAGCCGGTGTAAGTGCCATTCACACTGCGCTTGCAACCGCTATATATCGGGTCTTGGCCGGGATAGCAATCAAAGCTGCTACGGCTGGCTGGCAGATAGGCAAATTGTGAGTCTGCCACTGCAAGCGCAAATTCACGGTATGCCTTGCCCTGGCGCGGCACGATGTTGGCGGCATAACTGGTAGGGCCGCCATCATTGCGGTTGCCAAACAAGATACGGCCATCAGTTGAAGTCCAGCGTGAGTCCGTGGGTTCTACCACCAGCCCGGCATACAGGCCCACCATCTGGTGGGTAGAGGGGCCGAAATGGTCATGCGTGAAAACGGTCAGCAGGGTGCGGTCAGCTTTTTGCTTATCCATCACGGGGTCAACCCACCAGCGCTGCACCGTGGCCTGTGCGCCCACCCATTGCATGCTGCCCGGTGTAGGGCCATTGCCAAAGGTGGCGATGGCTTTGGGTGTCAGCCTGACTTGCTTTCCATTAACCGCAATACCGCCAGCCTGGTTGATGCCATCGATGCGGGCGCGCACTTCGTCCGGGCTGAAGGTGCCGTCTTCATAATTGAAGCCATTTGCCGCGCCATCAGAGGCAAGCACATCAAACTTCACGAGGTGGATATGCTGGCCGATGATGTCGGTCGGAGTGCGCACCTGGAAATCATCCAGCTCATAATAACTGGGCACGAGATTGGTGTGCCAGTATTCAACCACGTCATTGCTGTTGGCGCGGAAGAACAGGGGTTCTGGCGGTTTGTCACCATTCAATATCGGTTTCACATCCTGCCACAAAGCCAGTATGCGTTGCTGCGGGAAGTGCCAGCCTTTTTTATTGAGCACAACGTCAGTCTGCATGGCAGCACCCTTGTAGATGCGCACTGGCGGCGTGACGGTAGCACCTCTGGCAGGGTTGGCAAACGGTGCGCCGGGCGCACGCTGCAAACCATTCATGGCAAACTGCGCAGGGCTGCCGTCGGGCAACCTGGTGGCGACTGATTTCTGCTCATGCATGCTCATGGCCGCCTGTTCTGTGGCGGTGCCCTGCTCTGGTAATTCTATGGCATTGATGCGGCCCATTTCCTTGGTAAAGTCAGTCTGCGTGTATTTATCGATGGTAATCGTGCCGCCGGTAATCAGATGGCGTGGCAAGCCGCCATTCAGGGCCACACCATTTTCCACCGCAAAATCATTTGGTGGATGCGGCGCACGGTGCCCGGCGACACCCGGTACAAAGAAGGGATAGCCAGGGTTGCCCGCGCCAGTCACTTTGACCTGGCCTTTATCGATATGCACTGGCGCTGGCAATGGTGCCATGGCGCGGGTTGGCAAGGGCACTAAACCAGGAATGGGCGTACCGGCCAAAATCTCGGCATCAGGCAGCGCCCTTGAACCGGCCCTGGGCTTGCCATCTGCGTCAAGAGGCGTACCCAGCTCCAGCACATCATGCACGCGGAACAAGGCCCACATGCCGCTGGCAAAATGGGGATAGAAATGGCAATGGAAGATAGAGTCGCCCGGCGTCAGGTTGCGGTTACCGCTGCCCTCGTAGACCAGGTCCATGGTATAGGATGAACCTGGGCCTATGGTCTGGCTGTCGAGATAGCTGCTGGTATCACTGTCTGGCGAATACAGCCACTGATGTGCATGGTGATGATGGACGTGGAAGATACCCTGGCCCGCATGCAAGACGCGGAAACGGGCGCGGTCACCCTGGTAAGTGTGATACACATTCGATGGGTCATCCGGGTAGAACGCCACGGTCGCTTTGGGTGTGTTGCAAGGCTGGGGCGAGCACGTCAGATTGGCTGGGTTATCGACCACCATGGCAGGGTCACCACCCGCCCAGGAGCTCAGGAAAAATTCTTCAAATTTGCATTCGGGGCAATCAGCAGTCGGCCCGACCTTGAGCCGGTTGGCGAGAATTTCGGCAGAAATGCCTGCTGAACCATAATTGATGGAAAACGCATCATTGGCACCGCTGAGCACATTATTTGAGTCCGCCACTTGAGAAAATGCCTGCACCAGCGCGAACGACTCATGGTACATCACCGTCACTTCACGGTAGGGTGATTCTGGATTGGGATAAGACGGATTGCGTGTGCCGCTAACGGTGAAGGGGCCATGGTTAGGCCCGGTGATGATGGCCGTCAGATCGCTATGGACAATGTTATTTCTTGCATCCAGCATTTTCAATACCGGCTTGCTGCTGCCGGGTATGAGCGCATCATAATTGATCACCGGGTAACCGGTAGGCCCAGTGCCCGATGCCTGCTGCATCTCAGCTTGCGTGACCTGGCTGCGATACCATTCCGACCCACGTGGCTGCACATTGACGGAACCAAACAGGCCATATGTCAATTGCTCTTGCCCGGCCAGGCTGTACAGCAGAAAACTGCCCTCTTCTGCCGCGAACAGGTGATAGGTGATGGCTTTGCCAGTTTGGATAATGCCACTCGCATAGTTTGTTGCAGACACCGGATTATTACCTACAAAGCCGCCGTCATCGCTGATGGTCCGCACCAGCTCCATACCGGCCACATGCACCGATGCATTGCGCGTCGCAGGTGGGTTGGAATTGGAATAAGGCCGATTGAGCCAGTTCTGGAAATGGACCACCAGGCAGTCACCCACATTCGCCCGCAAGACCATGGGCCGCGGGCGCTTGCCTGGCCGCAATTGCGCATTGCCCGGCCCCGGCGTGCTACCGTGGGCAGCAACCACGTCACCCCGCAACGCATACACCATGCCGCCCGGTTGTGAGGTGCCCAGGCGGTTAATCATCATGGCCTGCTCTATCGCCACCACGTCCGCAGTAATGGTGCGTTCACAACGCGCAACTGCCGCATTATCCGGGGCTGCATGGGCCTGGGCAGCGAGCAAAAGTAGCATGGGGGCGAGGCTACCGCCTATCATAGAAAGGATTTTCATCTCTGTTCCATTTCAAGAAAGTGGGGGTGTGATCAAGCTGGGCGCAGCCATGCAGGGTTGCTGGCTGTTTATATTTTTGAATGCATTTTTTATAATACCAAGTTCACTATACTCCTGATTCTTGAGTTTTTAACAATCAAGGGAAATATTTTAGTGAGGGTGGGAATGGCGTTGTGTTTTTAATACAGGTTGGGTGAATGTGGGTGGGTAGATACGTAGGTTGGGCTACGGTGTATCAGCCCAACACTGTGCGGTTGATAAACGTATACGTTATTTAAGCGCCGAGTGTTGGGCTGGTAAAGCGTAGCCCAACCTACGAGGCTAAATGTTCGCGGCTAAAGCCGCTCCTGCGAAACACGTGCTCAAAGGCGCAGGCTTCAACCTCACTCAGCCAACCCAAACACAAAACACAAAATCACCACCGGCAAACCCAATGCAAAAAACCCCGCATACATATACGCAAACGCCCCTCCTACTGCCCCCACACCAAAAGCCAGTACCGGCCACAAGAATTTCCACAGCCGGGCTTTGGTGCCCGCGACTGCACTGCCCCTGAGAATGTCCACCAGGTCAATCACGATCTGGGTGACATTGCCGGTCATGACGGTGGTGGGTGCCAGCTCTGTCCATACCAGACGGCTGGCGGCGTTTTGCACGCCCATGGCGGCGGCACCGGCTATGCCTGCCACGAGGGGCAAGATGGCATCAGTGCTTTGCACGGGCGTAGATAAACAGCCCAGCAGCATGAACAACAGCAAGAACAATAACTGCATGCCCGTCAAGGCACGCGCTGCGGATTTGCCGCTGGCCTCAAGCCTGACGGCGACGATGCGGGCCAGTGCCACGGCCAGGATAAATGCCGGGAAAGCCAGGAACTTGATCAGCACACCATGACTGGGGTGGGCCAGCTCACTGCCGATGAGCACAAAGTTGCCAGTGACATGGGCGGTGAACAAGCCAAACAGGGCGACAAAGCCGACGGTATCGACATAGCCTGCGGTAAAACCCAGAGCAATGCCCAGTGTGTGTTTGCTCGTCATGCGGCTTTGCCCTTGCTCAATGAATATGCGCCCGGCCCGGCCAGGGCGATGGTGCTGAAGATGATCAGCAAGAGCCAGCCAAACTGGCCTTCGGCTATGCTCCAGTCCGGGTGTACTGCCAGCATGGACACCAGCAGCAAGAAGATGATGGGCAGGCAAGCCAGCCTTGTCAAGATGCCTGCAGCAATCAGCAGCGGGCAGGCAATTTCTGCCAGCAATGCCAGCCACAGCGTGAGGGCGCGGCCCAGATGCATGGGGTCATCGATATGCGTCAGCTCGGTGCTGTAATGCATGAGCTTGGGCAAGCCATGCACATATAAGAGCATGAAGGCACCTGCCAGTCTGAGGAAGAGCAAACCCAGATCAGGTTTGGCGGGCATGGACAAGCGCTGGAAAAAATTCATCGTACTCATGTAATGCCTTTCAGGCGAACTGCCCAGCCGCGAGATAACCAACCGTCATGGCTACCACCAGCAGAGCACCGATGGGCGTTGGCGGTGCAGGCGAAGGAATATCCAGCCAGCGACATAAACCGCCGATAGCCAGACCCAGTAATGCCCCTATGGCGATATCCATCTCAAGCCTCTTTCTTGTTTTCTGTATTCTCTAAAGCATGGCCGCCACACAAGGCCTTGTGTTTTGCTTCCTGTGCCTGGGTGTAACGATCCACCAGCCAATAGCCAAGGCTCATGGTAAACACCAGAAAAGCCCCGCTCAATACCGGCGGAGATGGCACGGGGATGTGCAGCAAGTTGCAGCCTGCACCAGTAACAAAGGAGATAACCAGGCCCAGCAAAATTTTTGAATAACGCATGTTGCTACTCTCTTAAAAAGCAAAACAACTGCAACCCAGCGCACCCCAGAACCCTGAAAAATCAGAGACCGGTACATTCGCACCACGTGCCACATCATGCCTGTGTACATGCACGCCACAAGCGCCACGGCACTGATGTGGCAATGCCGTTTTTTGCGTAGCTGTCACTGCACGATAATGCCCGCTGATCTTGGTGACGGGCGACCAGTCTGGCAGCACCGGAATCGCAGGTGGTGACAAGGGGCCAAATTCTGCCACGCCATACACTATCTTGCCATCGACGATGGTGAGTAACGCTTCTATGTGTTTGATACTCTCTTCTGCCACGCTGAAATAATCGGCAGACAGCACTGCCAGGTCTGCCAACTGACCTTCCTTGATCTGGCCTTTCTTGCCCTGCTCATTCGAGAACCAGCTACTGCCCAGTGTCCATAATTCCAGCGCGGCATCGCGTGACAATTGCGCATTGACGCTGGCCAGACGCAAGCCGCCTACGGTGCGGCCAGAGACCAGCCAGTACAGCGCAGTCCAGGGGTTGTAACTGGCGACGCGGGTGGCGTCGGTGCCTGCGCCGACTGGCACGCCCATCTCCAGCATCTTGGCAACAGGTGGCGTCGCACGGGCCGCGTCAGCACCATAGCGTTCGACAAAATATTCACCCTGGAAAGCCATCCTGTGCTGGATAGCGATACCACCGCCGAGATTGCGCACGCGTTCTATATTGCGTTCTGTAATTGTCTCGGCATGGTCAAACATCCAGTGCAGGCCATCGAAGGGGATGTCGCGATTGACCTTTTCAAACACGTCGAGCATGCGGCTGATGGATTCATCATAAGTCGCATGCAGGCGGAAAGGCCAGCGCTGGCTGACGAGGTGGCGCACGACTTTTTCCAGCTCATCTTCCATGCCTGCGGCCAGGTCGGGGCGTGGCTCCAGGAAGTCTTCAAAGTCGGCGGCAGAAAATACCAGCATTTCACCCGCGCCATTGTGGCGATAAAAATCGCTGCCATCGCCGGGCTTGACCATGTCGGTCCAACGTTCAAAGTCTTGCAGCTCCTGCCCCTTGTTCTGGGTAAACAGGTTGTAGGCGATGCGTATGGTCAGTTGCTGTTCTTTGGCAAGCTGGTCTATGATGGCATAGTCTTCAGGATAATTCTGGAAGCCGCCACCGGCATCAATGGCACTGGTCAAACCCAGGCGGTTCAATTCGCGCATGAACTGGCGGGTGGAATTGACTTGCAAGTCCAGCGGCAGTTTGGGGCCTTTGGCCAGGGTGGCGTACAGTATCATCGCATTCGGTTTGGCGATGAGCATGCCGGTAGGGTTGCCTGCGGCATCGCGCTGGATTTCGCCACCGGGCGGGTTGGGTGTATCCTTGGTATAACCCACTGCCCGCAAGGCGGCGCGGTTGAGCAGCGCCCTGTCGTACAGGTGCAGGATAAACACTGGCGTATCTGGCGCAGCAGCATTGATTTCATCCAGCGTGGGCATGCGCTTTTCGGCGAACTGGAACTCAGTCCAGCCACCTACCACCCTCACCCATTGCGGCTGCGGCGTGCGTAGCGCCTGCTCTTTCAACATGCGCAGGGCATCGGCCAGCGAGGGCACGCCTTCCCAGCGCAATTCAAGATTGTAGTTGAGACCACCGCGTATCAGGTGGATGTGCGAATCATTCAAGCCGGGGATGACGCAGCGTTTTTGCAGGTCGATGACTTGGGTATTGTCGCCCTTGAAGCGCATGACGCTCTCTGTATCACCCACCGCCAGGAACTTGCCGTCCTTGATGGCGACAGCACTAGCGAGTGGCTGGCTGCGGTCTACCGTGTGGAACTGGCCGTTGTGGAGTATCAGGTCTGCGTTGTTTGCGTTCATGGTGGTTACCTCTTGGAAAATCATCATTGATCCGGTGATTTTTCAGTCACCGGATCAAGAAAAACAAATGCCTGTCAAAGATTAATGCGCTTCACTGGCATTGAACATGCTCTTCGCATAAATCAAGCCCAGGCCATAGCCACCACCATGGGTAATCGCTGTCGCCACGGTTTGATTGTAAGTCTCACCACGCGCCCAGTCACGCTGTAATTCAAGCAGGTATTGCAGCGATGTCATCGGGCGTGCGCCCATTTGTAACATGCGTTCCATGGCGTGCTGGTGGGCTTCTGCGGATACATCTCCGCAAGCGTCCGCAATCACATACACTTCAAAGCCTTGTTCCAGCGCCGAGATAGCCGGGCCAACGATGCAAACTGATGTCCACAGGCCAGCCAGGACTATCCTGTCCTTGCCCTTGGCGTTGACGAGTTCGGCAATGCGGCTGTCTTCCCAGGTGTTCATGCTGGTGCGGTCAACGATTTTTTCATCCGGGAAAACGTTTTTGATTTCTTCAAAGATGGGGCCGGAAAAAGATTTCTCGGCCACCGTGGTCAGGATGGTAGCAACCGAAAATTCCTTGGCGGCCTTGGCGACCATGGCGGCGTTATTGCGCAAGGCCACGAGGTCGATGGATTTTGTCGCAAAGGCCATTTGCGGTTGATGATCTATCATGATCAGGGTGTGGTTAGTCGGGTTCAACAGGGCTTTACCTGGTTCTGCTTTGGCGATAGGCATGATGTGTTCTTTCTGAAAATGAGGATGAATGAGGGACTACTTTTACTTCGTGCGTCTGGCTTGCCAGATTGCGCACGCCAGGAAAACGATGAACAGCAGGCCAAACAAGGCTTTTAGCGCTGGTGCCTCGGGGCTGTTGAGCAAGGGATGGCCCAGCGGCAGACGGGTGCTGGTTTCGGTAATGCCGGGTATCAGGTGGAAAAAGAAACTCAGTGAATAGCTAAGCACCTCTACCCGGCGCGAAAAACGGCCAAACACAGAACTGCTTTGCGCCAGCACGGCCACTGCCAACACCACCAGCGTGATCAGGGCGAGTGCATGCGGCTTGCCAAAACCACCGTGGGCAAATATGCCCAGGCCAGTCAGGCAGGAAATCACTGTCGTCACCAGATAGACTTTACCGCCAGTCTTGCGAGTGTCTATGGCTTGCCAGCGCCAGAGGGCATGCAAGCCAGCGATCACGGCAAGCAGGCTGATGGCGGTATGAAAAATACCCAGAGTCGTCAGTCCAAACATGGTCTTGCCCTCCTCTCAATAGTATTGATTGCAGACTTAGCGAAAACTCATGAAACTCATGACCTGGTATCGCTCTGGACTATCAGACGACGCCCAAAAAATTTTGCATCCAGTGAATAGGCACCAGGACCCAGCAAGGCCAGCACCACTGCATTCGCCATGACGATGGCAAGTACTGGCACAAAAACCTGCCCCAAACTGAACAGGCAAAACCCCGCCATCACCACGCACAACAAGGCAAGCAGCGGCGTCAATATGCCTATGCACAGCAATACCGCCAGTCCCTGTGCCAGCAACTCCATCCAGCTGGCCATTGCTGGCCTGGCACAACAGGCACTGACCGCAGGAAGCTGCAAGGCCACGACCACACGCAGTATCAACAAACCTGCCCCGGCGCGGCCAGCCGGGAACATGGAATAGAGTCTTTGCATGGCGGGCGCTGGCGGCGGTTTAGCGGCGGTTTAGCTGCGATTGAGCCTTGACTAGCCCTTGATAAAGTTCAGCATGTCTTTGTTGAACTGGTCCTTGTGGGTATCTGTCAAGCCATGCGGCGCACCTGCGTAGACCAGCAATTTGGAGTTCTTGACCAGCTTGGCAGATGCACGGCCAGCAGCATCGATGGGCACGATCTGGTCATCATCACCATGCACGATCAGGGTCGGGATATCGAATTTCTTGAGATCTTCCCTGAAATCAGTTTCCGAGAATGCCTTGATGGAGTCATAGGTATTCTTGTGCCCTGCCTGCATGCCTTGTGCCCACCATGAATACACCAGGCCTTGCGATACTTTGGCACCAGGACGGTTGAAGCCATAGAAAGGCCCGCCTGCCACATCCAGATACAGTTGCGCACGGTTAGCCAGTGAACCGGCACGCAAGCCGTCAAACACCGACATCGGCAAACCACCCGGGTTGGTATCTGTCTTCAACATCAAAGGCGGCACGGCCGAGATCAGGCCAGCTTTGGCCAGGCGCTTGGTACCATGGCGGCCGATATACCGCGCCACTTCGCCACCACCAGTGGAGAAACCAAACAGGACGACGTTTTTCAGGTCCAGCAATTCGATCAATTGAGCGAGGTCGTCGGCGTAGTGATCCATGTCATTGCCATCCCAGGGTTGGCTGGAGCGGCCATGGCCACGGCGGTCATGAGCGATGCAGCGGAAACCTTGTGATGCCAGGAAGATCATTTGCGATTCCCAGCTATCAGAATTCAGTGGCCAGCCATGGCAAAAAACGACGGGCTGACCTGAGCCCCAGTCCTTGTAATAGATATCGGTACCATCTTTGGTTTTGAAGTAAGCCATTTTTTTCTCTCCGTGAAAGTGGGCTGCTGCTGTTGTTGACTGCGTTGACTGTGTTGCCTGATTTGCCTGGTCGGCTGGGCTTGCCATGGCCACGAAAGGCAGGCCGAAAGCGGCGGTGGTGGCGGTAGCAACGCCGCCGAGCAAGACCTTGCGCCGCTGACGGTCAATTGCCATGCCGTTGTCTTTGGTTTCCATGAACTTCTCCAATTGCATCAATAAGGGGCCATACCTCAGCCGCAAACAACTGCTAGCCGAGCCATGAGATAGAGCAAAGTGTATGGACATGGCAAAAATTGCACATCGCTCTAAAGCGGGGGAGGCAACTAATCATTTCGGGTAGTTTTTGGATAGCCATCAACACAACAACACACGCCAATCGCCCACTAATGCCGGTACAGCAGCTTTTGCAGGAAACGGCAGGTACTGCTTAACCGAGATTTGGCAAACTGCTGACCAGACGCCACTGGGCTGCCGAGGCTCAGCGACCATTCGGTCCCTGCCCCTGGCGCACTCCAGATTTCCAGCCGTGATTGCAGGATGCTGACCTGCGCCAGCATTTGCTGCACACCTGGATAGCCATGCTTGTCCATCGTAGCCGGGCCAACTCTTGCATACGCCCGGCCATCATCACGGATGCGCAGTCCCAGGCTATCCAGGGCGTGGCAGAGTTCCACCTCCACCCTTTGTGCATGCGCATGAAAAGCAGCATTGATCATCGCTGTACGTGCCAGTTGATAGATGGTATTGCGCGCGGCCACTGTGATGGGCAAAGCATGCCCGCTGATGCTCAGGCAAAATGAGACCTGGCTGCTTGCCGCAAGGCTGAAAGCCAATTCAGCCAGTGCTTGCTCCAGTCCGCTGCCGGGCTGGGCGATGCGCTGCTCATCCTGCATGGCTTGCCGCCCTTGCGCCAGCAAGTTCTCGGCCTCATCAAGCAGGCCTTCAATTTGCGCACGGCCCTGCCCTTCGCCAGGTAATTGGCTGGCCGTAGCTTGCAGGCTTAGCATCAGGCCCTGCACGCCCTGTATCAGGGTGTCGTGCATTTCCTCAAGCGCATGATTGTCGTGCAGCCGCCGCTGGCTCAGGGCCGTGGCGCGCGACATGCCTGCCTGGCAAAGGTAATAGATGCTTGCGCTCAGCGCCAGCAAAGCCAGCGTCGAAGGCCAGGGCAACATCGCGTCATAGAAAGGATGTGGCATGCCAGGCATGCTGCATACCCGATAGGCTGCAATCAACATGGCGTCCTGGTTTTGTGTGAGGGAGGTGAGCAATGTCGTGCCAGCGGCAACAACATGCAATGCCCCTT
Organism: Undibacterium sp. Ji83W; assembly: GCF_049340385.1. Lineage (NCBI taxonomy): Bacteria > Pseudomonadati > Pseudomonadota > Betaproteobacteria > Burkholderiales > Oxalobacteraceae > Undibacterium > Undibacterium sp. Ji83W. The sequence continues at coordinate 181,821 of NZ_JBMPOZ010000011.1, read as the reverse complement.
ACGGGTAATTGACAGCGAGCCTGCAGGCTCTGGTGCGCCTGACTCGGCGGGATTTAGGGAGCGCTAATACCAGTTTTGTAAAACGATGCTATATTGCACTATTTAACAAATACTGCGGATGCAAGGCATGCCCTCTCAAGGAAAGCCCGGCTCCCAGGTCCATTTTGCAAACAGGAATCATGGAACATTGCGAATCGACCGCAGCAATCACTATCTTGTCAGTGGATGACCATCCCCTGTTTCGCCAGGGTATCGCCAGCGTTATTGAAAGCCAGCCAGACATGCGCCTGGCGGGTGAAGCCACCAATGGCAATGAAGCACTGGCCAGTTACCGCGCCTTGCGCCCTGACGTTACCCTCATGGATATCCAGATGCCGGACATGAATGGCATCGACGCCACCATTGCCATACGCCAGGAGTTCCCACAAGCCAGGATCATCATCCTGACCACTTATGAAGGCGATGTACGCGCCCTGCGCGCCGTCAAGGCCGGGGCCGCCGGTTACCTGCTCAAGAGCATGTTGCGCAAGGACTTGCTCGACACCGTGCGCCAGGTGCATAGTGGCCGCCGCTGCATCCCCAACGACATTGCGATGGAACTGATCTCGCCCGCCAGCGGCGATGCCTTGAGCAAGCGCGAGGTAGAAGTATTGAAGCTGGTGGCCGATGGCAAATCCAACAAGCGCATCGCCCTCTCCCTGACCATCTCGGAAGATACCGTCAAGGCCCATGTCAAAAACATTCTGGCAAAACTGACTGCCAGCGACCGCACCCACGCCGCCGTGCTGGCCCTGCAACGCGGCATCATTGATTTGAATTGCCCGCAGCAAGTTCATTCTCAGGCGATGAAATCCTGAGACGAGGATCAGCATCAAAAGAAAACCCTGGCCTGCTCTAATGACAAACTCAGCCGAAGTTCAACAAAACCCCAGGCAAAAGCACCTCGCCTCCTGGATCAGGCTGGCGCTGTTTTTTTGCCTGATGCTTTACTTCCTGATGCGCGCCATCGACTATTTGCACCAGGCAGGCTGCGCACAAAGTCCCGGTGCCGGGATGACAATAGCATCTGGCGATCTGGGCCTGATTTCCGTTGGCTACCAATGGCTGGTAATGCTCTTTGGTGCCGCCATCTTCGCCACCTGGCCGGGTGTCAGTAAATGGCGTGGCCTGTGGCGGGCATTGCTTTTCATGGTCATCAGCTTTTGCCTGTCCATAGTGCTGTCGGTCTGGTATGAAAGTCATGTGGCAGAAACTTGCGTGCGGCCTGGCGCGGCGATGCTTGATAGTGATGGTGCAGGCTTCAGTGCGACCAAGCTTGCCAACATCTCTCTTGCCCGTATATAGTCTTTAGTTACCAAGCAAGATTGACCTCATGCCATGCCCACACTGATATTCACCCCGCGCTACACCGACGATTCACAAGCCTTGTGGAAAGCTGCGGGCGCGCTGGATTGGCAAGTGCAGCGTCTGACCAACTGGCGCGTGCCAGAGCACATGCAAAACCTGGCTGAACCGGTATTGTATGGCGAAGCCCTGTTTGGACCAACGCTGGCAGAACAACTGGGCATACGCCTGCTCAGTCCGCCAGAAGACTGGCTGGTACGCCTGCCCTTGGAATACAGGCAGCGCACGATCAGCCTGCAAACCCTGGGCGAAGCGCGGCAGCTCGTGCAGCCAAATTTCATCAAGCCACCGAATGACAAGAGCTTCCCGGCAGATGTGTATACCGGTGCAACACTACCAGCAGAATATGACGACGACATGCCTGTGCTGGTGTCGGACGTAGTGAAATGGGAAAAAGAATTCCGCTGTTTTATCCTGCAGCGCCAGCTCGTCACCTACTCCATCTATTCACGCTTTGGTGATGTGCAGCGCGATACTGAATTTGCCAGTAGCGCAGACGAAGACCAGGCACTGCTCATGTTCATCAACACACTGCTGGCGGACGAGCGCGTGGATTTGCCTGATGCCTGCGTCGTCGATGCCGGTATGCTGGCTGGCGGCACATGGGCATGCGTGGAACAAAACGCGGCGTGGGGTGCGGGTATCTATGGCTGCGATCCGGCCAGGGTGCTGGAAGTCTTGCGCCACGCATCAATCAAGATTTAATATCTCACCACACCCCTTACTACATCATTCATCAAGGATGACACTATGTTTGACCAATTAAAAACCCTGCTGCAAACCAATAACGCCCGCTTCCGCGTAGTAGAGCATTCTGCCGAAGGCCAGTCAGAAAAAGTCGCTGCCATACGTGGCACAGAAGTCGGCCAGGGTGCCAAGGCCATGCTGTGCCAGAGCAAGGATGAAGCTGCGAAGTTAATTTTGGCGATCTTGCCGGGTGACCAGAAGATCGATTTCAAAAAACTGGCAACTGCCATGCAAGTCAAAAAGACCAGCTTTGCTGCACCAGAAGCAGCCATGGAAAAAACCGGCTGCGTCATCGGTGCGATACCGCCTTTTGTGTTTTCAGATGAGATACAACTGGTGCTCGACCCGTCTCTGGTGGCGCGTTATGCCGAGATCGCCTTCAATGCGGGGCGACTGGATACTTCCATCATCTTGAATACAGAAGATTATCTACGGATTGCCAAACCGATGTTGCATGATATTTGTGCGGTTTGATGCTTTGCAAATCACTCGACTTGCCCCCTTGTGGCTATTGATTAAGCGCCACCCGTACCTGATAGCGATATGGACGGCAATCACTTACCTCTCCAGTGCAGAGTATTTTGGTGTAGCCATCTTTCAAATAGGGCTGCCTTGCCTGATTTACGCCTGCCTAAAATGTGCAAGCAACTGGCGCAAAGCTGAAGTACGCAGCAAATACCTACTCCTGATTGTACTGATCTTGTTGTCGTCCAGTATTGCCATGAGCATCCAGATACACCGGCGCGATGAAGCGCGTGCCTATGCCGATCATATCGTCGCCAAACTGCTGGAATACCAGCACAGCCATGGGAACCTGCCCGTGAAACTGGATGACATACCAGAGCTGGCAAGCACGGTGAAGCGACCACATATGCTCTTTTACGACAACGAGAAGGAAGAACCATTCTTGTACTACGCTGACACCTTCATGCCTTTTGAAGGCTGGCATTATGATTTCAAAGAAAAGCTATGGATCTTTGTTTATGACTGAACTGATGTTTCGACTGTGTTCCCTGGATGTTACATATGGGCGTCAAGGGCGGGTTGTGGCAAAATGACAGCATGATCCTGCATGCGTCTTTGTGAACTCGCTGAAAAATGCGCTTCTTTTCCATCTTCAAACAACACCCTTACCTGCTCTTGCTTTGGGCTGGCATCACCTGGCTTTGCAGTGTTGAGCACGCGGGCATGCTGTCGTGGGTGATCTTGCCCGTCGTGCTGGTGTATGCCTGCATCCGCTATGCCAGCCACCTTGAGAATGATGTTGTAATGAAAAAGGCCGTGTTACTGATGAGGCTTTCCTTACTGTCATTCGCCATAGCAACGCTGATTCAAAATCACCACAATGCATCAGCGAGAGAATATCGCGATATGGTCGTGACAGTGCTCAAGGATTATGAAAAAACTCACGGGCAATTGCCGCCTAGCCTTGATGACATACCAGCTCTGGCAAGCGATGGGCCTCGTCCTCATCTTTTAAGATACTATCGCAACAAAGATGGTGCATTGCTTTTTTACTCTTCCAGCTTCTCACATTTAAAGAGAATGAAGTACGACTTCAGTAATCAAACATGGAAAAGCATACCTGATTAAGCCAGGCAGGTCGCCAGCAATGCATCTACCTCGAAATTTTCTCCCCCCTCCCCCAAGGAAAATCCCATGACGCAAACCACCTGGACCACGGTTGATGACTATTTTTGTGAACGCCTGATCCCTGCCGACCCTGCATTGACTGCGGCCCTGCAAGACAGCGATGCGGGCAATTTGCCGCAGCATCATGTGGCCCCCAACCAGGGCAAGTTCCTGCACTTGCTGGCCAAACTGCAAGGCGCTAAGTCCATACTGGAATTTGGTACCCTGGGCGGCTACAGCACGATATGGCTGGCGCGCGCCTTGCCAGAAGGCGGGCGCGTGGTGTCGCTTGAATTCAGTCCGCACAATGCGGCGATTGCGCAAAAGAATATAGAACGCGCCGGGGTTGCGCACAAGGTGGACATCCGCATCGGCAAGGCGCTTGACACCCTGCCGCAATTGCAGGCCGAGGGCATACATCCGTTTGACATGATCTTTATCGATGCAGACAAACCCAATAACCCGCATTACCTGGAATGGTCGCTGAAACTATCCCGCCCCGGCACCCTCATCATCGGTGACAATGTAGTGCGCAATGGTGCAGTGGCAGACCCCGCCAGCACCGACGCCAATGTACAAGGCGTGCGCAGTTTCTTTGACTTGATGGCCAACAATCCGCGCCTGTCGGCAACGGCCTTGCAAACTGTAGGCAGCAAGGGATACGACGGGTTTTCCATTGCCCTGGTGATTGCCTAGCGTTTGATAAACCCTTGCTCTGTAGGGTGCGCAGTGCGCACCGTTTTTTGCATTCGCGTGGATTGTGAAGATGGTGCGCACGGCGCACCCTACCAAGATACGCTACAAACATCATCAATCAACATCGCCCTGCATGAAACGCATTCTCGCAATGACACTTCCACTCATATTGGCTTTTGCCGCCTATCTCGGCCTGAAGCCCGTACCCATAGAGCCAGTTGCCTGGCAGGCTCCAATAGCAACAGGCTATACCGGTGCGCATGCAGTCAACAACAAACTGCAAGACTTGCATGCTATAGACCTGCGTGGCGAAGTGGGGCCAGAACATATAGCCATAGGCCCGGATGGCAAGCTCTACACTGGAGTGGAAAGTGGCAAGATCTTGCGCATGCAGGCGGATGGCAGTGCACAAGAAGTGTTCAGCAATACCGGCGGCAGACCCCTGGGCATGGCGTTTGATGCAGGCGGAAAGCTGATCGTGGCAGACGCCTTCAAGGGTCTGTTGTCCATCGCTGCTGATGGCAGTATCACTGTTTTGCTCGAAATCATCGAAGGCGGGCCTGTCCATTTCCCTGACGCTGTCGTCATCGCCAAAAATGGGAAAATCTACCTGACCGATTCATCCACCCGTTTCACCCCCACGCAATGGGGCAGCACGGCCGAGGCTGCCATGCTGGATATCTTTGAACAGTCATCCACCGGGCACGTACTGGAATACGACGCGGCAAACAAGGCTGTGCGCGTGGTCGCACAGGGTCTGAGTTTTTCAAATGGCATTGCACTCAGCAGTGACGAAGCCAGTCTGTTCGTCAGTGAAAGCGGCAAATTCAGGGTATGGAAGATTGCCATTGCAGCTGAGCGGCTGGATGTATCGGTGACATCGCCGCAAGCTACTATCTTGTTCGACAACCTGCCCGGCTACCCTGACAATCTCATGCGCGGACAAGACGGAAAAATATGGCTGGGCCTTGCCGGACAACGCAACTTCCTGGACCAGACCGCACAACGCCCCTACCTGCGCAGCATCGCCCTGCGCATCCCGCGCATGCTGTGGAAATTACCCGCCCCCTACGGCCATGTGATTACCTTTACCGAAGACGGCAAGATCGTCGCCGACCTGCAAGACCCTAGCGGCAATTCACCAACAGTAACGGGAGTGACTGAAACAGCAGATAAGCTATACATTCATAATGTCAGTGGCAAAGGCTTGGGGTGGATTGCCAGGTAAGTGATGTTCAAGTAGGTTGCCCACCGCATCATGAACCGTGTCAAGAAGATCCGTCGACGATCAAATGTGTTTGCGCGGATTCTATCCTCCTGCTACCTTACTATTTATTCACCCTCTTGTATTGAACTCCCATGTTTTATTCCACCGTTGGCAAATACACCGTCAGCATCACCACTGACCCGGAAGAAATTGCTCACAAGCTTGCCAGGAGTAACGTCGTTGTCCACAAGCACATCGAAAGCGATCGAAATAGGGACGATCAAGCTTACATCGCCATCGGCGTGACGGATTGTGGGCATGCAGCCGATTTGTTATTTGAAGGCTGGTACTTCCCAGGCCCCTTGTCCGGATTCCACCCTGGAGTATTGATCATTCCAGAGACCGCTACTGTTTTTATCGGGATTGGGGAGGATGCCTATACTTATTCAATGGCACCGATTGACCTCATCGCCAAAGAAAGTGCAGAAGCCGGATTTTGGTATTGGTCAAGATACGGCAATACTGTATTAATGTGTGCAGAACTTGAACTTTCTGCATGGAGCCTGGATGGAAAAAGAAAATGGACTCGCTTCGTCGAACCGCCCTGGCATTACAGTATAGAGAGCGATGTCATCTCGCTGGATATCATGGGAGATGCCGTTCTTTTGTCATTGGAAACAGGCGAAAATGTCAAGATTGATGAGTAGACAAATAGTCTTTTTCTTGAAGTCTGCGTAGGTACGATTAGCGTAGCGTAATCGTACAAATTGTACACGCTCCGTGTCCTCAGTTTTATGATAATGAGTCTCCAGCAAGCACCAATGCTGATGTATTTTTTCCGGGCGGGCTGCAAGCATCACATGGCTCTCATGCGTACGATTACGCCTTGCTAATCGTACCTACGTCACTACAAATTACTTGGTAAAAATAGTGTCCTCAAGAGCGAGTGTTTTTTTGTTATATACAAGATAGATACATCCTCCAAACATAAACTCGACTTTACTCCCTGATTTTGGCCAAAATTGAACTGTGTATGAGTGGGATTCTTCAAGGATTTTTACTTCGTAATTTTCAACTTTACTATAAAAACCATTATCTGCCTTGTAATTCAATTTCTTAAGAGTTTTCTTGATTTCAATGTATGACAAATAGCTGACTTTTAACAAGTCAGCGGACATCTCTACCTTTGGAACTGGGGGTGGGTCTTTATCATAAACGACCTTGCCTTGACCAAGACAATCGTAGGAAATCAAGAGGTTAATAGTAAAAAAAACTGAGCATATTATTCTTTTCATTTGTATGTCTCCAAGCCCATCGTTTTTCCAGCCAGTAGGATGCGTTGTAACGCACCATATCCCGTTGTGTAAGAGAGCGATGAAATGGCAATAAAAGCGGTGCGTTACAACGCGCCCTACAGATTGAATTTTTGTGGATACTTCAATCAAAAGCATTTCACCTGACTCAATCCGCCATCCCCCACTGCCCCAGCATCCACGCATGCTGAAACGCCGCCTCTTGCATTTTCCCATAGCGCCCCGATGCACCCGAGTGGCCTGCGTGCAGATTGGTTTTGAGTAGCAATTGGTGTTGGTCGGTCTTGTTGACGCGCAGTTTGGCGACGTATTTGGCGGGTTCCCAGTAATGTACCTGACTATCATTCAAGCCAGCCAGCACCAGCATCGCAGGGTAGGCTTGTTGCTGGATATTGTCATACGGCGCATAGCTGCGCAAGTAATCATAGACGGTCTTGTTTTTGGGATTACCCCATTCCAGGTATTCGCCCGTGGTCAGCGGCAGTTTTGGATTCATCATGGTGTTGAGGCTATCGACAAAGGGCACCTCAAGCACCGCTGCATGGAACAAGTCTGGTCGCTCATTCAGGACAGCCCCCATCAACAGGCCGCCGGCGCTGGCACCGTGGATGATGAGTTTGTCTGGCCTGGTCCAGCCTTGTGCAATCAAATATTCAGAGGCGGCGATAAAATCATTGAAGCTGTTTTTCTTTTTCATGAGCATACCGTCAGCGCGCCATTGCTCACCCAGATCATTGCCGCCACGGATGCCCGCTTCAACATAAATTACACCGCGTTCAAGCAGGTTGATGCGGCTGACATCAAAGTGGGCTTCTGAGGGTTCGCCATAAGCACCATAGCCGTACAATAGCAGCGGCGCACTACCATCCAGGGCCACGCCTTTTTTATACACTGCCCATAAGGGAATTTGCGCCCCATCTTTGGCGCTTGCCCACAGGCGTCTGGTTTCATATTGATTGGGGTCGTAGTTACCCTGCACTTCATAGCGTTTCAAGACTTTGCGCTGACCAGTTAACACATCCACTTCCAGCGCGACCCGTGGTGTCAATGGTGACTGGAAAAATACCCGGTATGTGGGCGACTCATAGCCATCGCCACCCATGCCATTGATAAAATACGCAGTCTCGTCAAAGTCCAGTGCCTGCCAGCGTTGCTGGGTGAAGTGATAAAAACGCATGCGCGTGACTGCCTGCTTTTTTTCGGTAACGGCCATGAAATCCCGATAGACTTCCAGTTTTTCGGTCAGCACTTCGGGGTCGTAGTCACTAAAGTTTTTCCAGTATGCTGCTGATGGCTGGTCTATGCTGGTGGTGACGATGCGAAAATTAAGTGCATCGCGGTTGGTGGTGATATATAAAATGCCCTCGCGATGGTCGACGGAGTAACGCTGGTCTTTTTGCCTGGCCTGCACCAGTTGCCATGGCGCTTCTGGCTGCGCACTGGGCAGTATCCTGGCTTCATTACTGTCATAGGATGAAGAATCGAGAAGAATCAGTTTTTCATCAAGGCTGGAAGACACGTACAGGCCAAATTCTTGCGCGGTTTCACGGTACTGCAAGACAGGCTTGCCGCCCAGGCGCTGACGGTACAGGCGCTCAGAACGCAGGGTGACAGCATCATCCTGCACATAGAACAGGGTCTGATTATCTGCGGCCCAGGCCATTGAAGACACACGTTGCGCCCTGTCCGGCAAGAGCCGCCCGGTCTTGAGGTCTTTGATAAACAGTTCAAACTTGAGGTCACCAGAAAAATCAAGCGCATAGGCCAGCTTGCTGCCGTCCGGGCTGACATGGAATTCACCCAGGGCGACATAGCGATGCTGGCGCGCCAGCTGGTTCAGGTCCAGCAGGATTTCTTCTGCGGCAGAATCATCCCACTTATTCTCCCACTTATTATCCCTATTAGTCACCCTCTCCACAATTTTCGCAGCACGGCGGCAGATCAACGCATGCTGTTGCCCGGCTTCTATGCGGGTGTAATAGTAAAATTGACCGTGGCGCTGCGGCAGGTTCATGTCCACTTCTTTAACCCTGGCCTTGGTAGTCTCAAACAAGCGTGCCGCCAAGGGCTGCAATGCGGCCATCTGTTTTTCTGTATAGGCGTTTTCTTGCTGCAGATAGGCCATGACCCTGGGGTCTTGCTTATTGCTCAGCCAGTGATAGTGATCGACATACGTTTGGCCGTGGTAGGTTTTTTTGCTTGCCAGTCGGGGCGCAATTGGGGCAACGTCAGCATTTGATGATGCTGCATTCGCGTACAAGGATACCGACATCGTGAAAACAATAAAGAGCGCACGCAGCATATATAGTCTTTTATAATCGAGAAAAATAAATTTTTGTGTGTGCCGCCAGGCTAAAAATTTGCGCGCATCACGGGCGTCGATTTTAACCTATAGTATTAGAACTTAAGGTACAAACTGGTACTGCAGACTGGCACCATTGAAGGAGACGCAATGCTCAACGACACTTTTTTCCAGAAGTTTGCCAGCGAATGGTTGGCTGCCTGGAATGCGCATGATCTTGAGCGCATACTCGGTCACTATGACGATCATTTTGAATTTTCATCGCCAGTGCTGGCGCGGGTAAGCCCGGCGTCTGGCGGCAAACTCAGGGGCAAGGATGCGGCGCGCATGTACTGGAGCCGTGGGCTGGCGGCGCGGCCTGATTTGCACTTTGAGTTGATTGCCCTGCTCAAGGGCGTGAATACGGCAGTCATCCATTATCGCGGACTTGATCATAAGCTCTGTGCAGAATTTTTTATCTTTGGCGCTGATGGAAAAATCCTCAGTTCGCATGCACATGGCGAATAAGTTGATCGTCACGCTGCTCGCATGTGCCAGTCTGCTGATTACAACAACTGCACAAACTACGCAAACCCATGTGGCTGAAGTAAAAGCCGACGCAAATGCTGGAATAAATGCTGAAATAAATGCTGGAACAACGGCTGAAAAAAATGCCGGAACAAAAGCTGATTTATCAGCACAATTCCAGCAACTCGCCAGCAAGCATCAGGTTTGCTCAGCGGCGCTGGTCTATATCAAGGGTGGGCAAATACAGGAGCCATCTTTTGCCAAAGGCTGTGCAGATGCGCTCATGCCTGATGCAAACAGTATCTTCCAGGCGGCATCCCTGGGCAAACCCGTATTCGCGTATGCGGTACTGGGCCTGGCCGCGCAAGGCAAGCTGGCGCTGGATGAGCCACTGATGCAGTATCTGCCGCAGGGTTATCAACATGCATTGCGGCAAGGTGATATCAATAGCCCGCAAGAACTGGTGACAGACCCGCGCTTGCAAAAAATCACTGCACGCATGGTCTTGCAACATATGGCAGGCTTGCATAACTGGTCTAGCGGCAAGCTGGAATTTCAATCCGAACCTGGCACGCGCTGGCAATATTCTGGTGAAGGCTATATGTTGCTGCAAGCTGTAGTCGAAGCCATCACCGGCATGGGGCTGCAAGCCTGGATGCAGCAGCAAGTGTTTGTGCCATTGGGCATGCTGCACAGCAGTTACCAACCGCCCGGGGAATGGCAAGACCTGCTTATCACCGGCAGCATACAGGGCAAGGCCCTGCCCTTGCGCCCGGCGCGCAAAGCCGCTGCCCCAACCAGCCTGCATACCAGCATCAGTGACTATGCACGCTTTGCGCAGGCGGTGTTGAAGGATACCTCCCTTCAGAAACAAATCCTCGATGCACCTGTCATGGCAAACCAGCGCAGCAAGATTGAGTGGGGCCTGGGCTGGGGGCTGAGTCATACGTCTACGGCAGAACATGCGCCACTGCTCTGGCACTGGGGTAACAACTATGGTTACCGCGCCTTTGTCATTCTCGCCCCGGCGGCTGGTGATGGCATGATACTGCTGGCGAGTGGCGACCAGGGTTTGAGACTGGCAGAAGCAATGACGACCCACATCATCCCCGAACAACTGGGCCTGTTCCAGTTTCCCTTGCTGGGGTTGAAGCCAGGTCTTTTATGCCAGGTCACGGGCATCTGCTGACATTTGCTGATGATGGATGGCGGAGTCGACGAGGTTCATGCGATGAAGTTCATGCATTCCTGGTCTGCATGAATTCATCCATGATGGCAAAGGTTTTTACCGGTTGCTCCAGATGCGGCAAATGGCCAGCCAGCGGAACGGCTGTAAAGCGGGCGTTGGCAAAGGCGTCTGCATAGGCTAGACCGTACGCTATCGTCACTACCCTGTCACTCGTGCCCCACACCACTAATACAGGGATGCCAACCTGCCTGAGTCGCTCACGCAATTGCGGATCATGCATGAAGGGTGCACCGGCGATAATGCGCATGGTCGCCATATTGGCGCGCTGCATGGCTTGCTGCTCTGCGGGCAGGCTGGCAGGGTCGACAAAGAATTTGTCTGGCTCATGGAAGGCATGTTCTGCCAGGCCGCGCGGGCCAAGCACGAAGGGGTCGGCAATAGGTTCACCTTCAACATGGATGCCAACAGCATTCACCAGTACCAAACTGCTGATGCGTTTATCTGCATCATGCAAGGCCATTTCCGAGGCAATCCAGCCGCCTATCGATGAGCCTATGACGATCACATCACGCAAATCAAGATGAGCTAGCAGGGCCAGATAAGCTTTGGCCAGGTCAGCCACAGTTTGCACATCATCCGGCTTGGCCGTGCCATTCCAGCCGGGGTGCGTGGGCAGGATGGTAAGGGCACTAGCAGACACATGACGCGCAATGCCAGCCACGGTAGCCGTGCCGCCACCGCCGTGCAAGATCAACACAGGCCGCCCCTGGCCTGCCTGTTCATAGCGGATGGACAAACCGGGACGCAGGTCTGCAATATGGCTTACTGGTGTGTATGACATGATGATTTCTCCAAGACAGAGGAAGATGAACTCAATACCAAATGATTGACATCGATTGACATCGATTGACATCGATCGACATCGATCGACATCGCATTATATACACATATTTATATAAATATGTTGATATAAATCTTCTTATATCAGCTTATTTATACTTTATGCTAGACTCGCCTCATGCTAAATCACATCCAACAACTGGGCAGGGCCGTCAAGCAAGCCCAATATCGCCAGCACCGCGCCCTGGAAACTGCCCTGGCAACTGCCGGCACGACACTGGCCCAATGGGACGCCTTGCGCGCCATAGGCAACACGCCTGGTGCATCATCACATGACCTGGCTGTTGCCACTTTCCAGACCGACCAGGCCTTTGGCACACTGGCCAACCGCCTGGTAGCACAGGGCCTGATAGAACGCCGTGCAGGCGAAGGGCGACGCATAGAGCATTTTCTCAACAAGCAAGGCGAACGCATACTCGCCGCTGCCAATGATATCGCCACGCAGGTGCTGAGCAACAAATTTACCGTCCTCAGTGCAAGCGAGCAAAAGCAATTGCTGAAACTGTTGACCCGGCTGGTGGAAGCGGATGAGGGTGATTTGGGATAATATGGGAGCAATGCCTTCAATGAAGTGCCATCTCAGGCGACGCCACCATGAACAATAGCAAACTGCGGTCTATCAAGAAGAACATCACCCACTCTGCTGCCAAGATGAATCATGCAAACCGCATATTGAAAGTCAATCATGCCGGCGAACATGGTGCCGTCCACATCTATGCCGGACAAATCCTGATAGCCCGCTTCACCGCCCCTGCCATGCTGGCTGAACTGCGCGAGTTCAAAGCGCATGAAGAAAAACACCGCGCCCTGTTCGCAGCAGAATTGCAACGCCGGGCATGCCGCCCATGCCGCAGTGCTTTTTTATGCGCGGCGGGTGGTCTTGTACTTGGCATTGTCACCGGCCTGTTTGGCCGCCATGCCATTGCTGCGACCACGGTAGCGGTAGAACGTGTCGTCTTGCGTCATCTGCAAGCACAACTCACTGCACTGACTTCTGTAGATGCGGCGGCAGTGAAGGTCATTGCTGCTATCGTCGCAGAAGAGCAATTGCATCATGACCAGTCTGCCGCGCATCTGGATAAATTGACTTTATGTAGCAAGTCCCTGCAAACCATGGTGTCTGGTGCAACCGAGGCAGTGATCTGGACCGGGATGCGTGTGTAAGACGATAGGGCAACAGGACACTAGCAGGCCCAGGGCATGCGTGATACGGGCAATTAACAAACTGACACAAGCCTGTATCAGATCAGGCAAAAAAAGGGGCAACCGGGCAAATGATAGATGAGTTTGTCAGTTTGCCCGCAACAATGCAGGCCACCTTGGTCATTACCCATCACTGATTACAGGAATATGAATAAACAAGTGTATAAGCCGATTTTAGCTATGATAATGCGATCTGCTACAGCCAGATAATCACAGTAAAGAGACGAAACAGGCAAGCCTGGCAGGTTTTCAAAACCAATTTAAATTAACTGTTTGACAAATAGTTGATATATTTACTTAAAAGCAACATAATGCAGTAGAGTTGCTTTTTTGAATATATAATTAATTAGATTCAAACAGAGGCGAACATGCACAACCCTATATTCATCAGCGACACCGCAAGCGGTGCCGACAAGACTGACCAGCTACTCAGTGCCTGGGCGCATGGCTGGACGATTTCACGTGGCACCGACGCCCCTATCCCGCTGGCCGATTTTGGCTACCGCATCCAGGTGGGCCTGCCCGGGCATCTGGAGCGCTATGTCTTGCAAGGCCATGTGCTGACCGCCGTGCAAAAACTCGCACAAGAGCTGGACACACCTGACACCTGGCTCAAGATTTGCGCACCGCACAGCAGTGTTGCCAGCCTGCTGCCCAAGCGCTGGAAAATCAAGCCATTAGAATACCTGATGACAAAATCCATCGCGCCTATAGAAGTCAACATGCCCGACGCCTACCACATCAGCCTCACGCAGGATGGCGACGCAGTCACCGCCCGCGTCTGCAGCCGCGAAGGCCACCACGCAGCCACGGGCCGCATGGCCGTCTTCAAGCAGTATGCCGTGTTTGACCAGATTGTCACCGAACCGGCACACCGCCGCCGCGGCCTGGCCTATGCCATCATGCAAAGCCTGGCTAATCATGCCTGCAGCAAAGATGCTTCCATCGGTGTGCTGGTCGCCACGGACGAAGGCCGTGCGCTATACACCGCCATGGGCTGGATGCTGGCTTCAGAAATGACGGCGGCGGTGTTGGTGGAGTGAGAGTGAAATTCAGCTTGCGAACCTTACAGTCTACAGATAACGGGTCTCGGTTGGCGGTGTATCCCAGTTATCATTGATACCGTCGACATAGCTGACAGGTGCCTCCGCCAGTTCTGCAACGGTGATGTCATCAAAACAGCTGACGCTGACGCCATAGAATTTACCGCGTCGGGGTGAATGGGCAATGCCAAATGGCCGCACGCCACAATGCCCGCAAAAGAAATGCCGTTCATTCTTTGCGCCGAATTGATATTCGCTCAGATCAGCCTCACCTGCCAGCAAGCGAAAAGATTCTGGCTTCACCACCGTCGCCCAGCAGCGTATCTTCAAACAAAAACTGCAGTTGCAGCGCATGGTGCCATCGGCCAGATCGATGTCCGCTTCAAAACGTATGGCCTTGCAGTGGCAACTGCCGTGGTAAGTTTTCATGATATTTTATTCGTGTATGCGAGCTGTTATTGTACACAGACTTTCCTGAAGTGCAGTCCACCCATACGCGGTTATAATCTGCACACTGTCCGCCAAGGAGACCCTCATCATGCCCGCCTTTAACCAAGTCACCCTCGACACCCTGCGCCTGCACCTGCGCCCACTGTGCATGGACGATGCTGCCGCCATCCTGCGCATGCGTTCCAAGCCAGACGTGATGCGCTACATGACCACTGCACCCTGGACAGACATTGCCCAGGCAACTGGAATGGTAGAGCGTGACCAGGCCGCCATGGTCAAAGGCGACCTGTTACGCCTGGCAATGATACGCAAATCGGACCAGCAATTTATAGGCAGCTGCATCCTGTTCCACTTTGACGAAGGCTGCCGCCGTGCCGAAATCGGCTATGACATGGACACCACTTTCTGGGGTCATGGCTATATGAACGAAGCCCTGGTTGCCCTGCTTGATTATGGTTTCAATGCATTGAACATCAATCGCGTGGACGCCGACATTCACCCCGACAATGTGAATTCTGCCCGTTCGCTGGAAAGACTGGGCTTCATCCGCGAAGGCTACTTGCGCGAACGCTGGATCATCGACGGCGTAAGGTCGGATTCAGCCTGGTATGGTCTGTTGCACAGTGATTGGGTCAAGCGGGGTGAGTCCCGATAAATTGGGCTTGCATGCGCAGCGTCAAGACATAGACTGCGTATCACGGAGAAAATATTTTTCGCCGTGCACCACGCGCACATGCGGCGCATTGCAATGCGCCCTACGACTATCCTTTTACAACGATCGCGGTGCAATGCAAAACCCGGCAGCTTGCTGCATATAAAACTGCCCGAGTACCTTGATCATTGCCGTAACGTAGGGCGCATTGTAATGCGCCGTATGAGTATGTCACATACCGAGGGAAATATTTTCGCCGTGCACCACGCACACATGCGCTGCATCATATAACTCCCTGGGATCTGACTCTGTTTCCGCCAGCTGACCTACTCACTTGCTGCCTTCAATGCCAGCACCAGATAAGCGTGAACATGCTTGTCACTGATATCCTGTTCAGAAGTCAGCTTGATGTGACGCCGGTACTTGCCCTCGCCTTCCAGCTTCTTGTACTTATCTGGCAAGGATGCACCCTGACCAAACTCCAGGGTCACATGCTTAGTGTAAGAGAAAATGCCGCAGAATGGCCTGGTAGCTGAAAACAGCAGGCCGCCGTATTTCACCTCTTCGGTCACGCTATCATCAAGTTTCAAGACCAGTTCCCGCAAACTTTGCACCAGTGCATAACGCTCTTCATCGAGCATGCGTATGTCTTGCAGTAGTTTGTTGATTCTTTCTGTACTCATGAGGTCTGCTCCCTTCATCACGTGCAGTTTTTTGGTGATCGCTATCGATGCGCGCAGCGTGCTCTACAAAATATGGCGCTCTGCAGGATACGTTACGCGCATCAACGCAAAAAAACTATCAGGCGATATTTTACCGGCAATGATAAACGACTCTATTAGTCATGGCTATTGACTGCCACACTTTCACTCCCTGTATCTGCCAGCTTCCCCCTATACAAAGCCGCCACCAAATCAGACTGGGTCAGCATGCCTATCAAACGGCGTTCATCATTGATGATGGGGATGTGGTGCAAACCCTGGTCAGATAACAAGGGCACCAGTTCAACGATGTGCATGTCATGACGGGCGGTGCGTACCGGGTGGCTCATGATCTGGCCGACGACTTCTGGCTTGGTGGAATGCATGAGGCGGGTGCGGCGCAACATCTGGCGCAGTTTTTCATCAAACTTTTCATAGACATCCAGGTTGGCGTTCTTCATGAAGTCAACCAGGGTGACGATGCCAATGACACGGCGCGCCTTGTCGATGACGGGCAAGGCCTTGATCCTGTGCTGGCGCAACAGCGTCCAGGCTTCTTCCAGGGTGGTGCCATATTCTGCGGTGACGACGTCTTTGGACATGATATCGGCACAGCTTATTTCACCAAAGCGGCGGCGGTAGGCATGCATCTCGGTTTGCAGGAACAGGGATTCCAGATCGTCGCGACTGATATCGAGTACCTGATTGTATTTTTGCAGCACTTCATCCAGATCACGCGATTGAAAGCCCAGCCTGTCTATGGGCCGCACATCGCCCGTGCCATGTTTGCTGGAATGATCAGGCTGTGCAGCATGTGGATAACGGCGGCCAGTGGCATTGTTATAGGCCAGCGCAAACAGCATCAGCAAGATGGAATTGATGCCGGTCGGTATCAGCACAAACTGATAACCCAGACCCAGTATGGCCGGCCCACCGAGTACCGCAGTCAATGCCACCGCACCACCGGGTGGATGCAGGCAGCGCAGCAAGAACATGGCAGCCACTGCCAGCGCAGTCGCCAGTGCTGCCGTTGCCATCGATGGCCCCAGCAAATGCACGCACATTACGCCCACCAGGGCCGACAGCATATTACCGCCGACTATCGACCACGGCTGTGCCAGCGGGCTGGCGGGTACGCCAAACAACAAGACTGCTGATGCACCTATCGGTGCCAGCAACATGGGGATCATGGGGAGGGCGGCATAAGAGCCCAGCATGGCCCCTGTAGCCAGACCTGTCAGGAACAAACCAGCCAACATGCCAGCACAGGCGCGCAGGCGTTCGCGATTGTCGGTGCCGATTTGAGCGGGTGCGAAAGTCTTGCACCAGGCAAGCAGGCTTTCCAGGGTAGACCATTTTTTTTGCATGGTTTTTTATTTTAATTTGCAACAAAGTGCAATGAGTTTAGGGAAAACAAAAGCTTTATCGCAGTATATGATGATGCGATGCTAATTTTAACAGTGATCGCAAACTCAGTTTTTGCATGGCAACATAGGTTGGCCTTGCTACCTCACCACTCCCTGGAGATTTGAATGAACAAAGACTTATCCCGCGCCCTGGTCATACTCGGCATTTTGCTGGCCCTGGGCATGTCAGCCGCCGCCTTTATTTTTGGTGTGCAGGCCAAGCACATAGGCGCGGGCAAACAGAGTATCTCGGTCAAGGGGTTGGCAGAAAAAGCCGTGCAAGCCAATTATGCAGAATGGCGCATAGGCGTCGCCGTAGTCGCGCCCAGCTTTGCTGAAGCGCTGGCCAAATTGCGCAAGACGCGTCCGGTGCTGGACGATTTCCTGGGCAAGCAAGGCTTTGAAAAAACTGCCTTGAAAGAATCGGAAGAAGCCGTGGAGCCAAACATGGTCGTCGAAGAATTGCCAGAAGGCCGCAGCCGCCAGGTGCAGCGCGGCTACAAGGCCACGCAAAGCATACTGGTCACATCCAAGGATTTGACCAAGGTCACCAATGTCAGCCGCGCAGCCCTGCAACTGGAGGCTGACGGCCAACCGGTATTCCACAGCGCACCGCAATTTCTGGTATCGAACCTGGAAGACATCAAGATGTCACTCATCGGCGCCGCCACCGAAAACGCCAACAAGCGCGCCACTGAATTTGCCAAATACGGCGCAGTCAAAGTCGGCAGCATGCGCTCTGCCTCACAGGGTGCGTTTTATATCTTGCCAGTCGGGACAGAGGTGAGCTCGGATGAATACGGCGGCACTTATGACAAGACCACTATAGACAAGGTGGCTCGGGTGGTGGTGACGATAGAGTATAGTATTGAGCGTTGATCAGAAATGATGCCTGGTATGGTCATTTGCAGGGCGCGTTGTAAGGCACCATCTTCCTGATAAATCATCAGCATCTCGCATGTCGGGACATGGTGTGCACGACGCACCCTACGGGTTACGCTAATCGCTAGGGTGTGCCGTGCGCACCGTTTTTTTGTCAAAATCCATGTAGTCCTCATGTTTTAAACCCCGATTTGCTCAGACATTCGCTGATCTGACAAGACTGTTCAGCCCCCCCATCAACATGCATAATGCCCTCTCACCAAGGACACTTATCATGAAAAACTGGCTCTTCCTGGCTATCGCCATCGTTTCAGAAACCGTCGCTACATCGGCCCTCAAATCCAGTGAAGGTTTCTCACGGCTTGCGCCCTCGGTGCTGGTGGTACTGGGATATGCGCTGGCTTTTTACTTCTTGTCGCTAACGCTGAAGGTCATCCCGGTGGGCATCGCTTATGCCGTATGGTCGGGTGTGGGTATCGTGCTGATTACCGCCGTAGGCTGGTTCATGTTCGGGCAAAAGCTGGATATGCCTGCCTTTTTAGGGATGGCACTGATCATTGCTGGTGTCATTGTGATGAATGTGTTTTCGGTTAGCAAACAGTATTGAGCCCGGCAATTACGTGTTTGCTCTCAAGGCAGCATCCAGATGCTAACGCACAATAAATGCAAACGCATCACCGTTCTGCCATCTTGACACGTCTGCGTGTCAAAAGTGCTTTTATCAGGACAGACAACGAAATATACCAGCCTATAAAAAACGGATTAAGGAACAGGCTACCCACTACTACATGCCAGCCGCCATGCTTCTGAAAACCATTATCCTTTAGGCCAACCTGAATCTTGTAAGCCGTCACCGTCAGGAAAATGAAATTACACGCGGCAAACAGCATGAAAAGCAAGCGTACTTGCGGATTGCTTGGCCCACCAGTCACCACTGCATACCAAAAAATACCCAGGGTAAGCAAATAAATCACTAGACAAATGCCAAGCCGCTTGATGTGGCTGTCCAGTCCAATTTCTTCCCAGGTCTTTGCATCTGGATTCGCGAGTGTTACTGCTTCACTTTTCGGCGCTTTCTTGCTATCTCTGTATTCAGTCTTGATGTCAAATAGCGGTCCCGTGTTTCCCATAATTATCCTGATGTTGTATTGTTTCGGCCGCCGCCGCTCTGGTTACGGCGCAATGCGATGCACCGCATAGTGTATCCGAGTGGTGATCAAGTGTCACCTTCCCATTCTCTTTTTTTAATGACGGAATACCGAAATTGAATACTTCCAGGTACTACCGATGAATGCAAGTACAACAGGGAAATTGTCACAGGTCTCCCTAAATTTTAGGCATATAATTCTCGACTGGCCAACATCAGGTACAAGCTGAACCATGTTTGAAAAAATTTTATCCAAACTGTGGAAGAAAGACATTACGCCGCCTAAAAAAGAAAGTAATGCTGGCGCTACGGACCTAAGCTCTCAAGAGCAGGATAGCGTATCTTTCTCACCTCAATGGATGGATGCTACAGATACCAGAAATCCATTTGGCATTCCCGGCTGCGACTGCTTTGCCTACACACAATCACTGAGATCAACCACAACTCAGGAAAACGTGGAATCCTACTTCAGATTAAGGGGTGATTTTGGTCAAAGACTGATAGGACAGTTTCCCGAGAATTACATCTCAATTCCATGTTCGCTTGAATACCCGTATGCCGGAGAAATTGCCGATGGTGCCTTATTTAAATCCCAAGCGATGGAAGAAAAATGGGACATTTATCTTTACGAATCAAAAATCTATTTCTGCCGTAGTTGGACGGGCCTCCTGGTATATGTCGCTGAAATTGAATTTAATGATGGGAAAGTTCGTATTCAGAAAATTTATGCTCCTCACGAAATTGCTGAAAACGACACCGAATACGCTGTCAGGCAAGTTGACTATCTCAAGAAAGACCATCTCTTCAGATCAGTCGAACCACATCCATTACCCAAGAATTTTCCTTTGGACTTGGACAAAATCGCAGCCTTTTCATTTAGCCAGTATGGAAGCAAATGCTGTTTCGCAACCTATGAAGACACGATCAATTTTCAACGCCCTCCACGCAGAGACATCTGATACGCGACCAAAGACGCCCCCAGCAGTGAACATCCATACACCCTTGAAACAAAGTAGCAAGTATCTGGCATGATGTCGCTGGCACAACCCCCATTCATAACCTCCATTCCATGTAAATTTATCCTATAAGCAATATGCCGGACACCCCCATCAACGCCCTCTTCGTCTGCAGCCGCAACCAGTGGCGCAGCCCGACTGCCGAGCAAGTCTGGCGCAAGCATCCCATGGTGCGCGCCCGTTCTGGCGGCACCAGCCCTAACGCCCGCCACCCTGTCTCTGCTGCTGACATAGAATGGGCAGAAGTGATCTTTGTCATGGAAGAAAAACACAAGTCACGCCTGATGGCCAGCTACCGCAACCTGATTGGCCATAAGCCTGTGCATGTGCTGGATATTCCTGACGAATACAAATACATGGATGCAGAACTGGTAGAACAATTGCAACAGGCAGTGGGTGATATTTTGGGTTTGAACTGATTTTCAAACTATTTTGAAAAAACCTGAATCCTTTTAAGCGTCTGAGCACTCTTGGTCATTGTCATTCATTACAAAGAGGAGTTCAGCATGTTTCATTTCAAACGCAATCTACCCCATTGGGAACGCGCCCTGCGCATCATCAGTGGTCTGCTGCTGTTCTGGCTGGCATACAGTGGTAAAGTTGGCGGTATGTTGAACTGGGTCGTCATCGCCAGTGCTGTCACCATGGTCATGACGGCCTTTGTCGGCTTTTGCCCAGCCTGCGCCATGGTGGGCCGCAAATACCTGGATAACTGAGATGAGCCATCCCCGTCATCAACTACTGGAAGCCGCCCGGCAAGGCGATGGGGCAGCCATTGCCGAGCTGCTGACAGTCTGCCAGCCCGACCTGAAACGCTTTGCACGTCGCACCTGCTCAAATGCCGAAGATGCTGAAGATGCGGTGCAGATGGCCTTGTGGTCGCTGTACCGCAAAGTTGGCGCGTTGCGTTGTGTGGCGACCTTTGCCACCTGGATGTTTCGTATCGTCGAACGTGAATGTTTTCGCCTGCTGCGCATCAAGAAATATCATGATGCACTCGATGAACTCAGCGAAAGCGACATGCCCATGGCCAATATGGTGCCCACAGACCTGCGGCTGGATCTGGTGCGCGCCATGGAACGCCTGTCACCACCCTATCGTGAAGTATTGATACTGCGTGACGTACATGAACTGACAGCACCCGAAGTTGCCGCCCAACTGGGCCTGAGCCTGGAAGCCGTGAAAAGCCGCTTGCACCGCGCCCGTGCACAGGTGCGTGAGCAATTGCTCAATAGTGGATACTGGCTCAAGGATGGTGCGCCCGAGCTTGCCGGAGTTGCCGAGCGTGATGGAGGCAATCATGTTTTGTAGTACGTCTGTGACGGTGCATTTGCTGCGCGGTCTTGGTGCGTTGGCCTTGGTGATCGCTGCTTTCTTGCTTGAACCCCTGGGCATGATCTGGTCGGGTCTGGCACTCATAGCTGCATTTTTGTTGATGCGTGGGTGCCCCATGTGTTGGACGATGGGTTTGATTGAGACTATTTATGAGAGGCGGGAGAAGAAATAGCCGTAGGTTGTGCTTCCTGTAGGTTGGGAAATTATCGTAGGTTGGGCTACGCTTTATCAGCCCAACACTGGGCGTTTGATATACGTATACGTTATTTAAGCGCCGTGTGTTGGGCTGATAAAGCGTAGCCCAACCTACAAAGCCTCCAACCCAAATCTGGCACTTGTGATAACGCCCCGAATCATGGATACTTCAATAACCCCTACCCCACAGTGAGGCTATCCATGACACCCGATCAGGCCACGTCAAGCACGAGTGCGCAGTTAAAACCTACGCTGGGCAGCGTGCAATTGTGGGGCATCGCGGTGGGGCTGGTGATCTCGGGTGAATATTTTGGCTGGAGTTATGGCTGGGCTTCTGCCGGGACCTTGGGTTTTACCGTCACTGCGCTGTTCATTGCGGCGATGTACACCAGTTTCATCTTCAGCTTCACTGAACTGACCACGGCCATCCCGCATGCGGGTGGGCCGTTTGCGTATAGCAAGCGTGCGTTTGGGCCCCTCGGTGGCTTCTTTGCCGGGGCGGCTACCCTCATCGAATTTGTGTTTGCGCCGCCAGCCATTGCGCTGGCTATCGGTGCTTACCTGAATGTGCAATTTCCTGAAATCAATCCCAAGACAGCGGCAGTGGGGGCCTATATCGTCTTCATGGCGCTAAATATTATAGGCATACAAATCGCCGCCAATTTTGAGCTGGCCGTCACCTTGCTGGCGATATTTGAATTACTGGTCTTCATGGGTGTGGTGTCACCTGGGTTTAGCATGTCCAATTTCACCAAAGGGGGCTGGGCCGGGCAAGATCATTTCACTGCAGCCTCACTGCCCGGCATGTTTGCTGCCATCCCGTTTGCGATCTGGTTTTTCCTGGCGATAGAGGGCGTGGCGATGGCGGCAGAAGAATCACGCAACCCGCAACGCTCCATCCCCATCGCCTACATAGGCGGCATCATCACCCTGGTGGTGCTGGCGATAGGCGTCATGGTGTTTGCCGGTGGCGTGGGTGACTGGACCAAGCTGGCGAACATCAATGACCCGCTGCCGCAGGCGATGAAGCTGGTAGTCGGTAATAACAGCAACTGGCTGCACATGCTGGTGTGGCTGGGCCTGTTTGGTTTGATCGCGTCTTTCCACGGCATCATACTTGGTTATTCACGCCAGATTTTTGCGCTGGCGCGGGAGAATTATTTGCCGCATTTTTTTGCCAAAATCCATCCGCGCTTCAAGACACCACACCGTGCAATTATCGCCGGTGGCGCCATCGGCATCGCTGCGATATATAGCGATGAACTGATCAAGATAGGTGGCCAGAGTTTGACAGCGAATATACTCACCATGAGTGTCTTTGGCGCGCTGCTGATGTATATCGTCAGCATGCTCGCCCTGTTCAAACTGCGCCGCAGCGAGCCAGATACGGCACGGCCTTTCCGTGCACCGTTTTACCCTTACTCACCAGCCTTTGCACTGATCAGTGCCTGCATCTGCATGGTCACCATGATTTATTATAATCTGTTGATATTCGGTATTTTTTGCCTGTTCATGGCGCTGGCTTATGTCTACCATGCCATGACTAGCGGCCAGCGTAGTGCGACTGCACAGGATGAAGAAGGCAGCAATCCCATGACGACGGAAACCGCAGCAAGATGATCATGAAGGCAGCACAATTTACCCACATCGTCGGCACGCGCACTTACCAGTTCCGCGACCTTAGTGACTTGCTGGCCAGGGCCACGCCGCTGCGTTCTGGCGACTTGCTGGCAGGTGTTGCCGCAAGCACAGCAGAAGAGCGCGTGGTAGCACAAATGTGCCTGGCTGATTTGCCGCTGAAAACCTTCCTCAATGAAGCACTGGTACCTTACGAGAGTGATGAAGTCACCCGTCTCATCATTGATGAACATGATGCCGCCGCCTTTGCCACCATCAGCCATCTGAGCGTGGGGGATTTTCGTAACTGGTTGTTGTCGGATGCAGCAGATACCGCAACGCTAACGGCACTGGCACCCGGCATCACACCAGAAATGGCAGCCGCCGTCAGCAAGCTCATGCGCGTGCAGGATTTGATACTGGTGGCAAAGAAATGCCGCGTGGTCACGGCATTCCGCAATACCCTGGGGCTGGAAAACCGCATCGCCACGCGCCTGCAACCTAACCACCCTACTGACGATACCACCGGCATCGCCGCCAGCATACTCGACGGCTTATTGTATGGCAGTGGCGACGCCGTTATAGGCATCAACCCCGCCAGCGACAATGTGCCGCAAGTCATCAAGCTGCTGCACATGCTGGACGCCATCATCGATCAATATGCGATACCGACACAGTCTTGCGTGCTCACGCATGTGACCAATACCATGGCGGCCATCGAACGTGGTGCGCCGGTGGACCTGGTGTTCCAGTCGATAGCTGGCACAGAAGCAGCCAACAGCAGCTTTGGTATCAATCTCGCTCTGCTGGCAGAAGCACGTAGCGCCGCCCTGTCATTGGGGCGTGGCTCGGTGGGCCAGAATGTCATGTACTTTGAAACCGGCCAGGGCAGCGCCTTGTCAGCCAATGCCCACCATGGCATGGACCAGCAAACCTGCGAAGCGCGCGCCTACGCCGTGGCGCGCAAATTCCAGCCCTTGCTGGTGAATTCTGTCGTCGGTTTCATCGGGCCAGAATATCTGTATGACGGCAAGCAAATCATACGCGCAGGACTGGAAGATCATTTTTGCGCCAAACTGCTGGGCTTGCCCATGGGTTGCGATGTCTGCTACACCAACCATGCAGAGGCCGACCAGGACGACATGGATATTTTGTTGACATCCCTCGCCACCGCAGGCTGCAACTTCATCATGGGCGTGCCGGGTTCGGACGACATCATGCTCAATTACCAGAGCACGTCTTTCCATGACGCGCTGTACTTGCGGCGCGTGCTGGGCTTGCGGACCGCGCCTGAGTTCGAAGCTTGGCTAAGGCAAATGGAAATATATCGGCACGATGAGCAATTGCACCTGCATGATGCCTTGCCCCGTGGTTTTGAAACTGCCTTGCGACGACTAAGTTGAGCATCAATGAATCCACCCAAGCCACCAGTCCACGCCAACCCCTGGCAAGCCCTGCGCCAATTCACCCAGGCACGCATCGCCCTGGGTCGCGCAGGTGTCAGTGTGCCCACCAATGCGCAACTGGCTTTCCAGCTCGACCATGCGCGCGCCCGTGATGCGGTGCATCAGGCCCTGGATGTCGATGTACTAGCGCAGGCTTTGCAAGCTGCTGGATATGCCAGCCTGCACGTCAACAGCGCAGCACATGATCGCAATACTTATTTGCAACGACCAGACCTTGGCCGCAGATTGAATGAAGCAGCACGACAGCATCTGGGGCAATTGTCATCGCCAGCCAGCGATCTCGCCATCGTCATTGCTGACGGTTTATCAGCCCCCGCCGTTGCACAAAACGCACTGCCCTTCATGGCAAGTTTGCTGACAAGACTCACGCCAGACAACTGGAGCCTGGCCCCCATCGTCATTGCCACCCAAGCCAGGGTCGCCATCGGCGATGAAATAGCTTCCTTGCTGAATGCACGTGCCGTGCTGCTACTCATAGGTGAAAGACCGGGCCTGAGTTCGCCCGACAGCATGGGTGCCTACCTGAGCTGGGCACCTCAGCCAGGCCTGACGGACGCTGCCCGCAACTGCATCTCCAACATACGTCCGGATGGTCTCAGCTACGACACCGCCGCGTATAAATTGCATTACCTGCTGACAGAAGCCCGCAAGCGCGGGATGACGGGAGTGGCGTTGAAGGATGAGACGGAATCGCCGGTACAGTTGGGCAGCCAGACCGTGTCGAATTTCTTGCTGGAAAAGTAGGGTACGCCATGCGCACCGTCGTATGCATCGACAGAAATAAAAGTGGTGTGCATAGCGCCACCTTCAGAGCACGGACTTAGCATGTCCCGATGCTAGCCATTGCCGTGACGTAGGGCGCATTATAATGCGCCGCATGTAATTTCCGCATCCGCAGGTAAATGGCATTGCCGTTTATTGCGATCACATACGGTGCATTACAATGCACCCTACATGACGGCTCTTTTCAAAGCCTGGTGTCACCGTATTCTCTCCACTAAAAGAAGCAATGCCAGGCAGCCTTCTCACCGTCTATTTTCACTGTGAACAAACCCCGACTTTTTTAAAACCGCGCCTTCAAATAAACCGACGGTCCGTTTAAACGCAGGTTCAGTTGCGCACTGTCTTCGCGGCCAAGGTCACGAGTGAGGCTGATTCTGGAGATGCCATAGTCTGCCACGATGCCGACATTCTCCACCGGGAACCACTCCGCACCTATAGTAGCCGTGTAGATATGCCCATTGATGCTGCCACCATTTTTCTTGATGCCAGAAGCTTCTGCAAACATGCGCGTCGATGGCGAGAAGGCATGACGCCAGCCAATTTCAAGCAAGGGTGCAAATGTGCTGCGCTGGAAGCTATCGCTATCACTGGCGCTCAGACCGGGCAAAGCTGTACCTGTCACCGAGCCTGTCACTGTCCCATCGACCGTTGCCCTGTAATAGGCCGCGCCCAAGCCCAGCCCGACAACATCCGAGCCCTGACCCATCCACCATTTATAAGCCACCTGGCCGATTTCCAGCCGGGCTTTTGCGGCAAGTGCGGCAGTGCCGCTCAAGGGTTGGCCATTCAGGGTGGTGCTGCCATTCAGGTTGGACGAGTAGGATTTATCGTAGCGGTAATAGTCGAGAGAAATACCCTGGCTGTGACCCAGCAAAAAATCTGCCCTCACTCTGGGTATGGTCACTCTTTCACCATCATAAGACGGCGTTTCATACCGGCCTGAGGTGGTATTGACACCGAGCTGAAAGCTGGTATCCGCATTGAGAGCGCCGATTGACACGCTGAAACGATCCAGCGCAGGCGACATATTGGACGAGGTGGTATCAGCCGCAGATGCCGTAGATGCTGTAGAAGCTGTTGCCGCTGCTGCCATGCAACTCAAAAAGAGCATTGCCCGGCCAGGTCTTGCGAGCCGCCTGCCCAAATTGATTTGATTAAAATGAGGAATAAATTCAAGTGTAAATCCAGCCATGGATTGCTCCTGATAATAAGATGTTCTTGAAAAAATTGATGTGCGTTTTTACGCATCTGCGCATCTGTAATAAGTGAAGGATAACAATCCGCCACGGAAAATTAAATGGCTGCCTTCTCAAAATCAGGTCGGCGGTTTCCTACATGCATAGCCTTCAGGCCAAGCATTTCGCTGGCACATGCATAGTCTTTTTTAAAATTCCCAGTCCGTTTCTGGCGAGACAGGCCTCGCATCAAAACCAATACTGCTGACTCTTAATAACCAGAAGCAAAGAGGACACAGCATGACAATCTTGAGCAACAAAATAGCCATCATCACCGGTGCCAGTTCTGGCATAGGCCGCGCAGCAGCACTGCTATTTGCAAGCGAAGGTGCGACAGTGATTGCAGGTGCGCGTCGGCAGGGTGAGCTTGATAGTCTGGTGGCGCAAATACGGCAAGCAGGTGGCCGTGCCGTTGGTATTGCAGGTGATGTGCGCCATGAAGCCTATGCACAGACCCTGGTCGATTTTGCCGTCAATGAATTTGGCGGTCTGGACATTGCATTCAATAATGCGGGGACGATGGGTGAACTGGGGGCGACGCCGCAAATCAGCACAGCAGGCTGGCAAGATGCGCTGGACACCAATTTGAACAGCGCATTTTTTGGTGCCAAATATCAAATCCCTGCCATGCTGAAGCGCGGCGGTGGCAGCCTGATTTTCACCTCGACCTTTGTCGGCCACACCGTCGGCTTCCCGGGTGCAGCGGCCTATGCTGCCAGCAAGGCTGGCCTGACAGGCTTGACGCAGGCACTGGCGACAGAATTTGGTGCACAGGCCATACGCGTCAATGCCCTGCTACCGGGCGGCACGGAGACGCCCATGGCGCATGAAATGAACCACACGCCTGAAGCAATGGCCCAGGCCGCCAGCCTGCATGCCTTGAAGCGCCTGGCCCAACCGGAAGAAATCGCGCAGGCGGCGCTATTTTTGGCATCAGATGCTTCGTCTTTCATGACGGGTAGTTCCATGCTGGTGGATGGTGGGGTGTCGGTGAACAGGACTTGAATCTGGCTCCTTAAGTATTCTGAAATTTGTACACGATATTCATGTGCTGAAATTCCACTAGTAGTGGTGCGCCGTGCGAGCCATTTTTACCGTTGCTGATACCTGCAACGGTGGGCACGGCGCATTACCCTACTCACAACTGACCGACACTTGCTTACGCAGGTGTCGGTTAGCAGGCCAGTCTCATTTGCCGTATCGGGCGCAGCGATACTCAATAGGGCAAGACGCCCGCATGTATACAATCCCCCGTTTTTTTGCGATGATGCCGATTCTTTTGGCATGACATTGCCACCATCTTCTACTCAGCAACAAGGTTTTTACATGGCTACCGAAGTCGAGATCCAGAATTTGTACATTGCTTATTTCAATCGCCCTGCCGACAAGGCTGGCCTTGCTTACTGGAAGGATGCGAACCTGAGTATCTTGCAAATCGCGCAAAGCTTTTCTGAACAAAAAGAATATGCTACTGCCTTTGCAGGGTTCACAGCAGAACAAACCATCAATGCCTTGTACAACAATCTGTTCAACCACAAGGCGGACGCTGATGGCCTGGCTTACTGGAGTGGCCAGATCAAATCCGGCAAGGTCAGCATAGGTGCCGCAGCGATTGCGATCTTGAACGGTGCCACAGGTGCAGACCAGATAGCGGTGCAATCCAAAAATGCAGCGGCGATTGCATTTACTCAAAAACTGGCGACTGACCCTGTGACGGCGTATGCGTATAGCATGGGGGGCACGGTATTCAATCTGGCCAAGAACTGGCTGGCACCAGTGATTGACAATGCCAGCGGTGTTAATGCGATCAACAGTTTGGGCATTACGGCAGAAAGAATGGTTTTTAATGCGCCCTTTGGTAGCGACAAACTGGCGGGGATTACACTTGTGCCTGTACTAGCTGGTCAGAATAATACCGGCAAAATTGGCGATTTCAATTTCACAACGGATGATAGTCAGTTGCTAGCAGCAAGTACGCGCCTGACTGGCAATGGTGCGTCTGTTGCACTGAATGTAAACAGTTTTTTTTCACCCGTATCGCACAACGCTACGGTCATCAGCGGCGTGCAAACCCTGAATCTGCAAGCAGGTGCAGATACCAGCAATGCTGGCAGTGATTTCCTCAACAGTTTCAAGACCATCAATGTCAATAAACTCACTGGTGGCGACAATATCGTACTGGGTGGCCTTTCCGGCCAGACTGTAAACCTGAATAATATTACTGGAAATTCGACCGTTACCCTGGGCGGGGCCAACCAGAGTGTAATACAGACTTCCGAGCTGGCGCGGTCGCTGGTCAAGAGCACTACCGCCAATTTGACAGGTGCCAACCTGAACTTCAGCAATGCCAGCACTGGTGAGCACATACTGGAAATTACCGACAGCGGCTATACCAAACTGACTACAGCCAGCATGACAGGTATAAGCGGTATTATTCTGCGAGACACGACTGACAACAGCATCGACATATCGCCATCGCGCGCTGTTTCTATCTCATTGTATGGCACAAAAAATAATCACGTGAACGCCTACAACGGACAAGATGTCAGTATCACTGGCGTTAAAGCCAGTAGCCTGGCTCTTGGTGGCAACAGCAAGTTTACGATTGAAAACAGCCAATTTTCCACCATCAATCTATATGACAAAGGCGGCACGTTAAGTATCAAGGATATCAATACCCAGGAACACTCCATCTACAGTGCCGTTGCAACCAAACTCGATCTGAGTGGTGCCAGTGGAGCCGTTACTTTGTATGGCACCGGGTCATATGACATCACCGGTGTGGGTAACAAAGCCAGTGCTTTTTTCTTTGAGATGACCACGGACGGCAACATCAACCTGACTACAGCCGGCAGCAATAGTGTTGGCTACTACGAGTTCATGGGAACTGGGGCTGTTACTGTCAACATTGGCGGTACGGGCCTCGTAGATCTTGGCTCCAGCCGCAGCCATAGCTCAACCACAGTCTATGTCACCAAACCAGATTCCACTTTATGGCTGAGCGGTAGCGGTGGCTTGATTGATGTCATTGAAGCGGAAGGAAAAGCTGGCAATTTCACTGTTGCCACGGCCACCACCGCCCCAAGCAATATCAAACTAGCCAAGACCGGATTTGGCAGTGACAAAATCAAGATTAACAACTCGACTATAGAGAATATCAAGACCGCGCTGGCGACCATCAGTAATTTCAATGTGACTGGTAGCGACAAGCTCGCAACTGGCATCATAGCGAGCTCACTGAACAAGATCAGCGTCAACAGTTCCGACTTATCCAGTCTGGCAAACAATATAGATCTCAGTATAGCTGCCGCCGGCATTCCCCTGCTTGGTAATAGTGGACAAGCATTTGTGGTCACCGTCAATAATGGTGAAGCTGCGGGTACTTATTTTTACCAGCACAAACCCGGCATGGCCAGCGCTGTTACTGGTAGCGACCTGATCGTCAAACTGATAGGTGCAGGCTTGATCGAATTGAGCACGCTCATCGATTTTTGATGTACCTGACATTTCCGGCCTGGTGGTGGGCTGCAGACCCTGATAGGGTTTGCCCCTTGACGCCCTCGCCCACTGCTGGCACACTACCACTTCCATCAACTACCACAGGAGACAACATCATGAGAACCACGGATATTGCCCTCTTGTCGGCTGCCTGGTCTGCCCACATCGCTCCTGAGCTTCCAAGTTTTAATTTGATTTCATGAGTGTGCTGATGCGCATCTGATCGCGCGCCGACTTCCATTTTCTTTTTTTCGTTCCTGCACGCCCCGGTTTTTTTACCGTGCCTGCGGGATGGTTTAGTGCATCCAAAAACGATGCACGCCTGAATCTGGACACACACTTATCATGATCAATTTTGATTTCGCATCCCTGCGCCTGATCGGCCTGACACCTGCTATCGCCAACCAGTTACATGCATTGGCAGCAGATTATGCTGACGCCGGCGACGATGCCACCCTTGCCACCCTTGCCACCCTTGCCACGCTGCAAATGGTGCGTATTACTGAAGTGCACCGCGACAGCCTGGTCGTTCACAATGGCTACAATACTTTGCAGGCACGCGCCCTGCCGCGCCTCTTGCATGAACTGGCAGCAGACGATGACAGCCTGGCCGTTGGCGACTGGGGCTTGCTCAGCAACATCAGTGGAGATACGGCTAACGCTTACCACTTCATCGCCCGCATGCCACCATTGACGCATCTGGCACGGCGCAATAATGAAGGGCGGCGACAAGCCCTGGCCAGCAATATCGATACTGCCCTGCTGATGATGGGGCTGGACAGTGACTTCAACCTGCGCAGGCTGGAACGTTATTTGGCGCTGGTACACGCCGCCGAAGTTGCCCCTGTGGTGGTACTGACCAAGGCCGATGTGCATGCAGATGCCCCAGCGCGCCTGGCAGAGGTAGAGCAACGCCTGTCCGCCAGCGTGCCTGTGTTTGCCGTCAACGGCCAAAGCAGCATGGCCGCAGACATGCTGGCCCCCTGGATGGCGGCGGGCCAGACGCTGATCTTGCTGGGTTCATCCGGCGCTGGCAAATCGACGCTGACCAATACCCTGACCAGCAGCACGCAAGATACCGGTGCCGTGCGTGCCACCGATGGCCGTGGCCAGCACACCACCACCGCACGCTCACTACACCTGTGCCCTGGCGGTGCCTGCATCATCGACACCCCCGGCCTGCGCACCCTGCAACTCAATCTCGACGAAGAAGCTTTAAGTGCCAGCTTTGCCGACATTGATGCCCTGGCCGCAGAATGCCAGTTCCGCGACTGCAGCCACCAAAGCGAACCTGGCTGCGCCGTGCGTGCCGTGGTGGATGAAGACAGGCTAAAGAACTACCAGAAACTGCTACGCGAAACCCGCCGCAACCAGCAAACCCCGCTCGACAGGATAGCGGCAAGGTCAAAGTGGAAGGTCTTGATGCGCTCGGTGAAGGAGAGGGATAAGGTGAAACGGGGATAGGTTTGGACTAGGTTCAAGGGCGCGGCACGCGGCTGATGCAACATGCCGCGCCATGGATTTGTTATATGTGTTTTGTAGAGCATTTCTGTTAAACGCACCATCAACAATACTGCTGCCAATCTCAGAGTCGTCGCTCCAGCATAGGCTGGAGCCTGGTGGCCTTAGTCGCCCCCCACCAATATCGACAAATTTCAGAGTCTTGCAAGCGACATCTGAATAGTCTCACTTACATTTCACCAGCAACTTAAATTAAAATTACAACCAAGTTAGTTGCAATTTAAAAATAAGTAAATTATAGTATGCACATCAACACCCCGAAAAAAACTCATCATGACTGCGCACAACATCACCACCGTCACACTCTACCGCCCCACCGGCCCCCAAGAACTGGCACTGGTGCGTGACAGCGGCTACAAGAAATGGCCGCCCCGTTTACCGGAACAGCCAATTTTCTATCCGGTGACGAATGCTGAATATGCGATACAGATTGCCAGGGACTGGAATGTAGCCGCAAGCGGTGCAGGTTATGTGACGCGCTTTGAAGTCAACAAAAGTTTCATGGACAAGTATCCAATCGAGACAGTTGGAGGTGCCATTCACACAGAATGGTGGATACCGGCTGAAGATGTAGAACTGATGAATGAAAACATTGTTGGCGAGATTGAAGTCATCCATAGCTTTACAGCCTGAAGTCACTGGATCAATTGTCAGAGCCGTTCCACAACATGTTATAGTCATAAAGCTATCGGTAAGTTCCCTCATTGCCGATAGTCTTCACGCACACCCAAGAACTGCGAATAACTGTACATAAAGCGGACGACACCTTGACCACAAAAAAAGATCGCTGCACCCCAAGCTTGTTTCCTGTACCTGCCAGGCCGAATACAGCAAATCTGACCCGCCTGTTTTTCACACTATTCTGTTTCTCATTCACCAGCACTGCATTTGCCTTTGCACCCAGCACTGGCCTGGAAGAACTCATCGTCGCAGCCGTTGGCAGTTTCTTGTTTAGTGTCATCGCGATGATCGTGATTTTTGTCAAGCTGAAGAAGAATTTCTTGCCGCGGTTATTGATTGCGCTGGCTTCGCCTTTACTGGTTTTTCCGGTTTGCATGGGTGGAAGCATGGGGACGAGTTATGTCATGCACGAGATCAGTCAATCGAAGAAGAACTACGACATAGCACAAGTCGCTCAAGATGAGCAGGGTAACTGGCAGCGCAATCTCTTGCGCATCAGTGCCTGTGACGGTGACCGTGCTGTGCTGGAAACAGAACTGGCATCAGGCAGGCACGACTTCGAGACCAAGAAGCGGGTGTTGGAAGAATGCGTATTGCCCAAGGCGGACGCCATCGCCATGCGTGCCATGTTGACAGACCTGTTAGCACAGAATGCCGGGGACAATGCTTACTGTAGCTACCTGAACCCGGTATTGCAGCGCATGGATACCGGCTTGCTCGATGTGTTTCTCGAGCAGAAGCTGTCGCTGACCTGCCCTTCCACAAGGTACGCTTATGCCGGCATCGCAAAGAACGCACCGTCATGGTGGGAGATATTTCCGGATGGGCAAGCGGCAGATGCAGATCAATTGCTGAACACTTTACGCTATTTACAAGCGCATGGCGTGGAGATGAAAATGGTGGTTGACGGACGTTCCCTGCTATCGCTGGCGATGCTAAGCGGCAAGGCTGAACTCATTTTATATGCACTGGATGCAGGCGTTGATCCCTACGCCATCCCTGCTGATACGAGTATGCTGTCGCCGCAGCAAAGCTGGACGCTGCAACGGTTTTCTTTTCCTGATATGGGAACTTACACTGAAGCGGACAAGAAACGCATACAGTCACGCCTGCGCGACATGAATGGCAAGGAAGCAGAATCGCTGGCCCACAGGCTGCGCATCAAAGGTGGGCTGGAAAGTGCCACGGATGGCGGTGCCGGTTTGCTGGCTTACCTGATACAAAGCGGTGCCAATCTGCGCCGGTTGAACCAGGACGGCAATGGTGTCATGAGCGCTTACACCCACGTTTCACCGGCAGTGGTGGAGGTTCTTAATAAACTCAGCGACCAGCAGTTGAAGGATTTTATCTGTCCAGAAGCCGGGGAGTACGACGATGGTTATCAGTTGTATGCAGAAGCCATCAATGGCGACAACCAGCCCCTGGTCAACTTGCTGAAGCAGCGCAACATGCCGGCGACTTGTCCTGATACGAAAAAGAAGGAATAGCGGCAGACAGAAAGCCGGTGCCAGCCTGCTGCAAACCGATACTGGCTCTTGGTATTTATGTCAATGCCGGTGCCTGCTTAATCGCAGGCAGTGGCACATCCTTACCATTAACTGTCAGGCTGAAGTTCTCGCCGTTGTGTACCAGCCGTACCTTGAGCACACCCTTCTTTTTATAGACGACGATGCCATTCAGGCTTAACTCACCATTTTTGAGTTCAAGGATATTCCCGTTTTCATTCAGGCTGCCACCAACGCCATTCAGGGTAGAAACTTTGGCGTCTCCCTCGACTTTGATGCTGCCGCTATTGGGGGCAGTAACAGCAGCAGATGCAAGCGAGGTTGCCGACAATGCGGCCACCATGCTGATCAAGACAAATTTGGATTTCATAAACGGAAACTCTTGACGGAAGAAAACAGCTACCCTAAGTCATCGCGAATAGTTTGTCAAATAGATAATTAAAGCAGCAGAAAAATCAGCCGTACATGCAAAGTAGCAAGGTCGGTAGCCTGGGTAAATTTGCAGGGTGCCAAGCACGCTTCATCTCGCAATCGTTTTAGCTTAAGCATTGATCCAGGACGAAAAAAAACCTGCCACTGGCAGGTTCTTTTAGAGTCCCCCAAACTGACATAAACGCCCGTACTATCTGTACGGTGGATCTACATCCGTGGATGACATAGGTCTAATAACCTGTTTACGATCTTACTGCGCGAACGCGATCGGGCCTCATGCGCTGCTCAAAATGCTCATGTACCAGAGTACATTCCGCTTTTTGCGCTGCGTTTTTGTTACCCTGAACCCGCTGACGCTCGCTCGCTACAGATCGCAAACAGGTTCGAAGACGTGCCTCGCTCTGCTCCCTGGCTTATCTGCCAGGTGATACAGCTCTTTGCAACGTGCATCCATACTAAAGCACGACGGCTGACGGGTCTGTACGTTGGCACACACTATCTACGTTCCTGTAGTTTTACCAAATGTAATTAAAGCTGCTTCTGGACAGCAATTACGTATACTCGCGGCTTATAGAAAAAATAAGTTTATTTAACATGATTTTTCGCATCAGCCGCCCTGCATGCTTTTCATTCTTCGTCGCTCTGGCCTGTATTGCCTGGGGCTCATCTGTGCTGGCCATGCCAGTAGAGGTGCACAACCGCATCGCTACGCCTGTTAGCACAAACAAAATCGCAGACAAAAAAGTGGCGCTGACGCTGGATGCCTGTTCGGGCAAGTTTGATGCAGAGTTGCTGGACTTCCTGATACGCAAGCGCATCCCCGCCACCATTTTTGTGACCAAGAAATGGCTGGATAAAAATCCTCAGGGCGTTGCCATCATCAAGGCCAACCTGGATTTGTTTGATGTCGAAGACCACGGTGAAAAACACATCCCCGCCATCATAGGCCCCGGCAGAAAAGTCTATGGACTGACGGGTGAACCCGACATCGCTGGCCTGCAACGCGAAGTCACAGAAGGTGCCAAAGCCATCACCAGCGCCATGGGCACGACGCCACAATGGTATCGCGGTGCCAGCGCCAAATATGACCCACAGGCGATGGATGAGATCAAGCGCATGGGTTACAAGATCGCTGGTTTCTCCTTGAATGCAGACCAGGGCGCGACGCTGCGCAAGCAAGCCATCATTAATCAATTCAAACGCCTGCAAGCCGGTGATGTGATCATTGCACACATGAATAAACCAGCATCCGACTCTGCCGAGGGCTTGGCAGTGGCACTGGCTGAGACCTTGAAGCAGGGTTTTGTATTCGTGAGGCTTGATCAGGTGGAGTTGCAGCGGGTGGACATGCAAAAGTTGCAGACTGCCAGGCGCAGTTTGGCCTCATCCAATTAATGAGATTGAGAATGAGACGCGCAAAAGATAATCGTAGAGCGCAATATATGTTCACCGTACGTGTGCGTCATGTACGGTACAAATCTTTTTCCCGAAACTTTGACATACCATGCGGCGCATTGCAATGCGCCCTACGTCACGGCGATGCCAAAAAGCGAAGCGCAATGGCATACCGGTCCTGATGTATTTCTTGTTTGATTTTCACAGCCTCCAACCTTCTTAGATATGATTGTTGAAAATGTCAATGCGTCCAGCCACATCATCCTGTAGGTTGCGTTGCAACGCAACCTACAGGGCTACATAGGCAGAGCAACACTTAGGTAACTCACGATACCAGCACTATCAAATGCAAGCACTACCTGAAGATTGCTTTCGCGCATAAAATATCGACTATCGGTTAGATGAAATTTGTCAGGCATCCCTAACAACTCGTGTACCTGTTGCTGCGACATGCCACTTTGTATCCCAAACGGCAGCACACTATAGTATGCCGAATAGAGTTTCGTCTTCTGAATAAAGAATTGAACATCAACCAAAAGGTGCTCTTCAAAAAGCAAGTCTGTCCCCTTTTCCTTTGAGCCAATGTAACGACAATATGGTGGCTCATCATACACATCGAGAAAATGATTAAGCGCAATGACTTGCAAGACATCGGGATCATTTTCATGCTTTCCCAGCAAAGAGATTAATTTGGATGACAGCATATTCAAGAATATAAATAAACGGTGCGTCGTAACGCCCCCTAAAGTACCCTTTACACGATAGATTTCCGATTCAAATCGAAAATATCGATATCTCGCTCAGAAAAAATTGCTTCCAATCTTGCAGACCCGAATTCCTGTGCAAAAGCGCTCTCTTCCCTAGAAACGGGTACGGCCAATAGCCAGGCAACATGGTGTTCATGCATGGTAACTGATTTGAAACGATCATCCCAAAGGAATGGATGGGCGAAGTAAATATCACTCATTGTGTCCGACAAGCCATACATGCTCAACACATCCGGAAAAATTATCCCGGGCGCGCAAAACCATTTTGAATTGATGACACAAAATGCGAGTGTCGCCAGGACATTACTAAAATCTGGGAAATTTGAGCCGCAAGCGCTGACAATCTCCACCCGCGTTTCAAATTCTTTTCCCTCATGTATCAATGGCCGCGCGGACAAGCCAACTGTCGCATAAGACGTAACACCAATTTGTGGGCGATCCGGTGCCTTCATGACATATATATCGCTTGTATGGTCGTCGTCCCAGAAATGAAAGATTGGCGGCTTATCGGCTTGAAATGCAAGGGCCGTATGCCTTGCAAGCTCTTTTTGATGGTTGGATATTTGTGTCATGCGGTCTGTGGCTTATGCCCATGAAATGTTGCTGTCAATTTGTGTAGGACACCTTTTATTTTTTGGACTCCGTATCGGCAACAAGCATAGCGTAATCCCAGGGATGTTGTACGTCAAACTGCTGAAATTATCGTGCAATCCCTGCGCTTGCATTTGTGCAATTTGTACGATTACGCTGCGCTAATCGTACCTACAGACGCTGCTGAGGTTACGGGTGCTAAAGAATTCCACGCCGCCTGCGTCAGGTGTTCGCGGTATTTTTTTGGTGAAGTACTTACCCGCGCCGACAACCAGGCGCGGCAATAATTTTCTGCCTGCCCTATCAATAGCGATGGCAACAAATCATCCGGTATGTGTTTGATCAAATCGCGCCTGCCGGGTGCTGCCCACCATGCGTGCATGTTTTTATTGCGAGTGCGGTTCCTGGCTGACAATTCATCTGCTTGCGGCCCTTTGGCGATCGCTGCCCGCGCCTGGTATTGAAAGCGCGCCAGCTCAGGCTGCTCTGTCACCCAGTCAACGTAGGCGCAGACAATTGCTGCCACTCCTTCTTGCGCCGTCTGGGCTTTGTCCAGATAGTCTGCCAGCAAGCGCGCCTGGTCTTCCAGCGCGCTAAAGAATAAGGCTGCCACCAGGCCTTCTTTGCTGCCAAAGTGGTGATAGATATTGCCGACGCTGGTGTCACAGTGCTGCTTGATGATGTCTATCGTGGTCAGGTCCAGGCCATGTTCATTAAAACATGCGAGGGCACCCAGCAGGATATCGCGCTTTAACTGCGCACGCCTGCCGGGGTAATTGCGTTCGAGGACGTCTGCTGTAGCCAAATCAATGCTGCCAAATAATGAGTAATAGAATCGTTCGATGGCGATGATACCGCAGCTCGCCCGCTAGTAAACCGCTTGACACAGAAAAATGTTCTAGAATAGTATTCCATTACAGAATTTAGTTCTATTTTAGAATATTATTCCAATTAAGTTTTTTCGTACACACAACAGGAGACAAGAAAATGAGTCAAGCGCTAGAGATGTTCAAACTCGGTGGCCCAGAGCAATTCAGCAAAATGGTGTGCCAGATGGCCCCCTACTTCAGCACCATCAACCCCACTATGACCGAGCTGCGCCCCGGCTATGCCGAAGCCAAAGTCCCCTTCCGCCGCGAAATCACCAATCACCTGGGCACCATCCATGCGATTGCCCTGTGCAATGCGGCAGAACTGGTGGCAGGCACGATGACTGATGTTTCCATCCCCGCAGGCGGGCGCTGGATACCAAAGGGCATGACAGTGGAATACCTGGCCAAAGCCAAGACCGATGTCACCGCAGTGGCAGATGGCAGCGGCCTGGACTGGAGCACCGCAGGCGACAAGATAGTCATCGTGGACGTGGTCGATGGCGGTGGGGTCAAGGTCTTCACGGCGCGCATTACCATGAATGTGAAGCTGGCGGAGTAAACAGACTGCGACATTTACTTTCGCCACCGCAGTGACGTAGGGAGCTTTGCAATGCGCCATACGTTTATCCATTTTCGATGGTTGCCGTGATCAAGTTGCAGGCTAGCTGCAGAGTGCGCTGCTACCTACCCTGCGCACTCTACAACTGGTGGTCAATTCAATAAAACCCGATCTTCACCGATAATCTATACGCGTAATGTCATTTACAGACCCACGGTACAGGTGGGCACGGGTATGCATATCGAATATGCCTTCTATCAATAAACGTTTGCGATTGAAGGCTGACTTCAGTTGTTTTTCTTTTTTTTTATAACGCCTGAAATCATTTTCTGTTTCCATCTGCCCTTCTTGTATGGACAGCCATACAGATTCGGCAGGTGAGCTGTCTTTGCTCAATTGCAGCGCAATGGTTTCGTCAGCAATCAAGATGTATCCGGTGACACTGATTTTCTTGCCGTGAAAGCGCTCAGGCGTGGTGATCAGATTAATGATGGAAACTGCATAGCG
The DNA here is from genome assembly GCF_049340385.1 of Undibacterium sp. Ji83W. Lineage (NCBI taxonomy): Bacteria > Pseudomonadati > Pseudomonadota > Betaproteobacteria > Burkholderiales > Oxalobacteraceae > Undibacterium > Undibacterium sp. Ji83W. Next base: position 142,465 of record NZ_JBMPOZ010000011.1, on the reverse strand, counting down.
TTCGCATTGACTATCTGCAGCACGGCTATGGCAATAGAATTGATCAATATCCGCATCGCTGGCGTTTGCACTTGCCGCAACAGATGCAAGCATCAACATCAGTTTCAGACCTGGAATTTTCAAAGCCATTCCTCTTTCACATTTGAACTGGAACTTGATTCGCTCAAGAATTCCACTGGCAAGTATCCGACACATAGGCTTACTCTGCTAAACTAGATTATGGCACTATCATCTGCACAAGATGATATCTTTGACTGACGCTTGGCCCTTCTCCCGCTATTGGACATTCCCCATGGACTTCATACTGGAATTCTTTTTCGAAATCCTGTTTCAAGTGATCCTCTATGGTACGGGGCGCGTGCTGATTCCTGCACTGACTTTGGGTATCGTGCGTGGAGAAGGTTTCAAGGAAAGAAGGGTACCAGGCAACTCTTCTTACTGGCGCGATAAAAAAGGTCTGGTATTGAGCACCAATGCGACCATCTTTGTGGGCGTCTTGTTCTGGATAGGCGTTGCCATTGCAGCGGTGGTCTATTTCAATCGCTGATCAAGACAGGCTTACGCCCTGATCCAGCCTTTGGCAATAGGCCAGGCCAGCAGATAGCGGTAAAGTTTTTCTATTGCCTGCATGAACGGGCCACCCCATCTTGCCCATAAGGGTAACAGCAACAAATAGGCAAACAGCGATACCCCAAGAGCACCCAGCATATCCAGCGGGAAATGCACGCCCAGGAATATTCTTGACCATGCCACCGCAATACCCAAGATAGCAGTGAGTGCACCCAAGGCCAGCTCGCCCGTTAGCAACAGACAACAAGCCATGCTGGCAAAGACGATGCCATGGTCGCTGGGGAAAGAGGCATCGGCAGCATGCGGTATCCAGGTATGCCCCAGACCTATCATGAAGGGACGGGGATGCGGCCAGAATATAGCCAGCAACTGGCCAATACCCAAGGCAATGCAGCACACCAGAAACGCCCTGACTGCCAGCTGGCGACGCTCAGGCTGCCATAACCAGGCAAGCACAAGGGTCAACGGAATCAGGTAAATCAATACATCGGCGATAAACGTTGCGGAGCTGATCACACCAGCGCCAGTCTGCTCACCGGCATTCAATTGTAAAAACAGGCTACGGTTCAATACTTCCAGTGCATTCATCGGCTTTATCCGGTACAGGTTTCATGGCACATTATAAGACACTCACATGCAAACCGGCTTGCTTGCTGACTTGCTTGCCGACATAGGGCGAGCATATGCGAACGTATTCCAAGGGCTGCATGCAACACCTAGATCTTCCACACACTTTCGAGCATCGCATACCCTTGCGCATCATATTGTTTTAGCTCGGCATTTTGGTAGGGGTAGAAATCATTTTCACCAAAATAGGCTTCGCTGAGTTCTGCAAAATATTCACGGTGATTGCTGAGGGCGTAGGCTTCTTGCCGCGCTGGCTTATGGTCACGCGTGACCTGGCGGTATAGTCCGGCGGCTTTGGCATTTTCATAGGCGCGCAGGACCGCAGCATCGAGCTCTGGATGCTGGAAATGGTAGGCATGTGCCATTTCATGCAACAGCCCATAAGGCTGGCTGCGCACCAGGGTGGTAAATTCTTTCCAGTTGCAGATTTCTATATTGCCAGCAAACTCGACCGGGTAGCCATGTTCCTGCAGCCACTGGGCAGAGGGATGATGTTGGGCACCGAAGGCGCGATAAGTGCCGCTGGACACATAGATGCTGACGCCACGCAAACTGTTCTGCGCATGGACTGGCAATTTCGTGAGTTTGTTCAGTTGATCAGTCAGCGCACTGATGAAGGCAGCTCTGGACGCCGCATCTGCCGTCTGCAAACCCTGGTCGTACATCAGGGTCCAGCCATCGATCCGGGTTTTCTGGTAAGTGTTGGCGGCGCTGGCGGCGTCGACTTGGGACGACGCCAGCAAGAGCAATGCAGAGCTGAACAGCAGCGCCCGGCGGCGGCTGTTGATAAGGACGGATGGCATGAGATTAACAGGCTGATTTTGTCAGCCGAATTAGAGCATGCCAGGCTGCCATGGCGCAATAGCCAGCGCCATGATCTCATGCCGTAAGCGCAATTAGCGAATCAACGGCGATGCGGTGCCCAATAGCCTTCCCTGAAATGCCAGGAATGGCCAACCTGCTCCCAATGGTGCCCGACCCAGTAGTGACCAGAGCGTGGTGCCGACCAGTAACCCCGGTGCCAGACATGGCGGCCACCTTCCCAGAACCAGGCGCCACCTATCCAGATATAATCAGGGCTGGGTGCCACACCGATCACTTCAGCATAAGGTGCAGGTGGTGCTGTTTCTACCACGACAACACCAGGGGCATACCCTGGCTGTGCATACACAGGCTGGGGTTGCGTATATACAGGCTGGGGTTGCGCATGATAATAAGGGCGTGGGGCGACCACGCAGCCAGTCAATGCGGCGGCAGCAGCGATTGCCGTCAGGCCAAGTGCGATTTTTTTCATAATGTTCTCCAGATCAATTTCCGCAGCATGCGGCGGACAAGCACGGTGCATGCTTGCTATGTAGGGGTGATAACGGCCATCGCAAAGACTCTGTTGACCGGGTTTTGTAATGATTTGTAGCAGACAATTGCAAGCTGGCAGCGCTGGTAAGCAAATGAAACCACAGCCCTGCCTGCAAACACCTGGCAATACCGCCATGACAACGGAAATTGCTTGCCCGGCATGGCTTTGTATTGCACACTTTACGTCCTGAGCTACCCATATCACTTGTTCCTATCACCAGCCCAATTATCACGACCAATTATCACGACATCAACAACCTGGAGACATCATGCGCATCAACAAAACTTCTGCCATTGCCGCCGCCTTTTTTGCTGGCCTGGTGGCTTCACCACTGATACAACATGCCGTCAGCGATGCCCGTGCCGATGCACCAGCCCTGTCTGCCACCATCATTGATTTACTGGCCATCAAACATGATGACTTGCCCAAAACCGGCAATGCCGACTTGAATGCGCGCGCCCTGGTCATTACCGACCATGCCACCGTCGGCATACAATCAGGCAATGTCGCCAAACACATGCACCCCCAAACCGATGAAATCCAGTACATCATCGAAGGTAGCGGCAGCATGTGGCTGGGTACAGAACGCAAAGACTTCAAACCCGGCAGCCTGATCATCATCCCCAAAGGCACAGCCCATGCTGGCAGCATCGTCAGCAATGGCCCGGTCAAAGCCATCGCCATCAAGATACCACCTCAGGGCAAGACGGATACGGTGTTTGTGGATTGATGAGCGTAAAGCTATTGGCAGTAAAAAGACGACAATCAGTAGGGTGCGCCGCGCGCACCGCTTTCACCACAGATCAGGTCATTGGATAGCATAAGGCTTACTGAAGCTTGAACGGTGCGCACGGCGCACCCTACCGCCTCTTTCACGCATCTACAAATAACAGGAAAAAAATGTCCACCGGTTTTACATGCGCCACATGTGGTGCATTCCATGAAGGCTACCCCATGTGTTATGGGCCGTCTGCACCAGAACTCTGGTACACCATACCCGAAGAGGAACGTGAATCGCGTTGTGACTTGTCATCCGACCAGTGCGTCATCGATGACAAGTACTTTTTCGTACTCGGTCGTGTCGAAATCCCCATCATCGAGACCGGCGAAGAATTCGTCTGGCTGGCCTGGGTATCGCTGAGTGAAAAGAATTTCGAACGTGCCTGTGAATTATGGGAAACAGAAGGCCGCGAAGCCGAGCCGCCCTGCTTTGCCTGGTTTTCATCTGCCCTGCCGTATGAAAAAACCACCCCGCATCTGGAAGCTATACTGCACACCAGGCCACTGGGCGAGCGGCCAGCGATAGAACTACAGGAATGCGATCATCCACTTTATGCTCAGCAAAGGCAGGGTATGTCGTTGGCAGAGTTGCAGGCTTTGACTGAGCGGCTGGTTCATGGCTAGGGAGCAGGGGAAAAATCGATATACGTGATATGGATACAAGCCCGGTAGTGATGGTATGAATGTCAGACCCGCCCTTCCCCCTCAATTGCCACCCATTTAACGTAAATCTCTCCGGGCAAATAAGAAAAGCTGGCTCTGTAGTAAGCACGATTTGCCGGGTCAGTCTTGAGCTGGTCGCCAATCATGGCTGTGATGGTTTCATGTCGGTCGCGCTCAGATGGCAGGGCTGGGTGGCTATCTTGTGCCACCTCGTCGCGTTTGTATGCGACCTCCCACCGCAGCCATATCTGCCAATCCTCAAGAACCAGAGCAAGCAAATCGGGGCGTATAGGTGACAGGAAAAATTGATCGCCGTACTCGTCAGCGCTATGGTCGAATTCTGCCTCGTAGATATGAGCAACGCCATTTAAGCAGGCAATGCCAAGGCGAGGCCCGTCATAGTAATCATTCACAGTCAGTACGCGGTCAAGGTGCATGAAATTCCATGTGTTTTCTCGTATTTTGCAATGATAATCTTCGGTCATAGTTTGCGTACAACTGCTAATCCAGTCAGGCTAAATCCTAATCAAGATCAAATGATCTTCTTCGCTGCAGTACATACCAAGCAAGATGTATTTCAATATCTTGCATCACAATTAGTAAGCTTGGCAAAGGGATAATCGTAGGGCGCAATATATTGCGCCGCATGTGTACATTATCCACGGTGTGAATATTTCCCCCGAAAATTGGGGAGACATGCGGCACATTGCAATACGCCTCACGTTACGACCACGTCACAGCGATGGCTTGAATATGAGCCAATTGCCTGCATGTCAGCTTGCTGGACCAGCGCGATATGGTTCTGCAAGCCGTATTAACTTACAGCTTGCCAGCTAACTTCGAACCGCCCCCATCGTCAAATGACTTCGCTTATTCACCTTGCCCCAAACTTCCTCCAACTTTTTCTCACCAGGCAGCAAAATCGTTGCATAATTGCTACCGCGCAATTGCTTGCTCACTTAAGCAAGATCAGCGACAAAAAAAGTGAACCAAAAGTTCACGCAAAATACGGAGACCTTATGAATAAAAAAATCGCAAGCGTATTGGTAGTCAGTTTATTAGGATCGATGTTGGCAGCTTGCGGTGGTGGCTCAGGTGGCAGCGACAGCAATGCACAAAACTCCAACAGTCAAAACCAGATCAGTACTAGCCTCGTGCCTGTGATATTGCCCGGGCCGGTTCCAGCAGATTCCCCTCCTCCGCCAACCGGTGCCCCTTACGCGATGTCATTGGCGATCCCGCCACGCCACCAGTGGAATGCCAATTACGGCTATTGCGGCGAAACCGCCTTCATCAGTGCCGGTTTATATTACGGTCAGTATGTATCGCAATACACGGCACGCGCCGCCGCAACACCGGGCCTGAGCCAAACCGACGTCAACAGCCAGTTGCTCGTTGCCGTCAATGACCTGACGGCAGCAGCCAATATGCACCTGACTGCCGTTGAATGGAATGGGCAAGCAAACACCATCACCACCAACCAGTACCTGGCCTGGATCAAGGGCTATGTGCTGGCAGGCTATCCGGTGATCATGGGCATCTATGTTAACTGGTATGAGCCAGATGGCAATCCGTTGGCAGGTTTTTCCAGCTACGATCATATCGTACCGGTCAATGGCATAGCCTCCAACCACCCTTTGGTGCCGGGATTTAACCAGACTTATTACCCCGACGATATTTTGCAGCTCAGCGACAACAGCGGCACTAACAATGTCAACTACCCCAATCAGTTTACTGCTCCACCGATTGCGGCTGCTTATTTGTTCCAATATGGTTTCGACAAGTTCCAGATGACGCGTTTGCAGGCTAACGCCCAAACTGCGCCGCCGTATTCGCTTGCCTTGCATACCAACGTCAACAATCAAAATTCAGCCGTCGCGATCACTGGTGTCATCGATCTGAATAAGGAAACCGTTCCGGTGCGTCTGGCAACCGACCTGAATTACGAAAACCCGGCAATGAGCAAAGGTTCGAATACTCCACCAACAGCAGCACCATTGACATTGACCGCGACCGTCTACGGCTTGACCGCCGGGGTCAAATACAATGTGTATCAGTACAATTCGCTGGCGGCTATCCCCAATTCCTCCTTCAACGCCAATGCTGCTGCAGCCGCGCAGATCTTTACTTTCACCGCCACGGATTCCACCTATGTGCTGCCACCAGTAAAAATCATGTCGAACCAGACAGTAGCTTTCCGCGCGGTGCCAGCAACAGCGCGTTAAAGCAGGGTTTTGAAGTCGCGCATGAGTCAGCAATGAATTGATACAGGAAACGGTGTTGGCACGTATCCAGATGCACTTATCAACACACGCCTGTATCAATCAATTCCCCTGCTGCGTGAACGCTATGTTTTTGCTATTAGTGGAAAAAATGCTTTTAAGGGCAAAAACAGAATAAAATAACTATTATTATGACCTTAATAAAGCATATAATAATGTGTCATTTATTAAAATACCTAATACCTAATACCTTAGCATACCGACTCTGATACCGACTCTGATACCGACTTTAATACCGACTTTAATACCGAAAACCTATATGACAATGACAAATGCAATCTATGCTAATGCTACCGTGAGCATTACCGAGCTTCGTCGCAACCCTGGGGCTGTGATTGAAGAAGCAGGTCTTGAGCCGGTAGCCATTCTTAACCATAACCGTGCGACCGCTTACCTGGTTCCTGCGGATGCTTTTGAAATCATGATGGAAAAGCTGGAAGATATCGATCTGGCGGAACTGGTGAGAAAGCGTCGGCACGGCAAGACCGTGAAAGTTTCTTTGGATGACCTATAAACTTGAGTTTAATGAGGCTGCGCTGAAAGAATGGAAGAAGCTTGACTCAACTATTCAGGCGCAATTTAAAAAACATTTAACCAAACGATTGCAACAGCCACATGTCCCAGCCGCCAGACTCAGTGGCGCGGACATGAAAAACGCCTACAAGATCAAGCTACGCGACAGCGGTTACAGGCTGGTGTACGAAGTCAACGACAACACTATCACTGTATTAGTTTTGGCCGTTGGTCGGCGGGACAAAAACCAGGCGTATGAAGCTGCAAGACAAAGGAAGTAAAAAAAAAAGCGACATTGATGATGAATCGATGCCGCTTTTGCTTTAAAGATTGCGATTCAAGAGCAGGTGTCTATTCAGCTCAATAGACCACACCTATCTCGGCAATCGGCCCCCGAAACGCACTGGCAAGGTCATTGACAAAATCACGTGTAGGCAGTTGGCGTAACTGGTCGCAAAAGCCCGGCAAGCTTTTACCAAAGTCCAGCATGACAGCGCCGCGCCAATAGCCGGCATAATCGCTCCAGTCATACAGCTCCGGGAAATTTTTACCCAAATGAATGCGCATCTCAGGCGCGCCTGAATACTTCCCGTGGACCAGGTAGGCATAAAAGGTTTTTGAAACCGGCCAGGGAATTGCATCGAGGCTATGCACAAAACCAATACACTCCTGGTCGGGTGCAGGTGAAATCTGTTCAAAATAACAGTATTCGTCAGACTGCTGGATGCGGATATCATTGCCAGCGACAACAATGATTTTTGAAATGTAGTGGTCCTCATCCTCTACGGTATCGTAGTAGCACCGCCCGGCGATGTCTGCTACAGGCTTGCCGCTGGCGCCATCACCGTAGACAACCGCCTGGCCAGCGCCCGGCATAAAGCCGGGAATGGTTTTTTCTGACGATTCTTTCATCGTCGATAAATCAAACACCATAGTCGGCGTATTGATCAGCGACCATTTATACAAGACCGCATCGACACGTGCCAGAGTATCCGCCGCTGGCAGCCAGTCCTTGTCATTAACGACCAAAAAATGCCGGTATTCCACGCCCATCTTATGTTCCCCTAAAAAGTAGGCATTAGTGTACTTGCTTTCGCATTATGCGGGTACCAAAGGGAACCCAAGAGTCATGGCCGCTTTTCGAGATTTTGCTGCAGGCGTTTTATACCAACAGCCGCCCTTTTGCGTAATACACTCCTGAATAAATGCAAGAGCGTGGACTTGAATAGAAAGCCATCGTTGCGACTGAACATGCGCCATGTGACGCTACAGGATTCAGCACCCGTTGCCAGAAAGCGTATCTCCATTCGTGGCATCAAAGGCGCGAACTCACCTTCAGTAATAAACACTTTGCCAAATTCAGCCTCCTTGACACAGATTTTAATTTTTCTCTTGCCTTTGAGAGGGACTACGATTGTTTCCAGGTATTCCTTACCGCGCTGGCCATGCTCAAGTGTGTTGGCTGACTCTATCGATAAAACGCCAGGAAACCACTCAGCAAAATGCTCAAGATTTGTCGCGTATTGATACGTGGCCTCTACAGATTTGGCGATGGTTATAGTTTGTTCAGTAAGTAGTTGCAATACAATCTCCATTTTGAAATCTAACGAGGCTGGAAAAAATATCGCACACTTGGTTACAGCACGATTTTCGGTGATACGGTAAGAGACAATCTTTGAAGGACGCGACGATGCATATATGCGTCAACATCAAAACACCACAGCACCGGCAGTGAAGAGTTGTCAGACTGGTCAATGACGGCGTCACCTGTGCGCGGGTGCGCTAAAGCGATTATATATTGACAATTTAAAATGCAGCCTTTACCTGCGCAGGCTACTCCTCACATTCCAGGCTCTATCTCTACTTTGCCATTTTTTTTCTGCACCTTCACTATCGGACCTGATGCTACGGGACGATTTGGTTCTGTTCCTTCACATCCAAAAACCCACTCCTTCTTTCTTCAATTAACGTGCAAGAAAAAAGTTCTGCTTTTTTATGCGAATATCTAACAAGCGCATCAATCGAAATTTTCTCGGCGTCCTTTAACGTTTGAACCTTTTTATTTTTAATGTCGCCATCTCTAGTTAACACTTGACCGGGCAACATAAAAATTCCAACGAAGAAAAACACAAAGATATATTTTGCAGAACTCATTTATAAAGACTCTCCCATTTTTTTATTTTCCCTATGAGTCATACTTAGTCCCCGACAATGACACTCAAATTGATACTATTGTCCAGAAAGGTTCACCCTACAAAGGGCGATTAGTGTAACGTAATCGCACATCTGTCCATCACGGGCATCTGTAGAAAATTGCCTTGCGAAATGCAACATCATTTCAGACATATGCGAGAAAATTCCGGATGAAGGGAATGGTGTATATCTCGTTGAGAATGTGTGCGATTACGCGCTGCAAATCACATCCACGCACTGAATTGAATTTATTAAAAAGCCCCTTAAAAATCACCGAAAATATTAACGTCTGCACCTATCTTGTCTACAACACGCTGTTTCAATTCCAGAGCATTCTTGGGGTAAGAATAACTTGCTATTCCCTTTACCCCATATTTCTCTAAAATCCCGCGATCAGGGAAGTAGGCCAGATTCGATGCTGCGCTCTCCCTCCTCATCTCTATTTTAATATCTGCTTTGATGCCAGCTTTTGCCAGGCCTATGGCTTTTTCTTGTGCCGCGTCGATATCGTCTATTTGATATTCCCATCGATTGTCGCTGGTGATGAGTACCACTGTCCCGGTTACTTTTGGTTCTCTTTTTTCTTTCAAAATCACTGGCTTCAGTTTCTCATCAATCTCTTTAAACAGATCGCCATTGACGTTGATGGATCTTAAAAATTCCAGTTCCAGAATCCCTATTTTCTTGAAAGCCTCTTGTGGTCCATTATTGGATAAGTCCATACTTTTCAATTTCCCGTTCTGAAATTGGCTAATGTCCTCTGGCGAGAGCACGGTACTTACTGAACCATGGAAACCCAAAAAAGCCCCCGGCTCCAGAACTTTACTTTGTGCTGCGAGAAATAAATAATTAGCACAAGATGAAAGACAGGCAGACTCTACGACAAGTTGAATATTCCTTTGTCGAATCTCATTCGCCATTAACATGGCTTCTTCCGCGTTACCACCTGGTGAGTTAACCTTTAGTCGCTCAGTTTCTGGTGTGAGGTGGGTCAATAAATCCTTATGGCTTCCGCGAACAATATCTCCGTCATATTGAACAGTTTTTGCATCAATATTCTTTATCGTGTATTCAGGTTCTGCCGCAAACGCTACAGACGAAAAGGCCAGCAAGATTAATAGTGGTTTCATTTTTTCACTTATTATTCAAAATTAGGTACAAGCGCTGAAATTGCCATAGCCCGGAAGAAGGCCCATGCATCAATTAGCTGGCGCAGCACTAGCCTCACAGCGGGGCAAAGGGCGGGACGCAGTCATCGCGCCGCCTCCATGACATGTCAGACAATTTCTGCATTTAACAGCATCGCCTGTTCATAGAAATACCTTCAAGCCCCACGTTAAATATGAGCAATTAATATTATATGAAAAACAAGATTAAATGTTAATAAAAGTTAAAAATACATTTACAGCAACTATTGACACTTCAAAATAATTGCTTGATAGAAATTGCGTAATCGCCAGAGTATCGATGAGTGCACCGGCCACAAATGGGCAGCGACTTCTCGCAGAAAACAGGTTTGCAAAATGCAGCGTCGCGCTGAGCATATGCAGGAAAATCGTGTACCTATCGGATTTAGAAGTATTTGATCGAGATAGGCGCGATTACTTGGGCCAAACGCAGCTAGGCTATACTTTCAGGATGATAGGTGAGCATTCCTGTCGGGCAAAAACAAGCAACTACTTTTTCCCGTAACACATATATAACTGGTGAATCTGTTATACGCCAGTACTGCTCTATAGCGTAAAATTGTCAGCTACCTAAAAAATTTGCCGTTCTACATCGATTCCTGTTGAAACTTATGAGAACTACACATCGAAATAACGTTAACATCACCGGCACGGGTCCAATCACGATGGTGTTGGCACATGGCTTCGGCTGCGATCAGAGCATGTGGCGTTTCTTGGCACCGCATTACACTGAGCGCTATCGGGTGGTGACCTTCGACCTGGTAGGTAGTGGCAATTCAGACCTCAACGCTTATGATCGCGACAAGTACAGCTCCCTGCACGGCTACGCTGACGATGTGCTGGAAATCATGGCAGAGTATGCGATGGGGCCGGTGGTTTTTGTAGGTCATTCAGTCAGTGCCATGATCGGCTTGCTTGCAGCCAATCGATACCCGGAGCGCTTCGCCGCACATGTGATGGTTGGTCCATCACCGTCTTATATTAATGATGGCGATTATGTAGGGGGCTTTTCTCGCGAGGATATCGAGGAACTGCTTGAAACGTTGCAAAATAATTACTTAGGCTGGTCGAGCAATATGGCGCCCGTCATCATGGGAGCACCGGACCGTCCGGAACTCGGACAGGAACTCACCAACAGTTTTTGCCGCACTGATCCCGAAATCGCCAAGCACTTCGCCCGGACGACTTTTTTGTCGGACCATCGTGCCGATCTGGTGCACTGTAAGACCCCCAGCCTGATTCTACAGTGTAGCGAAGACATGATTGCGCCAGTATCGGTCGGAGAATATATGTTGCGCCACATGCCCAACAGCAAAATGCACATAATCGATAACGTGGGCCATTGCCCTCACATGAGTGCACCGACAGCGAGTTCAGCAGCCATTGATGACTTTTTGTCCGGTGTTTTGAGGTAAGTATGAGCGCTGCGTTCGTGCCGAATGGGTTGCTTCCGAACGACGGCAACCTTTTCGAGAGTGCCCCCTGCGGCTTAGTTTTGTGCCACATAAATGGCACGATCCTGCGTGCGAATGCCACCTTTTGCCGCTGTCTCGGCTATACACAAGCCGAGTTGACTGATGGTAAACGTGTCCAGGACTTGCTTACTATTGGCGGTCGTCTGTTCTATCAAACTCATTGTAATCCGCTGCTCACTATCCAGGGATCGGTAGCTGAAGTCCAGATGGAAATGCTCTCGCTCAAGGGCGAACGGGTCCCAGTGCTGGTTAATATCATGCGCCGCCAGGAGGGCACTACCCAGTACGACGAATATGCCGTAATGGCAATGCATGATCGTCGATCCTACGAGCGTGAGCTGTTGCGCGAGCGTAAGAATGCCGAAGAATCGTTGGAAGCATTACGCGATGCCGAAGCGCAACTGCGAATTGCAAACGAGCAGCTGTCTCAAGCGCATGAGCGCAAGGACGAATTTCTTGCCACACTCGCGCATGAACTGCGAAATCCGTTAGCGCCGATGCGCAACGTGCTGGAAGTTGTTCGCTTGCGTCCAGAAACTGATTACATCTGGGCATTCAATATGTTGGAGCGCCAGACTAAGCAGCTGACTCATCTGGTGGATGACTTAATGGACGTTTCGCGCATCAACCAAGGCAGATTACAACTAAGGCTGGCGCACTGCGACCTGATAGCGATCACACGTGCTGCAGTCGACGATATAAGACCTCTAGCCAGTGCTGCCAATCACACGCTGGAAGTTGACCTTCCAGCGCCACCGCTGATGATCAATGCGGACGAGACCCGGCTAACTCAGATTGTCATCAACTTACTTACTAATGCGATCAAATATACGCCGGAGGGTGGCCGAATTACGTTATCGGTTCAACACGACGACGACATGGTCCGAATCGCCATTAGCGACAATGGAATAGGCATCCCCGCCGAGGCTCTGCAATCGGTCTTCGACATGTTTTCCCAACTTACACCCGCACTGGAACGTTCCCAAGGCGGACTGGGGATAGGTTTAGCGCTTGTGCATGGCTTGGTCGAGTTGCATAGTGGCTGCATCAGTGCGCATAGCGATGGACCTGGCAGTGGCAGTATCTTTACGGTCACCCTGCCGTTACTGGTGCCGACGGAACCGCCACTAGTCGCAACAATAGAGACGGCACAGGTGGGCGAACACAGCATCTTGGTGGTGGACGATAACGCCGATGCGGCCGACACCTTAGCAATGGCGCTCGAACTGCTCGGCAACCGCGTATACACTGCGTATAGTGCGACTGCAGCCCTGCAGTCAGCTACTGAGCAGCATCCCGACGTGATGCTGCTTGACATTGGTTTGCCTGACATGGATGGCTATGAACTAGCGCGGCGCGTTCGTGCCCAGCCTTGGGGCAAAAAAATCACCATGATTGCCGTCACCGGCTGGGGTCAGGAGTCTGATCGTGCCCGTGCCCACGATGCTGGCTTTGATCATCACATGGTCAAACCGATTCAGTTTGAGCGCCTACGCGAACTGCTCAGTCAAAGGTAAGTGGTTTGCGCCGAGCATGACCTGAATCTCTGCCAAGAACTGGTATAACGCCAGAGCCTGAGCGTAGTGCTCGTAGTTCTAGCCAGTCGTCAGCTTCATCGGGGGAGTATTTTCGGTTGGTTGAGATATTCTTGATATCGACATAGATAACTTGATATGTTGTGCTGACTAATTGAGTCACTGGCCATGAACACAAAGTCAAAAACCACCTAACGGTGGCTTTTAGACTCTTTACTGGGTTGATTAAATTTTTATGCGTTATTTCTAGCAATGCCACGTTTTGCTATTTGCCGGGACAGTAAATGTGTATAAGTTCATTTTTTTCGGGCGAGTTGCCCACTTTAGTCATGGCCCAGGATTACGGTACAAATGGACGGCAGTCAACAGGCACATCTATAAGAAAGGTTGTCCCCAGCTCTTCAGAGCTGTCGACCAGAACACTTCCCCCATGACTTTCTGCGACAGTTTTTACAAAATGCAGGCCAATACCCCAACTGGGTGTTGTAGCGACATTATCTTCACGACGTAAATAATCAAAAATATTGTTGTGCATTTCTTTTGGAATGGGGTTGCCCATATTGTGGACGCTCAGCATTAATCTACCGTGGGCCTGATGAACTCTGGTACTGACTGTTTTATTGTCTCCATATTTGATGGCATTGTTAATCAAGTTTTCCAAAGCTCTGCGTAATGAGTTCTTGCACCAGTATCCAATGACCGCTTCACTCGTTTCACACCCGATATTACAATCAAAGTTTTGATAATATTGCTCACATACTTCGCTAGCTAATTCGTTGATGTCGAATTGCGAGAGGTCAAGCGCCAATTTGGTGTTGCCTTGAAGAGTAAGTGCATCCACCAATTCCCCCATCATGGCACCTAAGCGCGTCGCGTTAGACGCGATTTTAGAGGAAAATTTCTTGACTACTTCCATGTCAGTAGTCATGCCGATGAGCTGAGCGCCGTTGACTATGACTGCCAGCGGCGTCCGCATATCGTGCGAAAGGGCCGCGGCTAACTTACCGCGCAATATCTCGTGGTTGGCAGTGAAAGCTCGGATAGCTTCCCTGGTAGCAGTGTTGATAGACTGATCGATAATTGTCCAGTGATGCTCTGTCAGCTCAACGCGTCCTTTCGCAACGATAGCAATTATCTCCCTAAAAATTTGGTATTCGTGTATCACCTGATCGGGACCATACAAAGTCATGCGTGCCCGCTCACCGCCATGCACGGAAGCAGCATTGTTATTACTGGTCGCATCTTTGCGCGGGTAGTCCGGGCTTAAGGCTTCAGCAATATTGTCGTAAAACGCCGGAAGCGTATTGATTAATACGGGCCCAAGCAAGCTACTGGCACCTGGAACTCGCGCTCTGATTTCCTGTTCCCAGCGTGCCATCACTGCTTCGCGAATGGAGATAAATTGCAGGGAAATCGGGGATAATTCATCCGCTGCCGAGCTTTGATCCGTTGCCAATACCATGCCTCCTCCACAAAGAGCCGATTCAATAACAAATCTGTAAAACACATTCAGTTGCTATGAGCCGCTCCAAGTAGGGAGCCTGATGTAAATCAGGTAAACAGCTATGGCGTAACCATATATCTTACCACCACCTGCCAGAAGCACAATCACAGCATATTTTATCTATGAATGCGTCACTTCCCTATTTAAGTAATAGGAAGTTCTTCAGCTATTGAAGCTCCGCAAAGTGACCGTTGAGTTCATATAAAAGTGATGGCTCTTTGCTCGGCACTGTCTCAACCTTGCTTGCAGTAGAAGCATAGCCCTATATCTAGCGAGGCGGAAATTACCACATTGGGGAAGGCGGCAAACGGTGCATTTGCTAGACGACTAACACGGTGAAACAAGAAGGGCTCTCACTGCCTGCAAAGTAGAAGCAGTTACCATTTTCCATGTTTCTACTGATTGCTGCGCGATAATCTGTGTAGTCGGAGTTGTTAGGTTACTAATTAACTCAGCTGGCCTAACAGACGCATTAACGCATCCATGTCAACGGGCTTTACCATATGGTGATCAAAGCCAGCTTCTGATGACCGCTGCCGGTCTATATCTTGGCCATATCCTGTGATTGCCACAAGCATCGTGTTTGCCATTGTAGGTAATCGACGCAGATTCTTAGCTAACTGTGTACCATCCATATCGGGCAAACCAATGTCCAGCAGGCAGGCATCTAAAGACTCCGTTTTTGCTACATCTAAGGCTGCTTTGCCGCTATGAACAATTTTTACGCTACACCCAGACAGCTCTAAAAACATGCCCAACGTTGATGCCGCGTCTTCATTGTCATCCACTACAAGCACATTAATATTTCCCGTGACCGGTTTCAGCTTTAGTGCAGGTTCATTATTAATCGTCGATACCGGATAAAATCGTGGAAGTGTTATGGTAAATTTACTTCCATGGCCTAAGCCGTCACTATTGGCCGTCACGGTGCCACCGTGAAGTTGAACTAAATTCTGTACTAATGCCAGCCCTATTCCCAACCCGCCTTGCGTTCGGTCTGAAGATCGCTCTGCTTGCGCAAACATGTCAAAAATACTATTTATAGTCTTTGGCTCAATCCCAATGCCGTTATCGCGGATAACAAAGATAATCGAATCTGCGTCACTGTTCATACTCAGCGTAATTTCCCCGCTCTCCAAAGTGTATTTTGCGGCATTATTCAGCACGTTCGACAATATCTGAATTAGCCGTTTAGGATCGCCTTTTATGTAAACAGGGACGGAAGTTGTTTGCAGTGTAAGATGGTGATGACGGGCTTCAAGCAATGGTCGCACTTGCTCTATGGCATCCGTGGCGATATGCCTTGCATCAAGTACCTCTTCCTTAAGCGTGACCAAGCCCCGCGACACTCTGGAAACATCCAAAAGATCATCGATCAATCCCGTCATGTGTTTCACTTGGCGAGAAATGATTTCGCTTGTGCGCTTGATTCTTTCTGGAGCCAGATTGGGGAAGTTCAATAAATCAGAGGCGGCACTGATTGGGGCTAGTGGATTGCGCAATTCATGCGCAAGCATCGCCAAAAATTCATCCTTGCGGCGATCCACGTCA
The DNA here is from genome assembly GCF_049340385.1 of Undibacterium sp. Ji83W. Taxonomy (NCBI): domain Bacteria; kingdom Pseudomonadati; phylum Pseudomonadota; class Betaproteobacteria; order Burkholderiales; family Oxalobacteraceae; genus Undibacterium; species Undibacterium sp. Ji83W. The sequence goes on along the minus strand of NZ_JBMPOZ010000011.1, from coordinate 126,228 downwards.
CGCATCGCATATTGGCGCTGCCTCCCACGAAAGGCCGACATTGCAGCACTGATGAGCGTCAGTCCTTGAAGTGGGCGCTCTAACAAAGTTATATTACCTAATTGAAAAAAATTAGATGTATGTCGAGATTCTACTTCCCTCTTGGTTAAAATTAATATAGGAAAATCTGACCACGCTGGTTGGTTACTCAAAAATTGATTTAAAAATTTGAGAAGATATGCACTAAGCGCTTCGTCTGAGACGATCAAAGCTGCGGCACCTACGCGCAGTTCTGTTAGCACTTCCAGATCGCTTCTGCAAATAAAGGTTTCCATCTTGGTGCGCTGAAGCAATTGGTCTACCAGGCGTGCATCCTTTCCAATTTGTGCAAAGATTAAAATTCTGCTTTCCACGGCGGCCTTTTCTATTGCAAAATTAAATTAATACAAAAACAACTTACCCTCAGAAAATCACACTTCTTCTTTATTTAAAAGAATAGGTACACCCGTGAGTATCCCCTGGAAGCTATCAAGGACCTGACCTACTTCAATACCAGTTTTCGTAATGTTAAACCGACGTAAAGTGGTTTCATGTGCGCTACCTCGCTTTTTGAACACAGAGAGGGCTTTAGCTATAGCTCCTCGCACCTCGAAATATCGCAAAATTAAGACATTGTCTGCCATATAGCTGACGTCAATACCGGTTGTCATCGCGCCGACAATGCCTTGTTGCACCCCGATCAGAAAAGTTGCTACACCACGTTGTCCCAAATATCTGAGTACCTCGTGCAAATGGGTGGTTAAAAAACCTGCTTCAGGCATTGCATTCAGATAGCCATTAAGACTGTCAATAACAATAATCTTCGCCCCGTTATCGGCCGCACTGCACACCGCGTGCGTGAATTCGCCAGGACTCATTTCAGCGGGATCAATTTGATGGACTTCCAACAACCCCGCTTCGTATGAAGGGCGCAGATCCATACCTATACCCACGCATCGGTTTAGCAGTGTATTGAACGACTCCTCGAACAAAAATATTGAGGCCCGCTGGCCAGCATCAGTAACAGACTTCACAAATTGTATCGCTAGAGTCGATTTTCCCGTCCCGGGAGGACCAGAGATTAGCGTACTCGACCCTTCTTCGATACCACCTCCTAACAGTGAGTCGAACTCAGAAATTCCACTAGAAAATTGGGCGCGCCGTGCAAGTTCACGACTTTCAGCAGCGATGATGCGGGGATAAACCACGATCCCTCCAGTAATGATCGTATAGTCGTGTGGTCCGCGCCTGAATGCGACGCCACGATACTTCATTACTCGAACGAGACGTCTTTCTGCGCCATACTCAGAGTCTGTCTGCTGTAAAGTAATCACGCCATGGGCGATACTGCGGACTTGTTGATCGCCGCGTACGGCTGTCTTGTCGTCCAGGAGAAGGGCTGTACACGCGCGCTTAGCAAAATATTGCTTGAGCGCGAGAACATGGCGACGATAGCGCAGTGCACTCCCTGACAGTAGTTGCAATTCTGATAGCGAATCCAGGACGACGCGATTGGGGTTCAACTTCTCGATCATTTCCAGAATTAAGAAGTTTGTTTCTCCCAACTCGACTTCGGAAGGGTGGAGAACAGTATATTGCTCACTGGGATCAAGGAGGCTTTCTTCCGGAATGACTTCATGGACATGCACCCCTTCCATTGACAAACCGTGCGCATCTGCTATAGCACGCAGTTCCACCTCATTTTCTGCCAAAGTGATATACAAAACCGTCTCACCACGCTTCACCCCCTCAATTAGAAATTGAAGGGCTATCGTGGTCTTGCCTGAACCTGGATCTCCCTCGAGCAAATATAAACGTTCTTTGGTCAACCCACCGCCAAGAACATTATCTAATCCCGGTATACCGATTGATACAAAAGCGTTCGTCAAAGAATTCTGTGCAGTCATATCAACCCTCGGTTATGCGCCTGGTACAACATGCCTTGCCTCACGCGTGTTGCATGGGCTAAAGGAGAATTTACTATTATACAAGCAAGATATTCCATAGCGCGCAAACGCATCTGCCACTGAGTATTCGATCTGATACTGAAATGCGACGCTTGAAGGTGAGTTGGACCGCTTCACAATCCTGCAAACGAAGAAATGTAGTGAGCGTACGTAAGACATGGGAATAGCACATAGGTCAGGGATATCCTTCCATGGCACAGTAGGATCATGCTTGGTCTTCAGCGATTTGCCAGGCTGCTGCGGCAGTAAACGATTAACCACAGTCACAGGGTTCGATTAATAGTGTTAATGTGCCCAGCCTCAAGGCATCACTGCATGCAAGCGTGTTTTAATCTACTGGCCGTTTCAGCTTTATTTAACCAGATGGGAAGAAAAGTATCTTCGATATGCCTTGTAAAATTTTATCCAGCGGCCAATTACCGATAAAAGGGAGCGAGTACTCAGTGACAGTATTGATCCATTACAATGGCGCCACTTCGATTGGAAAGAACTGGAATTTGATAGGTCGCGTAACAGGGGTGGTAGTTTTCGCCAGTAAGTACACAACGCGCCCACGCAAAATATAAGGTCTGGGCCGCAGCTTTCAATAGTGGGAAATTTGTAAGGGAATACGCATGTATTATGGAGAGCGCTTTAACAGCATTACCCACGCGGTGGGTGCTGCGCTGGCGGCAGTCGGCGGCATATCGCTGATTGCGATAGCAGCTCGCAGTGGTGACTATTGGAAGATTGTTAGTTTCAGCATCTACGCTGCCACGCTATTTGCCCTGTATTTTACATCTGCGATGTATCACAGCTCCCAAGGGCCAGCAAAAGACGTCTTGCGTCGGCTAGACCATTGCGCGATCTACTTGCTAATTGCTGGTACCTATACGCCATTCACACTGGTCAGCCTAAGGGGGACGTGGGGATGGTCGCTGTTCGGCGTAGTGTGGGGGCTTGCCGTTGCTGGCGTCCTGCAAGAATTGTGGTACGCCAAAGGAGCACGTCTAATGTCGTTGCTAATCTACGTGGTGATGGGCTGGGTTGGCGTGATCGCTGCTAAGCCGCTCATCAATGCGCTCACGATGGACGGCTTCTGGTGGCTGGCAGCAGGTGGTGCACTCTACACCGGCGGCATCGCGTTTTATGCCACAGATCACAAATGGCGTCACGGCCACGGGGTTTGGCACCTGTTCGTGCTTGGCGGAAGCATATGCCATTTTGGCGCGGTATTGCTGTACGTGGCGTAGTAGAGGACCAAGCAGAGCGATTTGACTACTATAGTAGTGCCATTTGCTGACTGAGCATCGACAGAATTTTTTCTAACTGAAGTTCTTCCGATTTAGCTAATCAGCCAATAAGCTTTGTCGAATGCCTCCAGCGATAGCTTGTTGGTCCGCCACTCCAATAACGCTCCGGACAGCTTATCCATTGTTGAATTTATAGACTAAATCAATTCGATAAATACAGGTGGCTACTTTGAAATAAGAATCGCTGGCTACTTTTATGAGAATACGCAAACTGCCTTCACTCTTGTAGCAGCGTTACCATATATGTTGACTGCAAATGGTGGCAATCTCATTTCCATTCATAAAAAAATCGGCAGACTGACCATGAGGAATCCAGATAACCACAGCACCGTCACAATAATGAATTTCGAATGGCGTGCCACCTTCAATCTTTTTTTGAATCCCCAACACATCATTTTTTTTCAATAGAATTTCATCAGTAGATGGCTCTATATAAATCTTCAATTCATCAATTGTCGTATTTTTAAAAATCAGGTCCATTTCCAGGCATCCAATATTTTTGCATTAATTTCGATCTTGTCGCGTGAGTATGAACCTGATTTCATCTTTAGAAGAGCGAACTTCAATTCTTTGATTTTTTCGACCCAAATGTTTTTAGGTACATCCCACGCGAGATGAATGCCTTAAAAATGTATGCATGACCTGACCCTTCTCCATTTACGCGCTTCACTCGATATTACTTGTTGGGACAAGTGTCCAGAGAAGTAGCAACGCCAATGCAAACAAGATCAAGACACATGCCTTCATATGCCGCCTTGCTGAGCCATCGGATCGAAAAAGTAAATTACGAACTGGATCAGTTTTTCCTGGCTTCCACATCCAATCCGGTCCGGCGCTACCTTTCCCCGTCCCTGAAAAATAAATCAGGACTGCAACCACAGCAGTGGCTAGAGTCAAAAAGAATTTGATACCTATTGGCATTTAACACCTGCATGCATTTAAAAAAATGCTCAGATAAAATTATAGTGGCGTGTAGTATTCTGGATAATTTCAGGATCATTCCTAGAGATGGGATTCATATGTGTGTGTTGTTCAGCATGCGTGCGATAACCTAACTGCTTAATTAATGGATCCAAGATATCAGCTCGGACATCAGCTTCACCCATCAATTCAAATAGAAATGTCGTACTCATAAATAGCCGCCATCAGAATGAAATGAAACCCCACTACCCGTGGCTTCGTTTCCCTGGCGTACAGACATTAAACCCCGGGGCACTCATGCCAACATGATCAAATTGAAGCTTGCCCCCTGCTTTTCCGTCATAGCCTCACCAGGCTTTCCGGAATTTGGTCTGCATCATTTATTCACTACAGTTTTAGCCCATTAACGTAACAGCGGTAACCAAAGTGTAAAACAGGTGCCTAATGGCCCTGAGCGCCAGGATACAGCGCCGTCAATTGCCTGGGCGCGGCGCTGCTGATTATGCAAACCACGGCCAGCCATTGCTTTCAGCGCTTTTTGAACATCGAATCCCTTGCCATTGTCTTCAATACTCACACTTACCCCTGCTGCCATCAACGCAGTACCGACCCGTATTTCACTGGCCTGAGAGTGGCGCAATATGTTGGCAATGCTTTCTTGAATGATGCGCAAGATGTGCAAGGCCGTGGTTTGGTCTATCCAGTCCAGCGAGGGTAATTCACGCACATTCCACTGCAATGCAACGCCTGCACTCTCAAGCCGGGGCTCCAGCCGAAAACGCAGCGTGGCCAGTAATAACAACAGATCAGCCGCGACTGGCTCCATTGAGTCGATGGTGAGTTTGAGGTCGTCAATACAATCCTTGAGAATTTGTAGAACATCGACATTGCTCATGCCGCCACGTTCTACAGAGCGAATTGCACCGATCAACGATGAGCCCAGCCCGTCATGCATATCCTGCATCAACCGCTGACGTTCATCACTGATCACCTGCCGTACTTCTACTATGCGCAAACGCTGATGGCTTAATTCAAGTTCGGCTTCACGTATTTGCAGGCGTTGTGCGAGCTTGATATTGATCGCCTCCACCTCATCAATGGCATTGACGTAACGCAAACACATCAGTGTGGCGAAAATAGTGCAGGCCACTGCATTGGCATATGCTCCCAGATACCATCCCTCCGGATTGATGATATTGTTTTGCAACAACCAGTCAACCACGCCAAACGACGTGCAAAGACCGATACCGATAGCGACCAGACGCCCTTCTCCAGAACGACGCCAGGTATTGATCCCTCCGACCACACCGACAGCAGCTCCCATCAGCGCCGCCGCCAGATAAATCAGCGGCGTGACCTTGGGGGTATTAGGCACCATGGCAAGTAGCGGCAGTGTGAGCAGGCCTACCAATACAGTCAGCCCGACCGTGGCGCGGCTCAGCCAGACCAGAGGACGGCCATGCAGCTGGCAGAGAGAGAAATGTACGATCAAAACCTGCCAGAACAAGGCGTTGACAGTGAGCCAGGCAAACCAGTCATTGGCAATCGGCAGACTCACATAAAAGTGCAGGCCGCGCAAAAATGAGGCCGCGGCAATCCCGAAGAAAAGCAGATAACCGGTTTCCCGCCGACGCTTAAGCCACACAAACAATGCGAATACACCAACGGCAAGATAGGCTGCCCCCAGTGTTGCCGGCAATTCCTGCTGGAGCCACAGGCGGATATGGTAGCGGCTGCTCAATATGTCCGCAGACCCAAGCCAAAGTGATGAGATGGCGATCTGGGTTTTAGCCGAGTGCTCGAGACGAACCAGTATTTCGGTTGGCGGCGAGCCGCCTGGGGAATTGTTCAAAAGTACCCACAGGGGCGTCCGTGTACTGTTCCACAGCGGCCCCTGCTCTTGCGCCCGGTGAACCAGCTCGCCATCGACATAGATGGCAATTGTCCCATCTGTTTTAATACGGCTGCCATAAAGGGCAATTGGGCCAGAGGTATTTTTGTAGCCATGCACAACTAATCTGATCCAGGTGGTCAGCACCATACCCTGATGAAAACCGGCAGTTTTCGCCTGCCGCAGCAAAGCGATATCGGGGGCAAGCGGCAACTCCACGGCCTGCCAGCTAGCAGCCAAGGCTTTACTATCCTGCCAGAGCACGGGAGCGACCGGGGAGCGTGATTCTGACGATTGCCATTCAGCCTGGGTCAGGTGAGTGATCGCAGCCTGCTGCTCGGTTTCCAGGCTATTTGCGTACCATATCCCGCCAGCGAGCAATAGCATCAGCAAAGAGAATAAACCAGCTTTTGTGAAAGAAGAGGTTGAGAGGTAGCTCATGCTGACTGTACCTCAGTTTGTCCAGACAAACGGGGGAAGTGCGCGACGCATGCGCGTTGCCATCTAATTGACAATGAGGCCAAGATTTCTCGCTTCATAAATCGCTTCTGCCTTGGATGTCACCTTGAGCTTACTATAAATGCGCCGCACGAATGAGCGCACAGTAAAAGGCGACAACTGCATCAGCTTGGCGATCTCGGTCGCGGTGAAACCTTTGGTGATCAAGCCCAGTACCTCTGTTTCCCGCGCAGAAAGCAAGGATGATTCTACAACCGGCCCCTGCATTCCCGTTGCCACCATATGATTATTTCTGAAGCGGGCCAGAATCTGCCTCGCGATGATGGGGCTGATCGGGCTGCCGCCGCGCGCGAGACTGCGAATTTCATCTGTCATTTTGGTCGATGAACTATCCTTCAGCAGATAGCCGGCAGCTCCGGCTTCGATGGAGCGGATGACATGTGTTTCATCGCCAAAATTGGTACTGACCATGATATTGCAGCTAGGCCAGTGCAGGACAGCCGCCTCGATAACATCAATACCCGAACCATCTGGCAGACCAAGATCAACCAGCAACACATCTGCCGGTGGATTTTGCAACAGGGCGAGCCCTTCTGCCCGCGTAGCAGCAACACCAACCAGCAGCATATCCGGCGCCTGCTGCACGACCTGACCCAAAGCATCGCAAAAATCGCGATCATCTTCAACAATCACAATATGGATGGCAAGCGGTTCAGATTTGATATTCATTGATTGCATATTTGTCTATTGTACGACAAAACAAGAGAGCAGACTTGTAGCACATTTGTTCTACAGACAAGATTTATTCACATAAATACACTGAATTAATTATCAAAAATGAATGCCGGCCCTCAGCCAGAAATGTGAAAGCGGGGCAAAACTATTCTTTCTTTTTGATTCTTTGCAATGTAATGATTTGCTTGTTGCCTTGCCTGGAAATCAAATTTTCTACCGTCGCAAAACCAAACGAGGTAATTAGCATGACAACAGTAAGACATGATATCGAAGTTATTGGCGCAATCCGTCCTGAAATACAATCCCAGCTATCTGATTACGTCAACACGAAAGCCGGCGATGCAAACGAACACCGGCCAGCTTTGCTTGACGCATCGGCTGGTTTTGACAGCGCCGCCATTGAGTCCTTGCTCGAACAGGGACGCACTCTTGTCTTGCTCTCTCCCTCAAGTGAGAGCCGTGAATTGTTGATGAACATGACAGGCTCACATATAGCTGATACCGATGCTGTCGCTCTCAAGCGAAATACAAACGGACAATATCGTTTCTCCTCCACTGCGGGCATTACAGCGCAAGACAGCACGAGCATTTCTGAAAATGGCAGCACCGAAGCGGCGGCACATCTGATCAACAGCATTAACCAACCACCCTTGGGCGCCCGCATCGCCGGTTTGATCAATGGACTGGCGAAAAAACCTTTGCTTGCTGCCGGTGCAGGTTCCCTGATCGGACCTGCAGGATCATATAGCGGCGAAGTTCGTTTTAATCAAAAATTAAGCGGCGTGCTTGGCCCTGTTGCGGAGAATTTTCCGCGCGCTACGGGAAAAAGCCAGCCTTTCGATTCAAATGGGGAGACTACCTTTTATGTCTACTATGTCGAAGACCGCACCAGTCCGCATTATGTTGTCATCGCCAAACAGCAGCTGTCTTATAGCGCCGGGACAATCATGATCAACCAGGATTGCAATCGTGGCTGCGGCATGTATCAGGCAGCCAGCGAAATTCGCGGTGTCTCTGTCAACGCGGGCAATGTGAACCTCGTCTATTCATCGCCTGACTCGGAAAGTGCCGTTGCCAAAGTACGCGAAGAAATGCGCTTGCGGCAAAACGTCCAGGGCGGGACATCCATTCTCCCGACCATTATAGAAGATGCGACCTCACTGTCGCTCACCGATTGGACAGTCAACAAGCGATCATCACATGGTGTAACCAGTGCCGGCTGGGAATTCATACAGTCGAATCTCCGTTACGGCTTCGGTGACATCACGCAAACCATCTTCAATGGCCAGACAGTCAAGCCCTATTCTGTTATTGCCACCTCCACCCTCTCCGTCACCACATTTGCCGTGTGGAGAATCACTAACAATCCAAAACCCATACTTAACCTGGGGCTGGAGATGGTCCAGAGCTTCATGATAATGGCCAATGGCGGCTGCCGCAAAAACCAGGATTATCGCGGCGGTAATATGCACACCATCGGCACTGGCGTACAACATCATAGTCTCGATCTGGCAGCAATCACGAGGGCACCAGTGTGAACGTCGATACCTTAGCCCCCGGCCGCAGAACAGGAACCCTACCCGGGGAATTTGCCGTAGCAAGTGATGGTGCCGCGCTCTATACCATTCCTCTCACTGTGCCGCCAGGCACGGGTGGCCTCGCACCTTCGCTGGCACTTGCCTACACCAGCGCCAGCGGCAATGACCTGCTAGGTATAGGCTGGCAACTTACCGGCCTGTCGTCAATCAGCCGGACCGGCGCCATACCGGTGCTGGACGGTTTTCGCGGGGGTGTCTCGTATACCAGGAATGACCGTTTTAATCTGGATGGACAGCGTCTCGTGAACGTTAGCGGTGCCTATGGTGAAGCGGGCACCGTCTATCACACTGAGCTGGAAAGCTGGAGACGGATTGTCCCGGTGTATGGCAACAGTGCGCGGCTCAATGACAGCAATGACGGCAATGGCCCCGATAGTTTTATCGTCTACGAGAAAAATGGCCAGGTTGTCGAATTTGGCAGCAGCGCTGACTCACGCATTAACGCAAGTAATGCCAGTCCCCTGGTACGTTCGTGGCTGGTCAGCCGCATCACAGACAGGAACGGTAACTTCATCAGTTTTCAATATATCGTTGCCGACGGCGCAGCTCGCATTGCGCGTATTGATTACACTGGCAATCAAGGTGTGGTGCCCAGGAGATCGGTGCGCTTTTCCTATGAAAAACGGCCAGATCCCACTACCCGTTATGTAGGCGGATTCCCGATTTGCTCACAGCATCGCATGGTGAGTATTGACACTTATGTTGATGAACAGCGTGTCACACGTTACCAGCTCGATTATCTGCCTGGCGGAACAACAGGGCGCAGCCGCCTGGCCTCAGTCACTCAGGCAGATACACACGGCAACAGCCTGACCCCGACACGTTTTACATGGCAGGACAGTAATCCACTACTTTTTTCAGCAACAGCAACAGAGTCGGCCACAGAGCTGCCTTTTGGCGGTAATTTTCTGCCGCTTGACGTCAATGGTGACGGCCGGATTGACTTCGTCAACGCCTACCCTGTCAACGATTTACTGGTCATGGATTTATATGTGGCACAGACCAGTGGCAAAGGCTTCCATGGCCCGTTCCGCGTGCCGGCCAGCTCGCCTGCGCTACCATGGGGAGGCCAATTCTTCCCCATGGATGTCAATGGCAATGGCCATACCGATCTGGTCTATGCCTGGCGAGATGATGATGCATGCCGCCTGGCAGTGTTTCTTGCCACGCAAGACAGTAACAAAAACTGGAACTTGCAAATGGTCACTGCCAAAAGCAGCGATATCAGCTTGCCATGGGGAGGTCAGCTCTATGCCGCCGACTTTGACGGCGATGGCGCGACAGATTTTGTTTATCTGCAACGCACTGATGAAGGCACAAATTTTAGCCTGCTCACAACGAAGGACGCAGGCTTCGAACGTGGCCAGACATTAAAAACCTCACTCCCCTACGATGGACTGTGCCTCAGCTTCGATGTGGACGGTGATGGCATGGCCGATATTGTCTATGCCTATCATGTCGACGGCAAACTCAGAATCGCCACACTGAAATCAAACGGCAAGACATTGGCATTGCACGAGAAAGGCTTGCTCGCCAGCCTGGACCTGGATTTTTCCGGAGCCTTGCTGCCTATGGATTTCAACGGCGATGGCCTGGTTGATCTGGTGCATGCGGGACAGAATAGCGCGGGGAACCTGATACTAACCCCTATCGTTTCCAGCGGTGCAGGATTTATACCTCAGTCAGCACAAACCTTTAACGATATCCCATTCAATAGTTTGATCCTTCCCGGAGACCTGAATGGCGATGGCATAGCAGATCTGGCAATTTCCGTTCAATCGCCAACTGGTACGGCCTTGCATACCCTGGTTTCAACAGGCACAGGTTTCCGTTCCACCCCATCAAATCAGCCACTCAAATCAATGCGGGCAGGCGTGCTTTTCCCTATCGACCTCAATGGAGTCGGGCGCAATGGCTTGCTCAACCTGGCGGAAGTCAACGGCAAGCTGACCCTGGGCTCGGTCTTGCCCAGTGGCGATGCACCAGATCTATTGACAACGATCACCACAGGCAGTGGCGCCACATTCAGCATGCAGTACCGCGCAATGACCGATGCTGAAGTCTACCAGCATAGCTCTTCCGGTTTGTCCCCCACTGGCTTGCAGGGAGGAGGAAGCACGGCTATTGGTGCCACCTACACCCCTTCGTCAGGGCAAATTCTGGCTGGATCAACTGGCGCAGTTGCTCCTGTGATGACGGCAGCATTTCCTAAATACGTGTTGTCCTCGTATACCAAATCTGATGGGCGCGGCAATGCTCACGAGTACCGCTATGGCTACAGCAATGCCGCTATTGACATTGTCAGCGGACGTGGCTGGCTGGGATTTCAACAGCAAAAGTCCTGCGACATGGATGTAGGAACAACGACCCTAAGTTCGTTCCATCAGCAATTCCCCCTTGCCAGCATGATGAGCGAGAGCACAGTTTCCCGTACGAGAGATGCTGCACGCCTCAATCATACCGCCATGCATTACCAGATTTTGCAACCCGACAAGAAAACATACTTGCCGCTTTCCTCAGAGATAGTGACGCAGTTATTCAGCTTCGGCCATCTTGATGCAACGCAGCGCAGCACGACCAGTTATGATGCCTACGGCAATCCCGTACTGAGCTGTGAATTTGGTGATGGCAGCGGAGCCGCCCTATTTACCCATCGTAGCTTCATCAACGATAGCAAAAACTGGCGGCTGGGATTTAAAACTTCAGAGAAAAAAACAGCCGATATGGAGGGAAGAAAAATCCTCTCCTCTGAAAAAACGGAATTTTCTCCCGGATTGATGAACGCCATCACACACAGTGTATGGCACGATCATCAAGAAGTCTGGCTCAATGCGCATATGTCCTACGATATGTTTGGCAACATCATTGCGCAGACTGATCATGCTGGTGCAAAAAAAACGACGGTCTATGACAGTCTCTTTCATACCTTCCCCGTGTCCGCTGAAGGGCCGCCAAATGCAGATGGCCTGAGCCTTACCACCTCCTATGAACATGAGCCCTGCTTCGGCGAACTGATACGTGCGGTGGACAGCAATAAAGTGCAGACACGTCAGCGCATAGACGGCTTTGGACGGGTCACCGCCAAACTTGGCCCGGATAACCAGGGTAAGGAAGTCGAATTATTGCTGACCGAATGGAAAGAAGACGACACCGGCGCCTACCAGGAAAACCGCGAACGCTTCGACTGGCAAGGTGGCAGATGGACCTGTATCCGTGAGTATCTCGATGGGTTTGAGCGCGTCTACCGCACAGTGTCCCTGGCCGCCGACGGCATCACGCCGGTCACGGTTGACAAACGCTACAATAGCCGCAATCTCGTGACTTATGAAACCCTGCCCTGGTCACCAGGGGAAAATATTTTATCAATCAAGCGCACCTTTGATGAATGTGACCGGGTGTTACGCGTAGAAAGACCGTCAGGCGATGGCGCCGTGCGCACCGACCTTTTCAGCTATCCTGACATCCATACCTTGCAACTGACCGCCGGAGCAGGAAGCACGACAGAGCGACATACGACATCCGTGCAAGGAAGTTACAACGGCAAACAGCTACCAGTACGTATCGTCGATGGTTCCGGGAATACCGCCCAACTGGCTTACGATGCGCTCGGACGTACTATCCGTACCGAAGATGGCGTCGGCAACATAACCCTGATTACCTACGACTCACTCGACAACAAAGTCAGCGCCAAAGTGAGCAATGGCACGCACGTGAGCCGCGCTGAAACTGCCAGGTACAATATGTTGACACGCGAAGTGTCAAAACAGGATGCGCGCGGGCATATCACTGTCATGAAACTTGATGCGCTTGGCCGCCCCCTGTCCAGCATGGAAAATGGCAAGACCAGCACCACTTACTGTTATGACGATAGTGATAACGGCCATGGACTGGGACGATTGACTTCCGTCTCTTTGGAGCACGGAGCAAAATATGCGTTTGTATATGATGCCTATGGTAACCAGACCAAGGTAAGCGTCACGCTGGGTGGTGAAAAATATCAGTTCAAACGCAGTTTCCTGCCATCCAGCCGGCCTGAATCCATCGTCTATCCTGATGGCGCGGTACATGACATGCGCTATACGGCTGGCGGCATGCTGGAGTCATTGACAGCCACAGCAGAGAATGGCAACCAAGAGGCATCAATCAGTATTGGTGCTTATAATGCCTCCGGCAAGCCAGCGAGCCTGCGCCACGGCAATGGCTTTATGGAAACGCTGCAATACAATGTTGCCCAGCAACTACGCAGCCAGCAGATAGTCGATGCCAATAAAACTCCGGTACTTCATCAGCTCTTCAAGTGGAATGCGATTGATGACCTGATCGCCATAGAAGACCAGCTGGATCAGGCGAATAGCTATGCTTTTTCATATGACCTGGCAGGCCGTCTGCTCAAGGCCGATGGCCCCTATGCCAGACCACAGCAATTTTCCTATGATGCCGCCGGCAATTTGACGATGAAGGACGATGCCAGCCTGCTGTACGCAAATGGACTACTGGTTGGTGCCGGCAAACTGGCGTTTGAATACGACAAAATGGGCAACACCACCCGTATCAAAGGGAATGGCAGCAATCAAGAACTCGATTACGATGTTGCGGGCAAATTGACAACGGCCAGCGGTTGCAGCTTTACCTACGATCATCAGGGACGCCGTCTTAGCAAGCGTCTGCCCGATGGCAGCACCACATGGTACATCGCACCTGACTATGAAGTTGTCACCCGCCCCAACGGCAGCCGTCAACATACCAGAGCTTTGCGCACACCTTTTGGTCTGGCTGCAACGATCACCGCAATTGACAAGGGTATAGCTGCCGATCCCGTACAGGAGCCCGGCGTGCCCTCTCCAGGAGTTTGCTATTTCCACCGCAATCAGGTCAATAGCACAACGATCGTATCTGATAGCCATGGTGCTATCGTAGCAAACGTGGAGTATTTGCCATTTGGTGACATATCACGTATCCGGGGAATACAAAGCTTCAGGGCGAAATTTGCCGGACGTGAGCTGGACCACGAAACCGGGCTGTATGATTTTGGGGCGCGCTACTATCTTCCACAGATAGGCCGCTTTATCACTGCAGATGACGGCTTTGGCGGGCCCCTGGATAGACATGACACCCTGAACCCATATGCCTACGTACTGAATAGTCCGGTATGCAACGTCGACCCTAGCGGCAGAAACGTGTTCGACGCGATACGCGACGGCTTCAATACAGTGGCAGGTGCGGTAGAGACTGGCGCATCATGGCTGGCGAACAACCCAAAAGAGTGGGCTCCTTATGTTATAAGCGGACTGCTGGTAGTGGGCGGTATCGCGATATTGGCGACCACGCCATTTGGCGGCGCAGCATCAGCGGCTATTGGCGGCATGTTGCTTGGCGCTGGCATTAGCGGCATCGTGTACGCAGCGACCCATCATGGAGATAATTTCAACTGGAGTAGCTGGGGCATACAAACGGGGGTCGGTGGCGCCGTAGGCCTGGTATCAGGCGGACTCAGCTTTGGCGCAACGAGTGCCTCCAATGCCTTGATGGCTGGTGGCAGGGCAGCTTTTGCCCTCGGTGCAGCAGGACGGGTTGCCTTGCAGGTTGCCGCAGGTGTGGTGGACGGTGCGGCAGGAAATGCCTTTGCTGCCTGGATTACCAATCTGGATAATGGGCAATCTGCTGGGCAAGGCGTAGGATGGGCTGCCCTGGTAGGCGGCATTACAGGCGGAGTAGGAGCAGGAATTGCATCCAAGCTCGCAGGTAGCGCACGCTTTTCCAGGGGGGCAAATTACGCCGAGAGAGTGAATTTCATGCCCGAATTTGGCGGCAGAGGTATCGCTAATGCAAGGGTGGCAACCTCTTCCGGTATCATCGGCAAAGCTGTATTGAGAGCCCCGGCAATGCTGTTTGGTGCGGGCGGGAAAGCACTCATCAATTTCGGCCCTCAGCAAAGCTGGTAAGAACAGCTTTGCTTCATTAATAGAGGCTCATGAACTCTCCATTCATGAGCCTCTATCTGCATGTAAATCTGCTGCGGCTACCCAGGCATCTGCCAGCCTGCACTCAATCGTCCAGCAAACGCCAGGCACCTTAGCCCTATTACAAATCGTGGACGGCCGATATCCGCGCCCGGCACGCACTGGCTGAAATTGAGCCAGACCTTGATGATTGCCTGGCCGGGACATCAAGAACTATGTACACAAGGAGGTGGCTCCGTATGTCAGCGCTTCTACCCCGCAAGATATGAATATTTGATAGCGCTGACATCAGTCCGGTTCGCGCAAAATTGCGGCCCTCAAAGCAAGCATATTTACCTGTCTGAATTCTTGATTGACGAGGCATTTTCCTACATACAAACAAATATCGACGGCGCACTATTACTCCAAGGAAAAATCAGTGCTAACCACAAAAGAGTCAACAAATGCAAATTAATCATATCAATATTGCAGCGATATAGACAATTGCATAATATAAATGTAAATTTGGTAATCATGATATATAAGCACTGATTCATGTCTTACTTTCAGGCTATGAATAACGCTGGTTTCATAGGTAAATTGTGTTGCCGCTGAGATTTGTTTCACATGCTCTGTTACAAATTTCGCGTTGCAATAATGTTGCCTTGGAGTATTATTAATCATTGTGCGCAGGCGAAAGGTGTCAAATGAATGACAGCATTCCGCAAACCAGACCGGTCACTATCCTGGTCGTCGATGACGACGATGTTGATGTGCTGGGTATAGAGCGCGCACTGAAAAAACTCAAGATCGCCAACCCCATCGTGCGTGCCCATGACGGCGTCGAGGCGCTGGAAATCCTGCGCTCACCCGAGGGCTTGCCACGACCCTATCTGATTTTGCTGGACATCAATATGCCGCGCATGAACGGGCAAGAGATGCTGGCAGAGCTGCGGCAAGACAAAAATCTGTCGTCCGCAGTTGTATTCGTACTGACCACTTCACAGGATGACCAGGACAAGCTCATGGCTTATTCCAAACATGTGGCCGGTTATATCGTCAAACAGCATGTTGGTGATGGCTTCATGCGTGTGACGGAAATGCTCGACCATTACTGGCGGGTAGTTGAACTACCTGTCGCCTGAGGTGTAATCATGATGCTGACCGCGCCACCGCAAACTTCTACGCTCGATATCCTCATCATTGATGATGATGAAATCGACAGGCGCAATGTTATCCGTGCGCTGAAACAGGTTTCTGTCAGCGTCAAAATCGTTGAAGCCAATAATGCCCTGGATGGTTTACTGAAAGCCAAGGAGACTCTGTTTGACGTTATCTTGCTCGACTACCGCCTGCCTGACCGTGACGGCATCGAAGTATTAAAAAGTCTGCGTCTGGATAAAACCCATCACGCTGCCATCATCATGCTGACGCACCAGGAAGACGTGAGCCTGGCCGAGCAAGCCATAGAAGCCGGTGCGCAAGATTTTTTGCTGAAAGAAGAAGTCAATGCACGCCGCCTGATGCGTGCGGTGCACCAGGCACGCCACCGCCACAAGCTCGAATCTGAACTCAGCCGCAGTTATAACCAGCTGCGCGAACTGGCTGAACATGATGCACTCACTGGTCTTGCCAACCGCTATGATTTTGAACGGGCGCTGGCCTTTGCCGTCAGCCGCGCCAAGCGTGAAAACCTGCATGGCAAGATGGCGGTGCTGCTGCTTGACCTTGATCGTTTCAAGAATGTGAATGACACCTATGGCCATGCGATAGGTGACCAGTTGCTCATCAAGGTGGCGCGCCGCCTGGGCACCACCACGCGCGGCAGCGACTTGCTGGCGCGCCTGGGTGGGGATGAGTTTGTGGTGCTGGTGCAGGACATGGACAGGGTTGATCAGGCGATTTTGCTGGCCACCCGCATTGTTGAAGCATTCAAAAAACCTATCGTGCTGGATGGCATCGAATGGCATGTCACCATGAGCATAGGCATTGCCGTGTTTGGTTCTTGCGCCAATGATGCGACTGAGTTGATGAAGTGTGCCGACATTGCCATGTACCGCGCCAAGCAAGAGGGCCGCAACCAGAGCCATTTTTATTCTGACCAGTTGCACCAGGCGGTGCGCCATCGCATGTACCTGGAACGTGATTTGCGCCATGCCCTGCGCAACGAGCAGTTGCAAGTGTATTACCAGGCCAAGATCAATCCCTTTGATGGTCGCATAGGTGGCATGGAAGCGCTGCTGCGCTGGCACCACCCGGTAGAAGGCGTGCTGACGCCCGGCATTTTCTTGCCCATGGCAGAAGAGTTGGGCCTGATGTTTGAAATAGACCAGTGGGTCATGCGCACGGCCTGTGCGCAGTTGCAGGAATGGCGTTCGCTGCCGTTCCTCCATGCGCAAGACCTGACGATGGCGGTGAATGTATCAGCCATACAATTGCAGGGTGATAACCTGATCTATACCGTGGACGAAGCCTTGCGCACCAGTGGCCTGGACCCACGTTACCTGGAGCTGGAAATCACCGAGAATGCCCTGATCCGTGACCCTGGCCATGTTGCCGCGATCTTGCACAAGCTGGTCGGGCGCGGGGTCAAACTGTCGCTGGATGATTTTGGTACTGGCTATTCATCTTTCGGGCATTTGAAGTTATTCCCTATCCATGTGCTGAAGATAGACCAGAGTTTTGTCGCCGGTGTTGGCAAGGGTGAGTCGCAAGAACGGCTGTTGTCTGCCATGATCGCCTTTGCCCAGACCATGGAATTGTCGCTGGTGGCCGAGGGTGTAGAGACTGAGCGGCAGGCACAGTTCTGTGCTGAACGTGGTTGTGAACTGTTGCAGGGTTACTTGTATTCGCGCCCTATTCCATCGAGTGAATTTGAAGACCGCTACCTGACCGGAAGCTTCCGCCATGACCCAATCGGACCGCAATGAAGCAGATAGTAATCTCAAGTCGGGGCACAAGTCAGAGCGCGTCAATGAACAACATGCCTTGCTGGCGGCCATCGTCGCCTCAGCCGACGATGCCATCATAGGCAGCGACCTCAGCGGCAACATCCTCAGTTGGAACCATGCGGCAGAAATCCTGTTTGGCTATAGCGCCACGGCGATTTACCAGCGTCCGTTCGCCAGCCTCTTCCCCGCCGGGCAATTACCTGACCATCTCTCGCTCATCAAGCTCTTGCAGCAAGGTGCCTCGATAGGTCATTTTGAAACCATGCGGCGCTGCCAGGATGGTACAGAATTGCCGGTAGCACTGACCATCTCTGCCATGCGTGACGAGGGCGACAATATCATCGGCCTGTCGCTGATTGCGCGCGATTTTAGCGTGGGTTACCGCATGGCTGCCCGTCTGACACAAAGCGAGCGCCATTTCCGCCAGGTGGTGGATGCGGCACCCAATGCCATGGTGATGATAGACCGCCGTGGCCTCATCGAAATGGTGAATTCGCAGACCGAGACCATCTTTGGTTATACCCGCTCTGAGCTGCTGGGCAAGCCGCTGGAAATTTTGATCCCATCACGCTTTCAGCGCCACCACCCCAGCCTGCGCACCGGGTACTTTGCCAACCCTGTCAGCCGCGTCATGGGACGCGGGAGTGAACTATTTGCCCTACGCAAGGATGGTACAGAATTCCCGGTAGAGATAGGCCTTAACCCGATAGAAACTGCCGATGGCATCAAGGTCTTGTCGGCGATTGTGGACATCACGGAACGCAAACGCCAGGAAGAACGCTTCCGCCTCGTGGTAGAAGCTGCGCCGAATGCCATGGTGATGATAGACAGCCAGGGCATCATAGAAATGGTGAATGCCCAGACCGAACAAATCTTTGGTTACGAGCGTGAAGAATTGCTGGGCCAGGCCATGGAGATCTTGATACCCGCGCGCTTCAGGGCGCATCACCCCGGTTTGCGTACCGACTTCTTTATGCACCCCAGCAGTCGTACCATGGGTACCGGTCGCGACCTGTTTGGCTTGCGCAAAGACGGCACAGAATTCCCAGTAGAAATAGGCTTGAACCCGATTGAAACCGCCGATGGCCTCAAGGTCTTGTCTGCCATTGTCGATATCAGCGAACGCAAGCGCCAGGAAGAACGCTTCCGTCTCGTGGTGGAAGCTGCGCCCAATGCCATGGTCATGATAGACAGCCGTGGCATGATAGAAATGGTGAATGCGCAGACTGAACACCTGTTTGGTTACCAGCGCGCAGAATTGCTGGGCCAGCCTATGGAAGTGCTGATCCCTGCACGCTTTCGCCCGCAGCACCCGGACTTGCGTGCCCATTATTTTTCCAGCCCCAGCACCCGCGCCATGGGCACAGGCCGCGACCTGTTTGGCCTGCGCAAGGACGGTAGTGAATTCCAGATAGAGATAGGCCTGAACCCCATACAAACTGCGGATGGTTTGAAAGTACTGTCTGCGATCGTCGATATCTCGGAACGCAAACGCTTCACCGATGAGCTGTCAAGGCGTAATCAGGAGTTGAACAATTTTGCCTATGTCGCCTCGCATGATCTCAAGTCACCCCTGCGTGGTGTTGATCAACTGGCTACCTGGCTGACAGAAGACCTGGCTGGCAAGATCGATGACGAAACCAATGAACACCTGCGCCTGATGCGCGTACGTATCAAACGCATGGAAAGGTTGCTCGATGATTTGCTGCTCTACTTCCGCGCCGGACAACTGGGCGGTTCGGTAGAGCACATCGACTTTGCCGACCTGGTACGCGATGTGTTTGACCTGTGCTGCCCTGACCAGTCTTTCAGGCTGGAGTTGCAAGGCGATTTCCCGCGCTGCCATACCCACAAAGTACCGCTGGAACTGGTGTTCCGCAACCTCATCAGCAATGCCATCAAACATCATGATACCAAACGCGGTTGCATCGCCATCCACTCTATCCCGAATGAACAGTGGCTGGAATTTGCAGTCTGTGATGATGGCCCCGGCATCGCGGCAGAACACAATGACCGGGTGTTCGCCATGTTCCAGACCCTGCGCCCGCGTGATGAAGTCGAGGGCAGCGGCATGGGCCTGGCCATCATCAAAAAAACCATAGAGTCACTGGGTGGCAACATCAAACTGAGCGCCAACCAGCCACGCGGCGCCATGTTCAAATTCACCTGGCCGCGCAATACGGCAGAGGCGCTTTAAAATTATGGCAAATACCAACACAAATACAAACACAGATACCAGCGCAGATACCGGCAACCACGATGCTCCGCTTACATTATTAGCCGCGATTGTCAATTCATCCGACGATGCCATCATAGGTAGCGACCTGAATGGCCGCATCATCACTTGGAACAATGCAGCCAGCGGGCTGTTCGGGCATGTGCGTGATGTCATCCTCGGCCAGCCGTTTGAATCGCTCTTCCCTGCCGGGCAATTACCTGATCATGTCACCCTGGCACAGCTACTGCAGCAAAACAGCGCCATAGGCCAGTTTGAGACCATGGGCAGGCGAGCCGATGGCAGCGAGGTACCGGTGTCACTGACCATCTCTGCCATACGCGATGCCAGCGGCAATATCTTTGGCCTGTCGCTCAGTGCACGCGACTTCAGCAATGGTTACAAGATGGCCGCCCGCCTGACGCAAAGCGAACGACATTTTCGGCAGGTCGTGAATGCCGCCCCCAATGCCATGATACTGGTGGGCAGCAACGGCTTGATAGAAATGGCGAATGGCCGTGCCGAACAACTGTTTGGCTACACCCGCGCAGAACTCATGGGCCAGCCGCTGGATATGCTGGTGCCCGAGCGTTTTCGTGAACCAGATCCCGGCCTGCCCGCCACTTGCTTTGCCCAGCAAGAAGCCGCCACCACCAGCAAGGCCAGTGAGCTATATGCCCTGCGCAAGGACGGCACAGAATTCCCGGTCGAAGTCGGCCTCAATCCCATCGACACTGCTGATGGCGTCAAGACCCTGTCAGCCATAGTCGATATGTCTGAACGCAAGCGCTTTACCGACGAACTATCGCGCCGCAATCAGGAACTGAAAGATTTTGCCTATGTCGCTTCGCATGATTTAAAAGCCCCTCTACGCGGCGTCAACCAGCTGGCGACCTGGATCACAGAAGACCTGGAAGGCCAGATCAATGAAGAAACCAGCGAACACCTGCACCTCATGCGTGTGCGCATCACCCGCATGGAAAAACTGCTGGACGACCTGCTGCTCTACTTCCGCGCCGACAACCTGGGCGGCAGCACAGAATGCATAGACTTTGCCGAGATGGCGCGCGATGTCTTTGAGCTGTGCTGCAGTGACGCCTCGTATGCACTGGAACTGCAAGGCAGCTTCCCGCAAGCTGACACCCACAAAGTCGCCCTGGAACTGGTCTTGCGCAACCTCATCAACAATGCCATCAAACACCACGACAAAGCCAGTGGCCACATCATCGTGCGCTCGCTGCCTTCCCCTGATGACCAGTTTTACCTCTTCGAAGTCGCCGACGACGGCGCTGGCATCGCCCCAGAACATTATGAACGCGTGTTCGCCATGTTCCAGACCCTGCGCCCCCGCGACGAAGTAGAAGGCAGCGGCATGGGCCTGGCCGTCATCAAGAAAACCATAGAGTCGCTAGGTGGCAGCATCAGCCTTGCTGCCAACCAGCCACGCGGGGCGGCGTTCAGGTTTAGCTGGCCGCGGGTGGTGGGATAGCCTGGCTGCTATGACTCTGGATTTTTTTTGGCGAGCCGAGTTGAATCCAGCCTGGCTGACGCAACTCAATCACCATTAGCTTAGTTAACGTCGCTCCAGCGCAGGCTGGAGGCTACCGGGCTGGCGCTCCAGCGGCGTTCGTTGATCGACGAAGAGACTTCGCAAATCTGAATATTCATAGCAAACAAAGTGCGGTGCATCAAAGCACACGAAAAAAATGCGATGGATTCCTGCCTGCGCAGGAATGACGATTGAAAAATATCCAGATAAACAAATCACTCGGTTTGCACAAGCAAGAATTAGACGAGGCGACAATATTCGCAAGCTGCGATATGTCGCGCGTCTGCGTAACGAACATTACTTGGAGTTAGTCTTTTCTTCCTCCGTGTGCCTCTGTGTCTCAGTGTCTCTGTGGTGAGATTTTTGGTCTTGCTTTCACCAATTAATGGAGCATTACAACGCAGTACTTCACCGCACTTGTCTGTCTATCCAATGCAAGGCGCTTTGCCCGACAAAAGCACAAAACGCCCGTACAGCCACTACTTGGGAGGAAAGGTATAAGTCACCGTGTAATTCCCGACACCAGAATACGATTTAACCTGCACATAGTAGTAACCTGCAGCTCCTGCATAGCTGATAGATTCAGTCGAAGCACTGCCCTCGCTGCTGGCTACCTTGACCCAGGCGCTGCCCGAATATTTGTACAGGTACAGGTCAAAGTCGGTGCCCGCCGGGCCGTTCAACTGTACGCTATACGTGCCATTGCCTGCCTGGATATAACCGGGTGATGCACTGGGTGCATTGGCCGTCGCACCGTTAGTCAGACTGCCGGTCTGGGTTACCGGGCCGCCTGTAACTGGTGCATACGAGGCAAACACAGTCCTGGCCAAGCCTTCATTGACTGCATGCCATGGATAGCCAAGCGTGCGCATGCGCGAGTTTTCTGTTGGACGGTATTTCCCGGTCTGGCAATATTGCGCGCCCTGGAAAGTGCCAACCGTTCCATTGGGATATTGCCCCAGGCCAGTCGGCACGGCGGTTGTGGATGCGATCAGCCGCCCCCATTTGACATTGCGCGTGCCGTTCAGCGAGACATCACCTGAAGTGGGTTCTGCACTCAGGCTGCAGGTGCCGTAGTCATATTCATCGGCCAGGGCAAAGGCGGTGTGGCCTATCTCATGCAGGGCAATTTCCACTGACTGGGCATGCATGGACAAGGTGCCGATCTCGCCACCAGAGCCGCCATAACGCGTGGAATTGGACACGACGACAATCACATCACGCTGGTCAGGTGCCAACACTGAACCGACGATGTTGTACACCTTGGTTGAGTTGACGCAGAGCAGGCGATCGATGTTATAGCAATAGAAGCTGCCGTCCATGGCGGTGTCGCGGTAGATGCCCTTGTCCGGTTCGTCCGCTCCCGATTGATTACTGGCGACATCGACGCGATGTACGTTCATGCTGGCGCGGTTGGCAGAAAACAAGGGGTCGGCCATGAAGCCATCGATCACCTTCTGCGCATCTGTGTGCCATTTATCCATCTCGGCAGCCGTGTAGCCATCACCGACAAAGACGACATCCATGTGCGCATTGGCCGGGCCGTTATTGATGATGGTCGTGACGGTGGCTGCGGGCGGCGGGGCCTGCAGGCGTGCCGCCTGGTTACTACGCACCATTTTCTCCAGCGATGCACGGTTGAATACCGTCAACTGCGGAGGCACAGGTGCCAGGCGTGAATCGACTGCGGTTTGCTGCTGGATTTCTATGCTGGCGATCTTCTCATCAAACGGCAGCGACACTTCAAAGACACCGTCGCTCTGCCTGACTTGCTGCGAGATGTCGATGGCACCGGTTTTTGGGTCGAACACTTCAACATGACGCTGCTGGGCGTTACGCACCAGCACTTCATGGATGATACTTCCCTGTGCGTTTTTTGCGATGACACGCCATTGATCGCCCTGGCCGCTATCTGGCTTACTCGGCGTCAGGGAAAAGTCGCCCAACTCGGCATGCACAGGCGTGAAGCTGGTGCCCTGCCGACCATCGCTATAAGCGAAGCGCAAAGATATATTCCCGGCATGCGCACTGATGTGAAGCAAGCTGATTGCAACGAACATAAAAATAATTTTTAGTGAATTCATACTGTCTCCGAATAAAATTAGATGAATGTCTGAACTGTCGATGCTGATGATGGTGGTGCTGAGCTGCTGATGCTACGGACAACGGATGACCCTTCCCCCTATGTTAGAGAACTGTTGATGGAAGATGCTATTGAGGTGGACGCTGCGAGAAACGCTGGCAGCTGGAGATCAGTATAGTAAAATAAATATATTAAACAAATATTAATGTAAGCAAATGTGAGCAAGCTGGCGGGATGCAGGCGAACAAGAGCCAGGCGATTTCTGATGCTGTCGATATTCACGGTACCAGATGCGGCAGACCAGCCACGCAATACCTGCACGGCTCAAGGAGATCAGACGGCTGCTCCCTGCCTTGCGGACTGTTATGTCACAATAGCTGGTCAATCCAAGTCCTATAGCCTGCATGAACCGCATCACACGCTCTGATCTCTATTTGTTCCTGATACTGCTGTTGACCAGCCCTGTCACTGTGCCATGTGCACTGATCTGCCTCATGCTGTTTGGTCTTTTCTGGCTGCTGAGCCTGCTAAAGATAGAATTGATAAACGGTTTATTATTCATCTCGTTCATGGTGATAGGGTATCCATTTATTATCGTATTGCAGCTAAGTACTGGCGCACTGTATCACCTGCTGCGCGCACGTCCGCAAATCAACGATACCGGTTTCACTTTCCATCGCAGCTTTAAAAAAGTGACGGTCTTGTGGACTAGCATCAAGTTCATTCGCGAGGTCTGGGCGCCACCGATGGGGACGGCATATCAATTCCACTTCCATGAAGGCCAGCAGCTACAAATAACCGTCACTGACGAAAGCACGCCTGTCATGGAAGAAGCAAAGAAGCTGGGTATTCCATTTGAGCAGGACAATGTCAGCAAAACCTGGCATGACAAGAAGCGTGCAGCACACCTGCACCCCACGGGCAAGCCAGACCCGGGCTAAGCCTCGTCCGCTATACTGCGACAAACTCATCTTTTTTGCGAAAACCAATACCGCGATAGCATGGATCAACTCCCGATTATCTTCTTCCCTGGTATCAACGGCGATGCACGCATATTTGCTGAACAGGTAAAAGCCTTCCCCACCTTAAGGGTCGCTCACTGGCTGCCGCCAACCAGCTCAGAAAGCATGGCGGCCTATGCACAGCGCATGGCGCGTGCCGTTGATCCGGGTGGTCCATGTTTGATAGGTGGCGCATCTTTTGGCGGCATCGTCGCACTGCAAGCCTCCCGCCATCTACAAGCGCAAGCCTGCCTGCTATTTGCGTCCAGTCGCGATGCACATGGCCTGCCCACCAGCTTGCGAATGGCAAGGCACCTGGGCAAACTGATCAATACTGACGCCATCTGGAAATGGACAATGCTGTGGCAAGATGCGGCCATCGCTACCATACCGTCGGCACGCCAGCGGCGCAAACGCCTGTCAACAGCGCAGCAGCATTTTCGTGACTGGGCCTTGTCGGCACTGCTGGGCTGGAAGCCTGCTCCTGCAGCATGCCCGATCATGCAGATACACGGCAGCAAGGATAATGTCTTTGCTGCGCGACGCAGCAAGGCAGACAGCATCATCACCGGGGCAGGACATGTGCTGACGCGTACGCATAGTGAAGAAGTCAATCAGTTCATCATAAAAACCCTTGAACATTGCAATGCGTCAGAGACTGACATCACCAGCAGGCAGGCAAACAGGTATCACCATGAATGACCGCATCACATTTTCAGATGCCATGCTTTTTCTGGCCTTGCTGCTAACCTGCCCCATATGGCTAGGTTGCATGCTCATAGTGTGGGTATTCGCCTGCGTTTTCATGCATCTTCTAATAAGAATAAGCCTGCCACTGAATATCGGACCCATTTTTATTAATGCGATGACGCTCATAGGCTTGCCATTTTTTTTGCTTGGACATCTTGGGAACAATGGTTTTTTTCACCTGATACGAAAACGCCCGCAAGTCAGGCAAAACGGATTTACTTATCGCCATTGGTTTAGCTCAAGAGAAATTACCTGGGCAGAAATTGCATTCATAAAATGGACAAACTTTATACCTGATGGCGACGCATATGAATTTACCCTTATTGATGGTAGCGTATTTAGCTTCAACTCTTATGTGAAAATCCAGTATCTGCTGGAAGAAGCGCAAAAATCGGGCGTGGAATTCAGGCGTTGGGACAGATCGAATAAACCTGCGGTAAGAGACAAGATATGGGATGAGATATTGTGATCTGATTTATTGCCACATCCGATTGAATAATCTTGTATGAGCATACTTACTTGTTGAATACAGGTAGAGTAAACGTTAATCTGGAGAGATTACTTCAGATTTACTCAATATCGATTGTTGGAATAAATCCCCAAATTAGAGGCGATTAGAAGCGGAGCGTAATCGCACGAGTCATATCACCGCAAGTGCCCCTTATCGTATCACTCACCACTATCAAAGACAGGGTAAATTGACGGCGCAAGTATGCAGTTACGACTGCCTTCAGCATACTTGGGTGCTGACTATTCAGGTATGATTTGAAATTTCTCGAGGTAAGCACTGCAACAAATGACAACAGCAATTTCATATTTCCGCTGGCCTGATCTCCCCTTAGTCAAATTATCATTTGCTGAATTACGCCTCATGACTTCACAAATATGAACTCAATAAAATCAATGAAATCTTTCTTTGCTATCTGTTTGCTTTCGCTAGCATCCTTTAATACATGCCTTGCAGCCAGCAACAGCATTCTGGACGAACTCATGTTTGAGGCTACTTTACAGGCCCACTACAAGAATTACGAGGGAGCCTTAAAAGTAAACGATCTCGCACTCAAAATGGCGGAAGCCAACAAAAGTACCTACTTCACTTATCTTGGATCTATTTATGGATTCCGCTTTCATCTGCTCAAGGATTTGAAGAAGTATGACGAGGCCTATATCATGGCACTCAAGACCAAAGAAATTGATAGCACGGACCCTGCGAAAGATGGCGTGAATTATTCCATGTTACTGCGAGACATTGCTGAAATGCTAATGGAGCAAGGTAAATATGCCGCAGCAGAAAAATTTGCATTCGAAGCAGTAGAAAACCTTGAATCCAAAGGGCCTAAAGGTGAATTCCTCATGCCGGACCTTTACAGGGTATTAAGCCGTGTATATGTCAAATTGGGAAAATTAGAGCAAGCAGTGCTTGTATTGAAAAAAGCAATCGCTTTTTCAGAGCAACACGGTAAAGAAGGAACGGGACAAAAATCTGCCTCTTTAGATGAGTTGAGCAAAGTGTATCGGGCTTTGGGGTGGACAGACTTGGCAGAACTTGCCTATAAAATGAGTAATGAGGCCAAGCCGCCTATGGGGTACATTTCTGTCGTCGGGCCACAAAGCCCGAAAAATTATTCGCCCGCCACTCTTGATGGAAAATCGTGCACTCTACCCGAATATCCTCAAGAAGCCTTACAGAGGCAGTTGCGTGGTACGGTAAAATTCCGTTTCCTAATTGAAGAAAGCGGAGACATTTCTGCAAAATATATATCTATCAGCAGTGATTCTTTACTTTTAGATTCAGCGGCGCTGCAAGCATTTTCCAAGTGCAAATTTTACCCTGCCACGCAAGATGGTAAAGCAATTCGGTCATGGTATTCTGGTCAGTTCATCTGGAATTTGCCGAACTAAAGAGTCTCTGATCATAGCTTCAAGAAATCAAATACCCCTGCTCATGGAAAGGTCATCTCAGCGAAGGCTGAGATCCATCTGGGCAAAATCCGTTTGTTTGAATGACCAGCAGCCAGTGAGATGTGCCATGCGCACCGCTCCGGCAATGATCACGGATGGAGCCTCTCTTGGAAATAGAGAAGCCCCGGTCGTAGGACGCATTGCAATGCGACCTACTTTTCGGTGATGTCGCAATTCGCGGGGATACAATTAGCGGAGCTTTATCTGACGTTAATGCAGTGCGCGCTATGTTCAAACGCATGGCTTTGAACACGATGGATTCCTGCCTGCGCAGGAATGACGATAGATAGGGTTTCCAAACAAGTAGATGACACGGTTTGCCCCGGCTCAAGTATAAGAACAGGGAAAATGTGATAGATGCTTGCAGCATACAAATGTAGGCACATTACAATGCATCCTGCGTTACAGAATTAATACCCCAAGAAATCAGATAAGTCCTGCCCTTATTAAGGTCATCCCAGCGCAGGCTGGGATCCATCTGCGCAAAATCCGTTTGCATGGAATGAGCAATTGCCTGCAGGGTGTGCCATGCACCACAAAGCATATTCGCACCAGCTAATCCAGTTTCAAATAAAGGTATTTCTGGCCATTATCCGGGCTCGCGTCATAGCCCTGTTCTTGCACAATGCGGCCTGCTAGTTTAAACACTTTCTTGCGCATGTCACTATCTTGCGGTAATTCGATCACCAGATGCCCGGTATTTTCATACGGACTATCAATGCGGTCTATGTCACAGGCAAATACGCTGCCACATTGCGCATTTTGCAGAGTCGTCAGCATGCGCCTGCTCTTTGCCCTGCTCATCAAACCCAGAGTTGCTTTGGGATTATCAAACCATGCAAAGGCATCTTCCCCGCTCGTCTCAGCAATCAGATTGCCGCACCATTCGTCATGCTCCAAACCTGCTGCCACATCGGGTAATTGAACTTTCGATTCAGTTTCAGTGAGCTTGGCACCTTCTTTTAGCGCCCTGCGAAACGCCGCATCAAAATCAACAATATTCTGGTCGGCAGCGGGCATGTCAGGATAGTTTACTCTGGCTAATTCATACTTCTTCTTTGATGCCACTTTCTTCTTCACCGTATAGCTCACTATAGGCTGTGAGCAGGTGAACTCAATATTTATCATGATATCCAGGAAGCCATACCAGTGCTTCTCCCGCCACTGCTTGCCATGTCTGTCAAATTCTTTGCTTATAGATTTACCTGACGGAAGTTTCTCCATATGCTGAACATCTGTAAGGATGTCATTCTCATAGCGCCCACTGATGTGAACGCCATTGACTTCACGGTGCTCATGCCGGACTTGCATTATTACTTTCCTCATCAAAAATTATTTAACCCACCCAACAGTTTACATTGCAGAGCCTTACTGTCGATGCTGCTTATATCTGCGCCAGACGTTTTATCTCTAATAAAATCTCATTGAAATCACCGTAGATATCAATATCAGCATCAAACAATGCTTGATTTTTTGCGAGGTATTCGATTGCGGGCATTAACTCCTTCATTAGTGGAGAAATCGAAACAGGGTCGTCGCTCAGTTTGCTTTCGACTAGTCGTAAAAAACAACTTGCGGCATCTGGCGCATTACGGTTGCTCAACACAGCAGGCGATGTTACATATTGATAGTAGGCACCGATATAATATTGAAACGGAATTACTGGCATGAACCTGAGTTCTTCTGTTCGCTCGATGACCGCCCCTTGAAAAAGATGTCTAGCCTCTTCCAGGTTTTTTCCAAAAAATATTTTATACGCATATTTCTGGTCAAGGTCGCTTTTATAATCACCCCAGTCTTTTTCAGTCGGGATTTTCAGGATTTGTTTCATTTTTTAAACCGGTCTATGTTTTTGGTAGACTCATCAGTCAATTCCGTTGGCTATCATTTTGAGCTTGCTCAGGTACGAATAGTGTAACGCAATCGCGTGCAAGCGTTGCCGAAATTGACTACCCGTAGAGCGCATTGTAGTGCGCCGTATGTGAGCGACGTGCACAGCAAAGATATCTTGCCACGGCATGCTGCATTTCCATGCGCCCTACCTTACGGCAATCTCGTAGTTCGCGCAGATACGACTAGCGGAGTTTTATCTGACGTTAATGCAGTGTGCACCATGCTCGCGATGATCACGCGCATGGATATGAATATAATGGATTCCTGCCTGCGCAGGAATGACGATAAAGAGAGTATTCAAATCTCTGGCTGACACGGCTTGCGCAGACTCACCTGGAGCAATGAGGGAAATGGGGCGATCGTCTGCGAATTGCGTTAATGCGCCCTACGCACTACCGATCAATGACAATTCCAAATCCTTTCCATACACTCGTATCAACTCCTCCACAGGCTGCGGCCTGCTCAGTACAAAGCCCTGTATCAGCGTATCACCAAACTGCCGCAGAAAGGCGAGCTGGATATCTGTTTCTACGCCTTCTGCAATGACATTCAAACGCAGGTTGCGCCCCAGCTCTATGATGGTGCGGACGATGGCGCGGTCTTCACTTTGTTGTGGCAAGCCTTTGATGAAGGAGCGGTCTATCTTCATCGATGAGATGGGCAGGTTTTTTAAATGGGCGAGTGAGGAATAACCCATGCCAAAATCGTCAAGGCTGATGCCAAAGCCCAGCCGCCGCAGCGTGCTCATGATGGGGATGACGTGGTCGGGCTGGTGCATGAGCATGCTTTCTGTCAGCTCCAGGCAAAGATGATGAGGTTTGATGCCAGATTTATCGACGACGGCGCGCAATTCGTCCGGCAAGGTGCTGGAGGTGAATTCAGAGGCGGCCATGTTGACATGCACTTTCAGATTCTCAAAGCCGCAACGATGCAGGCGTGCCAGGTCGTGACAGGCACGGTGCACAACCCAGTTGCCAATCTGTATGATCAGGCGGCTTTCTTCGGCAATGGGGATAAAGGTATCGGGGCGCACAATGTCGCCATTGGCGCGACGCCAGCGTATCAGGGCTTCTATCGCATGGATCTGGCCGTTGCCTGCGAAGATGGGCTGGTATTCCAGATACAGGCCTTGTTCTGCAATGGCCTGGTGCAATTCGGTTTCCATTGTCAGGCGCTGGGCCAGGTCGGACTGTTGCACGGCCAGCGTATACGAGGTGCTGCTGGCAAAATAGCTCATGGCATTGCGGCCACTTTTTTTGATGCGGTACATGGCGGTATCGGCACCGCGCAAGAGTTCTGGCCCGGTCAGGCCATTGTCGGGGTAGATGCTGATGCCTATGCTGGCTGATACGGTAATTTCATGTCCGTTGAACATGAAGGGCAGCTGCGCCGCATGCAGCACTTGCTTGACCAGACTATCAAGCTGTTCAATAAATGGCGTGG
Source organism: Undibacterium sp. Ji83W (assembly GCF_049340385.1). Classification (NCBI taxonomy): domain Bacteria; kingdom Pseudomonadati; phylum Pseudomonadota; class Betaproteobacteria; order Burkholderiales; family Oxalobacteraceae; genus Undibacterium; species Undibacterium sp. Ji83W. The sequence continues at coordinate 95,561 of NZ_JBMPOZ010000011.1, read as the reverse complement.
CCGAACCATCGGGCTGGTACAGTATCGCAAATTCATCACCGCCCAGCCGCCCGATCAGTTTGCCGGGTATGGCCAGCGCCTGCACGCGTTGCGAAAAACCGCGCAAGACCACATTGCCAGCTTCATGACCAAAGGCATCATTGACGGGTTTGAAGCGATCGAGGTCAATAAAAATCAAACCAAATTCGGTGCCATTGGCGGCGCTTCTTTTACAGGCAGCATCGAGTATCTGATAAAAATGGCTGCGGTTGGCCAGCTCGGTCAGACCATCGATTTGTGCCAGCTGGCGTATGGTTTCTTGCTGTTCCAGCCTTTGTGCCGTTTGCGCGATCAGTGCGCCTATGGTGGCAGACAGGGTAGGCAATTGCGCTTCGCTCTGGCGTGTCAGGCGACTATAAAATTCCAGCACGCCGGGGCAATGGCGATAGCCTTCATCGGTGATATACGCCACCGGGAAGATATAGCCAGAACGCAGCTGGCACTGGTCCGCGCTTTTATTGCGCAAAAAATCTTCATCGCTGCTCATGTTCTCGACCCAGCGTGGCTCGCCTTGCTGCCACACCTGCCCTACCAGGCCAGTGCCCGGGCGCACTTGCATGGCCTGGCTTTCTTGCGTGAACAAACTCAGTGTTTCTTGCTGTCCATGCCAGCAATTTTGTAGCTTCAGTTGACTATCCCCAAGCGTATCAAGCTCAACAGTCCAGTACGCACCCCAGTCCCAGCCCAGGTTTTCACACACCAGCTGTATGACCTTGGTGACGGCGACTCCAATGGAATCTGCCCCCACAAACAGCCTGGTCGTTTCAAAACTCAGGCGCTCACGCATGGCGGCATGCTTGGCTGCCGTGATGTCGGTCAGTATGCCTTCGCAAATATCAGATGCACCAGATGCTGGTGCTGGCGGCAGGGATTGCAAACGCAACCAGCGCAACCCGCTGGCTTCATTGAAAATACGGAATTCATATTCCATTTGCGCCCGTCCGGCAGCCGCATTGTGCAGCATGGCATGCAGTTGCAACAAGTCGTCCATCAGTACTTTGGTAAACCCGGCCCCCAGCGCGGCATGCCAGCCAGATGCCACACCCAGCATGTTGGCCGCAACCATGGAAAACACAATCTCATCACTGCCAGCGTGATACCACCAGCGCCCAAAAGCTGCCGCCTGCTCAACCGCATCCATGCTTGCCGTTTGCACAAGCAAGGCCCGCAGTTCTGGCGTGATGCAGTGTTCTACATATTCTGGCAAGAATGAAGTATGGGACAGGGGGATGGATTCATGCATGGCGTGAAATACTTCCAGATATGCAATGGGAATATTAATAGTCAGCAATTTTTGTACCAGTCAGTTCAGCAGGAATGCTGATCTTTGGTGCGGGAAAGTTTAATCAATTGACCAAGGAAAGCAAGAGCAGGGTGAAATCACGCTTAATAAAGTGCATGCGAGAGAATATGCACCATGAATGTGCCAACTTGAAAATATAGTAAAGACATAACAGTATCAAAGGAACCCTGAAATGCGTGCTACCTATCTGTTATCATTTTAAAATCCTATTATGGAAATCTACTTCTTGCCTTTTTACCAGTATGCCGATACAAGCACCATGGCTGCATTTTGGTAGCGTCGTTTTCGTGAATCAATTCTATGAATAAAATCCTGCCATTAAGCCTATTTCTTTCCCTACTGTTCTGCTTTGCCGAAAATGTTCAGGCACAAAATCTGGCACAGCTTACGCAGGATGAAGCGACGACGAAGCGTTCTTCAGTGTCAAATCAGGAGCTTCATAAGCGCATTATAAAATCAGCGGCCTGGCTCAAATTACTTGATGTCCTCGACAAGAAATATCTTGGGGCTGTAGACGAAACAGCGCTTTCCACATTTTGCAGACTGGCACTGGAATCTGTTGACTCTCACACAGATAAAGAAGCAAGCGATTTATGCTACAAGACAGTCATTAGCTATCTATTGCCGTTAGCAGAATTTATCCCTGCGGAAAAATTTGCTGCGCTCAAGAAAAAGCCCGTTTTTTTTGGTATAGGGCTGGAACTGGGAATTCAAGATGAGTATCTGAAAGTCGGCTCTACCATTGAATCTGGTGCAGCACACCGTGAGGGCGTCATGGCAGGAGATGTGATATTAGCTCTTGATGGGGTCTCGACAAAATCACAATCTCTGGACAGCCTGGTCAGTCGCATGCGAAACACATCGGCTTCATACACCAATTTAAAGATTGCCCGACAGGGTATAGATCAAGTACTCAATTTTGATATTCCTCGCGAAGAAATTCAAATTGTAAGTTGTAAGGGGCGTCTGTTAGCTCCAGACACTGGCTACCTTAGCGCGAATCAGTTCATTGCTGAAACGCGTTCTCAGGCATTGATGGTAATCAGAAGAATGGAGAAAGAAAATCAAGGTCCATTGCGCAATCTGATCCTGGACTTGCGCGGCAATCCCGGTGGCATACTGCCTGCCATCGCTGGCATGGCTGAGCTTTTTATTCCATCCAATAAATTAGTGTTGATCATCAAAGACAAACTGGGAGAAAAGCGTGAATATCGCGCAAATGCCGAAGGATTGAGCACAAAATCCGCGTCCAAACTTGATCCCGAAGTAAAAAGTGATCTCAAACAAATTCGCTTGGTCATCTTGACCGATAAGCTCTCAGGTGGCGGCAGCGAAGCCTTGATTGCTGCCATGCGCGAACACAGGCCAGTGACACTCATGGGTGAAACAACATCTGGATCAAACAAAGTTACAGAAATTGTCGAGATCGGTAATGGTAGCGCTATTAAGCTGGCAACAGCGACACTCTATGCACCAAACGAAGTAAGCCTGTCAGAAGATGGAATTGTTCCTGATATGATGGTAGCTTCTCCCGGCCTTTCAAAAGCCGATTACGGCAATTCAAACAGCGATCCAGTTTTGCGGGCAGCACTGTTGTCAATTCAAGGAAATCGCAAAGATCAAGTTACACACAAATTGGATTAAGTATTTTCAATATGTGCGATTCTCACTGAGAGTCTGCATAAAAACTTGAGCAGCATATTTACGCTTGAGTATTTGCCTCCGCCTCTGGCCAAAGCCGTGGAAAAAGATAGCGAAACAGATGCAAAGGTGCAGCCAGTTCAACCGGGCCTTTGGGGGTTGGTGAAGTGATCACACCCAGTTTGAACAAGTCTGCAAGCACGCGGTCAGCGGTGCGATCCGCCAGGCCCATCATGTTTTTAAATTTGCTTCTTTCCAGAAATTTGACGCTACCCAAGTAAGCCAATGGCGCTGCCGCCTCCAGCTTCAAATACCTGGTTTCTTTACGGGTTGATTCGGCCGCCAGCATTTGCGCAAGACGATTTTCAAAACCGGCAATATCAAGCAAGTTATTCATGAAAGAAATCTGATCAAGGCAAACCTTGATGAAAAATTCAATAAACGCGACCAGGCCTTTTTCAGTCAAATTGCCCCTGCCATCCAGGTCACCCTGACGTACCCGGTCAGCGCTGATCAGGTGCTCATAATAACTTTCTTGCTGACGTGCCAGACCACGCATAGGCGACCATAGACCTTGCGTCAAACCCAGTGCATTCAATCCCGCATGTGTATGCAGGCGCGCAGTACGGCCATTGCCATCTAAAAAAGGATGTATCCAGGCCAGCCAGTGATGTGCCGCAAGCAAGGCAATGACCGCAGTTTCACCCGCCCGCGCATTTTGGTAAGTCTCATGCCATGCTTTCATGAACAAGTGCACAGTCACCGGATCTGGAGGAATATGCTGCCCAACGATGACCCCCACGTCACGCCACATGCCTGGCAACACCACTTGCCTGACACCATCCTCATTGAACTGAATCAGGTCTTCAGGCAAAAGTTGTGCATGCAAATGACGATGAATGGCTTGTGTTACCTCTGCTTGAAAAAAAATAGACGCGTTAAAGTCTGGATAAGTTGCTTCTGCCCAGCGCTCGGTTTCTATATGGGCAACGGCAACACGTTGCTTGCGTGCCTCATCTGGCTGGCTGGAAAAATCCTTGTTCATCGCCCTTTCTATCAATAAGGGTTCTGTGTGCTGCCCTTCTATCTTATTGGTATAAAAAGAATTCATGGGCCTCAATGTTTCCCGCAGCAAAGCACGCAAATGTGGCATGCCCTGCGCAGCAAGATCCTTGGCCTTGTTAATAAGATCAGCCGCCAGTGGCCGTAAATCATTTAATTTTGATTCACCTGGAAGCATGGGCTGCATCTGGTGAGGATTGCTGTAATGATATTTACTCATATTATTCCCATGTAAACTTTCCATGCAGCAAAACTTCATCGTCAAAATGACGCATCATATGGCGGATTATTTTACATATTTAAAATTAATAAATTTGTTTAAAAACAATGGCTTATTAAAATAATGGCGGATTATTTGGCGGATTATTTGGCGCATAGAAAGGAGGAGTATACCTTAATTTGGTGTGCAAGAGCTCAGTGGTACACTATGTGTACCACTGAGCTCTTGCACACCATAGGACGAAGTATTACGTCTATTCGAAATGCAAAGAAAAAAGCCAGGGCATCCGCCCTGGCTTCTCTCCTACTTCTATCATCCTAGCTTGCAGACAACAGGCAAACCAAACTTCAGTCCATCCCTCATCCACATTCAACACAAGCTACACAAACGACGCCTCGTTCACATCACAAGCCGCATGACGTGCATAGACTGCGCTGGCAAACGCCCTGCCCTGTGATAAAGAACGCAGGTCATTCGTGTGACCGAACAGCTTGGTCAAAGGTACATCAGCGATCACTTCAACACGGCCTGTGTTTTCTGTGATGCCCAAGACACGACCACTGCGTTTTTGCAAGTCACCGATGACATCGCCAGTGTTGATGGCAGGGGCATCGACGGTGACTTTCATGACGGGTTCGAGCAAGACCGGGTTGGCCTTGCGCAAGCCTGTCAGCACCGCTTCTTTGGCAGCAATGATGAAAGCCATTTCGTTACTGTCAACGGCATGGAAATCACCATCGAGCAAAGTGACTTTGACGCCTGTCACTTTTTGCCCCAGCGGGCCTTGTTGCATGGCCTGCTGTACACCTTTTTCAACAGCCGGGAAAAACGCCGTTGGTATCACGCCACCTTTGACGACATTGGCAAAGGCAAAATCGCCTTCATCAAGCAACTCAAGCCTGACGACAACACGGGCATACATGCCTTTGCCGCCGTTTTGCTTGTCCAGCTTGCCTTCTGCTTCGACCATAGGCAGGCCCATGGTTTCTTTGTAGGCCACATGCGGCGCGCCGACACGTATGTCCACCGCGGCTTCACGACGGGCACGTTCCAGCACCACATCCAGATGCAATTCACCCATGCCCCACAAAATGGTCTCGCCAGTTTCAACATTGTTTTCCAGGCGCAAAGACGGATCTTCACGACGGAACTTGTCCAACGCTGCCAGCATCTTGGCACGGTCAGTGCCACTGCCTGGCTCAACCGCCAACGCCACCACGGGTTCGCCAGCATGGATAGTTTCCAGCGTCCACGGTTGCGACTTGCCAGACAAGGTTTGCCCTGTCAGCGCGTCTTTCAGGTTGGCGATGGCGATGATACTGCCCGCGCCAGACTGCGTGGTACTGGTACGTTCATCCGCATGCACGACATACAGACGACCTATGCGTACAGAACTATCCAGACTGGCATTCCAGATGGTTTCACCTTCATGCAGGCTACCACCATAAATGCGTACAAACGCCAGCGAGCCATGTTCATCATGCGTCACCTTGAACACCAGCGCTGCCAGAGGATCGGCATCGCCAGTTGCCACGGTCACGCTTTCACCGTTCAATGTAGCAACGGGAGCAGCGCGGTCGTCAGGCGCAGGCAGCCAGTCAATCACGGCATCGAGCAGCGGTTCTATACCTGCGTTTTTATACGCAGAACCAGCCAGCATGGGCGTGGCTTTTCTGGCCAGCGTCAGGCTACGCAAACCTTGCAGGATTTCTGCATGGGTCAGCGTGTCGTTCGCCAGATAGGCATCCGTCAATGCATCACTCGCTTCTGCCGCAACCGAGGCTGCATAAGCATAGGCAGCCTGCGCTTGCGCCTGCAGTTCTGCGGGCAAAGCCAGCACCATCATATTACCCTTGGCATCCCATTGCAAGAAACGCTGTTGCAAGACATCGATAACACCGGTGAACTCATCCCCAGCACCAACAGGAATCGCCAGCGGCACAGGGCGCGCCCCCAGGTGCTTGCGCACTTGCTCTGTCACACGGGCAAAGTCGGCACCGGTCTGGTCCATCTTGTTGACGAAGATAATCATCGGCACGCCATGTTTCTCGGCCTGGTGCCAGACAGTCTCGGTCTGCGGTTGCACGCCAGCGACGCCGGACAAGACAGTGATGGCACCGTCAAGCACGCGCAGCGAACGTTCAACTTCAATCGCAAAGTCGATGTGGCCTGGTGTATCAATCAACGTGAACTCATGGCCGTTCCAGACGCAACGGGTCGCCGCTGCACCAATGGTGATGCCGCGTTCTTTTTCCAGTGCCATGGTGTCCATGGTGGCATTGCCTTCATGGACTTCACCAGTACGGTGGATTTCGCCGGTTTTAAACAGGATGCGTTCAGACAGCGTGGTCTTGCCAGCGTCTATATGCGCGATGATGCCAAAGTTGCGCCAATGGTTGCGCACGGGGTGAGCAGATGCCTTGTTGGAAGCGGCACGGGGTGTGGTGTTCGTCATGATGGGTCTTTCCTGAACTCATTTCATCAATAGGGATGAGATGCGTTCTGATAGCGAGCGGTCATAATTGTCTGGGGTGACAGCGCTGCGGGGCCATGCGACCACCCTCATTTCAGTGGACCCGCGCGCGTTCTACATCTGCTGACTTCATGTTATATGGCTCCTCAATGAGAGAGTGTTTGGTACCAGGTACCGTTAAAAGTGCTTACTAAAGTGGTGCTGAGTTTTTGGATATCAAGGGCAAAAACAAAACACAAAAACAAAGTACTGGAAAACAAAAAAGGCCCTTGTGGGCCTTTGTTTTAATTTCTGATTCTATCTGATCAGAGTTTCAACGGGCACACATCAGCGGCCCCGGGATGTCGCCTGACATGCCGGGAGGGCGGAGGTAAAAAAGAGTATGCTCAATGATTTCATTTTCATAGAATAATCCTGTTTTTATGAGTTGTCAAATGGGTCTTTACTGATCGAGTCATAAAAACTGCAGGCACAGAAATGCCATCCTCATAGGTAAAACCTGCGCATTTCTGCCTTAATCACCTTGCCGATAATAAAATTTAATCGATCTGATATAAACTATCAATCGCCATGATGTGACACAAATACCAAGCGTAAAATTCAGAAAATTTTTCTCTCCTGATTTTTTGATGTTGATGTGGTGCATTAAAACGTAGCTCACTTTTCAATTACCGCCCATACAAAATAATTCAACATGAAAAAACTTGCTCTTTTTCTTGCACTCGTCTTGCAAGCTCAATTTTCCTTGGCAGCCGCCCCTTCAACCGCCACGATGGAACGTTTTCTCAATGCCTATCAGTTCGAACCGATACGGGAGCAATGGGTATTTTATATAGAACGCGAAGCAAAAAGCCAAATCACAAAATTGCGCACCATGCCTGATCTGAATGAATCAGGAAAAATCGCCGTCGACAAATATGAAAACGCAGTCATGCAGGAGCTTGAGAGCAGTCTTTCCGCATCAAGTCTGAGACAACGATATGCAAATATTTTTTCCAAAGTGTTTACAGAATCTGAAATGCTGGAAATTACAAAATTCTATGAATCAGAAGTAGGGAAAACCTCCGTCAAAAAACGCTCTCAAATTGGTGCGTTGATCAAGGAAGAAATGACTTCTCTTTCAGAGTCTATCAAACGGGATCTTTCAAAAGCACAAGCAGAGCTTGAAACGTCCTTGCGCAACGCAAAAAAGAAATAATGATCTGGCATGCTGCAAGTATGCATGCACGCAAGCTGCGTTTTAAAGCACCCTGCGCCACTGTGACATCCCTCTACTCCACCCCATAAACCGCCGACACCCGCGTCCCTATCACCAGTAAAAAATGCGTGACCGCACAAGCACTCAGTATCCAGGCCAGCGGCAAATCCCCCACCAGTGCCCCCGACAGCACCAGACTTACCGGCATCAGCAGTTTGAACAGCGAGCCGGTGAGACCGGATATCCTGCCTATGTAGCGGCTGTCTGTACTTTCCTGTCGATATCCCCAGATGCAGACATTGCCGATGACGGTGCAAAAGCTGTTGATGGCCAACGCCAGCAGCAACAACGGTATGCTGTTGCCCCAGGCCAGCAAGAGCATGGAGCAGGCTTCGACGCCGAGTTCCAGCGCCAGCAGGCGGCCCAGGCCAAAGTGGTGGCGCAGGCGGCTGGCGAGCAGGCCGCCGATGACGCCGCCTATGCCTGCCACGCCATACATGAGGCCCACTTCGGCTGCGCCCAGTTGCAACTGGTCACGTGCGCGGAACAGGAAGAGTACATCCACCACACCTGCGCTGCCATTGATGATGACCACCAGCCATGCCAGATGCCACAGGGGTTTGTTGGCGACCAGCACGCGCCAGCCGTCGCGCCATTCATTCCAGAAGCCATCTGCATCGGGCTTGCGCACCGGCAGTTGCAAATCCCTGAGCAACCAGGCGGCCAGCAGCATCGCCAGCATGGGCAACCACAGGCCCAGGTCCATGCGCATGGAAATAACGGCACCAGCCAGTGCCGGGCCGAGTATGCTGAAAACCTGGCTTAACACCGTCAAATGGCCAGTGGCAGGCAAGAGCAATTGTTCTGGCAGCATTTCCTTCAACATGCCCATGCGGCAGATCGCATACAGGTAATGCAGGGTCATCAGCAAGAAGGCGGTGATAAAGAAAAATGACAAGGCCCGCGCACCGTTCTCCAGCAACACCGCCTGCATGCCGGTCAGCACGACGATGCCGACGATGGCAAAGCGAGCCCAGCGGCCACGGTCTATGCGGTCTACCCAGACGCCGATGAACATCGCCAGAAACAGGTTGGGCAGCAATTCAACCGCACGCATGCCTGTCATGACACCTGCAGATTGTGTCAACTGGTAGAGTATCAACGGCATGGCGAGCTGGTAGATTTGCGTGCCCAATGAAAAGCTGATGGTCGATGCATACAAGCGGCGAAAACTGGCGTGCTGCCAAAGCGAGGGTGTGGACATGGAAATATGCAAGCAAAATTAGATAATGCCGCTAGCGTATATCAAAGGCGGAAGGGTAAAAACGGATAGAATCAGGTATTTCTTTCCTCCTTTATTAATACGTAAAGATGCGACTGCTTGATCACTTCCAGCACCTGGCCGAATGGTACCCCAGCGCCGATGCGCCCGACCTGGCCCAGATTGCTGCGGCCTTGTGTTGTAGCGAACGCAATGCCCGCTTGCTGCTCAAGCGCATGCAAGAGCAAGGCTGGATAGACTGGCAACCAGGCAACGGGCGCGGCCATCGCTCACGCCTGAATCTGCTACAAGACCATGAAAGCCTGCGCCTGCAAAGGCTGCATCATTTGCTGGCTGACGGCAAACTCGAAGCCGCCTTTGATGGCTTGCCCAGCGCAGGGCGTGAACGCCTGAAGCAATCGCTGCCTGGTTATCTTGGTGGTGGCCGCGCAGGCAGCTTGCGCATGCCCTTCTACCGCCCCCTGCATGCGCTGGATGCAATCCACATCAACCGCCGCACAGAGCAACACATCATCATGCAGATCTGCGCTGGCCTGACGGAATATGACCGCGCCAGCGAACAGATCATCCCGGCGCTGGCGCACAGATGGGATGCCAGCGCTGACGGCAGTAGCTGGGAATTTGTCTTGCGACCCGGCCTGCAATTCCACGATGGCCGCCCTGTGCGAGCAGAGGATGTGGTCTATTCCTTGCAACGCGCTCGCGACACTGACGGCCCCTACCGCGCCATGTTTTCCCATCTTGCCAGCATCAGCGGCACTGAGCGCAGCGTGAAGCTGCAACTCAACAAGCCCGATCATTTGCTGCTGCATCTGCTGGCTCACCATGCCGCCGTGATCATGCCCGCCGACGATGCAAGGCGCGCAGATTTTGCCGCGCTACCCATCGGTGCCGGGCCATTCAGACTCATTCGCAATAATGAACACCGGGCAACGCTGGCAGCTTTTGACGGTTACTTCCGTGAGCGCGCCCTGCTTGATGAAATTGATTTATGGGTAGTACCACATGGCAGCCCCTTGCCTGAAGTTGACCTGCACCTGGCGCATGCCTCGCCTGAAAAAGTGTTCGCACCTGCTGATAGCTGGTCGCAGATACGTGCGCTTGAACAAGGTTGTGACCTGGTCATGCTGAACCCGGCACGCGCAGAATTTTCTGCGCCCGCTGCACGTCTTGCCATTGGAGCCTGGTTGCGCCCCGCTGCGGCTGAACTGGCGGCGAAAGAAACTCGCGCCATGGCTTTTGGCATGCTGCCGCAGTGGAATCATTTGCCTGAGCAAACGACAACCAGCGCACCCGCATTGCCAGCACACCTGGACGTCGTCACCTATGAACTCGACAGCCATATCGCCCTTACCCATTGCGTAGCAGCCAGATTGCGCGAGGCCGGAGCAGATGTCAGCATCCACATCCTGCCCTTCCCCGAATTTGGCCCCTACCACTGGCGGCACTGGGCCGATGTCGTCATCGCAGGAGATGTGCTCGACAACGACATGGAGTTTGGCCTGTATAGCTGGCTGGCGGGAGAATCACTGGTCAAGCAAATGATGGACAAAGCAGCCCGCACCTGGCTGGCGCGAGCGAGCGCCGACATTGCCGCAACAGCCGATACAGCACAACGCGCCAGCCTCATCGAAGCCTGCTTCGCCCGCATGGTAGAACAAGCCTGGATACTACCCATGCGCCACACCCGCCACGGCATAGACTATGGCCCGCAACTGGGCGGCGTGACCCTGGCGCGCTGCGGCTGGATGGATTTTCGCAAGCTGTGGTTGCGGCCCTGAGTTCTAAAAAAATAACCGATAGCCTAAAATATCCGACATCACATGAACGAACTTATCCAACAATTTGACACAGCTCTTGTGCCGCAATGGGAACGTCATCCAGTCCCCACCAGTAACAGCATTACTCATATAGAATCATGTCTTGATTTTCGCATCCCATCTGAATTGATTGCATTCGCACGTTTGTCTGCAAGCTATGGCAGCTTCTTTCTCAGCCTGGGAGAAGACTATGCATCGGATTCACACATCCTGGAAAAAAATCGCTCTATACGTATGAATGAACATTGGCTGGAGCAAGGTCCGCCCGCTCCCGAGCATTTAATCTTTATCACTGATAATTTCATGACTGATTCGTTCTGGTGCTTAGACATCAGTGAAAAAATTGGTACATATCCTGTGGTACTCTGGTCACCCGCCATGACACCAAGACAAAAAAGCAGAAGGTATGGCAATTTTTGTGAATTTGTTTCTGATCAAATTAAGTACTATGAAAAAACGAAATGATCTCTATTGATCAGGATCACCAAATTTTGAAAGCACGATATATGGCTGTTAAGCGAGACTACGGTACATTTTCAAAAGCTGCACCCAAACACTTAAAACCCTTGATCACCAATCTGGATTTTCAGCAAACGACAGGTGCATACTTCTTGCGTAAGCGTGAGTCTTGGGAAGAAGGTTTTTACTTGCAACAATCCGGATATGGTAGTGGCAATTTCTGGGTCGAAATTGGCCTGAGTGTCCCCGGCATGGATACCTATTGGCAAACTGACCCAGCTGAAAAGAGCTTTGGTTTCATCGTAGGGCGAAGATTAGGGATCAATCTGGCAAGCTACCATTCAGAGGTATATCCGGCAGAAAATGCTGAAGAGCTGAAGGCAAGTCTGCAGCTTGTAGCACAACACCTGCAAACCGCAGAAAGCTGGTTTTCAAACTTCAAGACGCTCAAAGATGTCGCGAAATTCTACGGCAAAGGCAACAATAACGAACTCTCTGCAGCCAACCATGCCTATTTCTTGTTACTGGCAGGCGAACCAGAAAAAGCAAAAATCAAGCTGGAGTATGCAAAAAGAAAAATGCAATTAACCGTCGTTGAACATGAAGCTAGTTTTAAAAAGAGAAAACCCGGCAAAGAAGCCTTGCACATCTATGAACTTGATCTCCACCGCCTGAAATGTGTAGAAGCAGCCTTGCGTGAATGCAACTAAAAAAAGAAATTTTGGCGCTACACTAATGCCAACTACGAAAATCTTCCATTGCGACAGCCCTTGACAGCCATGACAAACAACGCCGACATCATCGCCGCAGGCAAACAGCGCTTGGCTTATCTTGATATTCTCGAACTCGCTTCAGCGATTGAAGAAGATGAATTTCGTACCATCACTTACACCTTCACGACACCGGTGGCGACGATACAGCTTATTGATACGACGCTGGATGGCGATGTGACAGTCAGCGTTTTTGTTGCAGGCCAGGATACACCCTTATTGCATCTTGAACTCATAGACTGCAAGAACATCAGCGCGGTCGATGACAAGCGCGGCAAGTATATGGAATTTTTAGGACAATTGAAGATCGGTGAATATTCAAGAGGCAGCTCAAGGAAAGAGGCAGGGTTCAGGCTTTATCTTGAACCTTTTGTGCTTCTGGAGCCTTATTTTAGAAGCGGCGTTTGATTTGCAAATCAGGGACAATGGTGCCGAACCTATAAAAATCAGGATAAACCTTCTCCATGAAAAAATTTTACAAAGATGCCGTGTTTTTCTTGCTGCTCCATACTGCCTTTATCCTCATCATTGAAGGAGCACATTTGCTGAACCTGGACTGGCACTTCAATGAGAACACTGGCCTGGCGCGTTTGCTGGCGCACCCAAACGTAGCAGCAATACACCTGGTCTTTTCCAGCAGCCTTCTACTCTTGCTGTGGTTCAAGCATGAGAAAACCTGGAAACTCATGTTTGCCGTTGCCCTGGCAGCCTGCATCTACGGTGTATATGTCACTTTTGTCTATGCCACAGGTGCGGACTTTTTATTCCTGTATGGCGCAGGCAGAGTCATCGGTTACAGTGCACCTTTAGCTTTTCCAAACGGCCTGGGCATTTTTTCCAAACCTATCCATCGTGCCGATGAAGATGGAAAATGAACCCGGCATGCACCAGCAATAACCCGAATACCCAGATGCAGACACAAACACATTACCTTCACGGCTATCACGTCATCGTATGGACAGATATCTTCGATCCCTCACTGACAACACTGATTCAGAGTTGCCCTGAACTGGTCCTCGGGCGGCAAGTAGCAATCGTTGCTTGTGATGGCGGCCCTTACCAGCCTGATCAGGCAGAAATGGCAAGAGGCTGGGTAGTGCACAATACGCTGGCTGTCAGTCCGTGCGTGCAAGACATAGCCGATTTGCCGACGCCGGGTTTTGATGAATGGTATGTGTATGAAGGTGAGGTACCTCGTACGCCGCATACGATATCTGTGAGTCATTTTGATTTTTCGGTACTTGATGAACAAAGTGAGCAAGCGCAGATTTTCTGGTCGCAAGTCGAGAATTTCCAGCCTTTGCATGTATTGGGGGCTGGTGCCGGTTCCATGTTTGTGCTGAGCCGTGATGAGCAGGTCCACAAGCAATTGCAAAAGATATTCATCATGCACGCTGACATACCAGATCCCGCAGCGTTTTTCCTCGCGCTTGGCGGGCTGCATGATGCCAGGTTTCATGCAAACGCAAATCCATCTGACAAGACATTGACGCTGGAGATAGAGGACATCAATATCAACTTGATAGGTCTGCCTGAATATCCGGGAAAAGAGCCAGCCCTCTTCATTTTCTCAAATGTGGCAGGCGTAGATATGAATTATGATGTTGACGAGGCCAGCAATTGCCGTATCTACGACCTGGAAATAAAAACAGAATGGGATGCACGCAGAAGCACAATGAACATCTCCATATCCCCGGGTGGCAGGTTGTCTTTTCTATTTTCAACTGTAAAACGCGTAGCATACTTCAGCAAGTCTCAGCTTTGAACATCGGCCATACAGAAAAAATCTACATGGAAAACGCCCGCAGCAAGGCACTTATATTTTTGTCAGTCCACACGGTAGCTACCCTGGTATTGAGCCTGGGGCAGATGATGGATGTGCACTGGTTCAACCTGAATGAACACCAACTCAATAAACTTCACCTCCATCCAGCGCTCGCAACGGCATCCATCTCAGTGTCATTTATACTGCTGTTCCTGCTATGGCTGAAAAACGAGCGAACTTACCGCTTCGCGTACGTTCTGGCACTGGCTGGCTGTATTTATGGGGCCTTGCTGGCAATAACGAACGGCATACTATTTGGCTTCATGCTTGCTTACGGTGCGGTTTGCATTATTCACCTGTATGCGCCCTACGGTTGGCCTGGTGTGAACAAGATGTTTGCCCATCCTGGCCGTCGTACTGATGGAGATAAAAAATAACGTACCTCACATCAGAATGAAAGAGGCAGATACCTTCACATTACTGTTATTTGAACACGGATAAAAAACTACATGGCCGAGATATTCCACTGTATTAATGCGACTCCCGTAAAACTGGTTTCGAGCAACATTGCTTATGAACCGGCACCTGTCATCCATATTGATGTCTGCGAAGGTGAGCAGGTCGTGGCCGCTGCCCGTATCATGTATCCTTACCATGGCAGCATGCTGGGCTGCAGCACCAATAAAGCAGAAGAAGAGCTTGAACTGGCGGTGCTGACGCTGTTCAGTAAAGGTTTGCTGCCATTAACGCTGGGGCGCGTGATGGAACTCAGGCAACTGATGCAATCGATAGGGCATCATGAGATCGCGCCCATGTACCAGCACCCGGCAGACGTGGATGGCTGAGTGGCGGTATTACTTTTTACTCCACCCCATTCTCAAAATCAGTAATGACCTGGTCAAAGAAAGCACGCAGGCAGGCGGTTGAACAAAAAAAGGCATCATCGATATTCTCGAACAACGTAAATCCTTTTCCAGAGGCATTCACGCCATGGTCGCACAAATGGACTGATTTAATCACGTCGGCAGGTCCAAAAGAATCGGTATTGCCAATTCTTTCCATCGCACTGAAAGTCAGGCAGGCAAATTTTCCATTGTTAGACTTGCCGCAGTGACCGCAACAGCCACTGGCTGGAAAGAACATGCCTGTCTTGTGTGTTTTTAACGGGTACTTCATATTTTCATGGGACATTTTCATGGGTTAGAAAATCCCGCCAAAGGTGCATAGCGAGGTTTTATTCAGCATAATATATGCCGAAAGGCAACGTAATGAAATCGCACAAAAAAAAGTATCAATCCCTTTTCCTGCGCCCCATTATCATGGAAAAATAGGTAATCACTACCATGACCAGCCAGAAATAAAAGGAGCCGCGTACATCACGCTTCTCTCCTACCCAGCGTGTTGTTTCAGGTACGGTACTCAGATATTCGATATCGACCTGATCATGTCTTTGGTATTTTTCCAGAATGTCTTTTGGCAGTTTTTTATTGACGCTGATTTTTTGATTGCCCGCCGTCGTGAAATTGATCATGGCTTCGTTTGTCACGGTCACATCAGGACTATGTCCACGCGATTTTCGTGTGTGAACGCTCTGCTCATATTTTCGGATTTGTTCGGTCTCGGCGACCTTCCCATACTTGCCGAAGTTACGATTTTCGAAAAAGCCGGTCACAGTCTCATAGCTACTCAATGCCAGGAGGATGAGTATGAACAAATTTAAAAAGAAGCGCGTAAACATGAAATTTATCTCAGATAGTGGCTACTGGATACAAGGCCGGGTATTTTACGGTAGTGGATAGATTTTTGTTGATTTCTGATGTGTGTGGCGCGTAGAAGCAGGAAATTTCCTGAATCACTTCTACAAAATTGTGATTGCGTGATTGCACTTCTTAGCGTCACGCCAGCTTAACGATCTCCGGCATCAAACAACAAAGGCAATAGCCGCGCGATATTGCGCGCATCGTCTATGCCACGATGGGCAGTACCCTCAAACTGCATGCCTGCCTGGCGCAGAGCCTGGCCCAGGCCCAGCTTTTTACTCAGGTTCAGGCGTTCAGACATCAAGGGCTTGAGGTTGATGTGCGGCGCACCGACAGGATTAGAAACGCGATGAAAGGCGCAATCCTGCTGCAACTGTTTGCGGTCATAATCGCCCCAGGAGCAAAATACAAAGCCCTGGTATTGATGCAGCCATTTCTTGAATTGAACTGCCACATCCTTGAACAAGGGCGCACCATCCACATCGTGTTGTTGTATCGATGTAAGCTCTGTGCAAAAGCCAGTCAGCACCGGATGCCTGACAGGCTGGACAAAACTCTGGAACTGGCTGAGCACCTGGAAATGGCGTGCTTCGACCATGACTGCACCGAATTCTATGATTTCCATTTGTTCACGCGGCACACTGCCCTGGTCGCAGCAGGTGGCTTCAAAATCGATGACGAGGTAATAATTTGTTTTCATGTTTTTTTATTGTTGGGCGCACGGTGTCGCTGGCACAAGCCACGGGCCATGCGCATTTTTTGATTTATTGAAATGAGTTTCAGGTTTTTATATCGTAAGTCTTTGTCGATGCTTGCAGAGTGAATCTGCGATATGGCATCGCGCTGAACATTTCATGCGGTATTGTGTCGTACCAGGTATTTTTTTTCTTCTTGTTTTGACCTGGCAAACATATCCGGGATTGGGTGTTGATCACATAATGTGCATGTGCGGTATTGCTACGATGAGCGGATTGTAGCAATACTTGTTTAAGCAATGAAAGTTTATTTGCGATGGATGTTGCGTGTTTGCTGCATTCACCGTCTGGGACGCATTACGGCTTTGATACTGCGATATTTGATGTCGTCGTCCTGCTGCTTGAAACCTCTCACCACAGAGACACAGAGTCACAGAGCTGGCACAGAGAGAACATCAACGCTCGCACAGCCGACATCTCAGAAAATAGATAGGCGTAGGGTGCATTGCAATGCACCGGATGTGATCTCTGCATGCCGCAATTATACCACTTTGCCGTGAGCGAAATTTGCATGCGGCGCATTACAATGCACCTCCCGTTACGGCTACATCACGGCTTTGATTAGGCGATATTTGATGTCGCCGTCGTACTACTTGGTGCCTTCCATACGCAAGAAAGAAATCAAAGCCTGCAAGGCTGCCGTCATGTGTCGTCGGCTGGAATAATACAAATGAAAACCTGCACGTGTCGTCGCAAAATCAGGTAGCACTTCTTGCAGGCGGCCGCTTTGCAGATAGGGGCGTACGTGGTCTTCTGCCAGGGCGGCAATGCCTGCGCCGTTCAGGGCGGCGGCCAGGGCAAGGTTGGCGTCGTTGACGATAAGGTGGCCATCTACGGCAATTTCCAGTGCCTGCCCTTTGTCCATGAAAGCCCAGGGGACATGCACCTCGGTCGTGGGACGTTTGATGCGTATGCATTCATGTTTTTGCAAGTCACGCGGTGTGTGCGGCATGCCGTTTTTGGCGATATAGCTTTTTGAAGCGACACAGACAAAGCGGCGCTCCGGGCCTATCTTGATGGCGATCATGTCTTGCGCCAGCAATTCACCCTGGCGTATGCCTGCATCGAAGCGGCCCTTGGCCAGGTCTATGGCTTTATCTTCTACCGAGATATCCAGCACGATGTTTGGAAATGCCGTGCGAAATTCTGCCAGCCTGGGGGCCAGCAATAGTTCTGTCGCTACCCGTGGTGCTGTCAGGCGCACTGTGCCCGCAGGCGTATCGCGAAAGTCATTGATGGCCTCTGTCGCTTTCTCCAGCCCTTCGAGCACAGGCCGTAAATGATCGAGCAATTGCTGGCCCGCCTGCGTCAGCGAGACGCTGCGTGTAGTGCGGTGCAAGAGCCGCACACCGACACGGGTCTCCAGTTGCCGCAACACCTGGCTCAGGGCAGATGGCGTGACTTCCAGAAAAGCTGCCGCCCTGGCGAAGCTCTGCCTTTCTGCTATGGCCACGAAGGCCTTGAATTCTGCAAATTCACTCGCACGCATCAGTTAGTCCAATTCATTAGCACTGCTACATAGTTTGATAATATATTACTACATTATCTCATCATAATAACTCTCTATACTGAAGCCCTGTTCAACATCAGACGAAAAGGCTTTATCATGAAAACCACCATCAAAACCGCTCTCGTACTTGCCAGCACGCTGAGCCTGGCAATCGCCATCGCAGGCAATGCCATTGCGCAAGCCCAGGTGCCAGAAAAAAACCGGGCAGCAATACCCATGGCCAAATTCCAGGCACCCGGTTTTTACCGCATGATGCTGGGCAGCTTTGAAGTCACGGTCTTGTCAGATGGCACAGCGACCCGCCATGTCGATGAGATCATGAGCAAACCGGAAGAAGTGCGCGCAGCCTACGCGCATCAGCATGAAGAGCTGCCTGCAGAACTATCGATCAACACCTACCTGATCAACACCGGCAGCAAGCTCTTGCTGGTTGACACCGGCGCGGGCGAGTTGTTTGGTGCTGCCAGTGATGGTAGTGGCAGCAGCAACAGGCTGATACGCAATCTGCGCGCTGCCGGTTACCAGCCTGAACAGGTCGATGCGGTATTGCTCACGCATATCCATGGTGACCATTCAGGGGGCCTCTCCGCTGGCGGCAAACGCCTGTTCCCCAATGCGGATGTGTATGTTGATAAAAACGACGCCAACTATTGGTTGAGCACGGCCCAAGCCAATGCCGCACCGGCAGCAAAACAACTGACATTTACCCAGTCACGCGCGACGGTGAACCCATATGCCGATGCTGGCCGCCTGAAAATTTTCAACGGTGCGCAAGAGCTGTTCGCAGGTGTCAGCAGCATCCCCTCTTACGGCCACACACCGGGCCACACCGCCTATCTGATCAGCAGCCAGGGCAAGAGCCTGCTGTTGTGGGGTGATGTGATACATGCCGGTGCAGCCCAGTTCAAAGATCCGACGATTACTATCGCCTATGATTTTGATGCATCCGCTGCGGTCAAATCGCGCCAGTATTTATTGCAACTGGCTGCCAGCAAAGGCTATTTGGTTGGCAGTGCGCACATATCCTTCCCTGGTCTGGGTCATATAGGCAGCACGGCAACAGGGTTTGAATGGCTGACGGCACCGTACCAGATTCAGGGGACGTATTGATCACAGGGGTGAGTTGAACATGGCAAAATGATGGGCGGGAAAGCGCTAATCTGCTACCATGGCTGGGCTCTCCACCACTGTCTGCGCCATGAAAAACCCCCTGCAACTGTGCCTGTCTGCCGCCCTGACCATGGTCTGCCTGCCAGCCATATCGCAAACCCTGGCAGAAGCCGATGCGGCCTATGCGCGCCAGGATTTAAAAGCCGCTTTTGAGATGTACCAAAAACTGGCAGATGAAGGCGATGCTGCGGCCCAGTACCAGGTTGGCCATTTTTATGAAAGTGGCCGTCATGTTGCACAAAGTTTTGACAAGGCTGAGCCCTGGTACCGGAAATCTGCCATACAAGGTTATGCCAAATCGCAGGCCAATCTGGCCTGGCTGTATGTGAATGCCAAAGGTGGCCTGCCCAAAGATATGGTGCAAGCAGTGCTGTGGTATGAAAAAGCGGCAGCCCAGGGTGACAGGGAGTCGCAGGAACGCATAGACAATCTGTATAATTTTTATCCAGATTTGATGGCCTCGGTCAGAAACTATAAAGTCGCCATACTGGACAAGCAACGCCAGGAGATCGCAGCGCAGCGACAGGCAGCTTTTGATGCCGAGTCTGAAAAAAATATACAAGAATCCCGCCTCTGCCTGAACAAGCTCACGGAAGATGCCAGGACAAAATCCTTGGCCGGTAAATTCTCTCCCTTTGGCAGCAACACCGTGCCTATGGAAATGCTGGCCAATACCGGCAAACCAAATGCGAAAGAAAAAGCCGCACTGTCTTATGTTGTGGCCGAATGGGAAAAATGCATAGACATACAGGCAGAGCCACGCAAGAAATATCTGCCGCCAGAGGCCAACAATATTATCAGCAGTTACCGCCTCGACTTGCGTTCTGGTTTCGCTGATCTGTATAGCGGTAAATCATCGTATGGCGACACAGCCAGAATGCGGGCAAAGCTGGACATAGAATTCAAACAAAAAATAGATACCCTGAGTGCCAAAATCCAGGCGCAGGAATTTGCCGAAGCCAAGCAAAGGCAAGAAGCCGAAGCACAAAAACGCTATGCCGAGGCACAGAGCCAGCAACAGCGTGAAGCAGAAAAACAAAGGCAGGCAGAAGCCCGCCGCATGCTGGACATGCAAGAAGCCCAGGCACGTGCGCAACTGGAGCAGACCAGGCAGTTGCAAAGGAATGTCGATTTCTTGCAGGGCATGCAAATGCAGCAAATGTTCAGACCGCCTCCACAGCCCGTGATCATACAGCAGGCACCAGCACAGCATTATTCAACAACTTGCTATACAACAAATTATGGCGGTGTGCGGCAGACTGTCTGCAATTAATACACTGATTACATGCTGCAAGCCATTCATCAACAAATACAGCAGCTCATCCCCTGATATTTTTTCAAACAAAGACCTTATTATGCATTGGCGTAATCACCCTGCACTGAAAAGCAAACTGCATCCTGAATACCCTGACGACCTACAAGTCATCGTGCACGATGGTGGGCCACGCTTGACAGAGCGCCGTCCGGAACTGGTTTGGGTCAGGATAAACGGTCTCGAACATGAAGTGCTGAGCGGCACGGTCTTGAATGCGCCAACACAATTACAGTCTGTGCGACAAAATCAACACATACAATTTGCGCTGGCTGGCGTAGAACACCCGGTCATGCTGACTGTAAAATACCTGCAAGAGAAATCCGCCTGGAATATTCAGCCTTGTGACAAGTGCGGTTTTACGCACATGTTTGATGCGCCGTCAGACTTGATCAAAGTCATTTTTCCCAACATACCAGCAGATGCAGAGATGGAAGGTTTTACCAGCTTTTGCCCTCTTTGTGGTGGAGTGCAAATCATAGAGTCCAGGACCGTTGCGCCACTGGCTGAAGTCAAACGCCCGTGGTGGAAATTCTGGTCATCCTGAACACAAATGCCAGATGTGATACCTGAGCAGCAAAGACAGTAGCTCATCGCCCGCATTTTTTGCATCAAACAAGAGCGCGACACATCAATGGCATACCAAAGGCGCAGGAACAGACACGCACATCCGGCATGTCTGTTCCTGCTTACTCTCACCTTTCTACGTCAATCAACACAAAATCAACTCAAGGGCAATTACCAATGATGTAATAGCCCGCAGTAGTCTGCGCCAGGGTCTTGGTATAGAACAAGTTGTCCAGCCCCATGTTCTGGTTGGAGCCATTGGCCAGTGCATAACCACCACTGTCATGTGCCCGGCCTGCCTGTACGTGGGCATAGTTGTTGGCGGTGACCGCGTTGCAAGTCCAGCTGGACGCGGTGGTGAGGCTGACTGTTGCAGACAATGCGCTTTCACCGCTGCTGCCCACAGCAGAAACAGCAAAGCTATAGCTGGTGCTGGCTGTGAGGCCGGTGACAGTATAACTGGTAGCACTGAGCGGAGACGCGGTGATCTTCGCGCCATTGCTATACAGGTTATACCCGCTTGCGCCGCTGACTGCATTCCAGCTCAGCACTGCACTGGTGGCGGTGACTGCACCAGAGGTCAAGCCAGTTGGTGCCTGTATCACAGGTGCAGTGCCCACCAAAAATTGCGGGATAGTGCAACTGGCCGATACCTGGCCAAGATTGTCAGTGGCGTTGACTGTACCCACGTAATAGCCACTGGAGAGGTTATAGCTTTTGCTAAAGCTGCCGCCGCTGCCTGCTGCTGCATCGTTGACAATGCTGGGGCCACTGAGACTGACGGTGTAGCTGCTGATGCTGCCACTGGCAGTAGCAGCACCATTGATGGTGGCGCTGGTGGCCGTAATGCCTGAGCTGGAACAACTATTCATCACAGGTGCTGGTACAGTGGATGCGCGCAGATTATTCTTGAACCAGAAATCCATCAAAAACGCCGGATAGTTGATCTTGGTGCTGTCAACATAATGGCTGTTCTGGCCGCCGCTGCCAGCGGGCCAGGCATGGCCCATGCCGCTGACGGTAATCTCATGCGTGCGTACTTTGCCATTGGCATCGGTATAGGGGATATTGGTGCCACCAGTTGCGATGCTGACACTGCTGCCCTGGGTAAAACTGCCGCCATACACCTGGCGCATGGCTGCCACATCCATGGGGCCATAGGCCTGCGCGACTGTATAGTCGCTGGTGCCCCACACTGCACCTGCGATCTGGGTAGCAAATTTTGCGGCATTGCTGCCTGCCATGGCCTGGCATTTACTGGCGGCCGTGGCAGCAGTATAGCCCGATGGTACGGCCCCGATCTGCAAGGTGGTCGTGCCTGGAGGTGGCCCGGCATTGATGCCTGCACCGGCAAATATATCGGGTGCCAGGCAAGCCAGTACCATGGTTTCACCACCGCCGGACGACAAACCCGTCACATACACCTGGTTGGGGTCAATGGCATATTGCGGGTTGCTGACAAAGCGGTTGACCAGGTCCAGCAAAATTGCATCATGCCCAGGCGCGCTGCGGGTGTGGGTGGTATTGGCATAGTCCCAGCAATGGTTGCTATAGACATTGCCGGTGGCATTCGGGGCCAGGATGACGGCACCATATTGCTCGGCCACCGCTTTCCAGTTAAAGCCCTTGTCGCTGGTCTTGTCTATCACGTCACCAGATGCGGTCTGGGTGCAGCCGTGCAACACCAGCACCAGTGCGCGTTTGCCTGCCAGCACGGGTTGTGCTGCTGGCCAGTAGAAATAACCTGTCAGGTTGCCACCATTGACGGTGTCAGCCGCCCAGGTTTGCTGGCTACTCCAACTGCCTGGCCCGGCAGTTACTGCATGCGCAGTCAGGCTGGCCAGCAATGTGCAGGCGATCAGCATGACTGCCCGCAGCGCAATTTTTATTTTGTTCATTGATGTCTCCGTTATTTTATTTATGTGATTTGAAGCAGCTTGTGGACTATGGTTTTTGAACACCGATTGCGTTCGACTTGTACGGCTATTTTCATAGCAAAGTGTTTATCCACAGACCAGGCAACCAGGACAGACGTACGCGCCTCATTCCTGGTTTTGTTTTAATGATGCACGCAAGTGCGCCAGCTCAAAAGATGAGCTAAAAATGAAAGCAGTTGAAGTTGTTGTCTCCTGATTTTTTTGGAATTCCATCTGGGCAAGCGCGGGCCGAACCAGATGCAGACCTGTACAGGTAGCAATCATGGTAAATCATTTATTTGCTAATACAAGGAACATTGGCTGTGCAAATCTGCACACTTGGCTGGAGAAAAAAACGCATGCTTTTTGCATGTATGTGAGCAAGTAGCAGGCCAGCAGTTTGATACAACAATAGCTGCTGCCTATGGACAGGACTGCCTTTTTATCACCTTGCCTTGCCCGGACACGGGTATCATGCCTTCATGTCCAGCTCGCTTATCCTCGCCATGAAAAATCATCCAGGCCCTATTCCAGGCCGCATCATACCCAGTCTTGTCCTGGCCTTGTTCGCCGTCCCCTGCCATGCACAGACCAGTGTCACACCGGCACAGCCCATGATGATCAGTGCAGAACGTTTCGCCAGCTTGCGACAAGAACCCGCACGCTGGGCAGCATTGCGCAAGCGATGCGATAAAGAATTGACGCAACCCAGCCATGCCGTGGCTGATTACAGCCCGGCGCGCCATTACACGGCTGACGGGGTCAGCCATGACCCCAGCGGCAAATACCTGAACACAGATGCAGGGATAGCTTATCGCGCAGCCCTCTGCTACCAGCTTACTCACGACATCGTCTATGCGCGCCACACCCAGCAGATCGCCGATGCCTGGGGCAAGACGCTGGTACATGTCTCAAAAGACCAGGGTGCGGCTGAGCTCAATTTCAATATCCCGCAATTGGTGATCGCAGCCAGTTGGGTGCGCAATGCCAGTCCCTGGGATGACAGTGACTTCATCACCATGCTGCAAAACCTGGTGCTGCCGCTGTCACATGCCGACAAGGCCAACAATCACGGCAATTGGGGGGTGCTGATGGATGCCAGTATTGCCGCCTATACCGGCAACGGCAAGCAGCTGGAACGCGCACAACAGCGCTGGCAAACCCTGTTATCCAACCAGGTTGCAGAAGATGGCAGCATGCCGCTGGAAATTTGCCGCAGCAACACCAATAATTTTTGTGATGGCCCCGATAAAGGCATCAACGGTATCAGTTACACCCACTACACCCTGCATCCCGCCACCATCACGGCAGAAATTTTTATGCAACTGGGAAAAAATTTATACCAAACGGACGCGGGCAAGAAACTGTCCCTGGCTTACCAGCGCGCTGCGGAATGGACGCGCTACCCTGAACGATTCCCCTACTATGCCAGCAACCAGGGCAAGCTCAATGGCATCAGCAACACGGCCTATTTCCTGATCCTGCAAGCTCACACCATGAATGACGATGCCGCAGAAGTCATAAAGCAAGGGAAACCGGGTTCAAATAGCCTGGAACTGGTGCTGCTGTATGGCCATTGAGCAAGCTTGATAGCAACGCCAGGTTAGTTTCGCAACAGCCTCTAAGTTACAATATCCCCTGCATACCGCATAAGCCCTTCAGGAATCCACCACATGAACACCGTATTCGCCGCCCCCGTCTTTGACACCACCGTGATTTTTGAAGGCAAGGAACTCTTCAAAGGCAAGAGTGCCGCCGAGAACTGGGCCAAGAAACTGGGCGCAGAACTAGAGTGCGTCACCACCGTAGAAAAGATAGGCACAGGCTGGGCCATCTTTGGTAATGTCGATGGTGAAGATTGTATCTGGGCGATAATGGGGCAGAGATTGAAGAGGATTAATCGGGAATGAGAGGCACGAATAACAAACCGGTATCAAAAGGCGCCGTGGCGTAGGGTGCATTGCAATGCACCGCATGGATCATCGCATACCCGGAGAAAATTTCTGTGCCGTGCGCATCGCGCGCATGCGGCGCATTACAATGCACCTCCCGTTACGGCTACGACGCCCCTGCTTCCGCCATCGCCGTGCATCTGTATTTTAACGATCATCCTGCCCTGCTCACAAAAACTCCACCAGTTGCCCGCTCACGCTACGCAGGCGCTGGCTCATGAGTTTGGCCAGCCGGGCCAGGATTTGTACTGCCAGCGCTGGTTTTTCGCGGATGATACGCTGGTAATTGTCCTTGGTCAGCAGGAGCAGGATGCTGGTTTGTGAGGCGATGCAGGTGGCTGAGCGTTTTTCGCCATCGATGATGGACATCTCGCCCACAGTCTTGCCGTGGCCGACAGATACTATGCGGTGCGGCGTGCCGTCAAGGTCGGTCTTGAGTATCCCGATTTCGCCCTTGACCAGGAGGCCCATGTAGGAGCCGGATTCGCCCTCCCTGAAAATGATGCTACCTGCCGAGACTTCATAACATTGCAGATAGACCGCCAGGGCCTCGATGTCTTTCCACTCAAGGTCGGCAAACAGCTGTGATTCGGCGACCATGTCGCAGATATCGTGCGACTGGAAGGTCGTACCAGCGCCGACGAGGCGGAAACCTTGCAAAGCTTGATCTGGATTCATTTTTTACTCGCTAGTTTCAATATGCCTGCTTGTCAATTTACAGCTCTGCCATAGCTGTGAAGAGCTCCTGCTTGCATTTGTTAGTTTATCTTAATCCAGGCCAAGTGACAGCATGACTAAAGCCGCTGGCACCACATATGCGCTTATTGAAATTGCAAATAATTGTATGCGGCATGCGCAAGCACCAAGGATCCAGTCAGTACAGTTCACTGAGTCGTGAATCTCACTCTCAGCTTAAGCACGCCATGCATGCCGATGAAGTATAATTTTTATTGCGCTATAGTCAACAAATAGCAGCATTATCGCCAACCAAGGGAAAAAATGCCAGAAATGTTTTGATTCATGCAGGGCCAAGACAGACCGTTTTACTAGAAGCAACTCACAAAAAAACAGATGAAAAAATATGTCAACCCGGTTTTATTCTCGCTTGCTATTGTGACAGTATGCGCAGCTTACTCCCAAAATAATAAACAGATCGGACTTGAGAGAAAAGCATCGCCATCGATCCAGCAAGAGGTAGATAGAGATGAAGTAATCCAGGCTAAAAGAGCCTTAGCCTATGCGGAAAATCTTGACCCCGATCATTTTGATATCACAATTATCTCCAGTCACCTTGCTCACTTATACATAGGCCTGGGTAGATATGCCGAAGCAGAGCCCCTGTTTAAACGGGCTCTGGCCATCACGGAAAAAGTATCGGGGCCTGCTCATCCCGGTGTTGCCCATATCCTCAATGATCTTGCAGGACTTTATAAGACCCTTGGAAGATATAAGGAGGCACAATCCCTGTACGAACGGGCCTTGTCAATTTGGGAAAAAGCACCTGATTCAAACGACAATCTTGTTGCTACCGGACTAAACAATTTGGCAGTAGTGCTCGGAGCACTTGGCAAGCATGCGGAAGCAGATGCATTATTTCAGCGTTCCCTGGCAATAAAAGTCAGGAGACTTGATGCCGATCATCCTTCAGTAGCGATCACGCTGAGCAACATGGCTATCTCTTTTGATCATCAGGGAAAATACACAGATGCCGCTCCTTTATATGAACGCACATTATCTATTACAGAGAAAGCATTTGGATCAAACCATCCCAGTGTAGCCCTGGCATTAAATAACTTGGCAGAGTTTTACCATAAGCAAGGTAAAGACGCGGACGTAGAGGCATTGCACAAACGTGCTTTGACTATCAAGGAAAATGCACTGGGCCCTGAGCATGCGGATGTCGCGGCGAGCCTGAATAATCTTGCCGCATTTTATGCTGATCAGGGTAAATATGCAGAAGCTCAGAATCTGTATCTGCGCTCGCTGAAAATACTTGAAAGGGCATTCGGTAACAATCATCCCTCCACAGTAGTGGTAATGGGCAACCTGGCCTTGCTGTACCGGAAAACAGGCAAGGAAAATGAAGCAAGGGAAGTAGAAAAAAACATCCCCAAATCAAGACAGAGTTGAACAAGCAAGCTGAAATCTGTTTCCCCAACTCTGCTATTCCCCTCACACCGCCATTCGCATGCGCTTGATATCCCGCAATGGCGGCTCACCAAACAGCCGTGTGTATTCACGGCTGAACTGCGATGCGCTTTCATAACCTACTCTTAGCGCGGCGCTGCTGGCGTCGATGTCTTCATTGAGCATCAGTTGCCGTGCATCTTGTAGCCGCAAATGCTTCAGGTATTGCAAGGGGCTCATACCTGTGACCGCACGAAAATGCTGGCGGAAGGTGGATGGGCTCATGTGGGCTTTGTCTGCCAGCTCATCCATGGCGATATCTTCTGTGTAGTGCAGTTTCAACCAGGTGATGAGCTTGGCGATTTGCTGGCCAGGTGAACCAGCCGTCATCAGATGGCGCAATGCCGGGCCATGTTCACCATTGAGCAGGCGCACGATGATCTCTTGCTGTATCAGCGGTGCGACCAGGGGTATCAGTTGCGGTTCATGTTGCAGGCGCACCAGACGGGTAATGGCATCGAGCAAACCATCGTCCACGCTCACGACCGACATTGCCAGTGATGTCGATGCTTTCAGCGGTGCAGAGAAATTCATTTCGGCAGCGCATTGGGTAATGACACGGGCATCCAGTGCCAGGCCCATTCCCAGAAATGGTTGCGCACTGCTGGCACGTGTCACATAAGACACCACGGGCAAGTCCAGCGAAGTCACCAGCGATTGCCCGGGTGCGTAGTCAAAAATCTCTTCCCCCAGCAAGACGCGCTTGCCACCTTGCACGGTCACGCCCAGGCTCAGGCCATAAATGCATGGCATGGGGTCGGTCGTTTTGCTGCGTCTGTACATCATCAAGCCAGGAATATGGGTCGTATAGTCGCCATCGGTTTGGGCAATATTGCTGACCAGTGCGGCCAGTGCCTGGCCATTCACAGTGAGGGTTTGATGTCCGGTTTGCATGGTGTCGCCAGTGAATTCTTGAATAGCCATAGCCTACCATTTTCAATGCCATGTTTCTCATTTCTGCTGATGAATCATCAAATTGGGCAAGAAATGCATCGGATCAGGCAAACGGCTTTTATGACACCTGACAGACAATAGCCGTCAATAAAAGTATTCCGGCAAATCAACAGGACTTATCAATGAAACACGCACTGATCATCAACGCACACCAGTTTTATGAGGGCATGTCCAGCGGCAAGCTGAACCACAGCATGGCCGACATCATCAAGACAGAACTGCAAAACCGCGACTACCAGGTCAGGCAAACCCAGATCGAGCAAGGCTATGACATCAATGCCGAAGTGCAGAATCACTTGTGTGCTGACCTCATCATTTTGCAGTCGCCGGTGTACTGGTTTGGCATGCCGTGGATATACAAGAAGTATGTTGATGAAGTTTTCACGGCAGGCATGATGCAGCAAGGCTTCCTGGATGGCGATGGCCGCACGCGTGAAGACCCCAGCAAGCAATACGGCAGCGGCGGCAAGATGCAAGGCAAGAAGTATATGTTGTCGCTGACCTGGAATGCACCTGCAGCAGCCTTTGGCGACACCGCGCAATCTTTATTTGAAGGCAAGACGGTTGACGATGTCTTTGTTGCCAACACAGCCAATTACAAATTTTGCGGGGTTGATGTCTTACCCGCTTTCTCTTGCCATGACGTGCTGAAACAGCCCGATATTGAGAATGATATCGCAAGGCTGCGCGCCCACCTGGCAAATGCCATCTGAATAAATACCAAGGCTCTTACCCATACCGGAGGTTTTCATGATCAACACTACCATTAATGGCAAGAATACCAGCGTCGATGTCACGCCCGACACACCTGTGCTGTGGATGCTGCGCGATGCGCTGCAACTGACAGGCACCAAGTTTGGTTGCGGAGCCGCCTTGTGCGGTGCCTGCACCGTGCATCTGGATGGCCAGGCGATACGCTCTTGCGTCACCCCTGCTTCTGCCGTGCAGGGCAAGAAGCTCACCACCATAGAAGCAGCAACCGGTGGTAACGACAAAGTGGGTAATGCCGTCAGCGCGGCCTGGATCAAGCATGATGTGGCGCAATGTGGTTATTGCCAAAGCGGGCAAATCATGAGTGCCACTGCTTTCCTGAAATCCCTGCCACGCGGCAAACAACCGACTGCTGCTGAAATCGACAGCGCCATGGCAGGCAATATCTGCCGCTGTGGCACCTATGCCCGCATCCGCGCTGCCGTCGCCGATGCAGCCAAAGCCATTATCTGAAGGAGACAGCATGTTACCGAATATCGATTACAGCGAAATGCCGCGTGCCCTGCAACACATGCTGGAGCGCGACCAGCCCGCTAAAGTTCTCCCTCTCAGCCGCCGCAGTTTTCTCAAGTTTGCCGGTATAGGTGGCCTGGCGCTGGGTGCCTTCCCCCATCTTGCGCTGGCGCAGGCAAGTACTGCCCTGAAGCCTGCGCAACAGCCATCTGCCTTCGTACAAATCGCCACGAACGGCGAAGTCACCGTCATCATCAACCGGCTGGAATTTGGCCAGGGTGTGCAGACTGCCTTGCCGATGATACTGGCAGAAGAACTGGATGCCGACTGGAAGCTGGTACGCAGCCATCATGGCAATAGCGATGCGGCTTATCATGACCCTTTCTTTGGTATCCATATCACTGGCGGTTCCAACTCCATCAAGAACAGTTTCATGCAATACCGCGAACTGGGTGCGCGCGCCCGTGCCATGTTGCTGGCTGCGGCGGCAACGCGCTGGAATGTCGATGTCAGTACCCTGCGCACTGAGGCAGGCATTGTGATTGCCGCCGATGGCCGCAAGCTTGGCTATGGTGAACTGGCAGAAGCAGCGATGGCCTTGCCTGTACCTGAAAAAGTCGAACTCAAAAACCCCAAAGACTTTCGCCTCATCGGCCAGCCAACCAGCCGCCTGGATGCCCGCGCCAAAAGCAGCGGCAAACAGGATTATGGTATTGACATGCACTTGCCCGGCCAGTTGACCGCCGTGGTAGCACGCCCACCAGTATTTGGCGCAAAACTGAACACTGTCGATGACAGCGCAGCGCGCGCCATCAAGGGCGTGAAAGCAGTTTTCCGCCTGCCTCTGGATCGTGGTGCCGAAGGCGTGGCCGTAGTGGCCGATGGCTATTGGGCCGCCAAACAGGGGCGCGATGCCTTGAAGCTGGAATGGGACACTGCCAGCGCCAGCGTTGAAAAGGTCGACAGCACCAAACAACTGGCCGACTACCGCAAGCTGGCCAATGAGCCCGGCGCGCGCCGCTTTGATGCCGACATGGCAGCACTGGACACTGCGCCCAGACACCTGGAAGCGGAAATTATTTTCCCTTACCTCGCACATGCAGCGATGGAACCGCTGAACTGCACGGTTGCCCTGAAGGATGGTGCGGCGGATATCTACACGGGCTCACAAAGCCCCGGCCTGGATGCAGCAGCTGTGGCACGTACGCTGGGCATCAAGCCTGAGCAGGTCGCCATGCATGTGCAGATGGCGGGTGGTGGCTTTGGCCGCCGCTTTGCCAGCAGCAGCGACTTTGTGGTCGAAGCCTGTGAAATCGCCAAGGCCACCCGCGCTGCAGGTTTGAATGCGCCGGTGCGCACCGTCTGGAGCCGTGAAGACGACATGCGCGGCGGCTATTATCGGCCCATGCACTTGCACCGCGCCCGCATAGGTTTTGATGACAAAGGCAAGGTGCTGGCCTGGGACCATGTGATCGTCGGCCAGTCCATCACCGCTGGCACCGTGTTTGAGCAATTCCAGGTCAAGAATGGAATTGATGGCACAGCCACCGAAGGCATGCGTGACCCCTACCCTTTCCCCATGCGTTTAACTGTGCATCACCCAAAACTGAATGTGCCAGTGCTGTGGTGGCGCAGCGTGGGTTCTACCCATACCGCCTTTGTCATGGAAACCCTGCTGGACGACATTGCCCGCGCCACCAAACAAGACCCGGTGGCTTATCGCATGAGCCTGTTTGGCGACAAGCACCCGCGTCACCGCGCAGCCCTGCAACTGGCCGTGGATAAAAGCGGCTATGGCAAGAAGCGCCTGCCAGCCGGGCGCGCCTGGGGTGTGGCCGTGCATGAATCATTCTCTACCGTAGTGGCCTATGTGGTAGAGGCGGCCATGCAGCAGGGCCGCCCCGTGCTCAAAAAAGTCACGGCTGGCGTGCATTGCAACCTGGCAGTCAACCCGCGCACTATCGAAGCACAAGTGCAAGGTGCTGCGGTAATGGGGCTGAGCATGTGTTTGCCGGGCGCAGCCATCACGCTCAAGGATGGTGTGGTCGAGCAAAGCAATTTTGGTGACTATACGGTGGCACGCATCACCGACATGCCCGCCATTGAGGTGCATGTGGTACCCAGTGCAGAGCCGCCAACCGGCATGGGTGAACCCGGCCTGCCACCTTTGGCACCGGCCTTTGCCAATGCGATAGCCAAGCTGACTGGCAAGCCTGTGCGCCAGTTGCCGTTCAACTTGGCGTAGTCTATCCATAACCCGATTCAGTGACCAATATGAGCAAACTTATTACACGCATCGCCCCCAGACTCACCCTTGGACTTACCCTCGGGCTTGCCATCGCATTTGCCACTGCCACCGGACATGCGCAGGAAGCGACACCGTCTACGGACGCGCCTATCCCGGCTGGCAAGACCGTGCCAGGCTACCTGATCGCCAACTTTACGATCCATGATCAGGCGATGTTCCAGAAGTACCGTGACGCCGTCCGCCCAATCTCGCTGAAATACAAAGGCAAGGCTATCGTCTTCAATCCGGATGCAAGAAAGGTCGAAGGGAATCCACAGATGGTAACGGTCGTCGTCGAGTTCCCCAGTCTGGCCGATGTCGAGAGCTTTTACTTTTCGCCTGAGTACACTGAGGTAAAAAAGCTGCGTATTGCATCAACCGAAGGTTCGATCGTGCTGACCCAAGGTTTAATTCCACCCGTGAATTGAGTACCCACACCATGGAAGACATCGACACCCTGGTCCTGCGCACTGCGCTGGCCTGGCATGCGCAGGGCTTGCAAGTCATCCTCGTCACGGTCGCGCGCACCTGGGGTTCTTCACCACGCCCACCAGGGTCGCTGATGGCGATCAATGGGCGCGGTGAAACCGTGGGCTCGGTATCGGGTGGCTGCATAGAAGATGATCTCATCCACCGCATCCGGGAAGAAGGCGTGCAGGCTGTCTGTGCAGGCAACCTGCCGCTGGTGCTGCGCTACGGCATCTCTGCCGACCAGGCGCACCGCTTTGGCCTGCCCTGTGGTGGTACGGTAGAGCTGGTGCTGGAGCCTGTCTCGACCCATAGCCGCCTTGATGAATTGCTGCTCGCTTGCGAACAACGCCGCAGTGTGGAACGCACACTGGATTTGCTAACCGGCCATGCAGCCGTGCAAGCAGGCCAGTATGATGGCTTGCCAAGGCTGGATGATCACAGGCTTGTCACCTGCCTCGGCCCGCAAGCCCGCATCATCGTCATCGGTGCCAGTGACCTCTCGCGTTACCTGTGCCAGTTTGCACTCAGCCTGGGTTTTGCCGTCATCGTCTGCGACCCGCGTGAAGAATACCGCGCCAGCTGGCAATTGCCTGGTGTTATCGTCAGCGAAGAAATGCCGGACGACCTGATACTGCGCCTGCAACCAGATAACCGCACCGCCATCATCGCCCTGACGCATGACCCCAAGCTTGATGACCTGGCCCTCATCGATGCCCTGCAATCAAATGCCTTCTATGTCGGCGCCATCGGTTCACGCCGCAACAGCCAGCAAAGACGCGAACGCCTGCACACCCATTTCGATATCCCCGAAGCCGCCCTGCAAACCCTGCATGGGCCAGCAGGCCTGTACATAGGCAGCAAGACCCCGGCAGAAATTGCACTGTCCATCATGGCTGAAATTGTGGCGCTGAAGAATGGCATACCGCAAACTGCAAGCACACCCGTCGTGCTTGGCAAGACGATGTATGAAAGCCAGCAGCATCAGACTACAAACACTGCGCCTTGCACCATTTGACCGTGAAAGGCATTGCGTGAATTGATTTGGCCCCGGGCTTATCTATAGACCAGTCCAAGGGTCATGCGGCTTGCCTGCTGCAGCCATCCCATGCGCCAATGACATACTCTGTCCATCGACGTACACTTGAGTCAATCACCCTGGATGTCATCGTTCGCCTTGGCATAGGCAGGCATTAATACAGGCATTAAATCAGTCGGGCCCCAAAAGTGCTCACTGCAAAATCCAGAAAACTTCTCAGCTTGGGAGTCATTCGCCGGTCCGGCGCATAGAGAATGTGCAAAGGTCTGGTTGGCACCTCATAATCCTGTAACACAGGTACCAGGCGACCTGAGTCCAGTTCGGCCTGCACCAGCTCTATCGGCTGCAGCATGATTCCAAGCCCGGAAATGGCGGCGGCTAGCAATGCTTCGCCACTGTCCACCATCAAGCGTCCTGATATGGGTACTGAAATACGACCATCCGCACTATCAAATAACCAGTGGGTCCGCAGAGTGGTATGTGAAAACATCAGGCACTCATGTTGCTGAAGATCCATTGGCGTTGTGAGCGGCGGGCCAGACGCGAGGTAAGAGGGGGCAGCACACATCATCAGGCGATAGGGTGCCAGTGATCTGGCCATCAAGCCGCTGTCTGATAATTCACCTATCCGAAAGATGGCATCATAACCTTCGTCAATGAGGTCAACCATGCGATTGGACAAGGTGAGTTCGACCGAAACATCAGGAAATTTTTTCAGGTATTCATGAAGTTTAGGTGCCAGAGCGTGAATGCCGAAAGTACTGGCGCATTGACCCGGATACGCCCACGCGGTACAGCGCGTGTTTCCGCCACAAGCGACTCTGCAGCCTCAACCTCGGCCAGGATAATTTTGGCGCGTTCATAAAAGAGCTTGCCTATTTCGGTCAGGCTATGGCGTCTGGTTGTGCGGTTCAGTAATCGTACCCCCAGGTTTTGTTCCAGCACCATGACGTTTTTCCCGACTAGCTGTGGCGAAATCTTCAGTTCATCGGCTGCAGCCGAAAAAGACCCCAGCTCTATGGCTTTGACGAAGATGTGCATGCTGGTGAGCCTGTCCATTACAAACACCTTGTTTTTAGTGATTAAATATTATAGATATTTATCACGAATTGTTTTCATTTTATAGTGAACTCCTCATAAATACTTTTGGAGAAATCAAAATGAAAATCGCTGTTATTGGTACTGGCAACATGGGAACTGCTCTTGCCAGCCTGTTTTCTGAGGTAAATCTTGACGTGGTCATTGGGCATCGCGAACCTGCCAACGCGGCGGCATTGGCTGCCAAGTTGGGTGCCCACGTGCAAGCTGGTGGCATTGAGGCAGCATGCAGGCTGGCTGATATCGTGTTTTTGGCCTTGCCTTTTGGGGCGGTGGCAGACGTGTTGCAAGCGGCAGGCGACCTGTCAGGAAAGGTGATCGTCGATATCACCAATCCCATCAGCGCTGATTTCAAAAACCTGTTGATTGGTCACACGACATCCGCTGCGGAAGAAATCCAGGCGCTGGCACCAACGGCCAAGGTCGTTAAAGCATTCAACACAATTTTTGCTCAATTGCTGCCTGTTGAAGCGCGCAAGCAAAATATCTTGCAGGTGTTTGTGGCGAGCGACGATGCCATCGCCAAAGACGCAGTATCACAACTGGTCAGTAAGGTCGGTTTCGAAGCAATTGATGCTGGGCCGCTGAGTAATAGCCGGTTTATCGAACCAATTGGAGAAATGAATATTCATTTCGGGTACTTCCTTGGCTGGGGTCCCACGGCAGCACCAACGTGGACCAGGCTTGGGCAGAGCTAACGCATTTCTCACACCACACGCTTAGCGATGTCGGTTACCACGGATGCTGCAAACTCCCAACTTTTTTCGACACGACTGGATTAATGATGATTACTTCCCGTATTAAATCTACAGTACTGATGGCTTTTACTGTGCCACTCATAGCAATGGCAGCAGAACCCGCCACGACAAAAAAATTATCTGCTCAGCAGGTAAAACTCAATGCGGACGTCATTGCAGAAACACAGGCAAATCGCCTGTTCATGCAAAGCTTTGTGGAATTTATTAATACCGCGGATGTGAAGCTGGCTTCTGAACTGGTTTCGCCCAAAGCAATATTTTATGTGCCGGGCCGTGCAGAACCTGTGAGTGGCCCTGCAGGTTATCTGGACATCATTCACATGATGCGCTCCGGTTTCCCCGATATTCAATGGACACTGGAGGAGACCGTTGCTGAAGGCGACAAAGTGGTAGCCCGCTTCACCATGCGTGGTACCCACCTGGGGGCTTTCTTCGGTGTACCAGCATCTGGCAAGAAGATCGCAGTACAAGCATTGAATATCTATCGCTTCGCAGGTGGTCAGATTATTGAAGAACGCGGCCAACCAGATTTGCTGGACTTAATGCGACAAATTGGTGCCATTCCAAAGTAACCGACAATCAGGCATTCACGCATTGTCTTTGAGCCAGATACAAACCCACTCAAGCTGGGCGTAAATATCCGGCATGAAATACGTGCAGCATGAAGGCATTAAAAAATTCCGATTGGATCAGCGATACGAGAAAACCGGCAACGCAGGCCTTAATTACCTGCGTTGTTACATTCTCCCACCTGCCCTGAATCAATCTGTACATAGGCAGCAAGACGCCAGCAGAAATTGCCCTGTCCATCATGGCTGAAATTGTCGCGCTGAAGAATGGCATACCGCAGCCAGCAAGCACACCTGTCGTGCCTGGCAAGGCGATGTGCACACATCCTCTTGTGCCATCTGACACTGATGAGTTGCATTCTCACTTGAATTTCCCTGATTTTCCCCTCCTCCTGCCTTGATTTTGCCTGGCCTGTATCCCGCTTTCGCGACGTCCCAAAAACCAAATCCATGCCCAGCGGCAATCTCATGCCAAAAACAAACAATTGACAATAAGTGAATAATATTGCAAGATTTTATAGCAATATTTTTTGCATGCCCGATCATCTCAAGGAGGATGTATGACATTTGAACGCAAGGACGTATCAAAACTAGGTTCTGACTGGAACGATACGCTCATCTGGTATGCAAAGGCGGTGGGAAAACTGAAGGAAAGGCCGCTGGCATCGCGCACCAGCTGGCGGTTTCTGGCGGCCATGCATGGCTTTAATGAAGTACTCTGGGCAGCTCATGGGTATTATCGTAATGGCGAGGCCCTGCCCTCAGACAGCGACAAGGCCAGGTTCTGGGACCAGTGCCAGCATCAGAGCTGGTATTTTTTGCCCTGGCACCGTGGTTACCTGGCATCGTTTGAAGCCATCGTGCGCAGTGTCGTCGTTGAGCTCGGTGGCCCAGCTAACTGGGCGCTGCCTTACTGGAATTATTTCGATCCTGATTCGCGTTCTGTGCCACCGGCTTTCTTGCAAAAGACCATGCCGGACGGCTCACCCAATCCCCTGTTTGTCGAAGCCCGGTATGGTGACGGCCAGGGCAACTTCATCGTCCTGCCTGGCGACGTCTCGCTGAATGCCTTGAAAGACCATGCCTTCATCGGTGGTAACACCGGTGGCAATACCGGTTTTGGCGGGCCAGACACCAAATTCAATCATGGCAAGGGCGTTAACGGCCATCTCGAATCTGACCCGCACAATACCGTGCATGGCCTGGTGGGCGGCCTGGAAGATGAAGATCATCCAGATGACAGAACTACCTATGGCCTGATGTCCATCCCCGCCACCGCCGCGCTTGACCCTATCTTCTGGCTGCACCATGCGAATATAGACCGCCTGTGGGAAGTCTGGCGCAACCGCGACCCGCAAAATCTTGATCCCACCGATCCCAGTTGGCTCACCGGCCCGGCCGACCGCAAATTCATCGTGCCTGATGCTATCGGCGAAGGTATCAGCTTCACTGCATCGCAGATGCTCGATACCAAGGCAGCACCACTGAATTACACCTACCAGGACATCAGCGACCCGCTGGCAGGCAGCACCCGTAAAAAAATCCGGCTGACAGGCTTGCGTCTGCTCAGCGATGCGCCTATGGTGAACTTTCTGGATATCAAATCTGCAGGAGGCCAAGTGGCGACAGAATTATTGGGTGCAAACAACAATGCCATCAAACTGTCCGGTGGCGTTTCACAAACCAGGGTGACTCTGGATAAAAGCAGCTCTGACAAGGTCAATGACAGCTTCGAGAGCGTCAAACTTTTCAGCGCCACGCCCAAAGAACCAGACCGCGTTTTTTTGAACCTGGAGAACATACGCGGCAAGAATGATGCTGCCATCTTCTATGTCTATGTCAATGTACCCAACGGTGAAAACCCGCAAGACCATCCGGAGAACAAGGTCGGCGTCTTGTCACTGTTTGGCGTATCCGACGCCAGCAAGACAGACAGCGCACATGGTGGTGCAGGCATTACCCAGGTGTTTGAGATCACCAGCCTGGTAGATAACCTGCAACTCGACCAGACACAACTCAGCGATGCCCTGCAAGTGCAATTCGTGCCGCGTAATACCGTCAAGCCTGAACACAACATCACGGTAGAACGCGTCAGCGTATTCAGAGAAAGCCTGTAATCGTGTTGCGGCCAGTTTTACGCGCTGCCCTGCTGAGCTGCCCCCGCCCCCTGCTGTTGATCAGCGTGGCGGGCTGGCTGGGCTTGGTTGCGCTGCAATTTGGCCTGCGCGTGCCAGACTATTGCGGCAGCCTCGCCAACATAGACCTGGCATACTTGGGCGATCGCCTGGTCTTTGTCTGGCACACCAATTCAACTGGCAACATGATGGCCAACTGGCTATTGATGTTACTGGCCATGATGTCACCCTTGCTTGCACAAGAAGTGACTTACCTGTGGCAGCGCAGCCTGGCACGCCGCCGCCTGCGCGCATTGCTCTTGTTTGTCGCCGCCTACCTGCTCGTGTGGAGCCTGGCAGGTGCATTCATCATGCTGGCCTCGTTAGTGCTGCGTCTGGCCACAGGCGACTTGCGCTGGTGCTTTGCCATGTTGCTGGCGCTGGCCCTGCTATGGCAAATCAGCCCGGCTAAACAATATTGCCTGAACCGCTGCCACAGCCGCCCCCGCCTCGCCGCCTTTGGCTGGCAAGCCGACCGCGACAGCCTGCGCTATGGCCTGCAAGCCGCCCTCTGGTGTGGCGGCACCTGCTGGGCCTGGATGCTGGCCGCCACCGCCGCTGGCCCTTTCCACTTCCCCTTCATGCTGCTGTGTTCCGCCTGGCTATTGATAGACCGCCAAGCCCCGGGCCGCATCCCGGCGTGGCAGTTGCCATATAGCCTGCGTTGGTATCGCCTGGCTTAGAGGCTGGCGTAGAGGCTGCGGCAAAAAATAAGCCAAGCGCTTGCCAACTGCCATGAGGATTGACCCAGCGCATTGATAGGGTCCTTAATTCGTTTCTTGATTCGTTTCTTATTTCGTTTCTTATTTCGCGTCTCAATTGACTTCTCAATCAGATTTGTTCCCAGCCTGATATCATCCGGTATCACCGAGAAACAAACATGAGCACACAAGCATGAGTACGCCCACATCCCGCAGCCTGAATGGCATCACCCTGGAAGCAATCCTGGAACAACTCGTGGCCTATTATGGCTGGGAGCAAATGGGCAAATTGATAGACATCAACTGCTTCACCACCGACCCCAGCATCAAATCCAGCCTGAAGTTCTTGCGCAAGACACCATGGGCACGGGCCAAGGTGGAGGAATTGTATTTGGGGATGCCGGGGTGAAGACAAACGTGGCCGTACCTGTAGGGCGCATTGCAATGCGCTGGATGTAGCTTGAAAAACGACTAAAGTACATGTGTTTCATACATATCTACTTGATAGAGAAGTACGCCATTCCATTCTTGGAAGAAAAGACCAAAGTAAATAATTTTTTTTGCAGTAGTTTCGATTTGATCTGAAAAAGTTAATCGTTTCTACGCTCCTTATTGCCATAAACCCTATTGAACTCATTAACGTCCATTCCGTCTTTCAAAACGTTATAAACATAGGCACTCGCTTTTAAGGCAATATTTGGTGTCAGGATATACTCTACGTATGCTATTGCGTGAATGCATGACAGGTTACAGAGCATCCTCATTTCTTCATGATTGCGTGTAGAGAAGGATAAAAATGAATCGACGCTTGCTTGCTCTTCTTCAGTTAAGCCTCGTTCCAATTTCCGGTCTACAATCTTTTTGAGTATGTTATATGTCGGTAGCATAATTAAAAAAAGATACAATTATCAAATTCATATATTTCTACCTTTAGCCCTAATATGTAAGAACATACTTGCTTGAGGGATCTATTCTTCTTTTGCTGACGACCTGTCTTTTTAAGCTGAAAGGGTTGGCTATTCCTTGCATTGTTCCGTCTTCCATATTGAATAAGATTCTCGTTTGGCACTCGCTACCTGCCAAAAGTGTAGGTAACGATAACCTGCGCCTGGTTTCAAGTATTTCTCCACTGGCTACATCCATAATTTTATGTCGGCCGCCTTTAAGTTCTGCACAAGAAATACCATTTTCG
Source organism: Undibacterium sp. Ji83W (assembly GCF_049340385.1). Classification (NCBI taxonomy): domain Bacteria; kingdom Pseudomonadati; phylum Pseudomonadota; class Betaproteobacteria; order Burkholderiales; family Oxalobacteraceae; genus Undibacterium; species Undibacterium sp. Ji83W. Next base: position 55,936 of record NZ_JBMPOZ010000011.1, on the reverse strand, counting down.
GATAGCACTCGTTCTGCATCCCTAATGCTTTTGAAAAAAGACTCGTCAAATGTTGTCATATCAAAATACCAGCCATCTTCTTGAATTCCGTCAGGAGAAACAGAGCAGGTAATAGCATCAAGAACATTACCATCAAAGTACAAGGTCCATGTTCCGTATCCCCACATGTCCGCATCCAAATAATTTGGAATTCCCCCCCTGTTCTGAGTGTACCCAGCCAAGTGGGATACCAAACAACTCTGATACTTATTCTTTGGTATTGCCAGGTGAAACACCAGCGAGTTCTCCGGTTTGAATCCAGGAGAATATATCTACTTCAGGTTTCGAGGTTTCGAGATTCATATAGATAGAGGGATACGTTGCATTGATGCATTACTAAACTCTGGGAAGGAATATTTATCGCATGTTGCTCTTTCTCTCCCCTCTTGACGTAGCACCCTACCTGCAAGAGCTCAATACATTGTAGAGTGTTAAAAAAGACGTGGCTGTTTTAACATTCTTGAATTTCGAAATCATGCGTGCGAATACGCGGGGCTATTCGCACCTACGCGGGCTGTGGTCGCCGTTTGCCCATTTCAATGCGATAGACTTGACCCGATCGCTTTGCTGAAGCTAATAGAAATCGATTCAGCCCCAAAATCGAAGTTCAAGTCAACACTCTTTTAGTTTCTCTCCTATACAGCTTCTTGCTGTAGACAGCAACAAAACCCACAATCACACCAACGGCCAGCCAAATCCAGGGGGATTCCAGCTCATTACTTGAATACAAGACATATTCAAGATTGTCCTTCTGAAACATGACAGGAATTTGCTCTCCATTTATCAATCTTTCTGCCATCGCTTTGCTCAGAGGCTTTTTTGGCACCAGGGTTTCGCCGCTTTTTTCAAGGTATTTCACTGAGGCATAGACGCCACTGATAGGATGGTCACTCAGTTTTTTTGAGGGGTCCTGTATGACCATCATTGCCGGATGTCCAAAAAAATACCATTTCGCCTGAGTGCAAAGATTGATAGTTCCTATAATCAGCATGCATGCCGACATCATATAAAGCCCGACCACGAACGTAAATCCACGAAGCATCAATTTTCTCTTTGTATTAATTGGTCAAAAGCCCAGGGCGAGTAATAGTAGTCCAGCAGTTTACATCCGTCAAATCCGAGAGCTGCGAAACACTTCAAGTCCATACACGCGCAAATAGCAGCCCATGTTATTTGCAGACCGCTAGTCCTATACGCACTCAAAGCAACCAAGGTATTTCAAGAAATAGTCGCTTGCGCTGACAGTCCTGGGCGCATGGAACTGGTCTGCGTTGGCGATAACGAATACATTGATTTTATCGATACCCTCATCGCCGCATAATTTGACGACGGCATCCAGATATGATGCGCTGTAAGAATGACCGTCGATGAATTGCCGTGGCGATTGTGCGTCTTTCCAATCCAGATAGCTTATTTCAGTGAAGTCATAGTCAAAACTGAGCTCTCCCTGCTCCATGGCGAAGCTGTTCATGGGGTCTACACCCACCTCGCGCTCACGGTTTTCTACAAAATAATTTGCGGGCGCGGCATCACTAAATTGCCCTACCCAGATGTGTGATTGATGAACGTGCATTTACTGGCTCCAGTATGGCAGGAACGATATTTTCCCAGATAGATGGTTGTGCAGATTATTTCCCAGCAACTATGCACGACCGAAATTGAAGACTTAAGCCCCGTCAATCGCCATTACGCAAGTCATTGCCGTACAGCCTATTGAATTCATGAACGTCCATACCATTCTTCAATACATTATAAACATAGGCACTAGCGCTCGATTGAAGATCCGGAGCAAGGATATACCCAACGTATGCTATTGCATGAAGAGCTGACTGATTAAAGAGCACTCTCATTTCTTCATGATTGCGCTGGGAGAAGGATAAAAATGAATCGACGCTTGCTCTTTCTTCTTCAGCCAAGCCTCGTTCCAAATTTCGGTCTACTACTCTTTTGTATACGATGTATAGGGGATGCATAACAGGCAAAAAAAATGAGATGGCTCTCACATTAGCACGACTCAAAATCATGAGCCAGCAGTAGAGGACCTCATAGTGAGTGTGACGAACAATTGACTCAATCTCACAATGCAGCCACGATGCTCACTAAGCATGGGGACTTTTACCAGCATGACTAACTGGTCGACATTGCAATAAACTCTGCCCCTACTGGCCCAGAATGCTGAAGTACTAGCAATTCGCCCTCCCGGTTTTTCAGGCAGTTATATACAGTGTTGAAATTGCCGTTCTCCCAGAGAGTGTCAGCGCATTCCGAGCCACAATAGCTGCTGTCCGGAATAAAGCAGGCACGGCTTGAAGACAGCGCGCTGGCAAACAGGCTGATGCTTGCGATCATCAGTTGCCTGCATTGATCATCATTGCAAAATTTTTTCCAGCGGGTGCTGTCGCTAAAGATGACTGCATCCTGACACAGCTCTGCGCGCCAGCCGTAGGGACCATTCAAGCAAAAATACGCTTGCGGCATGTCGTCACCGACAAAGTTTTTCTTTGGGATGAATTCTGGCATTGTCCAGTTGGCGATATAAACCTCTCTGAATTTCTCCAGATTCAAGGCCTTGAAACCGGCGTTAACGGGCACTTCATAGTGATCATGCCACAGTTCACACATGTCTTCGTAGCTCGACTGCAAGGCGGCCAATACCGAAGCATGGGATGGCTCTTTCAGGCCTATATCAACGACTACTTGCAGATCAACTCCCATAGCCTTGCTCCATGCGATATTTGTTTGTGTTACCAGCTTGTACGGAGCGCTATAACGCACCCTGCCTGTGAGGCATTTTCCATCGCCATCACATATACAAGGTCTTGTGATGCAAATAATTGCGATAGACGATCTTGAATGCCTCGATATCGCGCTTGTCTGCCTGCACGAGCAAATCGCGTACTTCGCATTCGTTGTCTTCGATTTTATAAACCCAGAAATCGAGTTTTATTTCTGGATGATCTTGCGAAACGATGGAGACACCCTTGCCGCCACCAAGAAAATTGGAGAACAGATAGACCAGGAATTTACCCTTGAGGATTTTCTTGTCTATCTTTAATTCATCGAGAACGCTGGCGGCTCTTTCTTCTGCGGGCGAGATATCCTGGCGGTGGTCTGCGTAGGTATTGAGAAACTGGCGCAAATGTTTGACCTCTGCGGTTTTATAGGTCTGGCCATATTTGGCTAGCTGCTCTTGATTGAGTACGAGTTCTTTGGGTGCTTCTGTTTGTGCGTGGCTGGCGAGGGGGAGCAGGAACAGGGGTAAGAGGAGCAGCTTTTTGATCTTCATGTTTTTCTGGTTTATTTTGATGCGGTACTTTTGTTATCAGTGGGAGCTTCTGTTTCTCTCTTGTTAAAATTAAAATGGAAGATAAGCACACGTATTTCAGCTTGCTTGTTGCTTGTCCTAGCCTTCGAAAACCGGGAAAAAGGGGCACTATGCCGGGCAATACTCAGGGCTGCGTCGTCGAGATTCTTATTGCCAGAAGACCTTTCAATTTGTATCCCACTGCCTTGTTCATCGATGTTGCCACTTTCCGTGATGGCAACGGACACATAAGCTTCACCATATAATTTCTTGCCATCTTTTGATGGAAAATGATCTGTGCCATAGTCTTCTATTTTTTTCGAGACCATTTTGTAATAAAGGGCATGCTCCCGGTTTTTTGTCGAGTGCGTAATATAGGTTCGATTGTTTTTGCCAGCAACAGAGATATTTTTTTGGCCGTTCTGCTCGTCTATCATCCGGGAAATTTCTGCAACCTTTGCTGCTAATTGCTCATCTGGACTTTTTAATTTCTCAGCGTCGGCACAAGCAGCGCTGCAAAATAAGAACAAACTCAGGGATAACAGGTATTGCGCAAGATGCTTCATTGAGATTTTTAGTATTTTTAAATTGGTATGTGGCGACAGGTAGCGCTGCTATTTTACTTAACTGAAACCGTAGCATCAGATTTATCTCCTTTTTCTCGATAGGCAGTCCCCATCCAGCCTATTGTCAGAAACCAGAACCCGACCGAACCTACATACGAAAAATACCAAGATAAGAACAGGGCAATAACCAGCATGGCCGATGCCGCGGCACAATTGGCATTGACGGCGCGGTTAGAGGGGAAGCAAAAGTACAGGGCCCAGCCTGTCATGATGACGAGGAAAGGGCCTGAGATGGCGAGGTCCAGCAGCCCACGCACATTGCTGATAAAAAGCTCAGGCGCGCCCAAGCTCACCCATAGCCAGGGCGTACCAAGAAAAGTGATAGCCGCCACGGAATAAATCAGGCCCCAGTTTCTACCGGAGCTCACTTTTACCCCAGGCTCATCCCCGGCACTGCCAGACTGTTTAAACGTACCGCCTCTTAAAGTCTGCAAGAGCAATAAGCCGGCAAAGATGATGAGAAAGCCAGGTGTCTGTTTAAACATGGCAAAAGTATTGAGCAAAAAACCTATGGTCAAGAATGAAGCCCCGGCACCGATGATGACTTTTTCTGTCCTGTATTTTGGTATGCTGAGAAAAACGGTCCAGCCAAGTATGGTCAACAGATAGATAGAAGAATGCAAGAAATTCTGCAGCCCACGAAAGCCATGCATAAAATAATCAGTCTGAAAAAAATAGTACCAGACAGGTGGTAGCCAGACCAGCAGTGTCAACAACCAGGCAATGAGGAGGACTTGTTTGTGCTTTGATATCTGCATCAGGGTATCTTATTTTCCAGCGCCACATTGTGGAGCAAGTGAGGTTGAAAATTCATGCTTTATTTTGACACAAGCGCTACACGCAGCTTGCTAGCTGAGCTTCTTGCGGCAGCAGTTTATCTTCAAATCCCAGTCTATAAAATATCACGCGCACCTCAGTTGCACGGCCAGTGGATTTGCTTTTGGAAAAACCGGGAAAAGGGCCACTACGGCGGGCAATGCTGAGGGCAGCAAGGTCGAGCTCATGGTTACCAGAAGATGTTTCAAGTTTGATGCCCTCTCCTTTTACATAGATAGCACCATCTTCCTTAATGGGAATCGAGACGTAGGCTTGACCCTGGAGTTTTTTGTCTTGCCCGGACGGGAAGTTACTGGCCACATAGCTGTCGATTTTCTGGCTCACAGCCTGGTAGTAACTGGCCAGCTCGCTATCAATGGTCGTGGGGGGGACATAGATTTTTTTGACTTTGCGGGCGAAGAAGGCGGTTCTTAATTTATTGTCTTTTTGAATCGACTCAGCATTCATCAATACCTGCCAGACTGGCAGAAATAGCAAACCCGCATAAAAAAACTCTGGATCAGCTTGAAAAAACACGGCAATCGCAAGCAAGGAAGCTGCCGCGCCAGAACTGGTGTTGAATGTTCGTTTTGCAGGGAAGGACAACAACACTGCCCAGTAGCCCATGATGCCTAGCAAAGGCGCGGCCACAACGATATCTTGCAGGCCACGCATGCTGTGATGAAAAAAATCTTGCCCGCTCAAGAATTTCCAAAGCCAGGGCGTGGCGAGAAAGATGACACTTACCCATGCAGGCAAAGTGCTGTATCTCATTTGCAAAGGAGCTTTGCTGGTGGCTTGCTCAGATACAAACGCTTTACCATTTACCAGGCCAAACAAGAGCGCAAACCCGGCAAGCAGAAGTAAAAAGCTACCCTCCGGTGACAGGCCAGCATAAGTTTGCAGCAGCAAGCCCAGGGTCAGAAATGAACAGGCAGCACCGAAGATGTTTTTCTCAGTCCTGAACTTTGGTATCGATAAGATGACAGACCAGGCGAGGACGAGCAGCAGATAATATGCACTACTCCATGAATCCCGCAAACCATAGGCACTGGAAAAAAAGTAAGTTGTCCCGAAAAAATAATGCCTGGTAAGTGGCAACCAGACGAGCAGTGTCAATGCCCAGACTATAAAAAGGGCTTGTTTTTGTTTTGGGGTCATCATCGCAAGATTCTTATTTTCCATCATCAAGTTCAGGCTCTTCCCTCACCATACTTAACATGCTCATCCCTGAAAACAGGACGACGAAGCCGCCAGTATGATGAAAAATTTCATAATAAATGAGCACAAATCCCAGGCTCATGAAAGAACTACCTGCACCGATGATGATTTTCCGTGTCCTGGTTTTGGGTACTGAGAGAAGAATAGCCCAGCAAAATATGATCAACAGGAAAGGAGCAGACACTTTGAAATTTTGCAGCCCGCGAAAATTCCCCAGGAAGTAATCTGTCTGAAAGAAATAAAACCAGATCGGTGGCAGCCAGACGAATATGGTCAAGCCCCAGGCGATGAGGAGAATTGATCTGGTTTTGTTTAACAGCACAGGCTTCCTTATTTGGCGATGCTGACGATCATGCATGCTTGCCATATTACCATTATTCATATTGATCTTACAGCCAGCCTGATCACATTCACATCGTGGCAAATACCTGCTTTGTCAGCGACTGGCTGCTACGGCTAGTCTGTTCGCGGCTAAAGCCGCTCCTGCAGGCAGCAAGTGCATGGCATGCTGGATAATTATCGGCTCGCTACTGGCGGCAGGATGGAAATTTTACAGCAGCTGCGCGGCATCCTTTGTTACAATGGTGGGCTTTTTTTTATTGAGGATAGCTCATGAGCAGCAGGCGCTTCACGTTTGCCTTGCTTCGCATGCAGCGATCAGGCCATCTCCATTTGATGAAAACTGCCACCAACAAATCTGGCCGGGCGAAGTTTATGACGGCACTGAAGTGTTGTGCAAGCCCTACTCATATCTCATTTTTCAGCAGGTGTACATTTGCAAAATAAATTCTTTGGACCGATCGCGATGTCAATCTTGATATCGGCCACATTAAGTGGCTGTGCCACGCCCTATGGGGATGCAAGAAATCCCATTACCGGATGGACCGGTGGCTATTACGAAAGCAAAGGTCCAGGGGAATTGATCAAGGTGATTTTTGCTGGCAACAGTATCATTAAAACCGACACCGTCAGCGTCTATCTCTTGTACCGCTGTGCTGAAATTGCCCAGCGTGAAGGCAAGCCTTATTTTGCGTTCTACCAAAATCTGCCTGATGCCGTGCTGGATAAAAAAAGCACCAGTAAATCAGCCTCGACCGTAGGCAGGAAGCCAACGGATTATGCCTACATCCTATTGTCAAAAGAGGACAAGCCAGGCTATTTGTCAGCCAGTGCAGTGATCAGCAGTCTTGAGATACATGTCAAACCGGAGGGTGGGAAATGAAAACTACAGCGATCATCCTGCTAGGCCTGGTGACGGCAATTTCTGGCTGTTCTACAAATTATGCGATGAAAGAAGGCGCACCAACGGCCCGCCTGAATTTATCAACATCGCAATTCAAGACGGTCTGCGCCGAAGGCAAGCTGTTCAACCTGAGAGCGGATGCCAATAATATTGCCCTGGTCGAAGCGGGCAAGCGTATTACTGTGCGTGGTGGCTTTTATAACTATGTGTATGGCGGCGTATCAACTTCGTGCACGGCTAGCTCCAGTTTCGTCCCGCAAGAAAACCGCGAATATTTTCTGGATTTTCAGGTTGAGTCTGAACACTGCTCGTCCATTATTTATCAAGTGACGAACAAAGGGCCTACAGGCCTGGCGTGGGAGCCAAGTTTGCAGCCATCGAGAGAGTGTCGCGCGAAATAAGTGGCGACTGCGTGACAAGAAAGAGCATATCTGCAGTGATCAAGTGCAGGTAGCAATTGCCGTGACGTAGGGCGGATTGTAATCCGCCGCATGAGAATACTAATTTCTGCAAGCCTTGATATTTACCGTGCTCTGAATTGACGCTTTGTAGGTATGCCCGGGCTTGCTACCCTCTGAGGGGAAATCATTTTGCCGCGAGTGAGGCTCACATGCGGCGCATTGCAATGCGCCCTACGTCACGGCTACGTTTACTTGCGTCTGCCTGCGCCTGCTTGCGTCTGTTTTTCCGGCGCGCCTCAATCCTTCCCCACATACAACTCACGCGCCATGGTGACAACATCATCGACGCTGAGCTCACTGAAATTACCGATGTGCAGATGGGGGATGGCCGCCCTTTCCAGCACGGCACGGGCGCCAGATTTAAGGCGGGCGAACATCAGGTGTTTTTTCTGCAGATACAAGGCCGCGCAAAAGTCAGCAATGGCTTCTATGCTGGAGCTGTCGAGGTCTGGGGATTCTTCGAGACTGATGACGACTACTTTGGCATCGCTGGTGGCGACATAGTGTTTGGCTTGCGTCAGGGCGCGTTCGGCGTTGGCGAAAAACAAGCCTGTCTCTGGCCGCAAGATCAACACGCCGGGGATGACCTTGGCTTCAGGATAATTGACCAGGCTGACAAAATCATGACCGTTATTCAAACGACCCAGCACAGAAATACTTGATTCTGCCAGCCTGCGCAATAACATCAGCAAGCTGATACCGATGGCGACCAGCAAGCCATCCAGCACACCTAGCATGAGCACAGCGATCACAGCAGCGATCGCCACGAACCTGTCCCTGTGCAGGCTGAAATAAGGGTAAAACATGGATGGCCGTAGCGAATGGCTAACCGCATGGATGACGATGGCTGCCAGCACGGGTGAAGGCGTCAACGCTATCATGGGCAATAAACTCAGCATGATAATCAACAAGGCCGCTGCTGCAGACCAGCCCGCGACCTTGCTGCGTGCACCATTACTCTCATTGGCTGCCGTGGCAGAAAACCCCGCCCCCACCGGCAAACCCTGGAACAAGCCGGACAGCAAATTGGCCGCCCCCAGCGCCAGCAAGTCACGGTTGGGTGCCACGATATCGCCATGGCGTATCGCAAAATTGCGGATGGAGCTATACGACTCGGCATACAGTATCATCAGCATGGCAATACTCAATTCACCTATGCGCAGCCACTGCACATAGCTCATGTCGGGCAGGCTGGGCACTTGCAGTTGCAAGCTTATCTGCCCTACCAGCTCTACCCCGTTTTGCGCCAGACCCAGCCATTGTCCGGCCAGTATGCCAAGTACAATCACCAGCAGACCGGCTGGCATATAGGGTATGCGCGCCAAAGCAAACAAGAGCAGCAATGCCACCACGCCCACCGCCAGCGACAGCCAGTTCCAGCTTTGTACCTGGCTCAGTAAAGTATAGATAAAGCGTGGCATGTCGGTGTAATGCACATGTGCCCCCACGACGTGGGCAAACTGCTTGATGATGATGACGGCGGACAAACCAAAGGCAAAACCACGCAGCACTGGCCGCGCAATAAAATCAGAAATGCTGCCCAGCTTGGCCACCCCAGCGAGTATAAAAAACACGCCCGTCAAGATGACCAGCCCCATTGCCACCAGCATGCGCAAACCTGCGTCGCCATTTGACATGGAAGCCGATGCAGATGCCAGCACTGCCGCGGATGAAGACGTGGCCGCCACAATGGCAAAACGGCTGCTGCCTATCAAGCCATAACAAATCAAACCGGCAAACACGGCGACTATGCCTGCCTGTGGCGGCAAATTGGCGATGCTGGAATAGGCCACGGCTTCTGGCAGCAGAAGGCCAGCCAGCGACAAACCGGCGATGATGTCAGACCAGGCCCAGGTTTTGTTCATGTGGATTTTTTTGGTGAATGCGCTTGGGTGAATGCGTTTTTTGAAAGCACATATTGGATAAATGATTTATCTTTTAATTCACCCAGTATACGCTGCGCAGATACGAACGTGGGAAATGTCAGGCTGGGGCAGATGCTTTAAAGAGCTCGTGCATGACGTATCTCAAAGTCGCACCACACAGAGTGCACTGTGCGGAGCGCATGAATGGCAAACCCTGTCACCATCGCCTGTTTCAAGCCCGGCGTTTTTGCCCCTTGCCAGGGGCAGGCCCAGTGGCATCATCTATATCCATGGCCTTGTCGGCTGCAAGCTCATAGGCTTTCCGATCTATTGTCTGCCTGTAGGTATTCAACAATGCACCTCCTATCGGCATAACGATCAGGCCGCCAGTATGCTGGAACATCTCATAGTATTGCATAAGCAAGCCCATGGTAAAAAGTGAGCCACCTGCACTGAGGACCATGCCCCAGGTTCTGGTCTTTGGCAGCGTAAGCAAAATAGCATAGGCCAGTATGATCAATAAAATGGGCGCAGAAACTGCAAAATTTTGCAGGCCGCGCATATTTTTGAAAAAGAAATCTGTCTGGAAAAAATATTGCCAGACTGGCGGCAACCACATCACGATAGTCAGGGACCATATAGCGATTAGCGTATCTTTGCTTTTGGGCATCTGCATTGCAGGATTCTTTAATTTCAATTGATGATATGCATAGCCAAAGCTACGGACCACGCTCAGCATCCTCCTGCTCTATCCCCACAAGTTTCAAGGCCAGCACGGCAAGACCCAGCACGATGCCAACAAAGATGTCAGTGAGCTTGCCCGAATAAGGTAGCAGGAAGATGCTGTACATGATGCAAGCCAGGATGATGACAATGCATGCCCCCACGACCATCGTCCTGATGATTGTCGCTTTGTTTGCGGGAGGTTTGTTCATGTCAATCACGCCTTGCCAAGCCAGACCTGGATTGTGCTACATACCTTTATGCCACATTTTACTTCGTATTGGCAAAAAGTATTTAGTACTTCGCAATTTATATTTCCTATCAGCAATAAGTTCACGTACCTGCATTGGCTATTGGCGCACTGTCGGAATTGCATCCCGCTTTTACAATCGTTTTCAGTCGCTGGTAACGGGCTGCTGCCGTACTTGCATGCAAAAACTGCGAGGATGGGTCACCCAAGAACTGATGTGAATTGCAACATAACGTTACAAAGCAAAATATCTGCCTCCAAAATCGGCTAACTCCGGCTTTTTTCTTTACCAAAGTCAACATTATTTCCATGCGGAAATTATGCAAATTTATCATTTTCTCTTAACTCCACACAAAATGATAACAAATTGACGACAAAATTAAGCTTGCTAATATATTCCATCATTTGATACATTGGGTTACATTTATCCGCAGTACGAAACAAATGGTGCGATCGTGAATATATTGAACTGGCGTGAACTATGGACTGCAGGCAGGGTGCTGGAGGCCATTGATACAAAGAAGCTGCATGAGACCGGCAGTTTGATGGATAGCTTGCGCTGGGCTTTGCAATTGCGCCTGAACGATAGCAAAAGCAACCTGAAGAGCAAATGCCTGTTCGTGGTACGCAGCGGCTTGCGTCCGCAGATCAGCTTGCGCTGGTATCACTATCTGCACCAGACCTATTTGCGCAATGCCGCGCCAACAGATATCGCTTTGCTGGACGCCATACACCGCCCTTTCTTTGACCGCCAGATTTGCCAGGTCTCGCGCCTGCGCCTGCTGCGCAATCATTTTCATTTGTCTGACCAGCTATTTGGCCGCCACCGAGCACAAGACATGCTGTCTGGCCGTGACTTTACACTGGCGACGATACAGGGCAAGGATCAGGAAGACTATCGTATCAGCCTGTTTCGCAGTTGTGCCTTCAAACGTGAAGGCGGGCTTAGCCTGGGCCTGTTCCAGGGCACGAACCTGCTGCAGTGCATCAGCTTTTCTTTTGACCGTAAAGACCATCAATTGATGATACGCGTAGGTGGCCTGCAGTCTTGCAAGCACAATGCCCGTGATGTCATGCGCGCCTGTACCAAGAACCTGCATGGCATACAACCGCGCCTGTTGCTGATAGAAGCACTGCGCAGCCTGGCGCGCGAGCTGCACTGTGCCGGCATAGAATGCATCGCCAAAAAGAATCACATTTACCAGTCCTGGCGCTACCGCTTCAGCAAGACCATCAAGGCAGAATATGACAGCCTGTGGCAATCCGCCGGGGCTGCAGCGCAGGCGAATGGCAATTTCCTGTTGCCGCTGGCGAGTGATGATGTACCACTGTCGGAGCGGCCATCCAACAAGCGCAGCGAATACAGGGCGCGAGATGGCTTGACGACGAGGATGCGGGAAGGGATCAGGCGGAGCCTGGTGGGGGTTTGATGCAGGTTTGATGTGAGCTTGCGGCAAGAATTTCCGACTGCGATCCTACCGCAGTTGCCATCATCGCCATCGTCACCTTAACGTAGCCGCTATGTGAGGCGCATTGCAATGCGCCTCATGAAATCATCATATCTCAGGGCAAATCATCGTTGCCGTGTGCGGGGTGCACATGCGGCGCAATATATTGCGCCCTACGTTACGGCTGCGTTTCAACAATGCCGCTTGCCCTGACCAGAAGAGCTGATTGCCTCAAAAATAAGTCGATTCGATCGCTGTGAATCACCTCTCCCCAAACAATCCCAGCCAGATTTGGATACACTATCCAGTATCAGTCGCGCCCTCCCCCAATCACGCGACGAACACCGCCAAAACAACCGGAGATATTCATGAGCAATGGATCAATGTCAAATCCTGAGGACCTGCGTGCGCAGACGCTTTATCACGGCACACGGGTTGACCTGAAAACGGGAGACCTCATCGCGCCTGGTTACAGCTCCAACTACGGCAAGGGCAAGAAGGCGACGTACGTCTACCTGAGCGCTACACTGGATGCGGCCACCTGGGGGGCGGAGCTGGCAGCAGGTGACGGCCCCGGCAGGATTTATATCGTTGAACCGGTTGGCGAGATCTTTGATGACCCCAACCTGACGGATAAGAAATTCCCTGGCAACCCCACAAAATCATACCGTAGCCGTGAGCCATTAAGAGTCGTGGGCGAAGTCAGGGATTGGCAGGGGCATCCGCCAGAAACGCTCAAGACCATGAAAGACCATATTGAACAACTGAGGCTACAGGGGATTGAGGCGATTGACGATTGAGTTACTTTCATGCATTCATGGGCATGCGTTGCAATTATTCCGGGTGGGATGATCGCAAACGGTATTTTTGAGCGCAGCCGTGAAGTAGGGCGCAATATATTGCGCCGCATGCACACCTCGCACACGGCAAAGATAATTTACTTGAGGATACAGTGGTCACATGCGACGCATTGCAATGCGCCTCATATTATTACGGTTACGTTACGGCTGCGTTACGGCTACATTAGGTCGATGATGGCGATTGCAGTAGGTTCGCAGGCACAGTGGTAGCGTAACAAGACGACTTTCGCTGCAAACCCGAATCAAACTCCCAGCAAACTCCGCCCGATCTCCTTACCCCCTGGCCCGCAAGGTGTCTTGTAACACACCGTTTTTGGATTTCGCCTATCAATCGAAAATGAACTTTCATTTCGTCCATATGCTATGAATCACGCAGGTGCATCATGTCAAATCCACCCCCATTACGACTCGCAGGTAGTGTCTTAGCTGCAGTGCACAAATCGCGCGAGCATCAATAAACCACACACGTCTGGCCTCAGTCTGCAATTTCCAGCAGAAAATCGTGTAAACTTAACCACACTATCCTCACCCACGCCATACCCAGCGCCTCAACCGGAGAACAAGCTTGATGACAGCCCAGCATGAGCCTACGTCTGCCGCCAGGGTATTGCTACCGGCCTGCCTCTGGTATTTTGTGCTGGCGGTGGCGGGTATGTGGCTGACGCGGGGGGAGAACCAGGTTTCGATACTCTGGTTTGCCAATGCGCTGGCAGTCGCCTATATGTATGGCCAGGGGCGCACGGGTCAATTGCAGATACTGGTACTGACGATGGTGGCCAGCCTGGCGGCGAATCTGCTGACGGGCAATAACCTGGCGGTTTCTACCCTGTTCACGCTAGCCAATGCGCTGGAAATCGTGCTGGTAAGTTATACCATACGCCATGCTGGGCTGGACCAGAACTTTGAGCAATCCAGTGGCGACATGCTGAAACTGATACTGCTGGGCTTTTTGCTGCCCTGCGCCTGCAGCGCCACGCTGGCGGCAGCACTGGCTGCCTGGGTCGGCCTGGGTGAGTTTGAGCTGATCTTCACTGGCTGGTATGTGGCTGCATCGCTGGGGCTGATCCTGATTTACCCCCTCGTGCGCATGATGCGGCGTGATGCAGCCCCCGCCTGGGCCAGCCGGATCAACTGGAAACGCTTTGCCCGGTTTGCCTTGCCGATACTGGTGCTGGTACTGGTCTCGCTGCTGTATCTGCCACTGCCCTTCCTGTACATTTTGGTGGCGCTGACATTTGCTACCCACAAACTCAATTTTGATGAATCGCATTTGCTGACTGTGCTGGCCATCACCAGCCTGGGGCTGATGTTAAGCCTGGGCAATGTCATGCCACTGGGTGGTGTGGCGCGCTGGCAATTGCTGTTTGTCTACCTGCCTATCCTGATCACCTCGGTGCCGCCAATGTTGATGGCAGCAGCGCGCAATGAAAACCTGATCAAGGAAGCAGAACGCCAACGATTTTCTGAAGAGCTGCAAAAGAGCAAGCAGTCACTACAATCCACCATCGACCATATGCCAGCGATGATAGGTTATTGGGACCAGAAATTGCACAATCACTTTGCCAATGCCGCCTACCACAAGTGGTTTGGCCTGACGCCTGAGCAGATACGCGGCATGCATATACGCGATGTCGTCGGCCCGGAAATTTATGAGCTGAATTCCCACCATATGCAGGCAGCACTGGACGGTGAGCCGCGAATATTTGAGCGCTCCATCGTCGACCCCGAAGGTAATCTGCGTTATGCACTGGCCTACTATACGCCGCATGTCGTCGCCAGCCAGGTGCAGGGTTTTTATGCTTTCGCCACAGACATCACGCCGCTCAAACAGGCACAACTGCAAGAGAACCGCGCCCAGGCAAAATTGGCCAGTGTGATTGAAGCCGCCAGTGAATTTGCCATCATCGCTACTGATATGGACGGCACCATCACCCTGTTCAGCAAGGGTGCAGAGCGCATGCTCGGCTACCAGGCCAGTGAACTGGTGGATCAGAAAACACCCATCATCTACCACCTGCATGAAGAAGTCATCACCCGTGGCGCAGAGTTGAGTGCTGAACTGGGCTATACCGTACAAGGCTTTGAAGTCTTTGTCGCCAAGGCACGGCGCGGCTTGCCGCAAAGCCAGCAATGGACTTATCTCAGCAAGCAGGGCCAGCACATTCCTGTCAGCCTGATCATCAGCACCATCCATGATGAGCATCAGCAAAACATCGGTTTTTTGGCCATCGCCACCGACATCGGCCGCCAAAAACAACTGGAAACCTCATTGATTGCCGCCCGCGACCAGGCCGAGATGGCCAGCCGCACCAAGTCAGAATTCCTGGCCAATATGAGCCATGAAATCCGCACCCCCATGAATGCGGTGCTGGGCATGAGCTATTTGCTGGGCAAGACTGACCTGACCTCTACCCAGCGTCATTATCTGGAAATGATACGATCGTCCGGCCAGTCTTTGCTGGGGATCTTGAATGACATCCTGGATATCTCGAAGATAGAAGCAGGCCGCATAGAATTGTCGCCGACCCGTTTTTATCTCAAGGATGTACTCAGCGCGCTGGCCAATATGATGTCGGTCAATGTCGGTGAAAAGCAGCTGGAATTGTCGATGGGCATAGACTCTGCCGTGCCCAAGGAATTGATAGGTGACGCCCTGCGCCTGCAACAGGTACTGATCAACATCATCGGCAATGCCATCAAGTTTACCGCGAGTGGTGAAGTCTCGCTGCTGGTGCAAAAAGCAAACCCGGCAAACCCGGTAGACACAGTTGACGCAGCCAGCCAGAGCGAAGACAGTCTGATGATACAGTTCATCATCCGTGACACTGGCATAGGCATGTCGGCAGAACAGATCAGCCGTCTCTTCAATGCCTTTGAACAGGCCGATGCCTCGACCTCGCGCCGCTTTGGTGGCACCGGCCTGGGGCTGGCCATCTCCAAACGTTTTGTCGACCTGATGGGCGGTGATATCCGTGTCAACAGCCAGGAAGGTGCAGGCACGGAGTTTGTCGTCAGCGTGCCCATGCAAACTGCGCCTGCACTGGCGCAAGATAATGCCAGCACAGCGCTCAGCAGCAACCAGGCCAGGAAAATCCTGGTGGTGGATGATAATGCCACCAGCCGCAGCTATATCGCCAAGACCATAGAAGCCTGGGGCTGGCACGCCGACACCGCCAGCACTGGTGAACAAGCCCTGCAAAAAGTGCGCGACCACCTGGCGCATATGCCCGCTGCCGAAGATGAATATTGCGCCATCCTGATCGACTGGCATATGCCCGGCCAGGACGGCCTGGCCACCCTGGCCGCCATCAAGGGCATGCAAACCAGCCCGCGCATCCCCCTGATTTTAATGAGCAGCGCCTATGACCGCAGCGCCCTGCAAATGGAAGGCCAGCCCGGCGCACCCGATGCCGTCTTGCTGAAACCCGTGACCGGCTCCAGCCTGTATGATGTGCTGCAAGAAACCAGCCTGCATCTGCACCATGCTGCCACCACACTCTCTGCCGCAAACCAGAACAAGCAACAGACCATGAACAACAGCAGCAGCAACCACAACAGCAACAGCCCCGTCAAAGTCGGCACTGGCAGTTTTAGTGGCAAACATATCCTGCTGGTAGAAGACAATTATTTCAACCAGATCGTCGCCACCAAAATCCTGGAACAAACCGGTGCCAGCATCAAGGTCGCCAGCAATGGCAGCGAAGCGGTAGAAATTTTTAAAATCGCAGAAGAACAGTTTGACCTCGTCCTCATGGATGTGCAAATGCCCATCATGGATGGCTGGACCGCCACCGAAATACTGCGTAAGGAATTAGGTTTGCCCATCCCCATCCTGGCCATGACCGCCGGTGTCATGACGGCAGAGCGCGAACAGTGCATCGCGGCAGGCATGAATGATGTCATCTCCAAACCCATAGACATAGACCAGATGCTGGGCGTGCTGGCGCGCTACCTCTCGCCCGAGCAGCCCGTTGCACCTGCGCCTTCCCACAAGCCGGTTGCCGCTGCACCACTTGCCAGCGCAAAACCAGAGGCATTGCCAGAAGCATCGCCACCTGCAAGCACAGCAACAGCCCCCCCGGCCAGCGGCATCTTTGACCCTGGCAAAATCATGGCACTGGCCAAGGGCAATACTGCTCTCATCAAAACCCTGTCAGGCGTCATACAAAACATGATCAACCATGCCAGGAAAGATTTTGACCAGGCCGTCAGCCACTGGCAGCAAGGTGACGCCCAGCAAGCCGCCCGCACCCTGCACACCATGCGCGGCAGCATAGGCACCCTGGGTGCCAGGGACTTTGCCGGGGCTGCCCTGGCACTGGAACACGCCATCGTCCAGCAAGACCAGCAACGCGTCCCCAAGTTACTGGCAGATGCCGACCACCAGCTCAGCCTCACTATCTCCAGCGTGCAGGCCTGGCTGCATGAACAAATGGCGCACAACGCTACGCCCGCCCCTACCGCAACTACCGCGAGCCAGATCAAACCGGCTGAACTGCAGGAATTAAAAACCTTGCTGCAAGCCCAGAACATGCGCGCCACCGTCCGCTATGAAGAACTGCAGGCCAACCTGAAACAGCACTGGCCCGCCGGGCAGCAGCAAGCCATGCAAGATGCCATGCTCAACCTGGACTTTGCCACCGCTTTAAACTTGCTGGATGAGATCACCGTATAAATATTGCAACAAAGCAAAATTCGATTGCGTTCTGCATAACAAATGTTATGCTGGGAAGTCAGTCCGGCAAGAGCGATGAACTTGGCAATGTGCTTTACAATGCGCTTTGCAATGCGCTTCAAAATGAAATACGGCAATGAACTAAAGCAATAAATTAAAGTAATAAGTTAAGCACCATGTAGAGCCATGCCCAACAAAAAATCCCTGGCCAGCCTGATCGACAATCTTGAGTTTCTGGCGCATCGTCCGCGCATACTCGTCGTGGATGATCAAGTCATCAATATCCAGGCCCTGTACCAGATCTTTGCCAAAGACCATGAAGTCTTCATGGCCACCAGCGGCCAGAACGCCCTCGATTTTTGCAAGAAAACCCCGCCTGATCTCATCCTGCTCGACGTCATGATGCCCGACATGGATGGCCTGGAAGTCTGCGCCCGCCTGAAGCAGGATGAATACACAGCCGACATCCCCGTCCTGTTTGTCACCGCCCAGAACGATGCCAACCAGGAATCGCGCGCCCTCATGGCTGGCGGCATGGATTTCATCAGCAAACCCGTCAACCCCGACGTCGTGCGCGCCCGCGTCCGCACCCATATCACCCTCAAGCTGCAGCGCGACCTGTTAAAAAAACTGGTCTTCACCGACCCGCTGACCGGTCTCGCCAACCGCCGCAGTTTTGACCAGGCCATCGCCAAAGAATGGCGACATTGCCAGCGCAACAGCAAATCCCTGGCCGTGCTGATGATAGACATAGACTGCTTCAAACAATACAACGACACCTATGGCCATCAACAAGGCGACACCTGCCTGACCGTCGTCGCCAACTGCCTGCAAACCAGCCTGGGCCGCCCACACGATGTCGTGGCCCGCTACGGCGGCGAAGAATTCATCTGCCTCATGCCCGAATGTGAACTCGCCGGTGCCATCACCAAAGCCAACGCCCTGCTACGCTCCATCACCGACCAGACCATCCCCCACAGCACATCCAGGGTCAGCGACATCGTCACCCTCAGCATAGGCGTCGCCGCCGTCATCCCCAACGAGCAACACAACACCGCCGACCTCATCGCCAAGGCAGACCAGAAATTGTATGAAGCCAAACAGGCGGGGCGGAACCGGGTCGGGGCGTAGGGCCAGTTTGTGGGGTGTGCCGCGCTTACCGTTCGCAATCACGATTGCCGTAAATTTGAATACCAAAACCGGTGCGCACGGCACACCCTTCGGGTTTGAAATAAGCCTATCCCAATGGTGAACATCGCCGTAAGGTAGGGAGTATTGCAATGCGCCGCATGGTATCCTCACCCACCGAAAAAATATCTTCCCAGTTAACGACGCGCACGTACGGCACAATATATTGCGCCCTGAATGAAGGTGCTATGCCACGCTATGTCACTCGATTCACGCCAAGCCAACACTTTTTACTTTTAAGTCATGCAATTCTTACGACTCGCCGTCACAACCACCGCAACATTATTCCTGCTGGTTGCCTGTCAAAAAAATATCGATGTCAATTTTGATCCGTCTGATATTAAACCAATAGCTGACGTGAACTTACCAGACGCAGATGCAGACTTGCCCACTATCTTTTCCAGGCTTGACGTTCAATTTGCAAAAAACAAGATCCAGGTGATGCCACCGCTTGATGATCAGGAAATTGATACTTTGGAACAGCAACTGCCCTGCAAGCTACCACCGATCTTGAGAGCGATGTATCGGTGGCACAATGGCATCGTGGAATTCACACCTGCATATGAATTCCAAGCTTTAAACAAGGTCGTAGAAGGGTACAAATTCTTCAAACGCTTGAACAAGGAATCCGGCTTGAATGAGAGCGAAGGTTGGCCAGCGCACTTTTTGCCGATTTTGCAGTTTAACGGCAAAATGTACCTGGCCCTGGATTGCAAGGATCAGGGCCACACTCCTCTGTTTTCTTATTTCATCGAAGACGGCGCGCCCCAAGCCATGTACCGTGGCCCTGGCCATCTGCTACAAGTAATGCTGAGTTCTTACGAATCAGGCGCATACAGACGTGAGTTTAATAGTATGGAAGTTGATACCCTTGCAGAAGCCAAGGTATTTCGCCAACATGCTTTTGCAAGTGAACTGCAAACCATGGAAGATAATTGGGTGATGACGAAAAAATTCCTGCCGACGGCCAAAGGAGAGAACTTCAGGACGGTGGTTGGGTCCATGGACCCTGACGAACGCGCCATTCCTTTCCTGATAGATAAGTTGCGTGATGCAGATCCAGAAGAAATCGTTGATATCTGTCTTGCATTTGGCAATTTTAAGTCAGAAGCAACAAGACCCGCATTAAATGATTTGCTCAAACACAAATCATCCCGAGCACGCGATTTTGCAGCCAGCGCCTTATCAAAATTGAGAGGCCCGCAAAGCCCGGCTGAAACTGAGACCCTGCTGACCATGCTGGAAGATAGTGACAAGCTGGTACAGCTCAGCGCTATCCAGGCATTGAAACATGCCAAATCCTATCGCGTGATCGATACCCTGATTGATAAGCTGCATCACAGCACGCCAGGAATACAGGTCTATATTATTGGCACATTAGCCGATATAGGCGACAGGCGCGCCCTGCCTGCATTAAAAGAACTACAGGCCAGTTTCCCTGCGCAACTCGATAACAAACGATACGCCCGCGCCCGCGGCGATGATCCCGCACCTGCTGATTTCAAATCAAGCGTCGATGAGGCGATCAGACGATTCGGGCAACAGTGATTTTATACTCAGAGCTCTTGCCGACTATCGTTCATCTGGCAAAGCCTGATGATCACAAGTACGCAGGCTAAGCATCTGCTCCCACACGCGCCGCATTGTAACGCACCTCACGTTACGACTACATCAGGGTGATGCTTGCGGCTAGGATGTACGCAAATCCTGCCCTGTAGGGTGCGCCATGCGCACCGATGTCACCAAGAAAAAAACGCGCCACATCTCACAATGGCGCGTTTCTCTTTACTACTTAATCTACTGCTCAATTTACGGCTTACGCCGCAAACTTATTTCACTGCTGGTGTTACTGTTTTGCTGGCACCTGCCGTTGCAACTTTGCCTGCGTCAGTTTTTACTTCCGCTTTGACCTCTGGCTTGGCTTCTGTTTTCACTTCAGTCTTTGCCTTGGCATGCTTTTCATGAGCGACATGCTTGGCGTGCTTTTCATGTTTCTCTGCTGTTTTTTCTACTGCTGCAGTTTTACCTTCAACTGCCGGTGTTACCGCTGCAGTTGTGGTTGTTACCGTTGTCGTCACTGCCTTGCCTGCAGGTGTAGTAGTCGTTACAGCTGGTGTTGCTGCTGTCGTCGTTACTACTGCAGGTGCTGCTGTTGTTTTTGCTGGCGTCGTTGCAACAGTCGCCGCAGGTGTTTGTGCAAATGCGCTACCCATCAAAACAGTAGAAGCGATCAGGGCGGTAATGAGTTTGTTCATGGTGATATTCCTTAATATATATGAGCGATTTGCGTATTTTTTTACCGGCAGCTTTTGCTGCCGGTATGTGTTCTAAAACTGCTTATTGAAACTTTGTATTGAAACTTTGTATTGAAACTTTTACTGAAACTTATTTCGATGCTGCGCTGGCTGCGGCAGAGGCGCCTGCTACTTTCGCTTCTTTCTTGCTGTGTTTAGTGTGCTTTGCAGCTTTTTCGCCTGTGTGCATGACTGGCTTGGTTTCTGCAGCTGGTATTGATGCACTGGCTGATGCAGGTGCTACCACAACTTTAGCTGCCGGGGCAGATTTGGCTACACTCGCTGCTGCCGCGGCTGTTGCTGGTTTTGAGGCAGCAGTAGCAGATGCGGAAGCTGGTGTCTGTGCAAATGCGCTACCCATAACAACTGTGGAAGCGATGATGGCGGTGATCAGTTTGTTCATGATATTTCCCTCTTTATGTTTGGGTTGCTTGCTTGGTTTTGCATTTCGTTTTGCGTCTCGTAGTCACGCTACGTAAGCCAAAAACGCCGCCCGGATACATTGCGTTGACGCAAAAAACCACAGGACATGGGGCTTAGTGTTGTTGCTCTAAACGACATGCCACCTGTCAACCGAATGCCATGCTCATGCGTTACGCGCGTAGGAACATAAAAAAACGACGCCTGCTTGATGCATGGCGTCGTTTTGTTTTGGGAGAGAGTGAGCACGACAAACTGTGCCCCTTAAGCGAAGTCGTGACGTAGGGCACAATGTATTGCGCCGCATGTCAACGTCGTGCACGGCAAAGATATTCGGCTTTTGAATGCGGTACTCACATACGGAGCATCGCAATGCTCCTCCCGTTACGACTATGTTAGGGCAATGATTTGGATATGCGTGCTTTTCCCCTACTGCCTTACTCATCACCGTTGCCACAAAACACAATACGTTCCTGTGAATCGCACTGCTCTAACCGAATGTCAGTACAATCATGGCACCTAACCATGAAGGCAAGACATGTACGACGAACATACATGGATGCAGAATGCAATAGCCGAATTCGCCCATGCAGATACCAAACAGAAAATCGCTTATCTGGAGAATTTTTACCTGCGTCTGCGACCTTTACCCATAAAGATACAGACACTGATATGCGATGTTGCCGGGCAGAGCCCGCCTGCTGACAATGATGGTGATCAAATGAAATGGCGCCATGCCATCATCGGAGCGCTATCACGTTGTGACGAGATGAAGCAGCCTGCCATTGCTCTGTTGTGTAACTACCTTTACAGCAGTATCTGGCATTTGCGTGGCAGCGCTGCAATCTCGCTCGGAAAGCTGGGCGTGGATGACACTGCCATCATCAGCCGCATCGGCGACCTGTTATCTGACCATGAAGGCAATGATGAATTTGTCCATGAGTATGCGCTGATCGCGCTGACACATCTGGGCAGAGCCGGGCGACAAGAATTGTCGAAGATACTTGATCTCGCCAACAATTTTCTTCTGGAAGAAGGGAATGGCTGGGACAATAGCACGGCGTATCTGCCTGATTGCCTGGCCAACCTTGAAGTACGCACGCCTGAAGTATTTGACATATTGTGCAGCATTGTGCGTGAACATCGCTACTTCAGCCACGATGCCTGCCTTGCCCTGGCCTTGCTTGATGCCCCGGCAGAGCTGGCAAAACCAGCCATTGCAGGCTATCTGCTCAGTGACGAATTTTATATTTATGAGGCGTCCAAGCTACATGAACTCATCAACGCATTGATAAATGTTGCCGAGGGTGACCATGCCATCATCATGCAATGCCTGGAACATCTTTGCAATGACTGCAACACTGAAATGGCCAGCATTGCCTGGGAATATCTGGACAGGATGCGGCGTCTGGCCTGAGCACCCCGGCACACCGCAAGCGTGTGTCGACGTCCGGTAGGGTGCGCCGTGCGCACCTGGTTTTGATTTAAATGATGGCAATATGTTGGCTGAAAATGGTGCGCACGGCGCACCCTACTGGCATGGGATTTTGATATCCGTTCACAAAAAACTCTTGACCTTCCTTACCCCACGCCTACCCCAACGTCGCGCTGTCCTTTGCGACTGGCTGACGCGGTCCAGCTGTACGCAACGCAGGTGCGAGCTGATGCTCTGGTCTATGTTCCACAGGGCCTGGGTGATGAGCAAATCCATTTCTGTGGTGAACTTGCCTGTCACTGGCGCATTGGTGATGATACGTGGTGCATCTGCCATGCTGATGCGCCACGCGTCTTCCAGCGTGATACCACCTGCGGGTTTGGCGAGGTTCCAGTGCAGGCTGTTTTCTGCTGCCGATATCAAACCTTCTTCCTGCAGGCGCAGGCAGATTTTGCGGATGGCATACTTGCTCATGCCACAGTGTTTTGCCAGTTGATCCAGCCTTACCTCAGCCGGAGCAGCGGCCACAAAATGCTCCAGCACCCTGGCCAGTTTGCGGAACATGCCGTATTGCGAGGCGGGTAAAAATTGTGCTGTGCTCAAACTCATGGCTGGATCTTTCTTTGATACTCTCTTTGATACTCTCTTTGGTACTTTTCAGGCATGGCACATACAGGCAATGTATGCGCCATGCAGTTCACAAAACAATCAGTGCGTTACCGCGATCAACTCGCGCTTGCCACCCTTGTAGGTATACAAAGTCAAAGTACCATCACGAATATCGCCATGCGCATCAAACGCAATTTCACCTGTCACGCCCTTGTGTTTGATCCTGGCCAGTTCAGGCAAGTATTTAGCGGGTTCAGCGGAGTTGGCCTTCTGCATGGCGGCGACCATGGTCATCACGCCGTCATAGGCATAGGGGGCATTCAGCACGACTTCATGCCCATATTTTTTGCTGAAGTTGGCTTTGAATTTATCCAGATCTGCCTTCTTGCCCTCTTCTACCCCGCCTGCCTCGGCACAGACCACGTTGCCTTCACCGATGGCATCGCCTGCCAGTTGTGCCAGTTCTGTCGAGCAGATGCCGTCGCCGCCCATGAACTTGACCTTCATGCCCAGTTGCTTGATTTGCTTGAGCATGGGGCCGCCCACTGCATCCATGCCACCAAAGAAAATCAGATCAGGGTTTGCCGCCTTGATGGTGGTCAGGATAGCGCTGAAGTCAGTTGCCTTGTCGGTCGTGTATTGACGCGAGACGATCTTGGCAGGCATGAGTTTGCCGGTCGCACCCTTGACGAATTCATCTGCCACGCCTTGCCCATAAGCGGTGCGGTCATCGATCACGGCGATATTTTTTGCCTTTTGCATTTGTACTGCATAGCGGCCCAGCGTGCCACCGAGTTGCCCGTCATTGGCGACAACGCGGAAAGCTGTCTTGAAGCCCTGCTGGGTGTATTTTGGATTGGTGGCGGAAGGTGAAATCTCTGGTATGCCCGCATCATTGTATATTTTTGACGATGGGATGGTGGTGCCAGAATTCATGTGACCAATTACACCATTAACCTTGGCATCGACCAGCTTTTGCGCCACGGTCGTAGCTTGCTTGGGCTCACCCGCATCATCTTCTGCCAGCAATTCAAATTTTGCTTTCTTGCCACCGATGGTGACACCTTTGGCATTGAGTTCATCCACAGCCATGCGTGCGCCTTCTTCGGTATCTTTGCCCATGTGTGCAGATGGGCCGGACAAGGGGCTGACGTGGCCTATCCTGACTACAAGATCCTGCGCACTGGCATTGCCTGCCAACAGGATGCCTGCAGAAGATGCGGCGACGATGAGTTTGATGGTCGTGGACATAGGTATTCCTCTCTGAATGGGTTTTAGGTATTGGTTTTGTTAATTCGGTTTCGCCTTTCGGTGATGAATGATTGTCTGGCGCATCTCAATGCACAAGGCAATAATTCTAAGGGTATGAATTAGCAGGACTAATGCGTAAAGACAGGCCACGCCCTGTACAGGTGCAGTGGCCAAGAGGAAAAAGATGGATTAGCAGGGGTAATACTATTGCGCTCAATTTGCCGTTACAGCGAGCCAGAAAATCAGACCAGGCGCGCAATACCTGACAAAATGGCATTGCGCTGTGTTTCAAATTCGCGACACTCTTCCGTCAGCCAGTCTTTGAAGATACTGACGGACTTTTTATTACCCACATGCTCATTGATGACTAAAAAATAAGCCGCACTGGCCTTGATACAGATAGGCACGGTAGGCTTCAACTGCCCCTGGATGAGTTCATCGAGTATCAATGAAGTGCGCGCCATCGCCATGCCCTGCCCGTAGGTGGCAGCATTGATGGCCAGGTGCGAGAGATTGTATTGATGGCCGTGGCGCACAAAATCCTGCACCTCGTTGTCATTGCACTGGGTGGCAATACGCATCCACTCACCCCATTCTGCATAGGGTGGCGCGTTCTCCCAGGGGGAATCATCATGCAGCAGGATGTGCCCGGTAAAATCAGATGCCTGCGCCAGCGCCGGGTAACGCGCCAGGTAATCACTGTTGGCCACCGGCAACAGGTATTCAGACATCAACCTGCTGGCATGGTGGTTACTCTGGTCTGGCCCCTGGCCGTACAGCACCAGGATGTCTATGGATTCTGCACTCATCTTCAGCGCGCTCATGCCAAACAGCTCACCACGCAAGTGGATTTCTATCTCCGGGTACAGCCGCCCAAAGCCACTGAGCCTGGGCATGAGCCACATCATCGAGAACGAGGGGGATGAGCGTATCGCCACGCTCTTGTTGTTCAGGCTCGGTTGTATGGCCTGTAATTGCAGTTCCAGCTCTTGCAGCAGGCGGTTGACCACCCTGTGCAGCTCGCTACCCTCGCGCGTCAGCCGCAGGCTGCGCGTCATGCGCACGAACAGGCGCGCCCCTATCTGTTCTTCCAGCCCCTTGATCTGCTGGCTGACCGCCCCCTGGGTCACATGCAACTCAGCCGCCGCGCGGGTAAAACTCAGGTTGCGCGCCGCTGCATCAAAGTATTTGAGTGCATGTAAAACCAGGGGAGTAACAAGCTTTTGGGTGCGCATGAGCGGGCTTTAAAAGTGGGGCTAGGGTGATTATAAGTTTGAAACGTACAAACCGGGCTATGTCGGACATATGTACTCATTCAGGAAACAGAGCAGGCAAATATTCCAAGGTGCCTCTAAAAGTATCTTTATAGAAAAATTATTAAAAGTATCTTACCAGAGAATCTATTCACAAATCTATTCATTAATCTATTCACTAATCTATTCATTTAGAGTAATCTTCTCTATGAAATATACTCAATATTATCTATTCAGTGAAACGCAGTAAAATGTCTAAAAATCAACAACTGGGCAAACTCAGGCATTTGCTCATGCAAGGGCCACAGAAAACCGCCGCCATCCTGGCCGCGCTGGACATCAGCCAGCCCACGTTTTCACGCCTGTGGTCTACTGCGAGCGATGGTTTCGTGATAGGAGCGGCCAGGGCGCGCAGCTATGCCTTGTTGCGTCAGGTGGCCGGAGTGGATACACCGATACCAGTATTCAGGGTGACTGAGCAGGGGCAGATCGAATCCATAGGCAACATCGATCCACTGCAAGGCGCTTATTACGCGCTCACAGGCAAGTCCAGCCAGTTGTTCCAGGGCATGCCTTATTTTCTAAGTGACCTGCGACCGCAAGGTTTTTTAGGTCGCATGGAGCCGGGCAAAAATCCTGACCTGGATTTGCCTGCAGATATCCTGCGCTGGACGGATGAACATGTCCTCAAGTACATTGCACGCCGCAGCGAACATGCTGCAGGCGACCTCATACTGGGTAATGAGTCGTATGCCCGATATCTGTCCGACACAGGCAGGATACATGCATCAGTGATACCAGAATCACAGCGTCAGGCGCTCTACCCTGCCATGGCGGAAAACGCCATGCAAGGAGAACCGCCTGGCTCCTCTGCGGGTGGAGAACAACCCAAGTTCACTGCGATCGTCCAGCGCGATACACAAAGCGCTGAGACAGAGAATATTGAACATGTCATCGTCAAATTTTCACCTCCGGTTGATACGACAAACGGTGGCCGTCGCTGGGCCGACCTGCTGATCTGCGAACACCTGGCGCTGGAAATCTTGGCACACAATCAGATTGCTGCGGCAAAAACCGCACTGATTGAAGCTGGTGGACGCGTGTTTTTGGAAGTGCTGCGTTTCGACAGAGTGGGCCTGAAAGGCCGCCGCCCCATGGCCACCTTTGCTGCCATGGATGGCGACCTTGGCATGATGGATCAAAAATGGACAGCCGTCGCACGCGAACTTGCCCGCATGGGGCAGTTGTCTGCAACAGATGTAGAGACCGTTGAAATTCTGGACCTTTACGGCACACTGATAGGCAATACAGACAAACACCACGGCAATATCGCGCTGGCCTGGACATTTGAGCAGCGTCACCATTTACTGCCAGCTTACGACATGCTGCCCATGTTCTACCGGCCCAACGCACATGGCGAGATCGTGCCGCGGACATGGGTAGCTAATCTTGCCGCAGGTCTTGAGTTGCGCCACCTGCCCAGATGCTATGACATGGCGCATCAATTCTGGACAGCAGTATTAAATGACAGCCGTATTTCCCAGGCATACAAAGATGAAGTGGCCGAGCCTCATTTGAAGACCCTGAGCACTTTGAATAATCAACGTGAGTGATCACGCAAAATGCAAGCAGATTAAAACGCAATAGCCCCGCTAATAACCCCGATTAGAAATTATCGTTTGTTGCGCAAAACGACAGCACCCACAATCGCAGCCATCATGTGCACCCGCTCATGAACACGATTGGGGAAATACCATGCACGTACTTAGCGCAAGATACCAGGCAGCCATGCTGATCATGGCAGCCGCAGCATTCAGCATATCCAGCAACTCAGCAATGGCGGGCGAGACGCTGGAGCGTATCAGCCGCAGTGGCAAGATCGTGCTGGCGACCAGGGATGCGTCCATTCCTTTCTCCTACAAGGACAATAATGGCAAACCCCTGGGTTATACGGTGGACATCTGCCTCAAACTGGTCGATGCCATCAAGCTGCAACTGAAGCGGCCTGATCTGCGCATCGACTATATGCAGGTGACACCGTCCAGCCGTTTCAAGGCCATTACCGAAGGGCTGGCGGATCTGGAATGCGGGCCTACCACCAACACCGCAGAGCGGCGTGCGCTGGTGGGTTTTACGATTGCGAATTTTATTGCCAGTGCAAAGATGCTGGTCAAAAAAGACTCTGGCATACGCAACTGGGCAGACTTGCGCAACAAGACCATTGTCACTACCGCAGCTACCACCAATGCCAAGTCGATCGCTGACCGCAATGACGTGGGTGCCTTGCGCATCACCCTGCTGGAAGCGAAAGATGACCTGGAATCTTTCCATCAGGTAGAAACCGGCAAGGCCGATGCTTT
Source organism: Undibacterium sp. Ji83W (assembly GCF_049340385.1). Classification (NCBI taxonomy): domain Bacteria; kingdom Pseudomonadati; phylum Pseudomonadota; class Betaproteobacteria; order Burkholderiales; family Oxalobacteraceae; genus Undibacterium; species Undibacterium sp. Ji83W. The sequence goes on along the minus strand of NZ_JBMPOZ010000011.1, from coordinate 27,595 downwards.
TGCCATGGATGATGTCTTGCTGTACGGCCTGAAGGCCATGTCCAGGCACCCGGCAGATTACCAGGTTGTCGCCAGCCCGCTGACGGTGGAACCGTATGCCATCATGTTTTCTAAAAACGATATCGAACTGAAAAAGCTCATGGATGCAGAAATGGCCAGGATCATTTATAACGGCGATGTCGAGAAGCTGTATAAAAAATGGTTCAACAATCCCATTCCGCCTTCTGGTGTGAATCTGGATATGCCGATGAATGCCTTGTTGCGTAATTCGTTTCAGTTTCCGTCTGATAAGGTGGCGGATTGAGGAGGTATGCTTTGTGCCAGCGGAATCTAAGCCAATTGGTATATCCCCTCCCTTTCAAGGGGATGTAGTCGGGGTTTCATAAAGCATGCTTTGTGCCGACGGAATCTAAGCCGCTTGCAAGCGGCGCAGTGGACGGGCTAGGGTGGGGATGGGTTTCAGTTGATTTACCAGCAATGATATTTCGTCAGAAACCCATCCCCATCCCAACCTTCCCCTTGAAGGGGAAGGAGTTTAAAAATGTCACTCCAGCGAGTCAGAAGATTCCCCCCTCACCCAACTCCAGCCGCACAATCTCAGCAAAATACTGCGCCCCCGTCGCCAGGATTTCATCATTGAAATCATAGCCCGCATTGTGCAAGGGGATGCCACCCTGGTCGAGGGCGACGCCATTGCCGATGAAGCTGAAGTTGCCCGGCACGACTTGCAGGAAAGCGCCAAAGTCTTCAGAGATCATCATGGGCTGCACGTTGGCATCGACCTTGTCTTTGCCGACGATGTTGGCGGCGGCCCTGGTGGCGACATCGACAAACTCAGCCGAATTAACAGTCGGGGCAAATTCATGGGTATATTCAAACACGCATTCTGCACCGTGCACGTGGCAAATTCCCTCACTGATGTCGCGCATGCGTTGTTCGAGCATTGCTTGCACCTCGCGGGAATAACTGCGGGTATCGCCCTTGATGATGACGTTCGATGGGATCACATTCCTGATGCCGTCAGTGATGAATTCAGTGCAGGAGATCACTGCCTGCAAACCTGGGTCAAGATTGCGCGAGACGATGGTTTGCAAGGCCAGCACGATTTGCGAAGCGATGACTATCGGGTCTATGCCCATGTGCGGCCTGGCTGCATGGGTGCCACGTGCCTTGATGTGGATGACGAAATTATCTTCCGATGCCATGATGCCGCCTGCGCGGGTAGCGAAAGAACCCGCAGGCATGCCCGGCATATTGTGCACACCAAAAATCGCAGCGACAGGGAAACGTTCAAACAAGCCATCCTGCATCATCGCCTTGGCACCGCGCCCGTGTTCTTCTGCCGGTTGAAAGATAAAGCGCACGGTACCGTTGAAGTCTGGCCTGGCGGTTAATAATCTGGCTGCGCCCAGCACCATGGCCATGTGGCCGTCATGCCCGCAGGCGTGCATTTTGCCGTGCGTGCATGAGGCATGTGGCCTGTCGGGTGCGTTCTCGGTGATGTGCAGGGCATCCATGTCGGCGCGCAAGCCTATCGCCCGCTTGCCATTACCTGCGCCATTACCTGCGCCCTTACCCGCACTGAGGCTGGCCACCAGGCCGGTGCCGCCTATGCCGCGATGCACTTCCAGCCCCATGTCCTGCAAGGCTTTGGCGACATAGTCAGCAGTTGCGACCTCTTCAAAACCAGTCTCTGGATGCTGGTGCAGATGCTTGCGCCAGGCCAGCAATTCTGCCTGCAATGCTGATTCCAATGATTCATTCATGATGCCTGTCCTTCCAGGAATTTTGTTGAGCAAGTACCGCGCCTGCCGATACGCCGACCAGATCGTGATACACCGCTGCTGCCGTTGCGCCTTCGGTATTGATGACCAGCACCCTTGAGCTGGCATCCAGGCCCACTTGCTTCATGCAGACCTTGTTGCTGCAAATACTCAGCAGGCCAGCCAGACCCGCCACGCCAGATTCGCCAGCAACTATGGGAATATCCGTCTCGCTGCCCGCTGCCAGCACGCGCATGGCCTGGATGGCGAGTTCATCCTCTATCGTCAAAAAATAATCGACAGCAGGCTGCAAGAAGCGCCAGGCCAGAGGCGAAGTCTCGCCACATGCCAGGCCCGCCATGACGGAATCAACAGAACCCGTCGCCCTGCTCGCCCGGCCATGCAAGGCACTTTGGTAAAGACAATCTGCCTGCGCAGGCTCTACCACGATGAAGCGCGGGCGGTTGACGCCATACAATTCCCAGAAATAACTGACTATTCCGGCAGCCAGGCCGCCGACGCCGCCTTGCAGAAAGATATGAGTGTATGCGCTTGCTCCCTCATTTCCAGCCATCTGCTCCACCACTTCAGCAGCAATGGTGCCATAGCCTTGCATGACATCACGCGGGATATCTTCATAACCTTCATACGAGGTATCTGAAATCACCTGCCAGCCATTGGTGCGAGCCGACTCTGCGGCTACTTCCACTGACTCGTCATAATTACCTGCGATGCGCACTATCCTGGCACTATAGGCCGCAATGGCGGCTTCGCGCTCTGCACTGACATGTGCATGCAAGACAATCACACACTGGCAGCCTGCAGACTTTGCGGCGGCTGCCAGGCTGCGCCCATGGTTGCCATCGGTAGCGCTGATGACGGTATAGTCTTGCAGCAGTTGTGCATAGCGGCCTGTCAGTACCTGTTCAGGGACTATATCGTGGCCAGGATAAAGCCGCAAAACCTGCCTGACCAACGCGACAGGTGCACCCAATGCCTTGAAACTTCCCAGCGGTGAACGGACTGATTCATCCTTGACATGGATACTGCCCACCTGCAATTTAGCTGCCAGATCCGGCAGAGCATGCAGTGGCGTTGCAGCGCTGGCCAGTTCTTTCCAGGGTGCCAGCCAGCGCTGGCTCTCCTGCGCATTCTTTATGTTCATGATGGCAGCAAGATCAGCGGAATAAGGCCGGCGTACAGCGTGTGGATTGGATAACAGCATGCTTGTTCCTGACATTGGTGATGATGGTTATTGCAATAATATTCCGTAGTCAGTGGTAAGATTTACGAAAATAACAAGGATGAACGCAAAATCTTTGCATAGATAAGCATAACTAACAATAACGGAGCATGCATGACTACCCTGGACAATTTTGACCGCCGCCTGCTGGCAGAAATCCAGCAAGACAGCAGCCTGCCACAAAGCACGCTGGGGGAAAGGGTTAATCTCTCCACCGCCGCCGTCAACCGCCGCCTGAAGCGCCTGAGTGATGACAAGGTCATAGAACGCTACAGCGCACAACTGCGCCCGGATGCACTGGGTTACCCCCTGACCATCGTCGTCGAAGTGGAAGTAGAAAACGAGCGCATGGATTTGCTCGACGCCATGAAAACCGCCTTTCTCGCCTGTCCCCAGGTGCAGCAATGTTATTACGTTGCTGGCGAATGCGATTTTGTCCTGATCTTCATCGTGCGCGACATGGCGCAATACACCGAACTGACCCGCCAGCTTTTCTTTGAAAGCAATAATGTCAAACGGTTCAAGACTCTTGTGGCGATGAGCAGGGTGAAGACGGGGCTGGATGTGCCGGTGGATCAAATCTGATGCCTGTCACTTAAGCTTCAGATTAAATACCAAATCATGCATTAGAAAAACTAATACCTGAACATAGAATTCATGGTTTGCGTTGAGTGTTTTGAACAGGGATGATGGCAACATCAAACCAATCAAAAACAATCAAAACAAAACCAATGACCAGCTCTCCACCACCCCGCATAGGCATCACCCCCGACCGCAGCGCGGCCGCAACAGATATCGAAGCCCTGTTCTTTGTACGCCGCAATTATTGCGCTGCAATCAGTGACAATGGTGGCGTGCCGCTGGTGCTGCCCTATGACCTGGATGCGGTAGAGACTTATCTCGACCAGATTGATGGCTTGCTCATCACGGGTGGCATGTTCGATGTCAACCCCGCCCTGTACGGCATGCCTGCCCGTTATCCAGAAAAAATGGCCCTCAAGGAAGACCGCACCGCATTTGAACAAGCCATGCTGCGTGCCGCCATTGCGCGTGACATGCCGGTTCTGGGCATCTGTGGCGGCATGCAATTGATTGCCGTTGAGATGGGTGCAAAGCTGCTGCAGCACATCCCTTCTGATATTGCCACCACCATAGAACACAAACAGGCTGAAGACTGCGATCTGGCCAGCCATGCCATCCACATTCGCCAGGGTAGCAAGTTAAGGGCGATTCTGGGTGTGGAAAGTTGCGAGGTCAACAGCCTGCATCACCAGTCCGTTGCGGCATCCACCGACAAGGTCAAGGTGGCAGCAGTGGCCGATGATGGCGTGGTCGAAGCCATAGAAGTGCCATCGCTATCATTTTGTATGGGGGTGCAATGGCACCCTGAATACCGGGTCAATGCCAGCGAAAAAAACCTGTTCACTGCCCTGGTTGCAGCAGCGAGGGAAAGCGCTGCACGCCATCTGACTACCATCAGCGTTTAATTTATTTTTATTCAATAAATCTATCATGAAAGTTTGTATCATCGGCGCTGGCGTCATCGGCCTCACCACCGCGTATGCACTGGCAAGACGCGGCCATGATGTCAGCATTGTCGAGGCACATGATGGTGCCGGTGAAGGTGCCAGTTTTGGCAATGGGGCGCAGCTCAGTTACTCTTATGTCGCGCCGCTGGCGGATGCCTCGGTCTGGGCCAGCATGCCTTCTTACCTGCTGAATCCCGATTCTCCCTTAAGCTGGCGCCCTGCGCTGGAGCTGGCGCAGTGGAAATGGCTGTGCGGTTTTTTGCAGGCCTGTAACCAGCGCAAATCGCGGCAGACCACGGCAGAGCTGTTGCGTCTGGCCTTCTATAGCCGCGATTGCCTGGCGACTTTGCAAACACAGTTATCACTGGATTTTGATCTGCGCCAGGCAGGCAAACTGGTCATGTATTCATCTGATGCTGCCCTCAAGAGTGCAGCGTCACAAGTCGTCTACCAGGCGCAACTGGGTTGTGAACAGCAAGTCTTGTCCACCCAGGCTTGCCTGGATATAGAGCCTGCCCTGGCACATGCTGCTGCCCGCTGGGTAGGCGGCGTTTATACGCCGTCTGAAGATGTCGGTGACTGCGCCCGCTTTTGCAGGCAATTGTCGCAGGCATTGACGCAGCACTATCCGAATGTGAAGTTCCTGTACCACACCCAGGTCCATGGCATGCTCGTGCAGGCAGGCAAATTGCAGGCCCTGCAAACCAGCCAGGGCGATATCAACGCCGATGCCTTTGTCCTGGCGAACGGCTCGCATGCTGCCACCCTGGCTGCCAAGACTGGCGTGCACCTGCCCGTCTACCCGCTCAAGGGTTATAGCATCACGCTGGATGCGCCAATAGCTGATGCCAGCCTGCCCAGCGTCAGCATCACCGACAGCGCCAGGAAGATCGTCTATGCCCGCATCGGGGACCACCTGCGCGTGGCAGGCCGGGTAGAAATCGTCGGCCACGACATGCGGATCAATGCGGCCCGCGCGCAAAGTCTGCTGAAAGAAACACAGCAATTATTCCCCTCGGTGAATGCAGATGCAAATGCCATACACGCCTGGGTGGGCATGCGGCCAGCGACGCCTACCGGCATCCCCATCATAGGCGTATCACCCGTCAGCAATCTCTACCTCAATGCAGGTCACGGCGCACTTGGCTGGACACTCGCTTGTGGCAGTGCCGAACTTCTGGCGCAGCAAATCGATGGCGAGCAGAGTGCGATTGACGCCAGCCCCTATCACTATTAAGGAAACCACATGCAAGTCATTACCAACGAACAAGTCGCCTCACTGCTGACAGTCAAGGACGCCATCACCGTCATGCGCGAGGCGTTTGCGCATTACGCCACAGCAGGTGCCATGCAGGAAAGGGTACGCATAGACAGCGGCAAAACCAAGCTCAGCGCCATGGGTGCCGTCATCCCTGGCTTGAATGCCGCCGGGGCCAAGATTTATTCCACCATCAATGGCAAGTTCACTTTCGTGATTGTCTTGTTCGCCGCTGACGATGGTCGCCTGCTGGCCGTGATGGAAGGCGACACCATGACAGAATTTCGTACCGCTGCCGTTACCGCTTTCGCTGCCGACAAACTGGCGCGACAAGATGCCAAGACGCTGGCCATCTTTGGCACTGGCATACAGGCGCGCGCCCACGTCCCTGCCCTGCTGGCCGTACGCAATTTTAAAGAAGTGCTGGTGGTCGGCATAGAAGGACAGGAGGCTTTTGCCCAACAAATCAGTACGCAATACGGCATCCCCGCCCGCACCACCAGCGCTACCGAAGCCGCCAGCCAGGCCGACGTCATCCTCACCGCTACGCGATCAAGCACGCCGCTATTTGATGGTAATGATGTCAAACCCGGTGCCTTTGTCGCCGCCATCGGTTCGAGCAAGCCTGACACGCGCGAAGTAGACGACACCCTGATACACCGCGCCAGCAAGATCGTCGTTGAATGGAAAAAACAGGCCGCCTATGAAGCAGGTGATTTGCTCCTGTGCGACAAGAGCAGCTTTGCATGGGACGATGTGCTGGAGATGACCGATGTAGTACAAGCTGCAGGCATACGCAGCAGTGAGTCAGACATTATTCTGTACAAGGCCATAGGTGTAGGGCTGGAAGACGTGGCGCTGGCGGAGTTTGTTTATCGTAGATTGGCTGGATAAGTTTGGCTGGACAAATTGACCTGCATAACCGGTAGGGTGCGCCGTGCGCACCGTTTTTATTCTTACTCTGGCGATTTGGAAACACAAACGGTGCGCACGGCGCACCCTACGAGTTGATAGTCGTTCCACCTCAACGGACTTTGCTCACATGGATCCCAGCCTGCGCTGGGATGACGACTTTGAGAATACGGCTGGATTGAAACCGGGATATTTGATCGCCCACTATCGTAGCAACGTCATTCCAGCGCAGGCTGGAATCCCGCGGCGTTCATCGCACTCGTCTGACTTTGTTATAAGCACGCAAGCCGCCCACCCGCAATGAGCATGCGCGACGTCCCATCATCGCCGTAATTGCCACTCATAGAAGCGGCACTTCCCCCTTCTCCGCGCATGACAGCAAACCATGCAAAAAAGATCAACAACTCCTTGTTCCAGACTACAATTACGCCAGATCCATCCACACACCACGTGCCATGCTCAATTTTGTCCTCATCCTCTTCATCTGTGACGCTGTGCACCTGTTCAGCATTGCCGCAGCAGGCCGGACCGCTGGTGCCAGGGTGCTGGAAATATCCATAGGCGTGGGGCCTGTGTTGTTCAGGTATAAAAGATTTGTCCTGAAACCTCTCCCTATCAATGGCTATGTCAAATTTCTCGACACCCGCGAGCACATCGTCAGTGATGACGACCTGCCCTTTGCCATCGACCGCTTGAGCCTGGGGCGACAAATCATGATCGCGCTATCTGGTTGCACCGCCCTGATGATTGTGGCCGCAGCTTTGAACGGCGCAGATGCTTGGCAAGACTTTATCGCGTTACCAGCACAATATGTGATGGGTGCGCTGTCCCCTTTTGGAACAGCGCAAACCCTGCTGCATGAGGCATGGCGCGTTATCAACACCACAGCATTGCTAAGCCTGCTGGGCATCACTGCTGCCAAGTTGGCGGCTTTTAATTTACTGCCACTGGCAGGTTCCAATGGCAGCCATATCATCAATGCAGTGGCCCAGCGCCTTGGCCTCGCCAAACCCTATCCTGGCGCCGTTCATAAGCTTGTCGTGTTCATCACCATAGCCGCCATCATCTCCTGGGTACTGGCCATGGTCAGTGCCCCTGTCTTGGCAGCATATGGTCTGTAGGGTGCGGTCGTACGCACCGTCTTTGATTTAGTTCGGCGATTTGGAAACGCAGACCGGTGCGCACGGCGCACCCTACAAGTTGGCACTCGCTCCATCCCAACGGATCTTGCGCAGATGGATCCCAGCCTGCGCTGGGATGACGACTTTGAGAATACGGCTGGGTTGAAACCGGGATATTTGATCGCCCACTATCTTAGCAACGTCATTCCAGCGCAGGCTGGAATCCACCGGGCTGGCGCGCCAGTGGCGTTCGTCGCATTCATCCAAGCTTGTTACATGCATGCAAGTCACCCACCTGCAATAAGCATGCGAGCACAACACCGCTGGGAAAAATATCTTTGCCGTATGCGGCGCATGCCGGATTACGCACCAAACATCTAGCCAATATGGCGTCTGCTGTAAAATTACGCATTCACCCCCAACTGCCAAGGACTCCCATGGAAAACTACGCTTCACTCATCGGCATCTGCGCCGCACTCACTGTCGGCGTCGTCAGCCCCGGCCCCAGTTTTGTGATGATAGCCCGCACCGCGATGGCGTCTACCCGTGCTGAAGGTGTCAGCGCAGCGATAGGCATGGGCATGGGCGGCACGCTGTTTGCAGTGGCGGCCTTGCTGGGTCTGCAAGGTGTCTTGCTGGCCTTGCCTGTGCTGTTTATTGCACTCAAGGTATTGGGCGGCCTCTATCTGGCCTGGCTGGGTTTCAAGATCTGGCGTGGTGCGCATGAACCTTTGCAGATCAATGCGGCTGAACAATCAGGTGAACGCAATTTGCGCAAATCGCTGTTACTGGGCTTTACTACCCAGGTCAGCAATCCCAAGACATCCATCGTCTATGCCAGCGTGTTCGCCGCCTTCATGCCGCGCACGCAAAGCCTGGCGTTTGATGTATTGCTGCTGGCTTGCGTCTTCATCATCGAAGCCAGCTGGTATGCGATAGTCGCTGTCGCCCTGTCTTCAGAAAAACCACGCACGACTTACCTGCGTTACAAGGCATGGCTGGACCGCGTTGCCGGTGGCGTCATGATCGCGCTGGGTATCAAATTGGTGGCATCGGCACGCTGATACCAGACTTGCCTGTTGCACATAACAAAAGACGCTCCATCGCGAATGATGGAGCGTCTTTTTTTCAGCTCTGATTATTGCCTGCTGCTAAAAGCCTTGCAACTTATTTTGTTGCTGGCGTTGCTGTCTTGCTGCTACCTGCTGTTGCAACTTTAGCTGTATCAGTTTTGACTTCAGCTTTGACGTCTGGCTTGACATCAGTTTTTACTTCAGTTTTTGCCTTGGCATGCTTTTCATGGGCGACATGCTTGGCAGTTTTTTCATGTTTTGCGACTGTCTTTTCTGCAGTGGCTGTTACTGGCTTTGCGTCTGACGTTACCGGTGCAACTGTTGCCGTTGTTGACACTGCTGCCGGCGTGGTGCTTGCTGCCATGGCTGTTGTGGTCACTGCTTTTGCTGCTGGCGTAGTCACAGTAGCTGCTGTTGCTGCTGTGGTCGCAACGACTGCCGGTGTAGCAGTTGTGACTTTAGCTGCTGTCGTAGCAGGAGTCTGAGCGAAGGCGCTGCCCATAACGATAGTAGAAGCGACGAGTGCAGTGATAAGCTTGTTCATGTTTGATTCCCTTATTGTTTTGAGTACTACGGTGTTTTTTTATACCGGCAGCACATGCTGCCGGTGTTGATTTCTGATATTTGATACTTGATACTGCTTGCCTATTGCAGAAAACTTATTTCGATGCTGCGCTGGCCGCTGCAGATGCGCCTGCTACTTCTTTTTTAGCGTGCTTGACATGTTTTTCATGTTTCGCTGGCTTTGCTTCTGGAGCAGATGCAGGTACTGAGGCCACTGCTGGTTTTGCTGCTGCCGAAGCACTTGCCGATGCAGAAGCTGCTACAACTTTAGCTGCCGGGGCAGACTTGGCTACACTCGCTGCTGCGGCTGCTGTTGCAGGTTTGGCTGCTGTGCTGGCAGAAGCAGATGCGCTTGCTGGTGTCTGTGCAAATGCGCTACCCATAACAACTGTGGAAGCGATGATGGCGGTGATCAGTTTGTTCATGATATTTCCCTATTCGTTTAAGTTGCTAGTTTGGTTTGCTTGCTTATTTTGCGTTTCGTAGTCACGCTACGTAAGCCAAAAACGCCGCCCGGACACATTGCGTTGACGCAAAAAACCACAGAACATGGGGCTTAGTGTTGTTGTTCTAAACGGCATGTCGCCTGTCAACCGAATGCCATGCTCATGCGTTACGCGCGTAGGAACATAAAAAAACGACGCCTGCTTGTGCATGGCGTCGTTTTTTTTTGAAGTAATCACGGCAAACCGTATCCCCTAAAAAATGCCGTAACGTAGGGTGCAATATATTGCGCCGCATGTACACGTCGTCCACGGCAGAGATATTTTTCTTGAGAGTGCGATGAACACATGCGGCGCATTGCAATGCGCCCCACGTTACGACGATGCCGACCTTGAGGATAGGCGTATTCTGCAGGCTGCGCCGCGCGTATCGCTTTTCGACATTTTTACCGCATATCGTGCCACCTGTAGACTCGTCACTGAATCAGATAAGCTGGTGCTGGACTATGCTGTGCCTTGAATTGCGCAACCCACTGCGCAGCGTCTTGTTGCACCTGTTTGCGCTGTGCTGGCAACAAGGGCTTGCTGATGATGTTGAAGTTGTTTGTCGCATTATTGTATTCAGCACTTCCCGGTGTAGCCATGATCTGTGCAATAACCAGCCATTTGCATGCGTGAACAGGGTCGGCAGGTACCCCTTGCCCCAAGCCATACATTGCACCAACTGCATTTTGCGCTGGTACATAGCCTTGTTCGGCAGCTTTGCGAAACCACGACACGGCCACGGCATCGACCTTGGGAACACCGGTGCCATTCACATATGCCATACCCAAATTGTACTGTGCTGTGACAAGCCCCTGCTCAGCGGCCGCACGGTATAAATTGGTCGCTTGTATAAAGTCTTGCTGGATAATCTTGCCCTCTGCATATTGCAAGGCAAGGTTGTATTGCGCCAATGCCAGGCCCTGCGCTGCTGCCTTGCGAAACCACGTCACTGCCTCAGTCGTATTGCGTTCAGTACCGGTGCCGCTCAGATACATGGATGCCAGATTATTCTGTGCAATGGGCAGCCCCTGTTCAGCAGCCTGGCGTGTCCAGTTATATCCTTCTCCAGGGTTGCGGGCAACGCCAACGCCATTGGCATAAATAAATCCCAGACTCAATTTTGCCTGCGCATTGCCTTGAGCGGCTGACTTGCGAAACCATTTCAATGCTTCGGCATCGTTTTTTGTCACGCCCAAGCCTTGGGCATACATCAAACCGAGATTATTTTGCGCAAGCGCATCGCCCTGAGCAGCCGCTTTCTGCGACCATTTCAATGCCTCTACATAATCAGATTTCCCGCCTATACCCTGAAAATACAGAGCCCCAAGAACGTTCTGCGCATCTGCGCCACCTCGCTCAGCATTGTGACGCAGGATATCGATAGCGGCCTTATCACCTGCAGCAGCCTTGGCAAACAGGACACGTTTTTCAGCATCGTTTGTTTGCGTCAGGCCAGTTACAGGGGGCAGGCTTAATAACGACGCCATGCATACGACAAGCAGCTTTTTATACGTGAGAACAGTCTTCATATGATGTCTTCCAAGCAAATATCCGTTGTCAGGGAAAATTACTTGTTATACGCAACCCAGCCTATGCAACTCAAGCAAATATCCATGATCAAACCTCATCACGCGGCGTAATCCGTTGCGCCCAAATTCATGGTATTTACCTGAATGCATGTGCGTTGCATCTGGTAAGGAGCGTTATAACAAACCCAACGCACCCTGCCAGACTGATTCATATGCGTCACCGCGAACCATTACCAAATCGTAGCGATTGCAAAAATTCACGTCGACCTGTAATGCTCACATTATCCCCAACATTCAACAGAGTTTCCTGTGGCACTTTGCTACCCGAATAATCCAGACTACCGTGTTGCATCACAACTTCCAGCTTCCCGATCTGTATTTGTTCGCTCAAATTAAATTGAGTTGAGCAGCATTCATTTTTCGGCGGAATCTGGCAACTGGCCACCAGTTTAAGTCGGTTGACCTGCAACTGTTCTATATTTATCTTTGCTGTGCAGCCCAGATTTTCCAGTACCAGTTCGGCAGCGGGTGCGGGCAAGCTGCCAGAAATTTCAACTGCATCAATGCCCGCTATTTCTACCTTGTTGACAGAAGATGGCAGACGAATTTCAGTAATCATTTTCTTGTGATGATCCATCGGTGCCACTGCTTTACTGAAGGTGATATTGAAAACACCATCAACAAATTGCGTGCTGGCGGCAACCTGCATGTCCTCGTTATTGATTGATGCCTGCGATGCAGCAGGATCAAAAACGAGTTTGATATGCGACACACGAAAATCATCGCCCAGTGCGCGTATCACCGCTCTGCTATTGCTGCCAATATCTGCGTGCTGTTCCTTTACGTGCATGCTCTCTGCGTAGGCAACTTGTTCTTTTTTCAGACGATCAAGAAAATAATTGCCTGCCAGATACCAGGCCACGGCAAATATGAAAATCCATACGCCAACTTTGGAAAAATAACGGGTCATCATGCGACCTCCCGTTCTTTAATGTGGAAAAATAGGGCAGTCCACAACAACAAGGGCACACCCAGCCACAAACCCACTGAAAGTCCGTATTCCATCGCACTGTAGTGTGGGTCATTTTCGCCATAATGTGTGGTAAAGATGCCCAATTGCGGAGAACCTATTACCCAGCTCGATACGATGAACAGCAAAAACGAAAACAATATCGTGCGCAACACAGGAGAGCGTTTGAAAAATGCCGTTCCCCCCGCGATCAGCGCTTGCGCAGCGGAAAGAGACAAAAAGAAAAATAACTGTGGTGCCAGGGCATGTTCTCCATTGTTCAGTCCCTTCAGCGCCGCCTCTTTCGTCACGAAGGGAAAGTAGAAATGAAAATTCCCGGAGCAGGATTCACAGCGTGGCAATTGCAGTGCCAGAGTCTTGGCCAACTGGACGGCAGGATAGTTGAACAACACATAAAGCAAGCTAAAGACCATGGGATAAAAAATGCTGATCACCAGAAAAGCCATCAGCCATTTCTCAAACACTGAGGCAGGACGCATCAGTGCAATCAGGCTGGCACCTGGATTCAGCAGGTATTTGAAATAGCGGCCAGCGAAAATGACCGCCGAAAAAAACAAACCAGTCATATACCACATGGTTTGTCCCTGGAACTGGAAAGCCCAGTATACGTTGCCAGAGTCCGTACTAAAAGAAATCGCCATGGCAATCAAATCCAGCATCACCAGCGCACCGGCAAACCAGGCATATTCCCGCCAGCTCTCGGCCCAATGCGCACGTAGCAAGCGGCCGAAGCGGTTGATATCAAAAAAATCCGTCATTGCGCATCCCTCGCTGCGTTTCCTGCGTCTGCTACATTTGTTGCACTTTTTGCGTCCAGATAACTCGCCACTGCATCAAGCACACCTTGTTTGTTGATGCTCAAGGCCTTGTAAAGCAATTCAAGATTGATCACACCCGGCGCGGTGCCTGCATTGCGGCTTACATAGGCCCATTGGTGACCGTAAGCTTCCTGATAAATACTGCTGGCTGTGTCAGCCTGATTATCAGCCACCCCCAGGTGCAAGGCACGTTGCAGCGTCTCCATACTGGCCGACAGCGCAAGCTTGCCGCTATCAACGAACAGTACATGATTCATCAGGCTTTCCAGGTCATGTGCCTGGTGGGTGCTGATGATCACCGTACGACCGGCATGCTCCTTGCCACCAAGGATAGTCTTGAATTGCGAGCGCCCGACGATGTCGAGACCATTGGTCGGTTCATCCATCAGCAGCAAGGGTGTGTGCGTTGCCAGCGCAAAGGCAATCACGGCCTTCTTTTTTTGCCCCAGGCTCATGGCAGCAAAACCTTTGTCACGCGGGATTTCAAAAATCTCTGCGTAATTTAGAAAATCACTGCCAGAAAAGCGCGGATAAAACGGCGCATGGGTTTTATACAAAACTGCCAGGTTGATATCGGGAAGATGAAATTCTTCCGGCACGACATAGACCTGCTCTAAAAAGGTTGGCAAGCGTGCTGCGGGTCTGTAACCAAGCACTTCTACCTGCCCGCCATGCGGGAATAGCAAGCCCGACAAAATTTTGAGCAGCGTCGATTTGCCACTGCCATTACGGCCAAACAAGCCATACACGCCGGGCTTGTTCAATGTCAGCGAAAAGTCGTCATAGACGTGCTTCTTCCCATAATCAAATTGTAGTTGTGTGACTTTGATCATTAAATTCCTTAAAGCGTTTTTATGTGCGGCAGGGTATCTTGCGTCAATAAAGCCGATGGCAAAAAAACTGATCATTGCCATTCTCATTCACGCCAACAAAAACACCGCGAGCTAAAGGCAGCAGTGTATTACTATTTTGGAAATAATGGGGATTTTTGGTCGCTGTTGCGATCATAGAAGATCAAATGTGCGAGACACATGATTACGATATTCTAGGTGAAAATATTTATTTTTGACATGCGATGATCTCATATTGCGCTTTGCAATGTATCCTGCATCACGAGTTTTTCAGTCCATTACATGTGACATGCAATGTGTAAAAATGAGGGGTATGTTGCGCACTCAAATGCGGCTAGGGGTTGTCGATAATCTCAAGCCGCGCAATATCTGAGCCACAGCGCTGTACCCGTATATGAAGACCATCCATCATGAGCCCGCCATTGCCTTTGGCCTGGTGAAAACCAGGTGACGAATCAAAAGCCGAGTATGCCAAGTGGGCATCGCCAACGTCAAAACTTTCATTTCCCTTGCCCTTCACTCGCAGGCCCGGATGAAAGTTCTTTATCGTACCATCAATCAATTTACAGCTTCCGCTCTCGTAGGCTGAACGTAATGATTGATAGTCGTAATATGTTTTTGCGATGATCAACACACTGATTAGCATACCAGCCCCCATCACCTTGAATGGAAAAGCAGGTGAAGACACTGCTCCCCGGCCACGCCAATTCATCGGAGGATAGCCCCAACGTTTTCGCCATGCATCAGCAAGGAGCATCACGCATCCAATCACAACAATGATGAACCCGGCGTTAAAAAACAAGCTCGTGTCATATGCAGTGTTTGTTATGTCGAAGAGGACAGTCGAGTGCATGTTGTTTGTGTATAGTGCAAAAATTCGTGATATTGCAATACGATAGGGTACGTTACAAAGCACCGAAAATGAAAATTAATATACCATTAGAGCATAATTTGTTGCCTCCAGCAAAACCAAAACTATCCATGCACCACCACCTTGCCATGGCACACCGCCAGCACAGGCCCCGTCATCATCACTTCAAATTCCGGTGAAATGACAATATCGATGTCTCCACCCCGCATATGCACCGTCAGGTTTGCATCAACCAGCCCCAGTTTATGCGCCACTGCAGCGGCTGCGCAACTGCTGCTGCCAGATGCATGGGTGTAACCGGCACCGCGTTCCCAGATTTCTATTTGTATGTTCTGGCGGTCTATCACCCGCAAGAACTGTACATTACTGCGATTGGGGAAGAGTGGATGTTGTTCCAGCAAGGGGCCAAGTTCTCTCGCCACGGCTTCATCAGGTTGCTTTGTCAGCACCACGCAATGCGGATTGCCTATGGTGGCGCAAGATACCTGCACGGTGCGCTCGCCAAGAGCTATCTCTTCCAGCAAAACTTCACGGGCGGGGCCAAGTACCGGTATCTGCTCTGCCTGGAAACTCACCTGCCCCATCGACACTTCCACTAATTGCTGCTCAGCAAAAACCCTGGCCTGCACGATGCCGCCCCTGGTCTTGACTGTGAACACCTGCTTGCCAACCAGACCCTGGTCATACAGATACTGACAAAAGATACGCAAGCCATTGCCGCTTTTCTCGGCCTCGCTGCCATCCGGATTGATGATGCGCAAACCAAAATCAGCATCATCCGGATAGCTGGGGCCAAACAGCACACCGTCACTGCCTATGCCATTCCGGAAATCGCACAGGCGCATGATTTCATCCATGCCCAGGTCTATCGCTCCGGCATCAAGCACCAGATAGGCATTACCAAGCGCCTGATATTTTGCGAAACTGATTTCCATGCCAATATCCACCGTTTGCATCGTTTGTACAGACAGCAAAGATACGGTAAACAATTCGCTTGTTCAAGCAGATTTATGCGGACGCTGCTTTCAGCAAAGCTTCAATCCATGGTAAACACCAGGCGCGGCAAGTTTGCATCCTTGTCCCAATTTTCTTCTACCGCAGATAAGGCCGCCGTCGCCACCGCAATCTCAAAACCACCCGGTACTGCAGCATGCAGCACTTCGCCTATCGATTTGAACAGACGCTGAGGCGGGATGCTGCCTATGCCGCTGCCCATCAGCACAATTGCCGATGAGCGCAGTACCGCACTCGGCAGATTGATCTCTTCACCACTGACAGAACCTACTTGCACGAAGCGCATGGGCACCGCTTCTTTACCAGCCTTGGCCGCAGCGATGAGGAGCAACTCTGCGCTCTGCCCCCACAGGTAATCGACTACCACATCAACACCTTCGGCAAATTGCTGTTTGAAGGCAACTTCCATGGCTTGCCTGTCATCACCAAGAGGGATCACCACATCTGCACCTATGGCTTGCAATGCTTCCAGCGCTTGCTTGTTACGGCCTGTGGCAATGACTTTCTTTGCGCCCAGGTACTTGGCGATTTGCACCGCCAAACGCCCCGCCGTGCCGGTTGCGCCATTGATCAGCACGGTTTCGCCCGCCACCAGTTTTGCCCGCTCCTGCATTGCCGCCCAGGCAGACATGCCGGGGTTGGCGATGGCTGCCGCCTTGATATCATCGAGCGCATCTGGCAAGGCGATGCATTGCGCGGCCCTGACCACGGTTTTTTCTGCCATGCTGCCAAATGGCGCTTGCGGCAAGGCAAAATAGACGCGGCTGCCATCCTCCAGACGGCCCACACCATCCACACCCACCACAAACGGCAGGCTGCCTGCAGAGCTGTAATGCCTGCCCGAAGCACGGCTCTTGACCACAGGGCTGAGCGCTGCCGCCACCACCTTGACAATCACCTCGCCATCGCCTGCGACTGGCTCCTTGAAATCACCATAGACGGGTGGTTTGCCTGCTTCTACTACGATTGCTGCTTTCATATCTGCTATCCTTTGCTGAAATTATTCAGGCTAGGCCAAAATGGATGCTCTGAATATGCGTGCATTATACACATATATTGAATTAAGCAAGGACAAGAAAAAATGAAGAAAGAAATCGGCGAATTGCGCGGTGCCCTGATGGATATCACCGGCGTGCTGAACCGCCCGCAGCCTGATGCGGCCCTCATTGCGGCGGCGGGTATCGATCTTGACCGCGCCCTCTTCCCCTTGCTGGTACGCATAGAACGCCTGGGGCCGATAGGCATAGTAGAACTGGCAGAACTGGTGGGGCGCGACCACAGCACCGTCAGCCGCCAGATCGCCAAACTCGACAGCCTGGGCCTGGTCAGCCGCTGCCCCAGCCCGCAGGATGGCCGCGTCAAGGCCGCCGTCATTACCGAGCAAGGTCGCGTCATGACAGATGCGCTGGATAGCGCGCGTCAAAAAATCATAGAAAAAATGCTGAGTGATTGGAAAAAAGAAGACGTACGCGAGCTGGCGCGCTTGTTGCGGCATTTTGCAGATGATGCGCTGGCCTGGGTGGGGGCTTTGTGAAAATGGGATGGCGGTGATCGGGTTTTTGGATAAACACAAGATGCCATTGCCGCTGCATTTGATTAACCAGTAGGGTGCGCTATGCGCATCGTTTGCACTTTCAAATCGCCGGAAAAAAAATGGTGCGCACGGCGCACCCTACTACAGGGCGATACGGCAATAACAACGATATACCAATGCGACGAACGCCGCTGGCGCGCCAGCCCGGTAGATTCCAGCCTGCGCTGGAATGACGACTTTAAGGTAGGGGGGCAGATTAGCACCGTAGAGTTTAATGATCCCCACCCATCGCAATGTCATCCCAGCGCAGGCTGGGATCCATCTGCGTAAAATCCGTACTCCTGAAATGGCAAATGATTTTGCAGATTGAATATCTGCCACTTCCAATCTGCTCACACAAACGCTGAACCTTGACGCCACTTTAGCATCCAGATAATATCGCGCAAAATTTTGTCCTGCTGCAGGACAGATAAAAATCCAGTACCCTTACCCACATCAAGGCCAGCCAGTGACATCCCTCTCTCCATACGCAAGACCCCTCGCCTGGGCATGTTGCCTGATCAGCTCTTTGCTGGTGAGCATGATCAATACCATGGTCTGGCGTGGTACTGGCCTGAATCTTTTTTCATTTTCTTATCTGGTGTTCCTGCCCATAGGTGCGCTCCTCATGGGGTTTTGTGCCCTGAGCGGGTTTTACCTGGTCGCAAACCATTTCAAGTTTCCAGCCCGCCGCATAGACTTTGCCTTTTTACTGCTGGCTGCCGTAGCTTTCGTCTTGCAGATTTTCTTGGGCATCTACCTGTCTTTCTACTTCATGGGCAAGGTCGCACATCCATCACCCGCTTCATTCATGGAATTCATTTCACTCTACGTCACCAGGGTCAAGCACGCCATGAGCCTCAATAGCCATACCCAGGACGCCGTCGCCGCCGGTGAAGCGGGATGGTATCTGTTGATGGTACAAGTCATGGCATTGTGCGCCGTTGCACGTACCATCTATGGCGCGACTGACAGAAGTGGCAATGCGCAATGGGAATCGACGTTTTAAACCAGGGCGCAGGTGTCTTACTCTGCACCACTCCATCTGCGCCTGCCTAAGCCTGCTTAAGCCTCCTTAAGATCAGCCAGCAATCCGCGCTCAGGGCGACAAGCGCCCTGGCCCTCGATGGATAAATGTCGCTTCTTTTATCCCTGGCAAACCAAGGAACAATGCCGTCAAACGGGCCAGGCCCAGGCCAAAGCCGCCGTGCGGTGGTGCTGCCAGTTTGAATGACTCCAGATAGAACTCCAGGCCCTTGCCTGTCAACCCTTTTTCTGCGAGTTGCGCCATCAGGACATCATACCTGTGCTCGCGTATGGCACCCGTGGTAATTTCAACGCCGCGATACAGCAACTCAAAACTCCGGGTCAGGTGTTCACCTTCGCGCATGTGGTAGAACGGTCTTTGCTTCCATGGTACTCGGGTCAGCGCCACCAGTTCGTGACCCTGCTCCTGCATCATCGCACCCAGTTTTCGTTCCTCCTCGGCGCTGAGTGATTCTTCCCCAGATACGCCAAGCAAGGCTTGAGCTTCTGCAAATTCGAGGATATGGCAGGTGGCCGGAACCGTTGCTTTGGGATAGTGCAATGCCAGCTCTGGCCCCATTCTGGCGATTACCTGCGCCAAAGCTTCAGTGATCATCGCACACTCAAGAGCGATGATCTCAAGCTCGCTTTTAACACCTTCCAGCTCAACGTCGAAGGAGATGAACTCGGTCGCGTGGCGCGAAGAAAAACTGGGTTCTGCCCTGAATACCGGGCCGACTTCATAAATCTTGCCCAGGCCTGCCATGATGGCAATTTGCTTGTATATCTGTGGTGACTGGGCAAGATAAGCCCGCTCACCAAAGTACTTCACTTCAAATACTTCTGAGCCTGACTCAGACGGCGCACCCATGAGCTTGGGTGAATGTATGCCAATGAAGCCCTGGCTCCTCAGATAGCTGGTCATTTCACTTTCGATTTCGCTTTGCACTATCAACGCCAGCGCCTCTTTGCGATCACGGAAACGCGCTGCCGGCCATGCCAGCCTGGTGCCAATGTCACTCTCTGCGGATATAGGCCACTGTATCGTCGGTGACATCAGTTCCAGCGACTCTGCCTGTATCTCAAAGCCGCCAGGTGCCTGTGCCGATGCGACGACTATGCCTTCGACTGCCGCATACGCCTGCTGCATCAAGGCCTTTGCCTGCTCACGTGCCGCGCCCGATGCCACGACCTGCACCTTGCTCGCGCCAGACTGCAAAATGGCGAATGCCATTTTGCTCTGTATGCGGGTTGTCGCCACAAAGCCTTCTACTCTTACTTTTTTACCTGCCTGTACTGCGATTTCATCGAATGTAAACATGTCCTTCTCCTTGATTGCGGGTTGATAAAAATGCCGCCTTCGGATTCCGGAAATGAAAAAAGCCCGGAATCTCCGGGCTTTTTGAATCGTGGTTCTCGCTATTTAATCAATTACAGCGAAACGACCCCAGCCCGAATTCGAGTTGGAATCATTATTATTAATGCTGGCAACAAGCGACAAAACCGCGCAGCCACAGGCGAGGCTACGCAGGGAGCGTGGCTCCGGCGTACTTGCTATGCGTGGATACAAAGTAGTTTGCATGATTGTTGTCAAAAATTATTGGTAGTCTGAATCAGACTGAACACCAAGGCTATATCAAGACTATCACGCTTGTCAAGCACAGTGACGGTGGTACTAAAAGCAGCGCTGAATGCGCTCTTATCGCTGTTTTATTCCTGTCACATAGCTCTCTTATACTCGGCATATTTAATTCGCCGGACACCCCATGTCGATCACACCAGCCACGCAAGCTCATCAGCTGCTAGCCAATCTTGCTTTTGTAATCTCCAGCCTGTTCGTACAGCAAAGCGTGTTTGCTGCCAAGCCAGACCCGGTGCTGGTTTCGTTTGCAACAGTGGGTGATTCACGTGCCGAACCAGGGCCGCATTTGAACAGGCAAGACCAGATCTGGCTACAAAATACCAGGGCCTTGTCACGCATATTGCGCGAGATACAGGTGCAGCGACCCAATGCCTTGTTTTTTAACGGCGACATGGTCATGGGATACACGACGGACAAGGCCACATTCAATCGGCAATATGCCTACTGGCGCGGCATGGTGGCCAACATGATGGAGACGGGTACCTATGTGGTACCCGTGCCCGGCAACCATGAAGTACAGGAACGCAGCAAAGACAGCTCAGGCAAGACCCAAAAGGCCGCCAGCCTCGCCAATGAAAACATCTGGCGCGAAAACATGGGAGATTTGATTGTTGACACTGAGCGCTGGAAAAGCATCGTTGGCAAAGAGCTTGCCGCTTTCCAGGTTGATAACGCCCCTGTCGTAGGTGGCCCGGACAATATCCAGACCAGCCAGTCGCAACTGAGTTTTTCTTTCGACTTTGCCGACAGCCATTTTGCCGTCATCAATACCGACCCGGTCGGCAATGACGGCCATGCACCTGCCCACTGGCTGGCAGAAGATTTCAAACAAGCCAAAGAGCGCGGCGCCAAACACTATTTTGTATTCGGCCACAAACCCGCCTATACCTATTTCTATAAAGCAGATGTGAACCTCGATGGGCTCGATATCTATCCTGATAACCTGAAAAATTTCTGGGATGTAGTGGAAAGCTATCAGGCCACTTATTTTTGCGGGCACCAGCATATTTACCATGCCTGGCAGCCGACACTTGCCACTGGCGGCAAGGCATGGCAAGTGACGGTAGGCTCAGGCGGTTCGCCATTCTCGGCCAAGGCAAGCGACACCAGCAAGCCGCAAGACCGCATGTATGCCTGGGCCATCGTTAAAGTGCATGCCAGCGGCAAAGTGCATCTGGATGTGTATGGCTTTGATGAGCACTATGGCAAAACACAAAAACTGAAGTCCATCTATTTTTGAGCCAGCCGCGCGGGGCACACATGCCATAGCTGGCAGCAAAATGATGATTAATGCCAGCTTGAACAAGGCATCACAATTTTCATGCTTGGATTTGCCTGATCACTCTTGGATTAAAGATGCTGCATCAGGGCCTGAAGCCTGGCTTGCTAAGGTTGTCCCGCCAACCCTTCCAGCACCGCCACAATTCGCCCTGCAAGCGGAAGCAGGCCGGGTTCATAGTTGGAAAGCACGACCACGGTATAGCCAGCATCAAGATACATATCGAGCTTGCCGTAAACCCCGGTGAACTGACCGCTGTGACCCACGACTTTACCCAGCTTGCCCGAGCTTAACTCAAAGCAGTATCCATAGCTGCCCTTGTCTGCTCGCCCACCTGTGTGGTCTTGCCAGAACAACTGGCGCGTTACTGGCTTGAGCAACTTGTCTGCCTGCAGTGCATCGGCAAAGCGCAGCAGATCATGCGTGGTCGAATAGCCCAGGCCATACGGCCCGCCGCGCAATGGTATCAGGACGGTGTTTTCTTTCCTGCTGGCTGCCGCGCCTCGCGTGCTGATGTAGCCGGTGGCGAGGTTTTCTATTCCCTCATCCCTGATATAGTTATCTGTACTATGCATGCCCGCCGCCAGAAACACATGCTGGCGCACATAATCATAATAATTTTGTCCCGAGGCTTTTTCTATGATGACACCGAGTAAAAACGTGCCCATATTGCTGTACAAATAATTGCTGCCGGGTGCAAACTCCAGTGTCGCATCACGTGTAAATGGCTTGTAGTCATCCAGGTTTCGCATAGCGACCATCTGCATATATGGACCGTTAAGAAACTTGCTGTTGAAAATATTACCCAGGCCAGATGTGTGCGACAACAACTGGCCTATGGTGATTTTCTTCGCCACTTCAGGCGGCAACCAGCTTGCATCCACATATTTGCTGACCGGGTCAGCATACGACAAACGCCCCGTATCTGCCAGTTGGCCTATGCCAACCGCCGTAAACATCTTGCCAATCGAGGCAACATTGAACCTGGTGTCTATCGTGTTCGCCACATGATAGCGCTTGCTGGCTTCACCACATGCAGCCTCGCTGATGATCTTGCCAGCTTTTGCGACCAGGTAAACACCAGAGAATTCATCCTTGTTGCAGGCGGTGTTGAACATGGCTTGCAGTTTGTTGTTCAATGAAATTTCATCGACTGCCTGGAGTGCAGCTTTTTCCTGAGCCACTACATGTGATGAGAGCAGCAAACTCAATATGACGGGTAGTGCATGGCTAGTAGGCATTGGTTTCCTTGCTGGATAGTCTGGCATTGAGATGGGGCAGAAAAAATATCTGGTACCTGTTGCTGATAACAACGTCAATTTTATCTGATTATGATGTTGAAATTATCATACTTTGAATTTCTTTCGCTTGATTTTCGGCGTCCTGCATTTTTTGTGTCCACATTATTCAAAAAAAATTTACTGCAGTTCTCATCCTCTCAGTGTTTCTTTTCTGATTTCTTGAATGCAGTCGGCCAGGCTAGCACCAATATTAATTCGCCATCTTCGTTTATAAAATAGCGATCGATCTACGCAAAAGATGGCAGGCAATTTCTGTTAAAAATCCCGGTGACAGTTTGAGATAATTCATGATTTTTTCTCAAGTATTTTATTTCTTTTCTCATCAAAAAAACAGGGCACGACACGCTCTTCAATTCAGCATTTTTCATTCACATTTTGCATGCCATTATTCGGAAATTTAGAACTGTGACGCTCGTGAAAATCACTTCATTTTTAAATTGATGAAGATAAAAAAATTTACTGTCAACGACAATCCAAACGGCTGCGTTTGTGTATCCAAGACGATGCATTAAACAGCACATCAATATTTTTAGAAACAGGTTTCAATATCAAAAATTGTCGAGGGAAATTTGAAAAAGAAATACAGAATTGTGCTGCGCTTTTGTCGGCACATCATTAGCTAGACCTTTTTTGTGGCCGGTCTATCTAACTCCAATCAGGCCACTTTTAAGGAACTAAAATGAACAGCCAATTTTTTTCTAAAACAAATAAAAGTTTAATTGCATCTGCTTTTTTGTTGGCAACAACAATCATGGGCAGCACCAATGCGATGGCAGCGCCAGGAAAGCTTGTCCTCGGTGACGATGGAGAATTGTGGTGTTGCCCTGGTGGTGAAAAGGGTCCCAGGTGCGGCCCGTCAAAGGCTCACATCGACAAAAAAAATGCGGGTAGCGATTGCGGCTTTGCAGACCCATTGCCAACTGGCAGCCTCGTCGACACATCGCCAACGCGTCCAGTAAAACAGGCCACCGGTATCAAGGCCGTTCAGTTTTCAGAAACCGATGCGGTAAAAACAACGAAGCAAATACCTGGGAAATAGAATCTTGACCTTAGTCAAAATGAATGAGGGATAGAAAGCATGAATGTTATCCCTTGTTCATTGAATTTGTTTTCAACTGATCTACTCAGACATGCTGCTTTTTAATAGCACGAAGCCGCCGTGACGATACTCAATAAAATGACACGACATCATGAAAAATCAGCTTTCACAGCTGTTTTTTCACACGCAGGTAACAAATACCCAAGGTCTTTTACCGCATAAGTGACACTTTCTAATTTCCATTAGGCTTACTGCCTGCGCTGTGTGATCACATGCAAAATTCCCCCGAGGAAAACATAATCTGTGCCACGGCAACGATAATTGACCATGAAGCAGGTTTTTATACAGCTTACTGCGCAAGTTGGCGCTTAGTTCATCAGAAACTGCTCAAGCAGGTAGCATGTTTATTTTTTTTGTGACATGCTTCTCCCCCGCTGAGAAAATTTCCTCACCATGGAAAACCGGTCAATTTCAAACCGGAAACTCTATGACATTTGCGTGACCAAAAATTTCGCTTGCATGTCAAATCACACCAGATAGTCAAGGAAATGACGCCACGTCAAATTTAAGGAGTTGCGAAATTGTATCGTTACAAGGGTAAATTTTTACCTCGCTTTATTCGTTGGATGATATTGGAGTTGATGTTCCTTTTGATACTGGTGATGTGGGCTGCACCAGTCAGGTCGCAACAAATACCGCTTCGCTACTACACCCAGCTTGATGGCCTGAGTAATCTGTCGGTCAGCGCCATGGAGAGCGATGGGGATGGCTATATCTGGGTAGGTACAGAGAACGGGCTATTTCGCTACAACGGTGCTGAATTTCGTCGCTACGCCAAGGCAGAGGGCCTGCCAGATCCATTTGTATCGACCTTGCATGTCGATGCGCAGCGGCGGCTATGGGTCGGCAATAATGACGGCCTCTATCTCAAGAAGGGCGAGCGGTTTGAGCCTGTCCTCGATCATGGTAAAAAATTGCCGGTTGCACCCGGCCAAAAATTAAGTTCGTCACCGGACGGCACCCTGTTCTTCATCAGCCAGCAACGTCTGTATGCACTGACCATGGCCCAGGGCCAGCCGCAATTACAGATACTGTTCCCTAACCAGCAAAGTCTTGCGCAACAGGCACCCGATACTTTATTGAGTGTCCATCGTGAAAAAAATGGTGATTTCTGGCTGGGTTGCGGCTCATCGATTTGCCAGTACACAGGCAGCCAGATTCATGTCTGGGATGCTTCACAAGGTGTGCCGGGCGACCAGTGGCTAGGTTTTCACCGCGACCGTAGCGGGCAACTCTGGGCCAGGGGCGAGCAGCATATTGTGGTTCTCCAGGCCAGCGAAAAACACTTCATCGACAGGACGCCACCAGGCGATATCCTGCATAAAAAAGGACTGGTGACCTGGATATCTGCCGATGCTGAAGGACGGATACTGAGCAATGCTGACCAGTCACTGATACGCTGGAATATAGATCACTGGGAAAATTTTGACAGAAAAAATGGTTTGAAAATAGCAGGCGGCCTGACTGCCCTGCTGTACGACAAAGATGGTGGCATGTGGCTAGGTTCACGCGGGCTAGGTTTGATCAAATGGCTGGGGTCTGGCAATTGGGAAAGCTGGACCATGGCGCAAGGCATGCCTGACGACGTTGCCCTGTCCATGGCCAGGGACAAAGAAGGCGTTTTGCATGCAGGTACACGCTCTGGCCCGGCGCAACTGCGCCCTGGTCAACGGCAATTCAGCAGCATCACAGACGGGCTGACAACATTGAACCACCAGTGGTCAGGCATGGTGGTCGATCAGGCTGGTACAGTGTGGGGCGGCACCTACTCTGGGCAACTGATGCGCTACGACGCGAAAACCCGGGTCTATGCACAAGTAGCAAGTCTGCCGCAGATTTTTAGAATGCTGTCCGACCATCAAGGCAAGATCTGGCTGGCGACCATGGATGGATTGTTCGTCATCGATACCAAGGCCAGCAAAATCAATGTCATGCGCCCCGCTGGTTTGCAGAATTTGCAGAGTCCACAAATCCCCAAAGCCATGAATTTTCGTGATCTGTGTCTGAGTCCGAATGGCAACATCTGGTTTATTGCACGCGACCACCTGCTGCGCTTTGATGGCAAGAACTGGGCTACATTCGAAGTGAGCTTCAATGGGCAGTCACCTTACATGTCCGCCGTCAGTTGCACTACAGGGAATGACTTGTGGCTGGGCACGCGCCAGGCGGGCTTGTTACGCGCAAGCGTCAACAACGGTGTCTTGCAGTTGCAGCAGCAAGAGTCACCCGTATTAAAAAACAAGATCATCTTTTCCTTGCTGGAAGACAGTCGCGGCTGGTTATGGGCAGGTACGGATGCAGGTATCGCCGTATGGAATAAAAAGCAGTGGCGGCTATTCAATCAAAGCAATGGCTTCGTCTGGAACGAAACCAATGGCGACAGCTTTTATGAGGACAACGATGCAGCAATGTGGGTTGCCACCAGCAATGGCATTTCACATATCCTCAAACCTGAGAAGCTGTTTAAAGAGCTTGAACTCAACACCCTGATTGAAAACATCCATCGCGGAGAAGAGTCTTACTCTAGCGACAAGCCGCTGGAGCTGGCCTGGTCACCCCAGCCACTGGAGCTGGTGCTGGCGAGTCTCAACTTCAGGAACCGCAGTGCGCTGGAATTTCATTACCGCCTCAGTGGCCTGGAAGAAAACTGGTCAAGTTCCACGACACCCAAAGTGCGCTACACCGCACTTGAACCTGGCAGCTACCGCTTTGAGTACTTTGTCAGTAATACTGATGCCCAGCAGTCGTCCGCGATCAAATCGCTGGCATTGATCATACAGCCACCGTGGTGGAGAACAACCTGGTTTTACATGCTGATAGCCGTGGCATTGCTGATGCTGATTTTTATCCTGCACAGCTATCGCCTGCGCAGGCTGACAGCGCTACAGGCCCGTACCGAAGCCATCGTCAAAGAACGCACACGTGAGCTGGAAATGTCCCGCGAAGAACTCAAAGTACGCGCATTGCGGGACGGTTTGACATCTGCCTGGAACCGTTCTGCCATGCTGGAAATGATGGAAATGGAACTGGGCAAAGCCCAACGCCAGCAAACGCCCTTGCTATTGGCCCTGCTGGACCTGGATCACTTCAAGCGCATCAACGACACTTACGGCCACCCCGCTGGCGACGCCGTATTGATCGAGGTAGTGCGCCGCCTGAATGCCACAGTGCGCCAGTCTGACGCCGTTGGCCGCTATGGTGGCGAAGAATTCCTGATCATCATCCCCGGGCTGGACGTCAGCCATGGTAAAGGCCTCATCGAAAGATTGCTGAAATCAATCCGCGAAAAAGAGATCGCCATCAGCGACCAGCAGTCCATCGCCGTCACCAGCAGTTTTGGCGTCATCGCCTTTGATCCGCAAAACCCGATGACAGCCGCTGAATTGATCTCGCATGCCGACCAGGCTTTGTACCGGTCCAAGCAGCAAGGCAGGAACAGGGTTGAGTATGTTGAGTGAAGATAGAGCAGTAAAGCGGTAAAGCGGTAGATACTGTTATTCCTGTCAAGCCAAATGCAAGCTAGCATCGAATGGTTTTCCGGATTTCAATACACCCAAAGCGACATGGACTAGTTTTCTCATCATAGCGCCGATAATGAGCATTGCAGGTTT